>JAZLAC010000050.1:0-12106 GCA_045612965.1 Bacteroidaceae bacterium | reverse complement strand
ACACCTTTTTTATGTGCCATTCTGTGTTCCTCCTGTGATTTTAGTGATTAAGCAATAACTTCCTTGATAGTCAACTCGGTGAACTGCTGACGGTGACCGTTCAGCTTGCGGTAACCCTTGCGACGCTTCTTGTGGAATACCAGAACCTTGTCGCCCTTTACCAGGGGAGATACCACTTCACATACAACCTTAGCACCCTCTACAGTGGGAGTACCTACGGTGATAGTACCGTTGTTGTCTACCAACAACACTTTCTCAAACTCAGCAGCCTGACCAGCCTCGGCACCAGCGATGTGGTGTACGAACAGCTTCTTGCCAGCTTCAGCCTTGAACTGCTGACCGTTAATCTCAACGATTGCGTACATTTTAATTATTTATTTAACGGGTTTGACCGCGGGGCGGAACCATCTAGTGGTTCTCTTTTTCGAGCCTCAACGGCATAAATCGGGTGCAAAGTTAATGTATTTCCGCGAGATGTGCAAGAAATAGTATGCTAATTTGTTACTTTTTTGCGTTATAGCGTTTGTTCAGACCTGTAACGATGTCTTTTGTGATGTTGTACTTGGGGTTGGCGATAAGCAGATTGTCGCCGGCCTTGATCATTACGTAGTCGTATTTCTTTGTCTGATTGTATATCTTAAGGAAGGCCTGGATGCTGTCGCGTGCCTCCTGGTTGATGCGTGCCTGCTCCTCGTTGAATTCGTTGTTGAGAGTGGCGGCCAATTGCTGAAGTTCCATTTCCTGATGCTGGAGGCTCTGTTGTGCGCGCTCCAATTCGTCGCGTGTCTGGAAACCGTTGTTCTCATACTTGCGCTGCATGGCTGTAGCACTGGATTCCAGTTTGCGCTGCTTCTGGGCCAGGGTGTTCTGGATTTCAGTACCCTTGCGTGTGAGCACTTCCTCATAATCCTTGTAAAGTTGGTACTGGCCCATGAGGCTGTCCAGTTCTACATAGGCGATACGCAAACCTGTTACCTCTGTTTCTGCAGATTGTGCGCCCTCGGCACACTCTGCTTCTGTGTTGTTGCAGCATGATGCAAAGCCCAGGGCGATGACCATGATCATTAAAAAGTACTTTTTCATTTTTTGTCTGTATTTGTTTGAATTGATTTTTCCTTGACTTTGTGCGGATTCTGATGTCTCATCATCCTGTCCATGCTCTGTACGCAGTGTATGCCTTTCTTGCGCATCTCCGGACTTTGCCCAATGTGCAGGCTACGGAATCGGCCATCCTTTTGCAGTATTATGCGTATGGAAAGCAGCAATATGCATATTGCGCAAATTCCAAGCGTCAGAAGTAAGAGTTTCAACATTTATTTGTATATTTGCAACGCAAAGTCATGGTTTCGGTCGGCAAAGATAGCGATTATTTGCTAATCTGCCAAATAAAACCGCACGGCAATGCGTTAATTTAATATTAATGTTCAAATACAGAATTTGATATGACAAACTTGAATCCTGCTTCCGTGTTTGAAGCCTTTGATGAGATAAACCGTGTTCCCCGCCCCTCGAAGAAGGAGGACAAGATGATGGAATACCTGCTTGAGGTGGGTCGTAGTCTTGGTTTGGAGACAGAGCGTGATGAAATAGGAAATGTCGTTATCCGCAAGCCTGCCACTCCAGGTATGGAAGACCGGCCAATCGTAGTGCTTCAGAGCCACATGGACATGGTGTGCGAGAAGAACAACGATGTGGAGTTTGATTTCGAGAATGATGCTATCCAGGCTTATGTGGATGGCGAGTGGATGAAGGCCAAAGGCACAACCCTGGGTGCGGACGACGGTATCGGTTGTGCCATGGAGATTGCCCTGCTTCGCTCTACCGACATCAAGCATGGTCCTTTGGAGTGTGTTTTCACCCGTGACGAGGAGACCGGGCTGACAGGTGCCGAGGCTATGCCTGCCGACTTCCTGAAGGGCCGCATGATGGTAAACCTTGATAACGAGGAAGAGGGATATATCTTTGTGAGTTGTGCCGGCGGTTGCCGTACCACCGCCACTTTCCACTACAAGGATGAGCCTGTGGAGGATGGAATGTTCTTTGTTCGCCTGACCATCAAGGGCCTGACTGGCGGACATTCCGGCGACGATATCAATAAGATGCGTGCCAATGCCAACAAACTCCTTGCACGTTTCCTCTACATGCAACAGGAAAAGACCGATATGCGGCTGGCGGACATTCAGGCTGGCGGTCTGCACAATGCCATTCCACGTGAGGCATCATGCCTGGTGTCTGTACCCTATGCCTACAAGGAGCAGATCCGTGTTGATTGGAACATCTTCCAGGCCAATGTGGAGGAGGAATACAGCCGTACGGAGAAGACCATGGAGTTCATCCTGGAAAGCGAGGAGGCTCCAGAAAGCCTCATAGACAAGCAGACCGGGCGTAATCTGATTCTTGCCCTTCAGGGTGTGGACAATGGTATCTATGCCATGTGTCAGGACATAGACCTGGTGGAGACAAGTTCCAATCTGGCAAGCATACGCAAGAATCCGTCCGACCACACTATCCTGGTGAACTCCAGCCAGCGCAGCAGCATACTTAGCGCACGTCACAACGTGGCTGCTACCTTCCGTGCTGTTTTCGAACTTGCCGGTGCTGATGTACAGAGCGGAGAGGGCTATCCCGGCTGGAAGATGAATCCCAACAGCAAGTTGCTTGTCGTTGCCGTGGAGCAGTATAAGAAACTCTATGCCAAGGAGCCCTTTGTTGGTGGAATACATGCAGGTTTGGAATGCGGCCTCTTCAGCGAGAAGTTCCCTGGAATGGATATGGTGAGCCTTGGTCCTACGATGCGTGGCGTACATAGTCCCGATGAGCGTATGCACATTCCCAGTGTACAGTTAGTGTGGGATCACCTGCTGGCAATATTGGCTAATATCTAATGCTAGAATGTCTTTGAAGAGATTTCCGTTATATATATATATAATAGGTATAATGCTGACGATGGTCTGCAGTTGCGATGATTATGATTCGTGGACTGCAGACCCTCAGGCTCATCTCACGTTCAGTCGTGATGTAGTCAGTTTCGATACCATTATAACCACTGTAAGTAGCAGCACACAGCGTTTGCTTGTCTACAATGGGAATGATAATGGACTGAGAATAAATGAGGTACGTTTGAAGCATGCCGGATATAGTCCTTTCCGGGTGAATGTGGATGGACAGTTCCTCCAGGATGGTTGGGGTACTGATTTCGAGGTGAGGAGAAACGATAGTATCTTCGTTCTTGTGGAGGTAACCCTGCCTGATGGCAATGCCGATACCGTAACTACCCATACCGACAGCCTCTGTTTTCGTCTGGAAAGTGGAGAGGTCCAGTACGTAACCCTTATGGCCGGAGGCAGGGATGCCATACATTGGCATGGAATCAAGGTTATAGAGCAGGACACCGTTCTGCCAAACCGCAAGCCGATAATAGTTTACGATAGCCTGTATGTGTCTTCCGGCGCCACCCTTACCGTTTCTGCCGGAACCCAACTCTATTTCCACCAGCATGCCTCTATGCGTGTGGATGGCACATTGACGGTTAATGGCACCCTGGAGCAACCTGTAGTGTTCCGCGGCGACCGTACGGGCAATCTCTTTGACTACCTTCCATACGACAATACTCCCCAGCAATGGGGTGGGGTGTACCTCAATGGCCATGGCCATAAACTGACATACCTTGACCTGCATAGCAGTACCTTTGGCATCATTGCCGAGGATACGGACATAGAACTGGCCAACTGTATTTTGCACAATACGGGAGGCAATGCCCTTTGGACAAGGAATAGTAGCGTCAGAGCCTACAATACCCAGATAAGCAATGCTTACGGAAACCTTTTCCAGATGATTGGCGGCCAGGCAGATATGACCTTCTGCACCTTGGCCCAGTTCTACAACTATGATGCCGTGCGAGGATGGGCCTTGAGTCTCAGCGACTACGACGTTGAATACGGTGATACCATGTACTATGATATTGCGCATGCCTCCTTCATAAACTGCGTTATAACCGGTTATGGCGAGGACGTTATTTCGGGCAATTTCCTTAAGGAGAGCAAATACCAGGATTCGGCACGATATTATTTCCAGAACTGTTTCCTGAATACCGTGTATAGCGATGATAGTAACGTGCGCTTTGTCCGAAACATATACGTAAATCCGGAGGACACCATGCACTATGGCCCCCAGTTTGCGCTTTTCGACACGTATGCACGACTTTACGACTTCACCCCCAGCAATCAGGCATGCTTCCGAAACAATGCCGATGCCTCTTTGGTCAAGGAATATCCTCTTGACCGGCTTGGCAGAAGCCGTGAGGCTGATGGCCATGCCGACATTGGGGCCTATGAGAATGTACAACACACAAACAACGGGGAGGAGAAGAAATGAAGGTAACCCTGCTGGTGGTAGGCAAAACCACGGACAAGCATATCATTGCCCTCGTGGACGAATATTTGGCGCGCCTGAAGCACTATCTGCCCGTGGATATCGAGGTGATACCGGAACTGCGTCAGACAAAAGCCCTGTCCGAGGCACAGCAAAAGGAGGCAGAGGCCTCCATGATACTCTCCCGTATACAGCCGGGCGACAGGGTAGTGCTCCTGGACGAGCATGGGGTGGAAAGACGTAGCGTGGACTTTGCCTCATGGATGCAGAAGAAGATGGTGTCTGGTACCAAGCGCCTGCTTTGCATCGTGGGCGGGCCATACGGATTTGCCCCGGCGGTGTATGATAGGGCCGACGAGAAGATCTCCCTTTCGCAGATGACCCTCTCGCACCAGATGATACGTCTGCTCTTCGTGGAGCAGGTGTATCGTGCCATGACAATACTGAGCGGAGAACCATATCATCATGAGTGAGCCATAAAGGATGAGCGGTGAGAGGTGAGAGGATGGTTTTCCGTTTCGCCTTTTCATATTTCCGCTTTATCAGGCGAGCAGAGGTTGGAAAGACTGTAAACGAAATATAACAATAAATACCATACAATTATGCTTAGCGTAGAAGAATTGAACGAGAGACTTATTGACCTTGCTTTCAGCGAGGATATCGGTGATGGTGACCACACCACCTTGTGTTGCATTCCTGCCGACAGTATGGGCGAGAGCAAGTTGCTGATAAAGGAGGAAGGTATCTTTGCCGGTGTGGAGATTGCCAAGCAGGTGTTCCGCCGCTTTGACCCCACTTTGGAGGTTGAGGTTTACATAGAGGATGGTGCACACGTAAAGCCCGGTGACATAGTGATGAGCGTTAGAGGCAAGGAGCAGAGCCTCCTGCAGACCGAACGTCTGATGCTGAACATCCTTCAGCGTATGTCCGGCATTGCCACCATGACCCACAAGTATCAGCAGGCTCTCATTGATGCCGGTACCAAGACCCGTGTGCTTGACACCCGCAAGACCACTCCAGGCATGCGTATGCTGGAGAAAGAGGCTGTGAAGATAGGTGGCGGTATGAACCATCGTATCGGTTTGTTTGATATGATACTGCTCAAGGACAACCATATTGATTTCTGCGGTGGCGTGCACAATGCCATCTCTCGTGCAAAGCAGTACTGTAAGGATCATGGCAAGGACCTGAAGATAGAGTGCGAGGTGCGCAACTGGAAGGAACTGGAAGAGGCTCTGGAGGAGGGTTGCGACCGCATCATGTTTGATAACTTCACTCCCGAGGACACCAAGAAAGCCGTTGAACTCGTTGCCGGACGTGCCGAGACGGAATCAAGTGGCGGCATCACCTTCGAAACCATGGTACCATATGCCCAGGCCGGTGTTGACTTCATCAGTTTTGGTGCCCTCACACATAGTGTCAAGGGCATGGACATGAGTTTCAAGGCCGCCGGTTCCGATAAATTGGTAATCAAGTAACGGCTTATAATCCGAGTAATCTGAAAACTCGGAGTACTCCGAATATAGTTAATATATAGTTTTATGCGTAAATCAATATTTTCACTTCTGTGCCTTCTTCTCGTGTCGCTGGCAGCCATGCCCTGTACCAACCTTATTGTGGGCAAGAAGGCCTCTTCCGACGGTAGCGTCATTATCAGTTATAGCAGCGACAGTTACGGTATGTTCTCCTCGCTCTACTACAAGCCCCGAACCAAGCACCCCAAGGGAACCATGCGCCCCGTCTATCATTACGAGACAAGCAACTATCTGGGCGAGATCCCCGAGGCTTCCGAGACTTATCAGGTAACAGGTTTCCTGAATGAGTACCAGCTTAGCATCATGGAGACCACCTTTGGCGGCCGTCCTGAGTTGGACGGAGGTCCCGGCATCATGGATTACGGTTCTCTCATGTGGATTGCCCTGGAGCGTTGCAAGACCGCCCGCGAGGCTATCAGGCTCATTGACGAACTGTGCCAGAAGTATGGCTATCAGTGCAGTGGCGAGAGTTTTACCATTGCCGATAAGAACGAGGTATGGATCATGGAACTCATAGGCAAGGGCAAGGCCGAGATGGGTGCCGTTTGGGTGGCACGCCGCATGCCCGACGATATGATCAGTGCCCATGCCAATCATAGCCGTATCCGCAAGTTCCCCCTGAAGGACAAGGAGAACTGCATGTATTCCAAGGATGTCATTTCATTTGCCCGCAAGAAGGGCTACTTTACCGGCAAGGACCAGGACTTCTCCTTCTCCGAGGCATATGCCCCCATAGATTTCGGCGCCAAGCGTTATTGCGAGGCCCGTGTGTGGAGTTTCTTCAACAAGTGGGCTGCCGAGGACATGAAGCCTTACCTGCCATACGCTATGGGCGAGGATACTGATCCCCAAACCCAGCAGCCTCTTGAAGGCGTACACCACGAAATGCCCCTTTGGGTAAAGCCCAAGCAACTCCTGAGCACCCAGGACGTCAAGGACATGATGCGCGACCACTACGAGGGCACTCCCATGGACATTACCGAGGGTCTGGGCGGCTTGCCCTGGCAGATGCCATACCGTGTTACCCCCCTTTCCTACAAGGTGGACGGCAAGGAGTATTTTAACGAGCGCCCCATCAGCACCGTACAGTCCAGCGCCATCTATGTGGCTCAGATGCGCGACTATCTGCCCGACTATATCGGTGGCGTACTTTGGTTTGGCAACGACGATGCCAATATGGTTGCCCTTGCCCCCATCTATTCATGCCTGGAGGCCGTTCCCGAGTGCTACAGCCAGAAGTTGGCCAATGCTACCACGTTCTCTTTCCGCAATGCCTACTGGATGTGCAACTGGGTGAGCAACATGGTTTATTACCGCTACAATCTCCTCTTCCCCGAACTTCAGGTTGTCCGCGACCGTTTGGAGAAGGATTTCAACAGCGTTCAGGCAATGATGGAGAGCAAGGCCCAGGAAATGGGCGAGGCCGAGGGCAAGAAGTTCCTCAGCGACTACAGCCTCCGCATGTCGGGCATGATGATGGACGAATGGATGCAGCTGGCGCAGAAGCTCATTGTCAAGTACAACGACATGTGCGTGAAGAAGGTTGACGAGAACGGTGACTACCTCCTCACTCCCGGCGGAGAGCCCGTTGCTCCCCAGCGTCCCGGCTATCCCGAGCACTATCTGCGCAAGATGGCCGAAGAGAGCGGCGACAAGTATCTCGTAAAGTAAGCCATATCAATACAGCAGATTCGTTTTCGAGTGATATAGGATGCCGGTTCCAGGACACCTTGGGATCGGCATTTTTTACATCACGAACAGTCATTTGTTGCCGCTTTCCTTCGTTTTTTAAGGATAAATAAGTGCAAGCCGCCCTCTTTTTAGTAATTTTAATGGTAAAAAGGTGCCTTTTGTACGGGAAAAGCAGTAACTTTGTCCCCAAATACGTACAATAGAAGTTAAGACACGAATTATGAAGATCAGAACACTTGCTTTTGCATGCCTGGCTACTTTCGCATCAGCGGCCATGGCACAGTTTGAAGGCGCAACTGTAGACGAAAGAATTGCAGCTACCGCCGGCGAGGACAGTATTGTCGTTGGCCGTGGCCATATCAGCAGTTTCCAGATGGGCATAGACAACAAGGACTGGAAGGACGCCCATATTTCATGGAAATGGCTCATGAAGAATGCTCCATATGCCATTTCTGGCCTTTACAAGGGACATGCCCCCTTCATGCTCTATCAGTTGATCATCGCCGAGCAGGACCAGGAAAAGAAATTGGCATATTTCAACGACCTGATGTACATGTTTGACCAGCGTGCCGCACGTCTGGACACTCTCAACAGCATGGAAAAGCGTGAGCACCTCAAGAGCACCTTGGGCGACGTGCTCGCCATCAAGGCAGACTACTACAACTGGACCGCTCCTTCAACACCGGGTTCCGGCTACACTTTGAACCAGAGTTACAAGAACTATTCCGATGCTATCCGTATGATCAACGAGAAGGGTGGCCGCGAGGTTGAGGGTTCTGTGCTGCAGAACTTCTTCCTGACATCAGACGCCATGTACAAGAGCGCCCCCAACGCATTGCGCGAACAGTACCTCCAGGACTATCTCGACTCTAAGGATGCGTGCGAAACCATGCTCCAGCTTGCCAAGGAGGCACAGGCCGCAGGCGATGATGCCAAGGCACAGAAAATCCTGGCAAAATACGAGGGCCCTCTGGCTCTTATCGAGCAGACCTTTGCAAATAGCGGTGCTGCCGATCCTGAGCAGATCATTGCTATCTACACCAAGAAATTCGATGCCTACAAGACGGACATCGCCAAACTCAACTCCTCTCTGAACCTGATGGCGCAGAACGGTTGCGACAACGATTCCATCTACTTCGTATATGCCAAGGCGGCTTACGACCTGGAACCCACCTTTACCTCTTCAATCGGTCTTGCCCAGAAGGCCCAGAAGGACGGCAAGGCAACCGAGGCCCTTTCCTACTATGACAAGGCCCTTGAACTGGCATCAGACGACGCTACACGCGGCAAGATCTGCATCAAGGTAGCCCAGGCCCTCATTTCCAGCGGCGGCTATACCAAGGGCGAGGAGTATATCAACAAGGCCATTGCCTTTAACCCCTCTCTCAAAGGCGCCGCTTATTGGCAGATGGTGGTAAGCCTTGTCAAGGTACATGACCTGAAGGGTGCCGTGGCATATTGCGACATGGCAGCCGAGGCAGACATTACCTATGCCAATCGTGCCTCAGACATGAAGAAGCGCCTCAACGAGGCTATCGCTCAGCAGGCCACCAATGCCAGATTGCAGGCAGAGTACAACGAGTACATGCGCAAGAAGAAGGCCGAGGAGGCATTCTGGAATCAGAAGTAGGATCCTATACTGCATATAGAATACCAAAAAGAAGTTGGAAGCGATGGGCTTTCACCTTCTTTTTTGTATCTGTATCTTACCTTCCTTGTGCCTTGCCATTGCACGTTTATTGCAAAATGCCCGCAAGAAGACACACAGGTACGGCAGATTTTTACGGATATTTGCAGCCTGCAGACTTTTTTTGATAGTAGCAATATCAACGGATGAAACGGATGATTCACGTGTTGTTAATATAGCAATCCGAATGCCCAAAGCGGTACTTCGTTCAGATGGCCATACTCTATGTCGTCTTTGACCACATGATATGGCCGGTTTGCAACTGTAAAAAGAAGCAAAAAGGACCAAAAAGAACCAGATGAAGTCTTGGCAATCTGCTGTTTATTTGCTAACTTTACGATGGAAAACTATGTAATTTACACTAAAATACTTGAGGTGAAATGAAAAACGTAACAATTACCAAGGTGTCTCTGCACTGCTGAATAGTGGTACTTTCATAACTCCAGAGGAAATTTTGAAAATGGTTCTTGGCTTGCAGATCATTTAGGCAGGTATTGCCCCATAGGTTGAATCTATGGGACTTTATCATGTATTTCTTCCCCATTCGAAAAAAAAGTTACCCCATTTTTTGAATTTTTTTCAAAACGTTGCTATATTATATATATATGCGTGAGAGCACGAACAACTTCGTTACCCAAAAAACATCAAGATATGGAAGAGAACAATATCCAAGAGACTCAGCACAGGGACGCACAGCAGATGCGAGTTGACGAGTTTACAGCCATGCTTGGCCAGGTGCGCCAGGGAAACAAGGATTTGGCCCCCCAGGTGCTGAATGCCCTGCTGGAGGACGGTGACCTTCAAGGCAAGTTCCTGAACCTGCTGGAGGCGGAGGACAAGCAATGGCTCCTTGCCCTGGACAACCTAAAGGCCGACTGCATCGTTCTGGCAGGTATGTACAGTGAGAAATGCCGTTACTATGACGAACTGTTCACGGACGAGGACACGGGCGAAGAGGTGGTCATAGAGCGTACGGAGTTGGTTGAAGGTACCTCATGGTTTGAGAGGGACAAGAACGAGGCCCGGGCATTGTACGGCAAGATCTGCTCCGCCGACCTGCCAGATGCCGATGTGCGCATGGTAGTTGACTGGGTAGACGCAACCCCGTTCAACGAGATGGTCATCGTGGAGAAGAAGAAAAGGCAGATGGAGGAGCAAGTCCCTGCCCACGAACTCGGGCTTTCACCCCTCTACGGCTGGATATGCGAGGTGTTGGGCGATGCGTACTACTATGGCGAGGAGCATTGCGGCTACTATATAGACATAGCCAAGGCCAGGGAGTACTATGCCAAGGCGCAGGAGATAAAGCATGCCACGGGCGATGAGACCTTCATGCATTGGGGCAACCCTATGGGGGATTTTGACGAGAAGGATTGGGAAGAGTATGTGGTATCTCCCGAGACCCGGAACTATAGCATCTCAGGACCTGCCCAGGTGCTGGACAAGGTAAGGGCCACCATAGACAAGCTGACCGAAAAGTACGGCATGCCCGGCAACGAGTTCGGTCGCTACGTGCCCACCCCCATACTGCTACAGGCACTCTTGGGAATAAAGTCCAAGGCACCGAATTACTGGGGCAACCTTCTGTTCATGGAAGACCAGCCCGACGGCACCCTTTCCCTCACCATGGAGGTGGAGCAGACGCATGTATGGCCCCATGTCCTCGAACAGGGATTCCCTGGCACGGAGGTGGAGACAGAGAAGGAGTAAGGGAAGAAAATTAACAGAAGAAAGCAACAAGGCTAATAACATTATAAAACCTCGCTATGTATAGGTGAATCGTAGAAGAATATGAATCCGAAAATGCTATATACAAGAGCTACAGCATGTCTCCACGTACGTTATTTTGCATCTGATCAGGAGTTTGAGGATTTCTGCGTTGCTCCTTATGCAGAGATCAAGGAAACTGCTAACGGTGTGATGTACGTCAGCGGCAAATATTCCGATGAGTACCTTGAATGCTTGGAGGACGACGTAAAATTCGTTATCCGTGATGAAGACTCCGTAGTTTATAAACGTCAGTGTGTCTGCAAAAGAGTGCCCGTAATGCACAACGGCAAATTCCTGGGACGCGACACTTTGGTTCAGTTGAAAGTAGAAAATCTGGAACCTTATTTTTGAATTCTGAAAAACATTTATTGGACCTAAACCAAAATAATAAAAGCATATTATGACAAACTGGACAGTACAGAAGATTAAGGAAGTGGCTGAACTCATTGAAGGTTCCAGCCACCGTGCAAGCAGGGGCCAGAACCCTTACAACCTCTTTACAGCATGGAAGATGAGCGAGAACGACCATACCAAGATGTTTCTGGCACTGATGCGGTACCGGGATGCTTCCGGAAGATATGCTTTGCTCAATAGTTTCCTGAACCGCTTTGCCAAGGGACGCGGCAAGATGATTCATTACCAGAACATCTCCGATGTGAACATCCTGTTCAATCCACGCTACAAGAACGACACGGCAAACAGTTTCATAGACGGTCTCATCACCTTTACCGCCAATAATAGGCGCATAGCAGTCATCGCGGAAAACAAGATCTACGATGCACCTGACCAGCCAAATCAGATTTCCCGCTACATCGAGCACATGATAAAGGACAAAGTGGATGTGAACAACGTGTGGGTGTTCTACATGAGGGGCGACGGTAGCAAGGAGGTTGAGGAGCAGAGTTATGGTTGCGATGCTGGCACAGACATTGCCCGCCGCTTTGTGCCGCTTGCCTACAACAGTGACATCATAAACTGGCTGAAGAGCGATATCCTCGAGGCACGAATCTATCCCGAAGCGTTGACCAGTGTGGTTCGCTCTTATGTGGAG
>JAZLAC010000049.1:0-27148 GCA_045612965.1 Bacteroidaceae bacterium | reverse complement strand
GGCTGTTCGCCCATTAAAGTGGCACGCGAGCTGGGTTCAGAACGTCGTGAGACAGTTCGGTCTCTATCTATCGTGGGCGCTGGAAATTTGCGTGGATCTGACACTAGTACGAGAGGACCGTGTTGGACAGACCTCTGGTTTGCCGGTTGTGCCGCCAGGTGCATTGCCGGGTATCTACGTCTGGATCGGATAAGTGCTGAAAGCATCTAAGCACGAAGCCGGCCACAAGATTAGATTTCCTTTGTGGGTCGTCATAGACGATGACGTTGATAGGAGGCAGGTGTAAAGACGGTGACGTCAAAGCCGAGCCTTACTAATTGCCCGAAGGCTTTCGCTCAGCATGGTTGGTTATACTCTCAGCTTATTTTACGAACTGAAATGTGAAAGGTGAAAACGGAAAACTATTCGTTCAACGTTAAACGTTAAACTTTCAATGTTAAACGTTCACCGCTCACCGTTCATGATGTCCAATATGTCACCATTATTCAGGTGGTTATAGTGTCGGGGTTCCACCTCTTCCCATTCCGAACAGAGAAGTTAAGCCCGTCCGCGCCGATGGTACTGCACACCCGTGGGAGAGTAGGTAGCCGCCGTTTTTAGATGATAGAGTCCTCTGGAGAAATCCGGAGGACTCTTTTTTTGTGCAGGAACGGGAGGCGGGGGGAGTGTCATGCAACGTACAGTGCACGCAATTCAATACACTGATTAATGCTGTCTACCAGCTTTCTGCTAACGAGAAGAAGGCTGAAATCTGCGAGTAAGCGAAATTTGCGTGCAAACGAGAGCAGAGTTAAACTTGCTTAAACTATGCCGAGTGATAGATAAATCAACAATAAAGTCAAATGCAGAAGCATGGTAGGGACGCTGCACGCAGCGTCCCTACCATGCTTCTGCACTCCACTAATCTGCTTCCTGCTCATCAGCTCTCCACTCATCTGTTTCCTGCTTTTCAGCTATCTGTTCATCAGCTCTCCACTCATCTGCTTCCTGCTTCCTGCTTATCCGCTCTCTGCTCATTTGCTCATTTGCTCATTTGCTCGTCTGCTTCATTAGGACTATCGGGAAAAAAGACTGGTTAGGTGGCTATTCTATTGGATAGTGTATGGTAGCCCTAAAAAAGGGGAGGGTGATGTCTTTTGTTTGCTCTTTCTTCTTCCTTCTTCCTTCTTTCGGCCTCCTTCTTACTTCTTTCGGCCTCCTTGATGCGACGGATAGATGTTAAATAACGTTAACACTAAATGCTTTTGTGCTTGTGGGTATATAGTATGATTTATATTTTCCATAACTTTGTCTCCCAAAGGTGCAGAATGCGCTTTTAATTCATAGGGAAAAATGTGTTCGGGCAGCGGCCCGAGGGAGAGAGAATACACCTTATTTATTATTAAAGAGAACTATTTATTTACTAACCTAATTATTAACCAAAACAAATCATTTATGAAAAAGATTACATCTTTTCTTTTGATGGTATTGGCTAGTGTTGTTGCTGTTGCACAGGGTATTACACCCATCACTAGCTTGGATCAGCTCGACAACGAGAAGGTCTATACCCTCAAGAGTGGACGTTGCGCACTGCTCTACAGCAGTAAGCTTCCTAATCAGCTGGCTACCACAAACGGTAAAGTTCTGGGCGGTGAAGTTGTCTACAATCCCACTGACGTAAACCAGCATTTCCGCATTGAACTGCAGGGAGATAGCTACTATCTCTTCAGTGTTGGTGCAGGTAAGTATGTAAAGCAGGATGGTAGTTATGTAGATGACTATGCTTCTGCTTCTGTGTTGACAATTCAGGATCAGTCTGGTGCTTTCCCCGAGACTCCTTGGTACCTGCAGATTGGTAGTCATGGTATGAACTCACAGATTCCAGGTCAGACCGACACTGGTATTATTCTGAATACATGGACTACTCCTGATGCTGGTAACTGCTTTGAAATCGCAGAAATCAACCTGGACGACCTGAACCCCTATCAGATGCCTTGGGAGGCTCTGGAGTCAAAGTACAACTCTTTCGCTTCAAAGCAGGACGGTCAGTTCATCCAGAATCTGAAGGATGAGGTTAATGTAGGTGCTTCCTATGGCAACTACAAGCCCGAGATCGTTGAATTCTTCCTGGCTAAGACCGACTCTGTTGAGACTTGGATAGCAGGTTTCGCTACCGATGGTGGCCTTACCTACATAGAGACCCAGTTCGAGACTCCCGAAGCTATCACTGCTTTCGGCAGCAGACTGCAGCAGGCTCATGATTCTCTGGTGAACAACACTGTTCCCCGCGCAATGAAGGAGATTGCTGCTGGTTACTACACCATCAACAGCAACCTGATGTATGTAAGAAGAGATACAACCGTCACATACTATACTCAGGAAGAGGCTGATGCTTACAACGATGAGCAGGGCTGTGTAGAGGGTGAAGAAAATTTCAAGAAAGAGGGTGACGTGAAGGAAACTAATGTGAAATTGGTTCCCACCCAGAAGGCAATCTATGCCCACAAGGGTAAGGCAAACTGGGGCGACATCAAGGAGAACGCAGACTTCCTGTTCTGGATTGAGCCTACTCAGAACGACTCTGTTCCTTCTTACAAGATCATCAACAAGATTGATGACAAGACCTTCAAGCCCATTAAGACTTCTACTCATGTTGAGTTTGAAACTTGCGACACTGCAGAATTTGTAATTGACTTCTACGAGCAGACAAAGTTGCAGGATGGTACCGAGAGAACAGCCGTTGCTATCCGTCGTATCCCCGGCACAACTGAGAAGGGTTACAACTACCTGCATACTGCAGGCCATAACTTCAATAATACTGATGGTGTTTCATATACTGTTGCAGGTAATGTTGTAGGTTGGTCTGCCAGCGGTGCAACCTACTGGTTCCTGAACCCCATTGACGAGGCTACCGCTCAGGCATGGATGGAGGCTTCTGTACCTGTGAAGCAGGTTCGTCCTATGGTTGACCTTGGCGACAGCATCGCTGCTGCATTCCCCGCACAGCTGGAGATTGCAAAGGATATTGAGACAATCGTCTACGAAGACTCTGTAGTTACCGACCCCGCCCAGTTCAGTTCTCCTTACACTGAGACACGTGAGGGTGATATCACCAAGCTCCTTGACGGTGATCCTTCAACATACTGGCACTCTGACTGGTCTTCTGCAGTTGGTGCTCATGTTCACTATCTGCAGATTGAGGCCGCTGCTCCAGTTGAGGGCATGCAGGCTGTTAAGATGAGTCGTCGTGCTGGTGCTCAGAACGACCACCCCGTTAAGTTGGTGGTTAAGGGTTACGAAACAAACGACGAGGGTCTGACCTATGAGGATGGTGATAGCCTGGCTACATTGAACTTCCCCTTCCAGACTGCTGGTGAGACAGTTGTTTCAGAGGATCTGTTCGACGCTAAGGGTTACACTGTATTCCGCTTCTACTGGGAAGACTCTAACGGCGGTACCGACCGTGGTTTCTGGCACTGCTCAGAGTTTAACATCTTCAAGGCTTACCGCGGTCCTCACTACGAGAAGTCTCAGTACACTGAGCGTAAGGATCTGGCTGATGCTCTTGCTGCTGCTGTTGAAACTTGGGAGGCAGGTGAATACAACCGTGACAACGGTGAGTTGCTGAACGACGAGGCATTCAAGGCTGCATACAATGCAATCACCGAGAAAGGTGCTGCTTGGGGCGCAGTTTACGTAAATCCTGCTGCTCTGCGTGAGGCTATCGCTGCAGTTCCCACCAATATCGAAGAAATGTATCCCATCGGCACTAACCCCGGTGAATGGAGCAATCGCGACAATGTGACTGTTACTGCTGCTGCTGCTGCTGCTCAGGCATACGATGAGAGCGGTCTCTACACTCCCGCAGAGTCTGAGGCAATGATCAAGGCTATGGCAGATGCTCAGGAAGTTGCTCTTGATGCTGCCAACAAGGTTAAGACCGGTGTATGGTATCGCATTGGCTTCCACTCTGAGGCTAAGTACGACGCAATGGGATGGTCAAAGGCTGGTCCTCAGGCTGTTACCTCAAAGGGTAAAAACAGTGGCAAGGACATTGAGGTATATCACTCACTGTTCGGTAAGTATCTCGCAAGCGGTATTTCTACCAGCAAATACAGTCACTCAAATGTTAACGAGGCAGGTGTTGAAGTTATTGACACCGTTCGTCAGTACAACCCCGAACTTTCAACTGAGGCATACTACGAGGGTATGAGACTGATGTACTTCAATAATGAAGATTTGGCTGAGGCTAATGGTGCTGACCTGTTCCGCTTCATTGAGGCTACCGACTCTTCTTACATGATTCAGCACAAGACAAGCGGTCTGTTTGTTAAGGCTGGCTGGCCCGTTGAACTGAGCCCCATCCCCTCTTACTGGCAGGTTAACGCTATCGGTGCTGGTGCCAACTTGGTATTCGGCCGCACCGTTACCGGCGAGAAGGATTCTAACGGTTATATGCATGGCCAGCGTTCAGACGGCGCTCTGGTAACTTGGGATGCTTCTACTCTGGGCAGCAACTCAATGATGCTGATCGAGGAGGTTGAAGGTGCTGTAGTTGAGGATGAAATTCCTGCTGACTATATTAAGTGGATGTGGCGCGGTCAGGTTTACGCTTGCACTCTGCCCGTTGACGTTACTATTACTGCCGATGAGAATCTGATGATGGATGGTGCTACAGCTTATGGCGTAGACCTCGGTATCAAGGATGTTAACGAGGATGGCGTTGTTGACACTGTTATTACTCTGCGTCCCGTAGTTGCTGAGGCAATGCCCATCAAGCATGGTACTCCCTTCATCATGATTGCTGACTACACTGAGGAGCAGACTGAATTCGAAAGTTATGAGGATGCTACTGAAAGAATCAAGGAGGAAATTGCTGCTGAAAATGGCAAGGATTTCGTTGCTGGTTCTGATGATGCAAATGCATTGAACGATGCGTTGGAAGGAATGTACGCTTGGGTTGTAATGAACCACGGTATGGAGGTTGATACTACTCTCCACGCTCTTGGTGAAAGCCTGGTAGGTACAATGAAGCAGGTTACCGTTAAGCCTGGCAAGGGCTTCGTTGCTTCTGACGACAGCTTCAAGCTCGTTACCAGCAACACCAACGTAGCAGCTTACTCTGCATATGTTGCTGCTGACTTTGATGAGGACGCTGTTGTAAATGGCCTGATCATCAATGTTGGTGAGAATATCACTGAGACTGGTATTGCTGAGGTTCTGAACAAGGTTGCTCAGAGCGGCAACATCTACACCGTAGGTGGCCAGTTGGTTGGTAAGGGTAACATCAACACCGTAAACAACCTGCCCGCAGGTGTTTACATCGTGAACGGTGTTAAGGTTACAAAGCGCTAAGCCAAGCCTAACTTTAGAATAAGGCAATACACCTTATTTATATAATAGACGCCCTGCCATCCGTGGCAGGGCGTCTTTCTTTTACAGTAACGTATAGCATGGTATGGCCTGGTACAGGCTTGTGCGGTATCATAAAAGGCCTGTGCCTCCTTCTATCTTCCTGTCCGTGTGTGGTATCATCTTCCACAGGCAGAGTGCCTGTATGGGGCTGTATCGCTGCTTTATGGACGTCTCTCTGCCAGGGCGCATCAAGACTACGCAGGGGTGGGGAAGGGGGGATTGTCTTGCAGCGTAAAAAAAGCGGTGGCCACGCTGTTAAAGCACGGCCACCGTTGTTTGTTATTTGCGTTTTCCTCCTGTGTCGTTGTTTCCTATTCTTCGGAGACTGGCAGGAACTGTGTTGTCCACATTACTCCCATTTGTTGGGCATGTTTGTTCCGCTTTCGAACCAGCGGACAAGGTGGATATGGAACTGCAGGGTGGAATATGCCTTGATTGTTCCACGTTCTTCTCCGCCATAGCCAAGTTGCTGGGGTATGAATACCATCCATTCGTCGCCCTCTACCATATACTGCATGGCAGTGGAGAAGCCTTCTATGAGGTTGCTGACGCTCATGAGCTGCGGAGCAGATGTCTCTGCGCTATGTTCGCCCACGTATGTATTGTCGAACACGTCCTGTACCATGCCTATATTGGATGTACCGTCTCCAATGTAGTTCATGGTGGGCATTGTCCATCCGCGGAAGCAGATGTAGGCAGAGTCATTATAGGCAGGAGACCCCTTGCCGTCGGGGTCTGCTCCGTGTTTCATTATACGAACGCATATGCTGTCTGTAACCGGACCTGTGGAGGTGGTTGTGCGGAGCAGGGACTTGTACATGCGCCAGTCGCAGTGCTCTTCCCACTTGTCGCCGTATTGTGCCTTTGCACCGGCTATGGCCTGTCGTGCTACCGTCGCAGTGTCCTCGAACCACTTGGCATTGCGGTTCTGCCAGTCCTCGTAGGGGTCATGGACGTTGTTCATCTCGCTGCATGATGCCATGCCGAGAACCAACGATGCGAGTGTAAACAGATATTTGTTCATTCGTCTTTGCTGTGATAATGTGGTTGCAACCTTGGATTTCTTGCCTGATTAGAGCAGTTTCTTGAGCAGGCTGGTGATGCTTACCTGGTCCTCGATGATACCACGGAGTTCGGAGATGTGCACACGGCGCTGCTCCATGCTGTCACGCTCGCGCAGGGTAACGGTATTGTCCTCCAGAGTCTGCTGGTCCACGGTAACGCAGAAGGGGCAGCCTATGGCATCCATACGGCGGTAGCGCTTGCCAATCTGGTCCTTCTCCTCGTACTTGCAGTTGAAGTGGAAGCGCAGGTCGTTCATGATCTCCTGTGCCTTCTCGGGCATGCCGTCCTTCTTGGTCAAGGGGAACACAGCCAGCTTGACGGGAGCCAGGGCTGCGGGCAGGTGCAGTACGGTACGTGTCTGTCCGTCGGGCAGCTGCTGCTCTTCGTAGCTGTGGCACATGATAGAGAGGAACATGCGGTCAACGCCGATAGAGGTCTCGATGACATAGGGGGTGTATGACTCGTTGCTTTCGGGGTCGAAGTATTCGATCTTCTTGCCGCTATACTTGGCATGGCTTGAAAGGTCGAAATTGGTGCGGGAGTGGATACCCTCCACCTCCTTGAAGCCGAAAGGCATGTGGAACTCGATGTCGGTAGCGGCGTTTGCATAGTGCGCCAGCTTGTCGTGGTCGTGGAAGCGGTAGTTGTCGGCGCCGAAGCCCAGAGCCTGATGCCATGCCATACGGGTCTGCTTCCATTTAGAGAACCAGTCCAGTTCGGTACCGGGCTTCACGAAGAACTGCATCTCCATCTGCTCAAACTCGCGCATGCGGAAAATGAACTGGCGTGCCACGATCTCGTTACGGAATGCCTTGCCTATCTGTGCTATACCGAAGGGCAGCTTCATGCGTCCGGTCTTCTGTACGTTCAGGTAGTTCACGAAGATACCCTGGGCGGTCTCGGGACGGAGGTACACCTTGTTGGCGCCATCGGCTGTGGAACCCATCTCGGTGGAGAACATCAGGTTGAACTGACGTACCTCGGTCCAGTTTCTGGTGCCGCTGATGGGGCATACTATTTCCTCGTCCAGGATAATCTGGCGCAGCTCTGCCAGGTCGCTGTCGTTCAGGGCCTTGGCAAAACGCTCGTGCAGGGCATCGCGCTTCTGCTGGTTCTCCAGCACTCGTGCATTGGTGGCGCGGAACTCAGCCTCGTTGAAAGCCTCGCCATACTTCTTGGCAGCCTTCTGGATTTCCTTGTCTATTTTCTCGTCGTACTTTGCCAGCTGGTCCTCGATGAGCACGTCGGCGCGGTAGCGCTTCTTGCTGTCCTTGTTGTCGATGAGGGGATCATTGAAAGCATCCACGTGACCGCTGGCCTTCCATACTGTGGGGTGCATGAAGATGGCGGCATCGATACCCACGATGTTCTCGTGGAGCAACACCATTGACTGCCACCAGTACTGCTTGATGTTGTTCTTCAGCTCCACGCCATTCTGGCCGTAGTCGTAAACTGCGCCCAAGCCATCGTATATGTCACTTGAGGGGAATACAAAACCGTATTCCTTGCAATGAGAAATGATTTTCTTGAAAACGTCTTCTTGTTGTGCCATTGTTCTTGCTTGATTTTTCGCGCAAAGTTATGAATTTATGTCGTATTGGCCCCTCTTGTGGTCGCGATACTTGGTTTCTGTCCTCGTTTTTTAGCATTTCTTGCTTTCAGATTTGGAAAATTCGGCAAAAAAGCGTAGCTTTGCAGACCGTAATATGCCATTGTGGCATCTGTCAGGAATAAAAAAGGGCAAAAACAACGAAACAACGATAATGAGACAGCTTAAAATCACCAAGAGTATTACCAGTCGTGACAGCCAGTCATTGGACAAGTACCTTCAGGAAATAGGCCGTGAGCAACTTCTCACCGTGGAGGAGGAAGTGGAACTGAGCCAGCGCATCCGCAAGGGCGACCGTCAAGCATTGGATACTTTGGTAAAGAGTAACCTGCGCTTTGTCGTGTCTGTAGCAAAGCAGTATCAGAACCAGGGACTCAGTCTCCCCGATCTCATCAACGAAGGCAATGTTGGCCTGATCAAGGCAGCCGAGAAGTTTGATGAGACCCGCGGTTTCAAGTTTATCAGTTATGCCGTGTGGTGGATCCGCCAGACCATACTCCAGGCTTTGGCAGAGCAGAGCCGTATCGTGCGCCTGCCCTTGAACCAGGTGAGTGCCGTCAACAAGATCAGCAAGGCGATTACCAAGTTCGAGCAGGAGTTTGAGCGCAAGCCCAGTCCCGAGGAGTTGGCTGAACTGGTGAACGAGATGCCCGAGAAGATAAACGACAGCCTGCGTGCCAGTGCCCGTCAGGTCAGTGTGGATGCTCCCTTTGTGGAGGGCGAGGACAACAGTCCTCTGGACGTGATGGAGAATACGGACTCGCCTGCTGCCGACCATACCCTGATAAGCGAGAGCCTGCAACTGGAAATTTCCCGTGCCCTGGACATATTGGGCGAGCGTGAGCGTGACATCATTGAAATGAGTTTCGGCATATCTCAGCCCGAGATGACCCTTGAGGAGATTGGTGACCGCTTTGGCTTGACAAGAGAGCGTGTGCGCCAGATCAGGGAGAAGGCTATCCGTAAGTTGCGCATTGCCAACAAGGAAAGTATCCTGAGGGATTACTTAGGTTAGTAACTGATAACGAAAGATACAGCAAATGCCGCTGGGGAGATACATCCCTGGCGGCATTTGCTGTATGTTCCGGAGGCGTTGAAAAGTATTTACATGATGTGCTGCTTGTTACCTTGGTGGCGCTTGCGCATAGGCCCGTTTCTGGCATGGCGGATTTGAACCCTCGGGAAATCACGTTCTGGTCCTCGGGTTGTCTCGCCTTGGTTCTCGGGAGGGCAAAGGCCGGTCCTCGGGAGGACCCGGGCCATGCAATCCGGTGCGATGCCGCTTGCTTTACGCATGCCGATGGGAAACCTTGCTTGCGTACGAGTTATTTTGTTTATATACAAAGAGTTATGCTGTGCGCTGCGGGTGCGTGTAGTGCCTTATACCTTTGTGCGGGATGCAATGTCACCCCTTGTTGTGCACATGCGCATGAATCCTGCATGACTTATCGTATGCAGGTGTAAGTTTGTGGAACGAAAAAGTTTGACAAAAAGTGTATCAGGAACCTTTTTCCTTTCAATCAAAACCTGGGGAACATTACAGGTCTGGACCTCTGCTGTGCCGAAAGTTCGGTAAGCTCTATGACAGAAGACCAAAGGGCAGCGTCGTAGACGTCCATGTCCAGGCAGGCAGGTTCTGGCTTGCCCTCCATGCGTGCGGCACGTATCTGCTCTATGGCATCCAGCAGGCGGCGGTCCATCATGTAGTTCATTACGTTGGAGACGTTGAGCCTCTTGCCCTCGGCTATCATTTCGCGAAAGACCTCGGGGATGAAGTTCTCCACATACTCCACGGCATCGTCGCCAGTAAGTTCTACGGGACCCTTCCTGGTGTCCAAATGTACCGTTGGAAGCGGGTATTTCTGCAAGAATCCCAATGTGCCGCAGACGGTTTGCATGCGGTTATATGGCCTTGGTGTGGAAATATCGTAGTGCAGCAGCATGCTTACTCCCGAAATGGAACGTATGAGCGATGTGTTGGTGTGGTCTCCCGGAATTGGCGACGAGAGTGAGACCAGATAGTCCAATGTGTCGCCCTCGGGCAGGAGTTGGCACATGGGTCCCAGTGCATGGGTGGGGTAGGGGTTTCCGCCCTGACGGCGGCCGTGGGCGCGCATCCATCCCTCGGGCACTGTGTGGGCATAGGCCCCCTCCAGGTGCTTGATGCGGCCAAGCAGTCCCTGGCGTATCATTTCCCTTGCGCCAAGGTGCCAGGTATCGTAGCAGCAGTTCTCGAGCATTACGCAGTGCCTGCCCGTTTCCCTGGCCACGGATACGAGAGCCTCGCAGTCGGCTACTGTCATGGCGGCGGGTACTTCCAGTGCCACGTCCTTGCCGGCACGCATGGCGGTTACAGCCATACGCATGTGCCATTCCCACGGAGTGCAGATCCATACCAGGTCCACATCAGGGTGTGTGGCAGCATTGCGCCAGTCGGTTTCAATGTCGCATATTACTGCCACATTGGCTTTGGGCACAGCTTTCAGGCGTTCCAGGGTGGCCTGTCCGCGTTGTCCGAGACCTATGAGAGAGATATTTACCATATTATGAATTAGGATTCTGGGAATGGTTAGAGGCAGCGGGCAAGCGCTGCATGGTGCTATTTGACAGGGATGTACGCCCTTCTTCTTTCGTCGTCGCCCTCCCAAATGCCGATGACCATGTCGTTGTCCGTCTTGAACCAGGCGCCGAAGCCGTCTCGTATGTCGTTTTGAAAGGTTCCGTACCAAAGTCCGCCGGTGGCATAGTAGTATATGCCCAGTCCGTGGCGCTTGCCTTTGTAGAATTCGCCAACGTAGCGGTCGCCGTTCTCGAAGGTCTGCGACATGAAGGTGTAGTCCTGGGCATCGGGAACCTCGCTGAGTTCTCCGTTTTCTCGTCTGAAGACGTACTGCAGTTCCCCGGTGCTGAGGCTGTAGCTGCAATGGAAGTCCTTGTTTCCAATGGTTGCATTCTCCTTGCTCATGCTGATGCCGCAAATCAGGCTGCCCTCCCGGAACTTGCCTATAATGAAATCGCCAGAGTCGTTGATGTACTGGCCGTAGCCGTACAGGGAATAGCGCTTGTTGGCCTGTCCGACGTACTGGCCTCCGTTCATGTCAATCAATACCGAAGGGAAGTCCTGTACTGCATCCATGAAGATGTGCTCGTATGCCAGCGGGACCACGTCGTATTTCTGCAACGGAGTGTGCTGTGCGCTTGCGCCAAGAGCGGCGGAGAGAAGCAGTAAAATTGCTAAATATGTCCTTTTCATCGTGTTTTATGCTTAATGTATTCCCATACTTTCCTGTCCAGGCCCTCGCCATTATAGAGGGGATTGCCGCTTATCTCGGAACGAATCCATGTGCTGCTGAGGTCTATAAGCGGGACATTTGCAAACGTTACTCCGCATGCCTCTTCTCCGGGCTGTGCAGAGGCCGGTTCCCCGGAGTTCCTGGGCAGTACCAGCAGCCGGTATTTCCTGAGAATTTCATCCCATCTGTACCAGCGGCGGAAGCAATTCCAGTTGTCCATGCCTATGACAAGGATAAATTCCCTGTCGGGATGCAGGGCCGACAATGTTTCCAGGGTGGTGAGCATGTAGTTGGGGCGTGGCAGGGAGAACTCGATGTCCGATACCTCCACCCCCGGGATGTCTGCAACGGCTATGCGGGCGAGTTCCAGGCGCAAGGCATCGTCCCACAGGCCGCTGTCCTTGAGCGGATTCTGAGGACTGACTACAAGCCACATTTCGTCTACCAAGCCTTGGCGTGTCAGTTCTGAAGCCATGCCGGTGTGGCCAATATGGATGGGATTAAAACTTCCCCCGTATATGCCCGTGACTATCTTTTTTGTTTCCTGCTTGCACATTTCGTGGGCAAAGTTAGTCTTTTCTGCTGAATTTTTGTTAATTTTGCAGACAAATTTATATATAATAAGGTATGATACTTTCAATGACCGGTTACGGCAAGGCATCGGCCGCCTTTGGCGACAAGAAAATTACTGCCGAGATAAAGTCCCTGAACAGTAAGGCGCTTGACCTGAGTGTGCGCATCTCTTCGACCTACAGGGAAAAAGAAATGGAGTTGCGTTCCATGATAGCGGAAAGGCTATTGCGCGGCAAGGTAGAGTTCAGTCTGTGGGTAGAGCGTGAAGAGGCCGAGCAGACAGCGAAGCTGAACCTTCCCCTGATAAGGAAGTACATGGAGCAATTCTATGAAGCCAGGGACCAATACCGCATTCCAGTGCCCGAGAACCTGACAGAGGTGATACTGCGCATGCCCGATGCGGTGAGCAGGCAGGATACCGTGGAGGAACTTTCGGCAGAGGAGTGGGCTGTTGCCCGCAAGGCAGCCGAGGATGCCGTGGAGCAGCTGATGAATTTCCGCACCCAGGAAGGAAAGGCCCTGGAGCAGAAGTTCCGTGAGAAGGCAGACAACATAGAGGCCCTGATGAAGGGCATAGAACCTTATGAGAAGGCCAGAACCGAGAAGATACGCCAGCGACTGGTGGAGTCCCTGTCTGCCATTCCCGAGGTGGAGTACGACCGTGGACGACTGGAGCAGGAAATGATATTCTATATAGAGAAGCTGGATATCAACGAGGAGAAGCAGCGCCTGTTCCACCACCTGGATTACTTCCGTGAAACCCTGAGCGGTGAATATGGCCAGGGCAAGAAACTGGGATTCATTGCCCAGGAAATGGGACGAGAGATAAATACCACCGGTTCCAAGTCTAACCAGGCAGAAATGCAGAACATCGTGGTGATGATGAAGGACGAGTTGGAACAGATCAAGGAACAGGTGCTGAATGTGCTCTAAGAAGCGCACATTCACAAATACACAAAAAACATTGTCATCATGAGAGGAAAATGCCTTATATTCAGCGCCCCAAGCGGCAGCGGAAAAAGCACAATAGTACAGTGGCTTACGAAGGAACATCCCGAGTTGGACCTGGTGTTCAGCATCAGTGCCACATCCCGTCCGCCTCGCGGCACGGAACAGCACGGGGTGGAATATTTCTTTCTCACTCCGGAGGAGTTCAAGGCAAAGATAGAGGCCGACGAGTTCCTGGAGTATGAAGAAGTATATGCCGACCGCTACTACGGCACGCTAAAGAGCCAGGTGGAAGAGCAGCTGGCGAAGGGAAAGAACGTGATTTTCGACATTGACATAAAGGGCGGCATAAACGTGAAGAAATTCTTTGGCGAGCGTGCCCTGTCGCTTTTTGTGCAGCCACCCAGTGTTGAGGAACTCAGAAGACGCCTTGTGTCCCGTGCCACAGATACTGCAGAGCAGATAGAGATACGTCTGGCCAAGGCAGAGTACGAAATGTCCTTTGCACCGCAGTTTGACCGCATTATCGTGAATGACGACCTGGAAGCAGCCAAGGCAGACACACTTGAAACAATAAGCGAATTCCTAAACAAAGAATAACATTGGCAACAATACTAAGCATAGAAACCAGCACCAATGTGTGCTCGGTGGCAGTAGCCGAGGACAATCACGTGATCTTCCACAACGAGGATTTTGAAGGCCCGTCGCACGCCGTGCAATGCGGCTTGTTTGTGGAGGAAGCACTGTCCTTTGCCGAGAGCCACGCCATACCGCTGGATGCGGTGGCCGTGAGCGAAGGCCCCGGCAGCTACACGGGTTTGCGTATCGGAGTGAGCATGGCAAAGGGAGTGGCATACGGACGCAATGTGCCCCTGATCTCCATTCCTACGTTACAGTTGCTCTGTGTGCCGGTGCTCCTGTATCATGAGGAGATACCCGAGAACTCGTTGCTGGTGCCCATGATAGATGCAAGACGCATGGAAGTCTACTCTGCCGTATATGACCGCAGCCTGAAGGAGGTGCGTGGCATCCAGGCCGATGTGGTGGACGGAAATACCTATCTGGAGTATCTGGAACGCGGGCCGGTAGTGTTTTTCGGCAACGGCAGCGGCAAGTGCAAGGAGAGTATTTCGCATCCGAACGCCATTTTCATAGACGGCATACATCCTTTGGCCAGCAATGCGGCGCCATTGGCAGAGCAGAGGCTGAGAAGAGGAGAGACCGTTTCAACGGCATATTTCGAGCCATTCTACCTGAAGGAGTTCCAGGCCACAAAACCAAAGAACCTGTTATGAGCATGATACAATACAACACAGAGAAGAGAGGATTGCAGATGTCGGAATACGGGCGTATAGTCCAGGATATGGTGGCACACTGCATGACGATAGAAGACAAGAGGGAGCGTCTTCAGTGTGCTACAGGCATAGTGGCCGTGATGGCAAGCATAGGACAGGAGAAGCTTGCCAATCCGGAGGTGCAGTCAAAATTGTGGAACCACCTGGCCCTGATAAGCGATTTCAAGCTGGATATCGACTATCCCGTGGAGATTATCCCACAGGGCGAGGTCAGCATGCGCCCTTCAGCCATGTCCCTGCCGCATGGCAGGATACGGCACAGGCATTACGGCCGCATAGTGGAGGAGGCCCTGGCACGCTTGCAGGAAATGCCTGAAGGCGAGGAGCGCGATGCCCTGGTGCAGCAAACTGCAGACAGGATGAGGCAGAACCTGTTTACATGGAATCCCGATGTGATGAGCGAAGAAAAGGTGGCTCACGATATAGACGAATATGCAAAGGGCAGGAACCTGAGTGAAGCCCTGAAAGGCCATAAATTCGCAAGTCTGCATACCTTGCCCACAAACATACTGAAACGAAAGAATAGAAAATAATGTCAGCATTTATCATAGAAGGAGGGCGTCCTCTAAAAGGTGAGATTACACCCCAGGGAGCCAAGAACGAGGCTTTGCAGGTTCTTTGTGCCACGCTGCTTACAAATGAGCCGATAAGGATAAGCAACCTGCCGGACATCGCTGATGTGAACAATCAGATACAGCTGCTCCAGGATGTAGGGGTGCGTGTTACCCGTCATGGACATGGCGATATGACTTTCCAGGCCGACAGTGTGGATATCAGCTATCTGCAAAGCGACGAGTTTCTGGGGCGCTGCTCACGTCTGCGCGGCAGTGTCATGCTGGTAGGACCGCTGGTTGCCAGATTCGGCCATGCCATGGTAAGCAAGCCTGGAGGCGACAAGATAGGCCGCAGAAGACTGGATACGCACTTCCTGGGAATACAGAAACTCGGAGCAGAGTTCTCGTACAACGAGGAACGAGGCATCTTTGATATCAAGGCTGAGCGATTGCAGGGAGCATACATGCTTCTGGACGAGGCTTCTGTTACCGGTACGGCAAACATCATCATGGCCGCAGTCCTGGCAGAGGGAACCACCACGATCTACAATGCGGCATGCGAGCCATACTTGCAGCAGCTGTGCTCTATGCTGTGCGGCATGGGTGCCAAGATAGACGGCATAGGCTCAAACCTTCTCACCATAACCGGAGTGGGGCAATTGCATGGCACTTCGCATGTCATACTGCCGGATATGATAGAGGTAGGCTCGTTCATAGGCATGGCAGCAATGTGTGGCGATGGAGTGCTGATACGTAATGTACGCTATGACCAGCTGGGCATTATTCCAAGCGTGTTCCAGCGTCTTGGCGTGAAACTGGAACGCCAGGGCGACGACATCTACATCCCCAGGCAGGAGCACTACGAGATAGAGTCTTTCCTGGACGGCAGTATCATGACCATTGCCGATGCCCCCTGGCCGGGCCTGACGCCAGACCTTCTGAGCATACTGCTTGTGGTGGCCACCCAGGCAAAGGGCAGTGTGCTGATACACCAGAAGATGTTTGAGAGCCGCTTGTTCTTCGTGGACAAGCTTATAGACATGGGCGCCCAGATAATACTGTGCGATCCCCACCGTGCTGTGGTCATAGGCCATGACAAGCAGTTCCAGCTGAAGGCGGCACGCATGACCTCGCCTGACATCCGCGCCGGCATAGCGATGCTTATCGCTGCCATGAGCGCGTCAGGCACGAGCCGGATAGATAATATCGGACAGATAGACCGTGGCTATGAAAACATAGAGGAACGCCTGAACCGGTTGGGCGCAAACATAACTCGTGTGGAATGATAGAGACGTATAAGATAGGGACGATAACCAGAACACATGGCATAGGGGGCGAACTGTCCATGAACTTTACCGACGACGTCTGGGACAGGGCAGATGCCGACTATGTATTCATTGAGGTGGATGGCATTCAGGTGCCTTTTTTTCTGGAGGGGTGGAGATTCCGCAGCGATTCCGTTGCCCTGCTCAAGTTCCAGGACATTGACACTTCGGAGGATGCCAACGAGTATGTCGGGGCTGATGTGTATTTCCCATACGACCTTACCCCCGAGCCAGACGAGGACGACGAGTACACCTGGAAGCATTTTACGGGGTGGCAGGTGATGGATGCAAGTGCAGGAAACATCGGTGAAATCGAGTATGTGGAAGACTCGACGGCAAACACTATCTTCTGCGTGGACGGCAAACTGATCCCGGCAACCGAGGATTTTATTGAAAGGATAGACGCTAAGGAACGCACGGTATACATGCGCTTGCCTGAAGGCTTGTTGGATTTATAAAGGAAGATTTCTTATGAAAAGGAAAATATGCATATTGGGCTCTACCGGCAGTATCGGTACGCAGACCTTGCAGGTTATAGAGGAACATAGCGATCTGTTCGAAGCGTATGTGCTGACGGCAGGAAACAACGCAGACCTGCTGATTTCCCAGGCACGCAAGTTCCTGCCCTGTGCCGTGGTAATTGCCGACGAGAGCAAGTACGAAACGGTACGTGAGGCATTGGCAGACCTGCCCATACAGGTATATGCAGGAAGCGAGGCTTTGTGCCAGGTGGTAACGATGGAACCGGTGGATATGGTGCTGACGGCCCTGGTAGGGTTCAGCGGACTGCGTCCTACGATATCCGCTATCAAGTCAGGCAAGCCGATTGCTTTGGCCAACAAGGAAACTCTGGTTGTTGCAGGCGAGCTGATTACGGCACTATGTCAGGAGTACAATGTCCCCATGCTGCCCGTGGACAGCGAGCATTCAGCCATCTTCCAGAGCCTTATGGGCGAGGAAAGCCAGATAGAGAAGATTATACTGACTGCCTCGGGCGGACCATTCCGCAAGTTCTCGCTGGATGAAATGAAGCACGTAACCGCCGCTCAGGCGCTGAAGCACCCTAACTGGGATATGGGAGCGAAGATAACCATAGACTCTGCGAGCATGATGAACAAGGGCTTTGAGGTAATAGAAGCAAAATGGCTCTTTGATGTGGATGCCGACCGCATACAGGTGGTGGTACATCCACAGAGCATTGTTCATAGTGCTGTTCAGTTCTGTGACGGTGCCGTCAAGGCACAGCTTGGCGCTCCCGACATGCGTGTTCCCATACAGCTGGCCATATCCTATCCGGCAAGACTGGAAAGCAGTTTCCCGCGCATTGACTGGTGGGATATGCAGGACCTGACGTTTGAACGTCCGGATATGGAGCGTTTCCCTTGCCTGGCCCTGGCCTATGAGGCTATACGCCTGGGCGGCAATGCCGCCTGCGTGGTGAATGCCGCCAACGAGGTGGTGAACCTGGCCTTCCGCCAAGGCAAGTGCGGCTTCCTGCAAATGGCAGAAATCATAGCAGAAACACTTGCCCGTGTTCCGTTTGTCAAGGAACCGACCCTGGAAGACTATCTGGAAACAGACCGTGTGGCAAGGCAGACAGCCACGGAACTTTTGTAACATACAACATAATATATTGTAACGATTCAAATGGAAATAGTATTGATCAAGGCTATACAGCTGATATGCTGTCTTAGCTTGCTGGTATTCATACACGAGGGAGGCCACTTCCTCTTTGCAAAGTTCTCGGGGGTGAAGGTAGAGAAGTTCTATCTGTTCTTCAACCCGTACTTTCACCTGTTCTCTACCAGAGACAAGTGGTTTACAAGCCTTTTCCCTTATTTCAAGGACAACGAGACCGAATATGGCATCGGCTGGTTGCCGTTAGGAGGATATGTCAGTATAGCCGGTATGGTAGACGAGACCAAGAGCGCTGATGACATAGCAGCCAAAGCGCCAGAGGCGAGCGACTTCAACCAGAAGCCAGTGTGGCGCCGCTTCTTGATAATGTTCGGCGGCGTGCTGTTTAATCTGATTGCCGCCCTTGTCATCTATACGGCAATAGTGTTTGCATGGGGCAAGGAAATAGTGCCTATGCGCAACTTGCCCAATGGATTGAAATACAACCAGATTGCACACGAAATAGGTTTCCGCAACGGCGACACTCCAATCCGTGTGGATGGAGAGGAGATAGAAGGCTATAGCGGAGCCTTGATGATGGACATTTCAGAGGCAAGTACAGTAACCGTTCTTCGTGACGGCCAGGAGGTGGACATCGAGATGCCTGCCGATGGGGTGTCGTTGCTGGAGATGCAGAAGGAACCCCGTTTCTTCTCGCTTCCTGTCAAGCCCATTGTGGGCAGTGTGGCAGAAGGCATGCCAGCAGCCCAGTACGGCATGAAGGCAGGAGACAAGATACTGGAAATGGATGGAGTGCCTACTCCTGACATTGCAGACGTAACCCTGGAACTGCGCCGCCGTCTGGACATAATGAGTGCAGAGGGATGTACCCACGAAGACAGCGTGCGTGCACGAAGCCTTGCTGTCGTGCTGCTTCGCAAGGATTCAAGCGTACCCGATAGCCTGGCCATGTCTTTGGGTGCTGAGGCCAAGCTGGGAGTGATGTGGGATGAGACACAATTGACCGCTATCCCAACCGAGCACCAGTCCTTTACATTCCTGCAGAGCATCCCTGCCGGTTTCAGCCTTGCATGGGAGACGCTTTCCGACTATGTGGTGTCCCTGAAGTACCTTTTCAACAAGGAAGGCGTGCAACAGGTGGGATCGTTCCTGACTATTGGCAGCCTTTTCCCCTCTGTGTGGGATTGGCATGCCTTCTGGAGCATGACGGCCTTTATAAGCATCATCCTTGCCGTAATGAACATCCTGCCCATACCAGGCTTGGACGGAGGACATATTGTCCTGCTGCTCTACGAAGGCATTGTGGGACGCCAGCCTTCGCCAAAGGTTATGGACGTCATAGAGAGGATTGGCCTGTTCCTGCTGCTTGCCCTGATGGTCCTTGCCTTCAGTAACGACATAGTCCGATTCTTCTTCTGACCTGGTTATATGTTTTTAACGTATAATATTACCTTATTATATAAATAAGCTGTAACTTCGCCCTTGAGAGAGTGAGTAACACATGTATATTTAAGGTAAAAAGAAAAAAGAGATGACGTATTGGTTTCTATTCGGCGCAATAGCGCTGGTAAGCTTCCTGGTTCAATGGAACCTGAAGAGCAAGTTTGAGAAGTACGGCAAGGTACTGCTGCCAAACCGCATGACAGGCAAGGATGTTGCCATTAAGATGCTGCACGACAACGGTATATACGATGTCCGCGTGACAAGTACTCCGGGGCAGTTGACGGACCATTACAATCCTGCGGACAAGACCGTAAACCTAAGCGAAGACGTATATAACGACTGCTCCGTGGCTGCTGCGGCAGTTGCGGCGCACGAATGCGGACATGCCCTGCAGCATGCACAAGCCTATGCCCCACTGAGGATGCGCAGCAATATGGTTCCTGTGGTAAGCTTTGCTTCCAGCTGGATGCAATGGGTGCTGCTTGTCGGGATATTTACCATAGAGGTGTTCCCGGAGATTATGCTCGGCGGTATTATCCTCTTTGCCATGACAACACTCTTTGCCTTTATAACCCTGCCGGTGGAAATCAATGCCAGCATGAGGGCCTCGGCGTGGCTGCAGAATGCCGGCATTACGACATACCAGACACAGCCTATGGTAAACGAGGCCCTGAGAAGTGCGGCATATACATATGTTGCCGCCGCCCTTGGCTCCCTGGCAACGCTGGTCTACTACGTCCTGATGTTCATGGGCAGGAGCAGGGACTGACGTTATTTGCAGAAACCGCTATGACAGAATAGCCAAATAACCTATATTGCTGTGAAAATAAAACACTTTATTGTTGCAATTGCCGCCATAGTGTTAGGCGGAACTGCTTATGCAGGCACAACGCAGAGGGACGAAGAAACGGCACGCTTCCAGCAGTTGCTCACAGACTCGTTGTCTAAGGGCAATGTGGTAACCTGGACATTGCCAGATTCTTTGGAACCAAATGCCAGGATGAACTTCTACTTGGGCGTCAAGGGCGATAAGCCCGAGAAAGGGTATCCTGTATTCCTGTATCTTCACGGTTCGGGTCCCAGAGACAGGGAGTGGGCTACGGGACTGCGCTTGGCCCTAACCTTTAACGATGGCCCCTCGATGTACATTGTTCCCCAAATTCCGCAGGAGGGCGAATGGTACAGGTGGTGGCAACGCAGCAAGCAGTGGGCCTGGGAACGTATACTTCGCATACTCATGTCCATGCCCGAGGTGGACAAGAACAGGATTTATGTATTCGGTATCTCCGAGGGTGGCTACGGCAGCCAGCGCCTGGCCTCATTCTATGCAGACTATTGGGCAGCAGCAGGTCCCATGGCCGGAGGCGAACCCCTGAAGAATGCTCCTGTGGAGAATTTGGCTAACGTGCCTCTGAGTTTCCTGACAGGCGCCAAGGACTATATGTTCTACCGTCATCTGCTGACAAAGACCACCGGTGAGAAGCTGGACAGCATGCAGACCCTTTTCCCGGACCAGTATAGGCATCGTGTGGAACTGATTCCTGAAAAGGGGCATTCCATTGACTACAGGCCCACAACTCCCTGGCTGGCCCAGCACCAGCGCAATGCCCAGCCGCGCCATTTTATCTGGGAGAATTATGAAATGGACGGACTGAAGCGCAATGCATTCTATAACCTGGAGGTGCTGGCGGAAGATGATGCCTATCGTACACAGTATGAGTTTGCCTCCAATGCAGACAATAGCATAGACATAAAGGTGGATGCGGTGGAATACTACACCACGTGGAAGGACCCTCATTGGGGCATAGACATGCTCTTCGGCAAGAACCTTACCCCTGCACGGCACGGTCGCCTTTGCCTGTACCTTTCCGACAGGCTTGTGGACCTGAAGAAGAAGGTTGTTGTCCGTGTCAATGGACAAGAGGTGTTCCGAGGCAAGGTGAAGTCCTCCAGGAAGATACAGAAGCGTGCACAGGCGCTTTGGGGCGATCCCATGCGTGATTTCAAGCATGCGGTAGAACTGATTTGGTAGTGCAATGCAGCCTTCTGGCCAAGGCCTTCCAGTCACGGGTCAAGGGAATGAAGGAATATAGTGCCTCTGGACTTTGTGCCGGAGGTATTTTCTTTTTGAAAATGGACACTTTTGAAGAAGCGAGGCAAACGGATTGCGCTTTAGTTGTGCGATATGAAGGAAACCTGAGGTTCTCCCATTCGGAAATGGACAAATTATTTGCTATTTCGCTCACTTATTCGTAACTTTGCATCTTGTTATTTAGGAAATAAGCGACATATCTTATGAAATACGGTTTTGATAACGACAAGTATATCCGCATCCAAAGCGAGCACATCAAGGAGAGAATCGCTCAATTCCAGGGCAAACTCTATCTGGAACTGGGCGGCAAACTCTTTGACGACCACCACGCCAGCCGTGTGCTGCCTGGCTTTAAACCCGACTCCAAACTGAGGATGCTTTCCCAACTCTCTGCGCAGGCTGAGATTGTCATTGTGATCAGCGCTGTGGACATTGAGAGAAACAAGGTAAGGCAGGACTTGGGCATAACCTACAACGAGGATGTGCTGAGACTCAGGAACGAATTCCAGAAGTGCGGTTTCATGGTAGGCAGTGTTGTGATAACGCACTTCAACGGCCAGAGCTCCGCAGCAACATACCGCCGTCGCCTGGAGTCCCTCGGCATAAAGACGTACTACCACTACACTATTGAGGGTTATCCCAATAATGTGGCACTTATTGATTCCGATGAGGGGTTCGGCAAGAACGACTATGTGGAGACCGAGCGTCCTCTGGTAATTGTTACAGCACCAGGTCCCGGCTCGGGCAAGATGGCGGTATGCCTGTCGCAGCTCTACAACGAGTACAAGCGTGGAGTGTGTGCCGGTTATGCCAAGTTTGAGACCTTCCCGGTATGGAACCTGCCATTGAAACACCCTGTGAACATCGCCTATGAGGCAGCTACGGCAGACCTGAACGATGTGAATGAGATAGACCCCTTCCACATGGAGGCATATAACGAGGTGGCAATCAGCTACAATCGTGATGTGGAGATCTTCCCCGTGCTGACAAGCATTTTTGACGGCATTTATGGCACCTGTCCATACAAGAGCCCTACAGACATGGGTGTGAACATGCTCGGATTCTGTATCTGTGATGATGAGGTCTGCCGCGAAGCAGCCAAGCAGGAGATTATCCGCCGTTATTACACGGCAGTGAACAAATTGGCAATGGGCGCCATGAACGAAACGGAGGTCAACAAGATACGCCTGCTCATGAAGCAAGCCCATATCTCCACCGACGACAGGCCTACCACCGTGGCAGCCAAGAAGCGTGCACAGGAAAGCGGCAACGAGACTTCTGCAATACAGCTCAGCGATGGCACGATGATAACTGCCGGAAGCAGTCCATTGCTGGGTACATGTGCCAGCCTTTTGCTCAACTCTATCAAACACCTGGCAGGCATAGACCATGACGTGAAACTGATTTCTCAGGATTTTATAGAACCCATCCAGAAGACCAAGGTGGATTACCTTGGCGGCAACAATCCCCGTCTGCATATGGATGAGGTGCTCGTGGCCCTGTCTGTACTGTCCCTTCATGATGCAAACTGCCGTCGTGCCCTGGCAATGTTGCCTGAACTGAACGGTTTGCAGGCGCATGCCACCGTGATGCTGAGTCAGGTGGACCAAAAGATACTGAAGAAACTGGGCATATCTTTGACTTGTGACCCTGCAACAAAGAAATAAGAAATGAAAGACCTTCCACGCGACCCGTTCATGCTCATGAGTCTGATCAACATGAAGTTACGCGACTACTATCCCTCGCTGGATGCTTTGTGCGATGATATGAACATAGAGAAAGAGGTGCTTACAACCACGCTGGGAAGCATAGGTATGGAATACAACCCCGAAACCAATAAGTTCTGGTAAACGATGAAAGAGACCAAGGTACTACTTATTACCGGATATCTGGGCAGTGGCAAGACAACCCTGCTGAACAGAATACTGAACAACAGGAAGGGTATTCGCTTTGCTGTGATAGTAAATGATATTGGCGAGGTGAACATTGATGCGGACCTTATACAGAAAGGTGGCGTCGTGGACCAGCAGGATGAATCTTTGGTGGCATTGCAGAACGGATGCATCTGCTGCTCGCTGAAGATGGATCTGGTCATGCAACTGCGTGATCTCATGGCATCGGAGCGTTTTGACTATATTGTCATCGAGGCTTCGGGTATCTGCGAACCGTCGCCCATCGCCCAAACCATCTGCTCATATCGCCAGACTCTGGACCTGAATACTTTCAATGCTGGGCCTATCACACAGGTTCCTGTTCTGGACTGTATCTGCTCCGTAGTGGATGCACTCCGCCTTAAGGATGAGTTTGGGTGCGGATTGGACCTGACTGGCAAGACATTGGCCGAGGAGGATATCGCTAACCTTGTGATAGAGCAGATAGAGTTTTGTAATACCATATTGCTAAACAAGGCGGACGAGGTTTCTGCCGAGGAACTTGGACGCATACGTACCATATTGCACACCATACAGCCTAAGGCCGAGATTGTTCCTTGCAACTTCTGCGACGTGGATCTGGACATGCTCCTGAATACCGGTATGTTTGATTTCGAGGCCGTGGCCACCTCGGCAAGGTGGATTGAGGAACTGGACAAGCCGCATGAAGAGCATCATGGGCATCACCACGATGACGACGACACTCATCACCATCATCATCATGAGCACTGTGCCCATGAGTCTCATGAGCATCATCATGATGGGGAAGAAGGCGAGGCTTGTCCTCATTGCGGCGGTCACCATCATCATCACGATGAGGAAGGGCATTGCTGTTGCGGCCATCATCACGAAGCCGGCCATTCTCATGGCGAGGAGTATGGCATAGGAACCTGGGTATTTTACAGCCGCCGCCCACTGAACTTGGGTAATTTCGACCATTTCGTGGCACGCCAGTGGCCCAAAAGCATTGTTCGTGCAAAGGGAATGTGCTATTTCAAGGGTGAGGAGCACATGTGCTATCTTTTTGAACAGGCTGGACGCCAGGTGTCCATGCATCAGGCGGGGCAATGGTATGCCACCATGCCGCAGGAAGAACTGCAGCCCATTCTTGCACGCGACCAAAGACTTCAGGAGGACTGGCATCCAGTCTATGGCGACCGTATGCAAAAGATAGTTTTCATAGGCATACATATGGACATAGAGGACCTTCGCCATAAACTTGAGGCATGCCTGGTGGACTGAAAGACAAATTAAACACGTAATAGATATGTTTGACTTCATAAAGGAGCATTTGTTTCTCTTTGCTTGGTGCGTTTTTGTGCTCGCAGTGTATATTTATGCATATTTGGATTATGTGTACTATCGCTACAACGTCAAGGACAAGATTATTCATTTGTACGAAGCACTTACCGAGGAAGAGTAGCCAGGCCTTCCTTTTGGCAAAGTTTATGCGATTGTTAGCAAATGATTGACTCTTTTGTTTGCTTATTCAAAGGTTTATTTGTACCTTTGTAGATTGAATGCATGAGGGACGGCATTCAACGCATAAAATGGAATAATATTTAAATAAAGATATACTAATTATGACAAAACAGGAACTTGTACGTGCCATTTCTCAGGAAACCGGCATCGATCAGCCCACCGCATTGGCTTCAGTTGAGGCTCTTATGAATATCATCAAGGACACCATGGCAAGTGGCGAGAACGTTTTCTTGCGTGGTTTTGGCACATTCAATCTGAAGAAGCGTGCTACCAAGACTGCCCGCAACATCACCAAGAAGGAGACCATTACAGTGCCCGAGCACTATATCCCCGCCTTCAAGCCCTGTCCTGAGTTCCAGGGTAGAGTAGCCGAGGTTAAGGAGCTGAAGTCAAAGGAGAAGTAATCTAAGTATATAACAAAGGAATCAATCTACTTAGGATACAAGTAAATGGATTGGGGGCATGCTTAAACGGGCATGCCCCCAATCTATGTATGTGCTGTCCTGCTCTTATGCATGCATGCAGCAAAGGCCACTGGGCGAAAAGAAGGAAGTCCTACACAAAAACTTGCACGGAGGCAGTTTTATGTGTAGGACTTCTTGTATGGACAGATACCGCTGTAATGGCGGTTTTTATCTCTTGTTTCTTTGTCTTATGCCTGGAACTTGGGGTCGTTCTTTATCAGCCATTCGGCAATCTGTACGGCATTCAGTGCAGCACCCTTCTTGATCTGGTCGCTTACCAGCCAGAAGGTGAGGCCGTTGGGGTTGGCGATGTCCTTGCGGATACGGCCAACATATACGTCGTCGCATCCCTCCAGGAAGAGAGGCATGGGGTAGTCCTTCTTCTCAGGGTCGTCTTGCAGGCGTAGGCCGTTGCCATTGCGTACTGCCTCCTTGAACTCCTCAACGCTTACAGGGCGCTCTGTCTCTGCCCATATAGCCTCGGAGTGGCAACGAAGTGAGGGAACACGCACGCACATTGCTGAGCAGTCGGCATCGGTGTGCATAATCTTCTTTGTCTCGTGGAACATCTTCATCTCCTCCTTGGTGTAACCGTTGTCGGTGAACACATCAATCTGGGGGATTACGTTGAAGGCCAGCTGGTAGGCGAACTTCTCCACTGTGGGCTTCTCGCCTGCCAATACCTGACGGTACTGCTCGAACAGTTCTGCCATGGCAGCAGCACCTGCACCACTGGCAGCCTGATAGCTGGCAACATGGATACGGCGGATGTGGCTGATGTTCTCCAGAGCCTGAAGAGCCACAACCATCATGATGGTGGTACAGTTGGGGTTGGCAATGATGCCACGGGGACGCTCCAGAGCATCCTTGGCGTTACACTCGGGAACTACAAGGGGCACGTTCTCATCCATGCGCAAGGCGCTGGAGTTGTCAATCATCACAGCACCGTGCTTGGTGATGGTCTCGGCAAACTCCTTGCTTGTACCGCCACCGGCGCTGGTGAAGGCGATGTCCACACCCTTGAAGTCATCGTTGTGCTGGAGAAGCTTCACCTCTATCTCCTTGCCACGGAAAGTGTATTTTGTTCCGGCGCTGCGCTGGCTGCCGAAAAGCAGAAGTTCGTCAATGGGGAAGTTACGTTCGTCCAGAACGCGCAGGAATTCCTGGCCTACGGCGCCACTGGCACCTACAATTGCTACTCTCATCGTTTATGTTTTGTCTTTGTTGGTTACTACGTTTGATAAATTCGGCACAAAATTACGGAAAATATTATAAATAAGGTGTGTTCTTGCCCATAAATAGCACAAAATGCTTTATCTTTGCACGAAATTATTCACATTGGACATGCTTCAGATACCGACATTCATACAAATGCCCCTGGCTTTGGTTACCGACCCAACTTGGGTGTTTTTTGTCGTACTGATGATAATCCTTTTTTCCCCCATCCTCCTTCGTCGTCTCCGTACACCCCATATCATAGGTCTGATACTGGCAGGTGTGATGATAGGCCAGCATGGTTTCAATATCATAGAGAGGGACAGGAGTTTTGAGATATTCGGTCAGGTAGGCATCTACTTCATCATGTTCCTTGCCGCACTGGAGATGAACATGAGCAGTGTGCGGCAGTATGGGCGCCGGGGACTCCTCTTTGGTGTCGTCACCTATGTGATACCCTTTGCCATGGGTTTCCTTGCTGCACACCATCTTCTGGGCTTTAGCGCCACCAGTTCCGTTCTGCTCAGCTGCATATTGGCATCGCACACGCTGATTACGTATCCCATCGTGGGCCGCTTCGGCCTTACCCGTCACCCCGTGGTGATAGTCTCCGTGGTGGCCACTGCAGTGGCGCTTTTCGTTGCCCTGCTGGTGCTTGCCATTACCGTTGGCGCACTTCAGGACACCAACTGGATGTACTGGGTGCTCTTTGCCTTCAAGTGTATGCTGTATGGCGGGTTTGTCATCTATGCCTATCCCAGAATAGG
>JAZLAC010000048.1:0-35110 GCA_045612965.1 Bacteroidaceae bacterium | reverse complement strand
TGTCGTGCATATAGTGGATGATCTTCAGAGCATTCACGTATGTCTTTGCCAACCAACGCATCATCTGCTCGAAGCGAGGCCAGAACTCCTCATAGGTGAGGTAGTCGCCAGTGATGGGGCTGAAGCGGGGACCAATCTGATGACCGCTGATCTCATCACGACCACCGTTGATAGCATAAAGCATACACTTTGCCAAGTTGGCACGAGCGCCAAAGAACTGCATCTGCTTACCAATCTTCATGGGGCTTACGCAGCATGCGATACCATAGTCGTCGCCAAGCTCGGGACGCATCAGGTCGTCGTTCTCATACTGAAGAGCGCTGGTGTCGATACTTACCTTTGCACAGTACAGTTTCCAAGGCTCGGGCAGACGCTCAGACCAAAGGATAGTCAGGTTGGGCTCGGGAGAGGGACCCATGTTATAAAGAGTATGGAGCAGACGGTAGTCGGTCTTTGTTACCATGCTACGGCCGTCGATACCCATACCACCGATGCTTGCGGTAGCCCAGATGGGGTCGCCAGAGAAGAGGTCGTTATACTCGGGAGTACGCAGGAAGCGAACAATACGGAGCTTCATCACCATCTGGTCGATCATCTCCTGTGCCTCCTCCTCGGTGATGACACCGTTCTTCAGGTCGCGCTGGATGTAGATGTCAAGGAATGCAGAGATACGGCCGATAGACATGGCTGCACCGTCCTGGTCCTTAACAGCACCCAGATAGCCGAAGTAGGTCCACTGGATAGCCTCACGAGCATTGGTAGCGGGCTTTGTTACGTCGAAACCGTAAGAAGCACACATCTGCTCAAACTCCTTTAGGGCGTTGATCTGGTCGGTAATCTCCTCGCGGCAACGTACGATCTCCTCGGTGAACTCCTGGATATCGATACGCTTGTGGAAACGCTTCTTCTCCTCGATCAGGTTTGTGGTACCATAGAGGGCAACACGACGGTAGTCACCGATGATACGGCCACGGCCGTAAGCATCGGGCAGACCGGTGATGATGTGAGCGTGACGAGCAGCCTTGATGTCATCATTGTAGGCGGCAAATACACCCTCGTTGTGAGTCTTGCGGTACTTGGTGAAGATTGCCTTTGTGGCGGGATCCAACTCGTAGCCGTAAGCATTCAGCGAAGCCTCAACCATACGAATACCACCCTTGGGGAAGATACCGCGCTTGAGGGGAGCATCGGTCTGCAGACCAACGATAACCTCACTCTCCTTGTCAATATATCCAGCACCGTATGTGCTAACGCTCTGGGGCAACTTGGTCTCTGCATCGTAAACGCCCTTCTCGCGCTCTACCTCGAACATCTTTGAGAGGATGTCCCAAAGTTTCTTTGTCTTCTCACTGGGACCAGCCAAGAAACTCTCGTCGCCATTGTAAGGCTCGTAGTTGTTCTGGATGAAGTCACGAACGTCAATCTCGTGCTTCCATGCTGTTCCCTTAAAATCATTCTGTAAGTTCTGCAATTGCATAATTAGAAGTATTTAAGTGGTTAATACTTTATTTTCGCATACAAAGATACATCTATTTTGTAACAATTACAAACATTCCTCAAGAAAAGAATTGCAAAAAGTCGTTAATTGCTCTTGGTGGTTTAAGCAAAATGTCGTACATTTGCACGATTTATTTTACAAATGACATCAAAAGCATCAATGTATGAACAAAATTAGAGTAGCAGTAATAGGATACGGTAATATTGGTAAATCCGCCATTGAAGCATTGGAGAGTGCTCCCGACATGGAGATTGCCGGTATCGTGCGCCGTGCCGGACGCGAAAACTGTCCCAAGGAGATTGAAGGCTATGAGGTAGTAAAGAGCATTCAGGAGTTGGACAAGGTGGACGTTGCCATCCTTGCCACTCCCACCCGCTCGGTTGAAGAGCATGCCCTTGAATGCCTGAAGCTTGGCATCAACACCGTGGACAGTTTTGACATCCACGGCCTCATCGTGGACCTCCGCCGCACCCTGGACAAGGCTGCCAAGGAGAGCGGTGCCGTGAGCGTGATTGCCGCCGGCTGGGATCCAGGCTCCGACAGCGTGGTGCGCACCCTGATGGAGAGCCTTGCACCCAAGGGACTGACCTACACCAATTTCGGCCCTGGCCGTTCCATGGGACATAGCGTATGCGTACGTTCCAAGAAAGGTGTAAAGGATGCCCTGTCCATGACCATCCCCGTGGGCGAAGGCATACACCGCCGTATGGTGTATGTGGAACTGGAGGAAGGTGCATCTTTGGAGGAGGTTACCAAGGAAATCAAGGCCGACCCCTATTTCTCCAACGACGAGACACACGTCTTCCAGGTGGAGAGCGTGGATGCCCTGAACGATGTGGGCCATGGCGTGAACCTTGTGCGCAAAGGCGTCAGCGGCCAGACGCACAACCAGCTGTTCGAGTTCAATATGAAGATCAATAACCCTGCCCTCACTTCTCAGGTCTTGGTCAATGCCGCCCGTGCCACCATGCGCCAGCAACCCGGTGCCTACACTATGATAGAAATTCCCGTCATCGACTATCTGCCCGGCGACAGGGAGGAACTGATCCGCCATCTGGTGTAAACGGTCCTTCCCCGTCACACACGGCTATACATAACACCAGCGCATCCGCCATGGATATCTAATCCGGCGGATGCGCTGATTGTTTTATCTCCGTTCGTGTATGATAAAAAACTGACACATGCCTGCTTGTCTCAAGCACAGGAAACCTGTGCCTCATGACAAGCCTCCCAAGTCCTCCCGAGAACACCCTTTGGTCCTCGTGAGGAACGACCTTTGCCATCGGGACGTCAAGGCCTTGTCCTCGGGACGTCTCACGTCCGTCCTCGGGAGGATAAAAAGGCATGTGTTTGATACTACGGGCATACTACTGACAACAAACTGATAATCAGCGTTCTATATTACAGCCATGTCGTTACGAGACAATTCCGCCTTCAACCTATTGCCGTAGAGGAATTGTCGGGTATATAGGCAAAGCGTTATCGCATTCCCGGAAATGGACATGAATGAAAAATCTTGACTCTATGCAGCAAGTGGCACCAACTATGCGTCAGGGCAGAAGCGTTTCTTCAGTTCCTCCATAAATGGAGCCGAGTGTTCAAAGAAACGCTTGTATCCGGAACACAGATAGTTCAAGCCGGGTTCTCCGTCCTTTGTTTTGGCGAAACGGTTTCTTGGGCACTCGCCATGGCACGCAAACTGCCACTTGCACTGCTTGCATTGTGTGGGCAAGCCACGGGTCTTCATGTCGGCAAATGCCATCTGCCTTTCGCTATTCATCATATCCAGGATGCCACGGTTGCGGATATTGCCAAGATAGTATTCCGGGAATACGAAATGGTCGCAACAGTATATGTCCCCGTTGTGCTCCATCACAGCGGCATGCCCGCACCAGTCGGACAGGGTGCAGACGCCGGGTGTAACCCCTGCCCAGTTGGCCAAGGTGGCCTCGAAGGTTTGCACGAAGACCTCTCCCACGTCATTCCTGTACCATTCGTCAAAGACGGTACATAGAAATTCGCCCCATGCCTCGGGCGATACGCTGAAGGGAGCCACGGCATACTCCTCTCCGTCCATGACATGTGCCAGATGGCGCCCGTCGCTATGCCTGTGTATCCTCTCCACCACCGGAGTGAATTGCAGGTAGCGGCACTCCAGTTCGTCACGGAAGAAGCGGTAGAAGTCCAGGGGACGTGATGCCGTAATGTCATTCACAACGGCCATGGCATTCCATTCCACACCATAGCGATCCAGCATCTCTATGCCCTGCATCACCTTTCCCCATGTGGGAGCGCCGTTGCGCCGTTTCCTGTATGCATCGTGCATGTCCTGCGGACCGTCTATGCTTATGCCCACCAACCACCCCTCGTCGTGCAAGAAGCGGCACCATTCCGGAGTTAGCAATGTACCGTTCGTCTGCAGGCAGTTCAGTATGGATTTTCCCTCGGCATACTGACGTTGCCAACGAACCACCTTCTTGTAATACTCCAGTGGACGAACCATAGGTTCGCCGCCATGCCAGGTGAAATTCACCTCACGGCCGTATTGCGACTGTATGTATTCCCTGACGAACACTTCGGTCAGTTGGTCGGACATGACGTGCTTCTCGCCGTTTTGATAGAGTTTCTGCTTTTCCAGATAATAGCAGTAATCACACGCCAGATTGCAATGCGCACCTGCCGGTTTGCTCATCACGTACAATGGCCGTGCAAAAGGATTTATGATGTTGCTCATCTATACACTATTAATATGCTCTGTTTGAACTCATGGAGCGCTCCATGCATACAAAGGTAAGGATATTTGAAAAAAAAATGTTCCCAACGTAGGGCTTTTTGTCAAATATCTGTATATTTGCGAGCGTATAACTAATATTAACACTTTTTACAAGCACAGACTTTTATGAAAAAGACAATCATAGACTTGTTTGAAAGTTCGGTACAGAAATACCCAAACAACACGTTCCTTTTGGAGAAGAGCGAGGGCAAGTTCCGTCCCACCACCTACGCAGAGGTGCAGAAACAGGTGTACCGCCTGGGTGCAGGCCTGCAGGCCTTGGGCGTGAAGAAGGGCGACACCATGGCTCTGCTCAGCGAGGGACGCAACCTGTGGGTCATCGGCGAACTGGCCATGTTCTACGCCGGTGCGGTAAACGTTCCCCTGTCCATCAAACTGGAGGAGAGCAACGACCTGTTCTTCCGCTTGCAGCATGGCGACGTGAAGTTCGTGATGGTATCAGGCACACAGCTCAAGAAGATTCGCCAGATCAAAGGCAGCCTGCCTCTGTTGGAAAAGGTTATCGTGCTGGACGCTCAGGCAGAATATCAGGAAAAGGAAATCTCAGTGGACGAGGTTTTCCAGATGGGCGACAAGTTCCTGAATGAACATACCATGGAGGAGTTCCTGGCCGTAGGACAGTCCATACAGAACGACGACTATGCCACCATCACCTACACCAGCGGCACTACCGCTGACCCCAAGGGCGTGGTGCTCACACACCGCAACTATACTGCCAATGTGGAACAGGCCTGCACCCTGGTGGATATAGACGAGACCTGGCGCACTCTCATCATCCTGCCCCTCGACCATTGCTTTGCACACGTCGTTGGCTTCTACATCATGATGAGCAAGGGCGCTACGGCAGCCACCGTACAAGTGGGACGCACTCCCATGGAGACACTGAAGAACATTCCTCTGAACATCAAGGAGGTAAAGCCCCACTTCATTCTCAGCGTACCTGCCCTGGCAAAGACCTTCAAGAAGAACATAGAGCAGGGCATCCGTGCCAAGGGCAACGGAGCCGTAAGGTTGTTCAACTGGGGCATGAAGATCAAGCAACTATACTATGGCGACAGTAACCTCGACTTCAAGGGATGGCGCTATGCACTGAAACCCCTTTGTGCCCTGTTTGACAAGATACTGTTCTCCAAGGTGCGCGAGAACTTCGGCGGCGAACTGAAGTTCTTCATCGGTGGCGGTGCCTTGCTGGACAAGGACCTGCAGAAGTTCTACGTGGGCATAGGCATACCCATGTATCAGGGCTATGGCCTGTCCGAGGCAACTCCCGTAATCTCCAGCAACGGCCCCGAACTCTACCGATTCGGTTCCAGCGGCAAACTGGTAAAGCCCATCGAACTGAAGATATGCGACATGGATGGCAAGGAACTCCCCGTGGGAGAGATGGGCGAAATCGTTGTCAAGGGCGAGAACGTGATGGCTGGCTACTGGAAGAATCCCGAATCTACGGCAGAGACCGTACGCAACGGCTATCTCTATACCGGCGACCTTGGTTATATGAGCAAGGAAGGCCTGCTCTATGTGAAGGGCCGTTTCAAGAGCCTGCTCATCTCCAGCGACGGCGAGAAGTACAGCCCCGAGGGCATTGAGGAAGCGCTGGTGGAGAAATCACCCTTCATTGACCAGGTGATGCTCTATAACAACCAGTGCACCACAACCACTGCCCTGATTGTTGCCAACAAGGACGCTCTGCGCCGCTATCTGAAGGACAACAACCTGAAGGCTGAGAGCGAAGAAGGCCGCAAGGCAGCCCTGATGAAACTGGAGGGCGAACTGGCACGCTTCAAGAAGGGTGGCGAGTTCCATGGCATGTTCCCCGAACGCTGGCTGCCTAGCAGCTTTGCCGTACTGGCAGAACCTTTCACCGAGCAGAACCAGATGATCAACTCTACCATGAAGATGGTACGTCCCAAGATCGAGAAGGCCTACAAGGAACGCATCGACTACATGTATTCCAGCGAAGGCAAGCAGACACTGAACCCTCAGAACATGGAGGCAGTGTTGTAGAACTATTGCGTTGCGCCCATGGCAATATGACAGGTCATGAAAACAGGCGTACCAACACAAAACCAAGATAGCAGAAAAGAGGGTGTACACACATCCTCTTTTTCCTTTATCAGCATTACCCGACTGAGTTTCAACTTGCCTCCAACCATTTTGTGCAACTGTACGAAACAGGCAGGTTAGGAGTTGTCTGTTGAACCCAAAGCACATCCAAGGGATAAAATATGGGGCTTATCACCACTTTTCTTCCGTTGACATTTGCTTTTTCTCTCGCCTTGTATTATTTTTGTACGGATTTTATAGCCGTTTACCAAAGAATTAACATATATCTATATAATAATATGAAGCAGAAGAAACATCAGTGGAACTACGAGAATATAGGTGGTTCCACCAGGGTTAAAATCACAACGGGAGCCGACATTGCTCATCTTGACCAATTGGATCCCAAAATGTGGACCGTACTCTCATGCCCCACAACGGGCCTGGAGATTGAGGAAAAAAGTCTGAAGTACATTGATGCCGACAGTGATGGACGTATACGTGTGAACGAAATAGTTACAACAGCCAAGTGGATTACTGCGGCCATCAAGAATGCCGACCTCTTGCTCAAAGGTGCCGACAACTTTGACATCACCGACTTTAATCAGGAGAACGCCGAAGGAAAGAAACTCTATAACTCCAGCAGACAAATTCTTGCCAACCTCAACAAGGAGGGCAATGTAATTTCGCTTGCCGACACGGCCGACATAGAGGCCATATTTGCCAAGACACGATTCAATGGCGATGGCATCATCACGGAACTTACCGCCGATGACCAAGACGAGAAGGCTACCATAGCCACAATAATAAAGACAATGGGCAGCGTTGCCGACCGCAGTGGCGACAATGGCGTGAACACCGAATTGATAGAGAAATTCTACCAGTCCCTGGCTGACTATACCGCATGGCAGGCTGCTGCCGTAGAAGCGCCCTATGGTGCCGATACCGACAAGGCCATAGAGGCTTACAATGCTTTGGATGCCAAGGTCAAGGATTATTTTGTGCGTGCCAAACTGGCAGCATTCGCTCCCGAGAGCACGGCAAAACTTGATGTACAGACAACCCTCATCGAGACAATCAGTGCAGATAACCTTACTGACAAGACCTGTGAGATAGCCTCATATCCTTTGGCGCGTATCACCGACAAGGCCGAATTGCCTATTGATGCAGCAATCAACCCTGCATGGGCAGCGCAGTTCAATACTCTCGTTTCTATCGTTAAACCTGCAGAAAAGTTCTTTACCGAGGCCTCATGGGCGGCTATCGGAGGCTCCTTTGCCGCATACAATGCCTGGAAGGCAGCCAAGAAAGGCGCAGAAGTGGAATCTCTAGGCATGGAGACCATAGAGAAGTTCATCTCCGATAATAGGAAGCAGGCATTGCTTGACCTTGTGGCACAAGACAGTGCTCTCAAAGAGGAGGCGGAAAGCATCGAGATGGTTGATAAGTTCCTTCATATCTATCGCGACTTCTACTGCTTGTTGCGCAACTTTGTTACTTTCCACGACTTCTACGACAAGAGCAAGACGGTGAACGCCATATTCCAGAGCGGGCGACTCATCATTGACCAACGTGAATGCCGCCTCTGCATAAAGGTTGCTGACATGAACAAGCATAACACTATGGCGGCGGCAAGTGGCATGTATCTCGTATATTGCGACTGCACCAGCAAGACCACTCCAGCCAAGGAAACCATTGTGGCTGCTGTTACCGTGGGCGAGATACGTGACCTAACCGTAGGAAAGAATGCCATTTACTACGACAACAAGGGTATGATATGGGATGCTGTCATCACAAAGGTTATAGACAATCCCATTAGCATAGGTCAGGCCTTCTGGTCACCTTACCGCCGTATGGCTGTTGCCATTGAGGATTTCATCAACAAGAGTGCTGCCGACAAGGATGCAAACATGATGAAGGACATGACTGCAAAAATCAATGCAGCACCTGTGGCGGATGCTGAGGCGGCAGATGCCAAGGCGGCACCTCCCTTTGACATAGCCAAGTTTGCCGGTATCGCAGCTGCCATAGGTATGGCCTTGGGCATGATTGGCACTGCCCTTACTTCTCTATTCAGGGGAATCCTTGATCTTGATTTGTGGCAGTTGATAGCCGCCTTCGTAGGCATAATACTTGTTATTTCAGGTCCATCTATGGTAATGGCATGGCTGAAACTCCGACGTCGCAACATAGCCCCCTTGCTCAATGCCAATGGCTGGGCTATCAATGCGGCCTCCAAAATCAGCATCCCCTTCGGTGAAACCTTGACTGACACCGCCAAGTTCCCCAAACTCAAACTGAAGGATCCATACGCCAAGAAGGGAATGCCCACTTGGCAGAAATGGGCTGTCTCGCTGATTGCGCTTGCCCTGTTGTTTGCCGGGCTTTGGTTGGCAAACCTCCTTGCATGGGCGCAACTTCCCTCTCCCATACCATGCTTCAATGAGGCTGAAGAAGAAGTAGTGGAAGTAGTTGAGAACGTGGAAAGCGTGGAAAGCGTGGATAACGCTGAAACCGCCAATACCGCAGAGGCTGTTGCCAACGACAGCACTGTAGCAGAGTAAGTACATACATGATATTGAATATAGGGCGTGTCCGTCGTTTGGACACGCCCTATATTTGTTTTGCAGCATGGTCTTTTGCCTCCACGGAATGGAGAGGGAAGGGGACAGGCAGGCTATGCATTGTCCGCCTGTCAGGTCTTGGGCAAGGTCTTGTGCAATATCAGAGAACCTAAAATGGCACTGGTAACAGTACCGCACAGGATGCCCAGTTTTGCATCATTCAGGAACACGCGCATAATCTCCGGACTTTGTCCTTCAAGATCCATGGGATAGGAGAGTTCTGCCATGAACATACTTACGGTAAAGCCTATACCGCAAAGCATGGCAATACCTGCCAACGAGGGCCAGGTGGCACCGTCGGGCAATTGTACTATCCTTGCCTTGATACTGAGCCAGCATGCCATCATGACACCGGAGAACTTGCCTATAACCAAGCCCAGGAAGACGCCAAGTCCCACACCCTGGGTGAGGTTGTCTGCACTCATTCCCTCGAAGCAGACACCAGCATTGGCAAAGGCAAAGATGGGGATGATGAGTATGCTGATGGGGTTGCGAAGCACGTCCTCTGTGTCCTGCAGGGTGGAAATCAAGTGGTCGGAGGCAGATTCTATGGCACGGAGATCCTGGATGTCCGTCTGCGTGAGCATGTGCGGAGTACGCTTGTCGTGGGCGGTAACCTCGTACTGAGGGAACTTGTCTATCTGCACACGAATCTTCTCTATGTAATACTTTGTGCCATGGCTCAATTTTGCAGGAATGCAGAAAGCCAGCACCACACCTGCTATGGTGGAGTGAATGCCGCTTTGGAACATAAACCACCACATGAACAAGCCTATGGCGATGTAGCCAAACTTGCTATGCACCTGCCGGTAGGAAAGGTACAGGCATGCAAGCACGCAAGCAAGCACACCGCTCAGGTGAGGCAGGGAAATATGTTCGGTGTAATTTACGGCAATAACGAGGATGCCTCCGAGGTCGTCGGCTACGGCCAGTGTGGCAAGGAACACCTTCAATCCCGTAGGCACACGCTTGGAGAACATGGCCAGTACGCCCAGAGAGAAGGCAATATCCGTGGCCATGGGGATGGGCATGCCACGCTCAATGACCTCCATGTATGTTGCATCGCCTGTCAGGTAACATGCTATGCCAAACACTATGGTGGGCACAATCATGCCACCTATGGCTGCAAGGACGGGAAGCAAGGCTTTACGCAAGGAGGACAGTTCGCCTCCACAAAAAATCTCCCTCTTCAGTTCCAGGCCCACGGAGAGGAAGAAGATGGCCATGAAAAAGTCGTTGATAAAACCGCCTATGGTCAGGCTCTTGCCGTTATGGGCAAGCAGGTCAAAGCCTGCAACAACGAATTGTAGGGATTCTTGCCAGAAACTGCTATACAAGTCACGAGTTGAAGGCAAGTTTGCCGCAATCAGTGCGGCGATTGTTGCCACTATCAGGAGTTTGCCGCTTTCGGCATACTTCCTGATAGTGGACATAAAACTATAGTTATGTTTCATTCATTTGTGCTCCGCTTTGTGCGGGGCGGTACATTACTTCAAGCAATCTGCGATGAATGCCTCCATCTCAGGCTCGTGCTTTTCAATGCTGAAGAGCAGGTGCAGCTGGTTGTTGGCACGCACGAAGTTGTGGTTGGCATACTGGCACTTCCAGTACTTGTCGCCGCTGAGATAATCCCACAGGAAGCGCACGCACTGCATGTAGGGGAAGAGTTTCACGGCGTAGGGCAGGTTCTCGATTTCCACACGTGTCAGGAAACTGCTTGCGCTGGCCAGATAACCCTCGGTGAATGCCTTGAAGATGTCCACGTCGAAGCATACGGCATCCATGTCCTGGAAGTCCTCGGCCACCTTGTTGGCACCGGTGCGCAGGAAGTCGCCATAGTCGGAGAAGATGAAGTTGGGCATCACGGTGTCCAGGTCAATAACGCAGAGGACGTTGTCCTGCTGGTCAAACATCATGTTGTTCACCTTGGTATCGCAATGGCACACACGCTTGGGCAACACACCCTCGCGACCCATGCGCTCTGCCTGGCACATGTACTCGGCACGAGCATCGATTTCCTTCAGCATGGCCTGAACCTCGGGCTCAGCCACACGGCCAACGGGGTCCTTGGCAATAACCTCGCGCAACTGCTGCAGACGGAACTCCATGTTGTGGAAGTCTTTGATTGTCTCGCCCAACTCCACGGGGATGTCGGCAAGCATTGCCTGGAACTGGCCGAAGGCCTTGCCAGCGGCACGTGAACTTTCGGGATTTACGGCCTGCTTTGTTACGGCATTCTCAATGAATATCATCATGCGCCAGTACTGGCCGTCCACGATGGCATAGAGTTTTGTCTCGTCGTCCTTGGCGGGCATGAAGGTCAGCACCTTGCGGTCGATCTCTGTTTCGCCGGCTGCCTCCAGTTTCTTGCGGATGTGTGTGGTCACGGCATAGATGTTGCGCATTACCAGGTCCACATCGGGGAATACGTTGGTATTCACACGCTGCAACACGTAGTTGGGGGCATCTGCCTCGGCGGTAGTAACCAGCAGGGTGTCGTTGATAAGGCCTGCACCCAGGGGCTTGATGTCGCTTACTGTGCCACGGATGGCGAAGTGGGAAACGATGTTCTTCAGTTCGTTCTGTTCCATAGTATTGATAGGTTTATAATGTTATGCGTAGGCAAATTTACCAAATTATTACGACAAACCCTCTTCAAGCGTGAGGAAATTATACTATTTGTGCCCATTTTGAGCAATATTAGTTCACATTTCCACACTGAGGAGTGCCATCGGGAGCCCAGCCTTCGGCGCTAATCTGCAGAATGCTGGATGAGGAGTTGTTGTAGAGGCTTATTGTTGCCTGTCCGTTGGAATCCAGCCTTACATTGGGGTTCCAGTACAGGGTGCGGCGATAATCCTCCTTTGGCAATGGCTGCTTGGAGTAGTCGGGAGAATAGAACTCGTCGGGTATGGAGAAACCCTTCATCCTCCAGAAACGGTTCTTGCGGTAGAGCCGCTCGCCATCGGCCTCCAGCAGATGCAGGTCGATGGTTACACTGGGCAGGTCATTGCCGCGATACTTGCCGCTCTGGTCCTTGCGTGGGGAGTAGTCGGTAAATACCACCACCTTGTCCAGGTTCCACAGATAATTATACTTGTCCAGTTTGGTGTCGGGCATGTTGTATGTGTCTTCTGGTATGGATTCCATGCCGGTTCCCTTGGTAGTATTTGTTTTTCTCCTCTGCATAGCCGTGCCACTGCTATATACCTTTCCGTCAAACCTGTAGCCGACATCATATCTGCGGTCGGTCTTCATGTCGCCTATAAAGGTGCGTGCCACGTCCTCTCCGAAACGGCCAGCACCCATAAAGTAGCCCGGTGCAAAACCTGCATCGCACGTGGCATTGAAAGCATCGTATGCATCAATGATGAAGGCAGGCCTCCAGTGGCCGAATCTCCGGCGTCCGTTGCGTCTGGCACCGATGGTGACCTCCGAAAGCATGCGCACCTGTTCGTTCATGCTATTGTAAAGGGGATTGTCCTTAGGCATCGGCGCCAAGTGCGACTGATAGTAGTCATATGGCTTGGGGAAACGTGGATAAACGGGATCCAGTTTGACGTAAAACTCCGGGAATTCCAGTTCGTCACGCTTTGTCCTTCCGTTCTGCACCCACACAGGAGGTTCGCCTTTCTTCCATTTTGTGGTGTCGCTGGCGGCAAGAAAGAACAGGAAGTTCTCGTAATATCTGGGGAAGTCCAGGGCAAAGGTGCCCTGGCTGCGCATATCTCCCTCCACCCCTTCGTTACCCGGCTGGGAGAACTCGGCATGCAATGCGACGGGGTACTTCAAGCTGTTTTCCCTTTTGTTAAAGCGATCTCTGGAGTCGGTAAGCCCGGTATTGCCATTGGCTGCCACCTTCTCTTCCATAGTTTCCTCCCCGTCCTTTTCCTCCTGCTCTTCATCGGATGAGGCGTCGTCATTTCCTTCCTCCTGCTCCTTCTGCATCCTCTGCTCAAATACGCTCAGCACCTGTTCCGCCGAGTAGTTGTGCACCTGTCCTGTCCAATGGGGATAGCGGCTCTCGGGCATGTGAAGCAACTGGAACTCGCCCTGAACGGCCATTTCCTTCCACACATACCTGCGCCATCCCTGTACCATGAGCAAGAGGTCGAGGGCCTGCCGCCTCTGGGGCTCGTCCTTCTGGAAGAACCATTGCGGCTGGGGCACAAAACCTTTTATCTGGCTGGACAGCAATGATTCGGTTAGCATATTGCCGGTATCGTAGACATACTCGCTCTTTGCCGCATCCCTGATTGCCACTGACATGCTGGCACCAGGTGCACCATGCAATTCTATGGCAACAGGTTCAAAGGCACTGTAGTTTCCTGCCTTTATTCCCGAGAACGTGACGTTGGAGGATTGGAAGCCTGAGGGCAGGTAGAAGCAAAGCCTGTCGGCATAAACGCGTCCGTCCTGATTAAATACCGTAACCTGGTACACTCCTGCCTTTGAGAGCGGCAGATGTATCGGGGCGGCGTCTATCTTCTGGAAATGCATCAGTATTCCCTTGCACATGACGGTTATGCCCAATTCCTCCTGCGAGGCAAGGCCTGCCGTGGCACACGAGATGCTTATTCCTGCGGTATCCGTATCCACACACAAAGCCACGCCATCGCTCTCTGCCTTCAGCATTGTTTTGGCAGGAAGCGTGCCCGTGGGATTGTCGTGGCTGGCGGATGGGGTGAACTCTGCCGTTAGACGTTGGTTGGCAGGTACGGTTACCTCAAAGATTCCGCGTCCGCGGTTTATGGTTTCGGACGCTATGACCTGTCCGTCGGGTGTGGTAACACTGAGAGTGCCCTCCAGGGTCCTGCCCTGCTGGTTCCTCACTTCCCATGCCACACGTTGCTTGAGGCCTGCAACGAGGTTTCCTCCTTCCGGAAACAATTGCAATGTGGTTTCGGGGTCGTCGGCAGGATTTTTGTAGTATGCCGCCAAGGGGCGCAGAGTCATGTCCTGGGAAAAGTCTCCCGGAGTCAGAGGCCTGTCGAACACGGGGAAGACACGCGAATAGAGTTTCTCGTAATCGCGATAGTAATCGCGTGCCATGTCCTTGCTGAAGAAGTATTTCTCTGCCCATTGGCTATGCGGCTGTTCCGTAACGCCCCAGTTCAGTTGCCATTTCGTGTATGCACGGAGTTCGTAGTATCCGGCATACAGGGCAGTGTCTGCCAGCGAGAAGTTGCCATGCCCCTCGCCGTTCTCCAATGCTATCATCTGGCGTTCCACAAGATAGCCGTCGTCATTGAGAAGTTCGCAATACAGGATTCCGCTCAGGTTTGTAGGCCTGCCGTTATCGCCACGGCTGACATACGCCTTATAATATAAGGTATCGCCCAGATAGTAGCCGGTATTGTCCAGGTGCAGGAACACCTGCTCCTGTGGCACCCTTGCCCCGAAGGCCCTGAGCCTGTTGGCCATAAGTTCCAGTGAACCCTGGGCATGCACAGCACCAGTGGCCACAAGGAACGTGAACAGCATAAACAAATACTTCTTCATGAGATTGCCCTTTTACGTTTTTTTACAACAATAAAGTCTCTGCTACAGCCACCCTGCTTCCCTGTACCACTTTATCGAGGCCTTGACACCACGTTCCAGTGTCCATTCGGGTTCGAAGCCGAAGTCGCGTCGTGCAGGTTCCAGTTCGCATCGCCAGTTGCGTTGCGACAGGATGTTGTACTTGTCTTCGTTCAGCACTATCAGTTTTCCGGTCATGCGGCCGATTTGTCCGCCCACCTTGCAGATGCCTTTCAGCAACCATTTCGGTGCCTTTATGCGAAGAACCCAGGGGTTGCCCAGTTCCTGCTGGAGAAGGTCGGAGAAACGGCGCGAGTTGTATATCTTGCCGTCGCTCAGGAAGTATGCCTTGCCCAGGGCGGCAGGTGCGTCCATTGACTTGAATATAGCCTGCACCACGTCCAGCACGTAGATGAAAGTGATTTCCTGTGGCTGGTATCCCACGGCAAAGTCGGTATGCCCGGCTATGCTCTTTGCCATTACGAAGTAGTCCTTTTCCCTGGGGCCGTAGACACCCGTGGGGCGAAGTATTACGTAGGGGAAGAGTGCAGGGTCAATCTGTTGCAGGTATTCTTCGGCACGTAGTTTGCTCATGCCGTATGCCGTGTTGGGCTTGGGTGTGTCGCCAAGCATGATGGGGCTGTAGATGGATTCCTCCTCGCGGATTTCCTCGCCCTTGCCATAGCCCTGGCACTTGGCCTTGACTGGAGTTTCGCGTATGGCTCCGAACACACTCAGGGAACTTACGAAGACAAAGCGCTCGGGCACCATGTCCGTCTCCTGCAGGGCCTCTATTAGGTTTATGCTACCCTGCGTGTTTGTGCGGTAGAAGTCTTCTATGTTCAGGCACTTGGTGGCTCCGGCGGCATGCACAACGTAATCCCACTTGCCGTTCATCTGCTCCCTGTACGAGGCCAGTTGGCTCTTTAGTTCCTGCTTGTTGCCCAGGTTCAATTGGGCAAACTTTATGCGCTCGTCCGTCAGATACCCCTTGGAACTGGTTCCTCGCATGCCTGCCCACATCTCGAAACCCTTCTCCAATCCCTCGCTTACAATGAAACTGCCAATGAAACCACTGGCACCTGTTACCAAAATTCTCTTCATATGGATAATTATTTCTTGCAAAGATACTAAAATATATTAAGAATAATGATATAACGGGAAAAAAGCGTATCTTTGCGATAACAAAACATAGGGTTTGGCCCTTTGCGAAACATAGTGCCATGCCTTAGCAAAATGACATCACCATGGGAAAGAAAAAGACAGGAGGAAAATACATCAGGAAAAGAGACCTGATGCAGATGATTATAGACCTCTTCCAGCAGCATGCCGGAGAGGTGTTCGACCTGAAAAGGCTGTTCCGCGACTTGCAACTGAAGACGCATCCCTCCAAGATGCTTTGCGTGGATTGCCTGGAGGATCTGCTGGCAGATGACTACATCAAGGAAAACGAACGTTTCTGCTATACCCTGAACGCTCCGTCGCAGGTTATGGAGGGCACCTTCCGCCGCAAGTCCAACGGCAAGAACACCTTTGTGCCCAACGATGGCGGAGAGCCCATTCTGGTGGCTGAGCGCAACTCCATGCACGCCATGGACGGAGACCTGGTGAAGGCTTCCATGGTGGCACGCCGCAGAAACCACGTTCGCGAGGCCCAGGTCATAGAGATAGTGAAGCGCTCGGAGAAGCAGTTTGTGGGCACACTGAAGGTAAGCAAGGACTATGCCTACCTGCTCACCGAGGACCGCACCCTGGCCAACGACATCTTCATCCCCAAGGCCTACCTGAAGAAGGGCAAGAGCGGCGACAAGGCAGTTGTGCGTGTGGTGGAATGGCCCGAGGGTGCCAAGAACCCCGTGGGCAAGGTGATGGACATCCTTGGCCGTACGGGCGAGAACAATGCCGAGATGCATGCCATACTGGCAGAGTTCGGCTTGCCCTACACCTACCCCAAGACGGTGGAGGCCGTTGCCGACCGCATTCCCAAGGAGATTCCCCAGCAGGAGATAGACCGCCGCCGCGACATGCGCGATGTGCTCACCTTTACCATTGACCCCCACGATGCCAAGGACTTTGACGATGCCATCAGCATACGCGTGCTCAAGGATGGCGGCGAAGCAGGAAAGACGCTCTACGAGGTGGGCGTGCACATTGCCGACGTGAGCCACTACGTTACCGAGGGCTCTGCCATAGACAAGGAGGCCCTGAAGCGTGGCACCAGCGTCTACCTGGTTGACCGCACCATTCCCATGCTTCCCGAAAGCCTGTGCAACAACCTCTGCTCCCTGCGCCCCGACGAGGACAAACTCACCTTCAGCGTCCTTTTCAAGATGAACGAGAAGGCCGAAGTGAAGGAGTACGAGATCCTGCATACCGTAACACGTAGCAACCGCCGCTTCAGTTACGGACAGGTACAGCAGATTCTGGAGGAGGAGCACGAGGCAAGCGAGCAGGATTACAATTCTCCCGGCGATGTGCTCGTGCCCATAGAAGACCACGTTCCCACCACCACCTTTGCCCCTGGCACCGACGAGCGCAAACTGCTGCTCGTGCTCAACCGCATGGCCAAGGAACTGCGCCGACGCCGTTTTCAGAGCGGTGCCGTGGATTTCGACCGTTGCGAGGTGCGCTTCAACATAGACGAGAAGGGCAAGCCCACCAGCGTCTACTTCAAGGTGGCAAAGGATGCCAACAAACTCATCGAGGAGTTCATGCTCCTGGCCAACCGTACCGTGGCGGAGAGCATTGGCAAGGTGCCCAAGAACCAGAAGGCGAAGGTGATTCCCTACCGCATACACGACGTGCCCGACCCCACAAAACTGATGAAACTGGGCGACTTCGTCAGCAAGTTCGGCTATCGTCTGAAGACCCAGGGCACCAAGGGTGAAATCTCCAAGAACCTGAACAAGATGCTTGCCGACGTGCATGGCAAGGCCGAGCAGAACGTCATAGAGATGGTTACCCTGCGTGCCATGATGAAGGCGCGATACAGCGTGCACAACATCGGTCACTATGGCCTTGCCTTCCAGCACTACACCCACTTCACATCGCCCATACGCCGCTATCCCGACCTGATGGTGCACCGCCTGCTTACCAAGTATGCCACGGGCGGACGCAGTGTAAGTCCTGTGAAGTACGAGGAACTTTGCGAACAGTGTTCCGATGCCGAGCAGACGGCTGCTCAGGCAGAACGTGCCAGCATCAAGTACAAGCAGGTGGAGTACATGAAGGAGCACTTGGGCGAGACCTTCGAGGGCACCATCTCCGGTGTTACGGAGTTCGGCCTCTATGTGGAGGTGAACGAGAACAAGTGCGAGGGCTTCGTGCCTCTGCGCGACCTGGACGACGACTACTACGAGTTCGACGAGAAGAACTTCTGTCTGCGCGGACGCCGCCGCAATCGCTCCTACAACCTGGGCGACCAGGTGCACGTGCAGGTAGCCCGTGCCGACCTATATAAAAAGCAACTCGACTACAAACTGGTTTCAAGAACAGATAACTAACAGCATAACCAACACCCAACACCCAACACCCTCATCGCTCACCGCGCACCGCTCACCGCTCACCCGACTGTCCCCCTGAGACAGGCGGGACGAGGAGCGAAGCGACGGAGGGGGTGGATAAACCTCCCGCCAAACGGAAACAAGGCGGACGCTGCACGCAGTTCCCCAACGTCGCAATGGGGATTGCGACCCTCACGAGGCACAGATTGACATCCAGTCAATCTTCCAAGGACCCCGTTCGCCCTACATCCGCACACCGTTAAACGTTAAACCCTCACCGCTCCACGCTCACCCGCTCACCGCTCACCCACTCACCCGCTCACCCGCTCACCGCTCACCGCTCACCTCTCACCGTTAAACTTTCAATATGCCTCAATCCCTAATTCAACAGCAGAAACTCACGCAGGAACAGATACAACTACAGACGGCCATGCAGGTGCTGGCGTCCAAGTTGGTGGAACTCCCCCTGGAGGGATTGCGCGAGCGTGTGGAGGCAGAACTTGCCGAGAACCCCTATCTGGAGGCCAGCAACAGCGATGGCGGAGACGGATATATCCAGGATGAAAGTGGTGCTGGAGGCACCTCAGATTACGATGCCCGCCAGGACTACTCCACCGAGGACGACATCCCCGACTACCTCCTGCACCAGCCATCAGGCACCGAGGCAGAGAGCATGGACAGTGCAGACACACAGTCCTTCTACGACCAGATGATGGAGCAGGTGGCAGGTTGCGGCCTCTCCGGGCACGACCGCCAGATACTGGAATACCTCATTGGCAACCTTGGCGACGACGGCTTGCTTGCCAAGCCTCTCTTCCAGATAGCCGACGAACTGAGCATCTACCACTACCTGGACACCACTCCCGAGGAGGTGGAGCGTGTCCTGCACACCCTGTGGCGCTTTGACCCTCCAGGCGTGGGAGCACGCAACCTGCAGGAATGCCTCATCATACAGTGCAAGCGCCGTGGCTACCGCAGCGTTCCAGGGCACACACCCTTGTTGCTGAAGGTGCTGGAACGCAACTGGGAGGATATAAGCCACAACCGCTGGGACCTGATACAGCAGAGGTACAAACTCTCCGACCAGCAGGTGGGGCTCCTGCGGCACGAGATTAGGCGGCTGAACCCGCGCCCGGGCAGTTCCATGGGCGAAAGGGCAACTTCCTCGGAAACGCACATTACACCGGATGTCATCGTCAGCATAGATCAGGAGGGGGGCATAGAACTGACCCTGAACGACGGCGACATGCCCACGCTCTCCGTCAGCGACGATGCCATGGAGATGATAGACGTGGATTATGTGCGCGACTATGTGAACCGCGGCAAACTCTTCATCGGTGCCATCATGCAGCGCCGCCACACCATCATGCGCACCATGCAGGCGATAATAAAACTCCAGCGCAAATACCTGCTTACGGGCGACGAGACCCTGCTCCGCCCCATGCGCCTGGAGGACATTGCCAAGATAACGGAACAGGACCTCAGCACCGTGTCGCGCGTGTGCAACAGCAAGTACGTGGAGACACCCTACGGCACCTATCCCCTGCGCTGGTTCTTCACCACACAGGCCAGGACCGCCGAGGACGAGGACGTTTCCATCAGGAAAATACACCAGGCGCTCAGGGAAATCATTGCCCAGGAGGACAAGGGCGCACCGCTGAAGGACGACGAACTTGCCCTGATGCTCTGCCGCCAGGGCTTCGATGTGGCACGACGCACCGTGGCCAAGTACCGCGAACATCTGGGCATACCCACAAGCAGAATGAGACGAGAATGAAACTGACCAGATTCCTTGCCCAAGTGCTTGCCGTGGTGTTCCAGCCGGCATTCTATCCGCTGGTGGGCTTCAGCATACTGTTCACCCTCACCTACCTGAGCATGCTGCCGTGGGAGTTCAAACTGTGGGTCCTGCTTGCCGTGTATGTGTTCAGCGTGGCCATACCCTATGTGATGACCTTCCTCATCCGCAAGACCAACGGATGGAGCAGGCACGACCTTCACCAGCAACACCGCCGCTACATTGTCTACGCCGTAAACATCATCTCGTACCTCAGTTGCATGTACGTGTGCCACAAACTCTACCTGCCCTCCTTCATGGGCGCCATACTGGTGGTAAGCCTGCTTGTGCAATGCGCCTGCGTTATAGCCAATATATGGTACAGGGTCAGCATGCACTCGGCCGGCACCGGGGTAATCATCGGTGCCCTCCTGGCCTACAGCCACATCTTTGCCTTCAACCCCACGTGGTGGCTCTCCATCGCCATCCTCCTCTCCGGAGCCGTCATGAGCAGCCGCATGCTCCTGAAGGGCAACACCCTGGGCCAGGTCCTCACCGGCACCGCCATCGGCATCGTATGCGGCGTGGCTGGGATAATGGTGTGGTAAGGGCAAAAACAAACTGAGGACTGAGGAACTGAGGAACTGAGGACACCCCAAGACCCTTACGGACCCCTCCCCTGTATGGGCGAACAAGGTCTTAGAGGATGGACTAAATGTCCATCTGTGCCTTGTGAGGGGAGCACTCCCCAGTGCGACGCGCGGACGGAGTAGTTACAACCGCCAGCACCGCGCCAGCAAACTGTCCCCCTGAGACAGGGTGGACGAGCGAAGCGGAGGGGGTGGATTATACCTTTTCCATTCCCCCCTCCCTCTGCGCCCTCTGTCGTGCGTAGCCAGCGACTACTCCAGCGACAGCGTAGTTGGCATTGGAAGTTCTGCGTCCTTTGCGTCCTTTGCGTGAGAAAGTAACGGTTGCCGGATGAATTATATTTTCACGCAAAGACCGCAAAGAGCGCAAAGTTTTATTTCCCCTTGTGTTTCACGATTGCGCTGGAGTGGTCGCAAACTTCGTTACGACAAGAGTGCGCAGAGAGTTTTATCCACCCCCTACGTCCCCAACCCAAGGACCCTCCCCCAACTTGTCCAAGGACCCCTCCCCAACCCTCCCACAAGGGGAGGGAGTGGTTACAACTGACTTGTGCCCCATCAGCAGAACATTATACTCCCCTCCCTTGTGGCGAATGGAGTCCTTGGAGGATTGACTGAATGTCAATCTGTGCTCCATGAGGGGAGCAATCTCCATTGCGACGCGAGGACTGGGCAGGGGGGAGGGTCCGTTGGGGCTGTTGCTTGGGTTGGTCTGCTCTAAAAAAACTTTACACCCCTCTCTGCCCGGTTCAGGGCAAGAAATCCTCGTATCGTCAAGGCTCGGTCCTCGCATGAAATCAGCCGTGAACATGAATTGCCAGGCGCATGACAATATGTCAGCACCGCCAAGACAAAACGACGGCGATGATGAATGTTCTAAATGTACTGCCACTGCTCCGGTTTTGCCTCTATAACACCCTGATTATCAATAGCGTGCATTATGCCTATCTGTGTCGGTGTTTTCTGTCGTATCAGTGCAGTGATATGAGGGTGCGCACCTCTGTTTATTAACTATGTTTTAGTAAAAAATCATTACACAGTTTGAAAGGTGTTCCTCAGTTCCTCATTCCTCAGTCCGAAAACGACAAACTGCTATTTAGACTTTATAATATATATATAATATTAATAATATTATATATATATTATAAACTTATTTTCTCAATCCAAACGTAGCGTAAACAATGGACTGAGGAATGAGGAATGAGGAAACTATACCCCCCCCCCAATTGTTATATTTAAGATATTGAAATTAAGCATTATACACTATCTGGTACTATCTTTAACCACTTGCCACATCCCCCAATCCATACTGAACGGGGTGACTTCCTGCCCCAGGTTTCGTTGACTTTTGACGGAAAAGGTGGACGCTGGGGTGTTTTTTGAACGTTTAACGTTTAATGTTGAACGAAGAGGGATGGAAAATAAATACAGCGGAATGCTTGTGTGGGATGAGGGGATTTCGTATCTTTGAGATAAACTCGAAGATACTTTCACTCGTTGCAAAAAATATCCAAGCAAGCTTGATATTATTTCACTCGTTTATTCGTATCATTGAGACTGCGTCTCTAAGATACTCACGCTCGGAAAAAACAAATAAAATTTGCTTTTTCGCTCGCTTATTCGTATCTTTGTGCGTGCAAGTGTAAATGGAAGCAATTAGAATATTCTAATCTCTATTTTTATGCCTAAACGTAAGGAAATAAGAAACAGCACAGCTGAGTTCCTCATCTTTCAAGTAGAGGGAAGGGAGCAAGGCGTTGAGTATATTACAAGGACAAGACAGTATGGTGTACCCAAAGGGCGATGGGGATGCTGTTTGACTGTTCGTCGGATAATATCGGATTGCACCTAAAGAATATCTATGAAAGCGGCGAACTTATAGAAAGTGCAACTGCCGAGAAAATCTCGGTAGTTCGGCACGAAGGAAGCAGAGAGGTTAACCGTAGCCTCCAATTCTATAATCTTGATGCTGTTATCAGTGTGGGGTATCGCGTGAACAGTATCCGCGCCACACAATTCCGCCAATGGGCTACGAGCGTATTGCGCGACTATTCCATACGGGGATATGTATTGGATAGAAAAAGAATGGAGAATGGGGCGTTTCTTGATGAAGACTATTTTGAACATCTGTTGGCAGAGATTCGGGAAATTCGCCTCTCGGAACGTAGGTTCTATCAAAAGTTAACCGATATATACTCAACGGCCATAGATTATAATCGGGATGCCCCTACTACACGACTATTCTACAAGACGATGCAGAACAAGATGCACTATGCCGTGCATGGCAGGACGGCTGCCGAACTGATAGTGGCACGTGCCAATGCCGACAGGGAGCATATGGGACTGACTACTTGGGAGAACGCTCCTGACGGAAAGATTGTGAAGACCGATGTCGTTATAGCTAAAAACTACCTAAAAGAAGTGGAACTGGCTGATATGGGACAGCTTGTGAGTGGTGTGCTCGAACTGGCTGAGCGTATGGCAAAACGCCATATTCCCATGACCATGGAAGACTGGGCCAAGCAGATAGACACAATCTTAATGGCTGGCGGCAATGATGTGTTGCAGACATCGGGAAGTGTTTCTGCTCAGGAGGCAAAGGAGCATGCCGAAACGGAATATGAGAAATTTAGAGTCATACAAGACCGCATGTTCATAAGCGATTTTGACAAGTACCTTGGGAAATTGCCATTTGAAGACGAAACAAACTGACCCCCAACCCTAAAAACCACTACTATGGCAAAATACAGGGAATACGGCTACGACATCCAGAACGGCAAGGCCATCATACCCGAGTGGGAGACAGAGATAAAGGAGGGGGCGTTCGTGGTTTGCAAAGAACTAACAAGCGTAGAATTACCCCAGTGGATAAAGAAGATTGGGAAAGAGGCTTTCTATGGTTGCGAGAACCTCACGGACGTCACTCTGCCCGAATGGGTGGAGGAGATTGAGAATTGGGCTTTCTCTGGTTGCAAGAACCTTAAAAGTATAACCCTGCCTCGGTGGGTGATGAAGATTGGGCACAGTACTTTCTCAGGTTGCTCCAGCCTCACGAGCATCACCATCCCCCCATCGGTGACGAAGATTGGGGGTTGTGCTTTCCGTAGTTGCTCCAGCCTCACGAGCCTAGCCATCCCAGAATCAGTGACGAAGATTGGGGGCTATGCTTTCCGTGGTTGCTCCAGCCTCACGAGCATCACCATCCCAGAATCGGTGACGGAGATTGAGGAGTGGGCTTTCTCTGCTTGTTCCAGCCTCACGAACATCTCCATCCCCCCATCGGTGACGGAGATCGGTTTTGCTGCTTTCTTTGCTTGCTCCAGCCTTACGAGCATCGCCATCCCCCCATCGGTGACAGAGATCGGGTACTGTGCTTTCTCTGGTTGCTCCAGCCTCACGAGCATTTCCGTTTCCAAGGACAACAAGGTCTATGACTCTAGAGAGGATTGCAATGCCATAATCCATACGGAGAGCAATACGCTGATAAGTGGGTGTAAGAATACCACAATCCCCCCATCGGTGACGGAGATAGGGGGCTGGGCTTTCTTTGGTTGCAAGAGTCTTACGAGCATCACCATCCCCCCATCGGTGACGGAGATTGGGAAATATGCTTTCAAAGATTGCTCCAGTCTCACGAGCATCACCATCCCCCCATCGGTGACGAAGATTGGGGACTGGGATTTCTCTTACTGCTCCAACCTCACCGAAGTACGTATCCCAAAGGGCTGCCATGTGGACAACGATGCTTTCAAGTATTGCCCCCACGTCGAAATCATCCGCTACTGACCCCTCCGAAACCTATCTCCCTCATTTTCAAACGCCCCTGAAATTTGCCCCGGAATGGGGCATTTTTTGGCTTGGAAAGTTTGGAGGTAAAACAATCAAGATGCTATATTTTAGTGGCGGTTTTCTTGCCCATCTCATCCAAAGAAGGTATCTTTGCACTATATATCATAAGTTTAGCAACCGAAATGGATTTGAATTGCCTGATAGCGGAATGTACCGCATACGATTTCAAAGTCATGCTGGAGGAGAAGAAATCCAAGAGTTGGTTGAAGAGCGTAAGCGCCTTTGCCAATGGTTTGGGTGGTTCCCTTTTCTTCGGCATTGACAATGACGGCATCGTCAAAGGACTTGATGATGTGCAGCGTGTTTGCGAAACGATCAGCAGTAAGATTCGGGACTATATGGACCCTCTGCCAGAGGTTGAAATGCTCCCACAGGTAATAGATGGATTACACGTATTACAGCTGAAAGTATACGCTGGCCATTATACTCCATACTACTATGTTGGAGATGGCCAAAGGGTGGCATTCGTCCGTGTAGGCGACGAGAGCATTCCTGCAACGGCAGAGCAAATGGTTCGCTTGGTGCTGAAAGGCACAAACAAGACTTTCGACTCCCTGCATACCGACTATAAATCCGAGGACTATTCCTTTATAATATTGGCAAACGCTTTCAAGGAGCGCACCCAACAGGAATGGGACAAGAAATACCTATTGTCGTTTGGACTGGTAACAAGTGCAGGGAATCTGACCAATGCTGGTGCATTGTTTGCCGATGACACTCCTGTGTGGCAATCACGTCTGTATTGTACGCGATGGGACGGTAAGCAAAAAAACGATGCTATAAATGATTCTGAATTTAAGGGGAATATACTTCTCTTGCTCCGTGAAGCGATGAACTTTGTGAGGGCAAACACACGTAAGGGTTGGGAGAAACTGCCAGACAGAAGAAAAAACAAACCAGAATACGCAGAAAGAGCGGTGCTTGAGGCGTTAGTGAATCACTTCATCCATCGTGACTATACGGTAATGGGCAGCGAGGTACATTTGGATATATATGATGACAGATTATCCATTACCTCTCCTGGTGGCATGTATAGCGGGCAGACGGTACAAGACCTCTCCATAGAAGAGATTTCGTCAGACAGAAGAAATCCTGTTCTTGCTGATGTAATGGCTCAACTTGGCTATATGGAGAAGCGGGGTAGCGGATTGAAGCGTATCTGCAATGAAACAAAGTTTCTGGAAGGTTACAAAGAAGAACTCAAACCCGTATTCCGTTCAACAACCAGCCAGTTTATGACCACGATATACTCAATGGCATACGAAACAAGGGGCAGGCAGGACGAACAATGTCAGACAGGAACTAAGCCGGGATTAAGTTGGGAGCAAGTTGGGACTAAGTTGGGACTAAGATGGGAAGAAGTTGTGAAATTATTCATGGCCCTTCAGAATCAAAGGACTATGACCGAACTCAAGGACTTGTATCATTGGGCCAACACAACGAAGTTCAGAACTAAATACATAACTCCTCTGATAGAAGCGCAACTTGTAGGCATGACCTTCCCAGACAAACCAACCAGCCCTAACCAAAGGTATTTTCTTACGGACAGCGGCAAGGCATTGCTTGCTAATATGAATTGCAATCCAAATGCAAGTGATTTGGCAGAGAAGGTTAGCCATATGATTGGAGCCCTAAGCAAGGAAGAGAAGCGCATAGCGCTGGATCTTTTGCAAAGGGAGCACAAGAATTAAGCCCTCCGAAACATATCTCCCTCATTATCAAACTCCCCTAAAATTTGCCCCGGAATGGGGCATTTTTTTTGCTTGGAAAGTTTAACGACATTAGGATGCTGTGTTTGCCATCTGCCATGCGATACTATCCCGATTTCTCTCGCCATACTGCCGTTCGCAGGTTCCGTGATGAAAAACACAATACGCCAGAACTTTTGGAAGAACTAAAGCGCTTGGGCTACGATGAGCGCAGGCGGTATCTCCCGCCTGGGCAGATGGCCGTTATCATAAAGTACCTTGGAGAACCATGACATTCCCGAACTTGCAAGACTGATGAACGATTAACTGCGCTACCACTAAACAAGATGGCACCACGCAATGTGATGCCATCTTTATTTATTGTATGCACCTGCAAGGGGGGGAGTTCCTCAGTTCCTCAGTCCTCAGTCCGTTTTTTGCCGATTTGGGGTCTATCCCATCTTTCCTGTGAGATAAGCCTTGGTGCGCTCGTCCACAGGGGTGGAGAACATGGTGGCGGTATCGCCGTATTCTACTAGTTCGCCAAGGTACATGAACATGGATTTTGACGAGATGCGCATTGCCTGCCCCATGTTGTGGGTAACGATAAGTATGGTCACCTCTTTCTGAAGTTCCAGGAGCAGTTCCTCGATGTGCTTGGTGGCTATGGGGTCAAGAGCCGATGTAGGCTCGTCCATCAGCAGTACATCGGGCTTCATCGCCAAGGCACTGGCAATGCACAGACGCTGCTGCTGACCACCCGACAGGAAGGTGCCTTTCTTGTTTAGCACATCCTTCACCTCGTCCCACAGGGCCACACTTTTCAGGCACCGCTCCACCGTGGCATCCTTTTCTGCCTTGGACAGGCGGATGCCGTTGAGCGCATACCCCGAGAGGACATTGTCGTAGATGCTCATTGTGGGAAAGGGAGCAGGGCGCTGGAAGACCATGCCCACCCTGCGACGCACGTCAATGGGTTCCATGGAGAGGATGTTTTCCCCATTCAGCAGTATTTCCCCGTCAACACGTATGTTGGCATAAAGGTTGTGCATAAGGTTTACAGCACGCAACAGGGTTGACTTTCCGCACCCCGAAGGCCCCATGATGGCGGTGATGGTGTTTCTTTCGATAGCGGCCGACACATACTTTACCGCCATTGTCTGCTTGGTGTATGACACGCAAGTCTTCTTGAATTCAAGTATAGGTTTTACTGCTTCCATTTCTTTGCAAGGTATTTGGCTGTTAGATTCAATGTAAGTACGAATAAGAGCAGGAAGAGCGATGCACCCCATATCAACTCCTGAAGGTTGGGGTCGTTGAAGAATTCCCAAATGAGCAGAGGCACTGCCGAAATGGGTTTGTCGACAGAGAAGCGCACAAGCGAGCAGCCAAGGGCGGTGAACATCAGGGGTGCTGTTTCGCCGATAACTCTGGAGATGGCAAGCAGCACACCGGTGAAGATGCCTCCGAAGGCGGCTGGCAACTGCACCTTCATCATGACACGCGCATTGTTGCCACCCAGTGCCAAGCCCGCCTCCCTGAGCGATGAGGGGAGAATTTTCAGAGTCTCTTCTGTTGAACGGATGATAAGCGGAAGCTTCATAATGCATAGCGCCACACTGCCTGCTATGGCCGAATAGCCCTTCATGGGCACTACGACCCAGATATAGGTGATGATACCAATAATCACCGACGGTGTGCCCTGCAGAAGGTCGGTAAGATAACTTACTGCCTGAGCGAAGCGGCTCTTGCTGTTCTCTGCCAGGAATGCACCGCACAGGATGCCAACGGGGACGGCAACGGCAACGGCCATGCTCAGCATTATCATCGTGCCAATTATACCGTTGGCAATGCCACCAGGAATAGGCTTGCCTGCCTCGATGGCCTTCATGGCCTTATAGGCCGTAGGGGTAGGCTCGGTGAAGAACGACCACGACAACTGGTCATAGCCACGAATTATCACCTCTCCCAAAATGGCAAGCAGAGGAACTGCCGTAAGCATGGCAAGAAAGCACACACCACAGAGCATAAGTTTGTCCTTTGCCAACCGGTTTCTAAGTTTGAATGTAGTCATATTCTTGCACGTTTAATCATTATCTTCCCCACCATATTGATTGCTGCGGTTATCAGGAAAAGAATCAAACCGATGGCAATGAGCGATGAGAGGCGCAAATCATCTGCCTCGCCAAATTGGTTGGCAATGATTGATGCCATCGAATTGCCCGTGGAGGTTATCGACTGGGGGATGTCATTGGTATTGCCAATCAGCATGGTCACCGTCATCGTCTCGCCCAAGGCACGGCCTATGGCAAGGACGTACGAGGAGAAGATGCCCGAACCTGCAACGGGAAATACCACCTTGCGTACAACCTCGGCTCTCGTTGCCCCAAGGCTGTATGCACCCTCCTTCAGGTCGTTGGGAACCATCTTTATGAACTCGGCACTAAGCGATGCTGCATAGGGGATGATCATGATGGCCAACACCAATGAAGCGGTGAGTATGCCCGACCCCTGTGGCGAAATGTTGAGAGCCATAATGACAGGACGCAAGGTGTAGAATCCCCACAAGCCATAGATGATGGAGGGGATACCTGCCAGCAAATCGGTTACGGTACTGAGCACGGCTGCAACCTTTGTGCCCTTGAAGTACTCGCCCACGAACAAGGCAACGGGGAGAGAAAAGGGTATGCAGAAGATGAGTGCCAGGAGTGTTGTCATCAGTGTACCCGTGATGAATGGCAATGCCCCATACTGCTCGGCACCCTCGGTGTAGTTCCACTCCGATGAGGTGAGGAACCTGAAGAACCCGAAATACTCGAAAGCATCGTAAGCATCAGTGACGAGGGCGTAAACCACGCCCCCGCACACTACAGGTACTACCAATGCCGCTATAAAAAGGAAACCTCTGTATAGTTTGTCATTCATAGTTTCATGATTGTTACAGTATTGTCACTCCATCATATGTTACCGTATGCAGGTTCTTCATGCTCTGCTCCCTGGCCTTCTCTGGAAGGGGTGCATAGTGTACCTCTGAGGTAATGCCCTGTGCCTCGTCCGAGAGGATGTACTTCAGGAGGTCGAGCGTGGCAATTGCCTGCTCCTTTGAGCGGTCGGAATAGTTCTGCTCCTTGTAGATAATCATCCATGTGAATGTGGAGATGGGATAAGCGCCCTGCGCATCAGAATGGGTTATTGAATAACGGGTATCGGCAGGGATGTCTCCGGAAGCAGCCGCCGAGATGCTTGCTGATGCAGGCTCTACAAACTCGCCCTGCAGGTTCTGAACCTTTGCGTATGCTATCTTCTGTGCAAAGGCATACTCCGACCCTACATAGCCAATAGAGTTCTTTGTCTGCTTGATTACACCTGCCACACCAGGATTGCCCTTTGCCGCCTGCCCTGAGGGGAAGTTTACCGACTTGCCGGCACCGTACTTCTCTTTCCACATGGGGCTGGCCTTTGTAAGATAGTCGGTGAGGACGAAGGTTGTGCCCGAACCGTCTGAACGGAATACGGGTATAATAGCCTCGGCAGGGAGTTGTGCATTGGGATTGAGGGCGGCCAGGCGCTCGTCGTTCCACATCTTTATATTGCCAGCGAAAATATCGGCAATCACCTCGCCAGAAAGGTTGAGTTCGCCTACTCCCTCAAGATTATAGGCAAGAACCACTGCACCCATACAGGTGGGGACATGAAGCACCTCGGGCATATCGGCCATATCCTTGTCCGTGAGGAAAGCATCGCTGCCTGCAAAATCTACTATCTTGTCGCGCAGGTTGCGCACACCGCCACCCGAACCTATACCTCCGTATGCCACGGCATCGCCATTAAGCAGGGAAAACTGCTCGAAGACCACATTGTAGAAAGGCAGAGGAAAGGTTGCACCTGCACCGGAAAGTTCCTGTGCCTCACGTCCCTCGCCTGTCGCTTTTCCGCCACAAGACACCATGGCAAGGGCGAGCATCAGCACCATTGCTGACAAAAACATCTTTTTCATAATATTCCTATTTTTATATTGTAATAATACCTAAATGTTTGTGGGTTAAATACCGAAATAGCAACTCACGTAGGCAGAATAGCGGTTGTCCGCACCGTCGGCCTTGGGAATGCTCATGCGGACGTTGGGGGCAACCTTGACATACTTGCCCAACTTGAACTGGGCGCCCAGGATGGCCGAGGACTCGTCCTTCTCCACGTTCCACTTGTCCTTGGAATAGACATCGTCGAAGCGGGCATAGAGGTCTGCGCACTTTGAGAGTTTTGCAGAGGCAAACACCGAATAGCCGTACTGGTCGGCATCCTGCTTGTAGGAGGCGTTCCACATGTGGCTGTACTCGGCACCTACGGTAAACCTTTCCGTCTTGTAACCCACGAAGGCTGCCATGTTCACGGTGTTCTTCTTGCCCTCCTCGGCGGCCTCGTTCAAACCTCCGTACAAACGGATTTGAAGGCCCTTAACCGGAGTCAGCGTCATGCCCAAGCCATAGTTGAAACCATCCTTCACCTGAATCTTCTTGTAACCCTCGCCATTCACTATAATGGCATCGGCAGAAAGCCAATCGGCGAACTTGTACGATGCAGACACACCAAGGTCGGCACTGCTGCCGAACTTGTACTTGTCCTGGAAGGACTTCATCACATAGCGGTAACCCCAGAACTTCTCCTGGAAGTTGAACTGTGTGGTGGAGATAAGGCCGCCTGCCAGTGTCAGTTTGCCCTTCTTCCATTGTATCAGGGCATTCTTCACATAGAAGATACGGTGGTAGTCGTCCACCTTGGAGGACTTGCCTATGTCGGCCACGCCCTTCACGCTCAATCCCTTGCCCAGGTTGTACTCGTAACCCAGATAACTTCTCTCCAGTTCAAACCCGCGGTCGTCGTTCTCTGCACCGAAACCCGTGTGCAGGTTGGCAAACACCTGGATGATGGGCTTACCCTTGGGTTCTTCCTTCACTTTGGTATCCTGGGCCTGTGCCACGATACCCATGCCGGCAAATGCCATGGCAATAATCATTCTTCTTTTCATAGTTTACGGTGTCCGTTTCTTGTTTGGACACCGCAAAAGTAGGGGTATAATGTTTCAGTTTTGTTTCAAAAAAGTTAGGCTTCTGTGAAAACCCAAATCAGCCATGGAAGATGTTACATTTTTATTAAATCTACAGGCAGACGGTGCGGTATGCTCCCTCAAAGAGGACAAAGAGGATAGATTTAACCTTATGAATCTATGGCGTTTAGCATTACTCCTGGCTCAGACGTAAGAAAGATGAGTTTATGGAAGCGCTGGGATTACTAGCAAGCAGAAAACAATATCGAGGGTTGAAACTATAAACTATAAAATGCACCCCCCTAAGTCGTAATAATTCGCCTGTAGAGTGCTTATTATTACGAATTTTTACTATTTTTGCAATATTTTAGTACTATTTATAATTTTGTTTTTATGAAGGAACTTCTAAGTTTTAAAATTGATAATCAAGATACACAAGCAGAATATTCTGTACGTTCTCTTGTAAATGCCGAACATAACAATGAACGAACAATAATAGAAGAAAGCCTATTGGATATTGATAATCGTATTCATAATATACAGAACATAATTAATGAATACAATACTGATATTGAAAGACTTACAAATCAAGCAGATGTATTTGATAATCTTTTAGCTGTTAGTAGTGGTGTATTATGTGGACTTATTGACTCTTTCTTTGTCGGCGAATTTAATTTTGAAGAATTGAAAGCTGACAGTAATAAGCATATTAATAAGTTTATAGAAGCATATGCAAGAAAGAACGGCTATGACGGTAAAGGAAGATTAAAAGGAGCTATAAACTTCTTAGAAAAGAAATTTCCTGTAGATCAAGATAATATCTGGAAAGCGACACACATTAGTAGTACAAGACTTCATCATCTTGAGGATATTGCACATCATCCTACTCCAGTTGGTTTAATAGCCGCTATTATTGTATCTTTTTTGCGATTAGGCATATTTGTCGATAAAGAAGGAAACTGGCATTTTCAAGCAATAGATACAAATCCTAAACAAATACTCAAAACTTGGCTTCCCATCATTATATCAGGTGTAATATTATGGCTTGTTCATTTAGCAAAATCAAAACACCCTGAAAAATTAGATAACTTGCCTAAACCAATAAAAAAAACAGTTGTTGCATTGGCTGCATCACCAGCAGTTATTGAAGTATTGTTAATAGCGCATAATTGGTTCGGGCATTTAGTAAGTGATATGGGCGGTTCCAAGAATACCGCTGGAGAAGGAATGGGGATACCAGGTTTATTCCTTTCATTATTGAAAGAGTTAGCTGATATTCCACCGTTAAATATGACGCCTTTATCAAAAGTTGTTAGCGATGCTTACTCAAAAGATAAATTTGATATGCGAACAGAGCTTGCTATTGTGGAACATCTTGGAAAACAAGCAATACCTGTTATTTTGAATGAAGCCATCGTCAGAACTTTCTATTTTATACGTAGGCTCATCATTGAAAAACAAAAATGTGAAGAATGGGCTGATGTTAATTGGAAAAATGTTATACCAATTAACAATCGTACAATCAATAGAATGCTAACAATAGCATCAGGAACTTTTATTGCAGTTGATATGGCAGATGCAGCTATTCGCTCAGGTATGAAATCTGGAGGTGAACCTGTAGTATTTGCTGCTAACTTTATATTACATATAAATTTTGTAGGCATTGGACGTTTCGCTATTGCTATTTGGACTGATTCTAGAATGGATTTAAAAAAACAGAAAAAAGAGCGAGAACGACAATTATTATACCAACAACAAATTGAACTTTACAATGCCAAGATGTTTTACAAGAATGCTGATATGTGGATGTCTGCAGAAGATGCAAGTAAAGCTGTGCAGGAAACAACTGCAATAGCTCAACAATCTATATCCTATTTTACAAATTCTTGGGAGGCTATATCCACGGACTTAGATTCCGTATCAAATGATAAAGAAAACATAGAAAAAAACAATCCTGATTTAATAGACACAATTAAAGATATACTCAACTAATGGATAATAACATAAACAATAATGTTCAGCTTATTCCTGCAAATATTGCTCCTACTGTTCTATCAAAAATAGAAACAATTAGCCAATCATCTGAAAATGTAGAGAAGGCCTTAGAGGCTGCCAGAAAAGCCAAGGATAGTGCTGATGCTGCAAGTAAAAAGAGTGCAGGTTGGAGTTTAACTGGTAAGGACAAGAAGGAAGCGATTGAAGCCCTGCAAAATTCCGGTATTGAATTAGCTGTTGGTATTCAAAATATTGCAGATGCTCAAAAAGTAATGTTTGATAATTTAATTACTATTACAGATGCAACAAAATATCTTTTTGGATTAGGTGTTGCAAATATTGCCACTACAAGAGTGGTCATAGACACAATCACATCCGGTTTGAAAGATGCTTCTAAACAAAAAATAAGTCAAAGGGCTAAAGAATCCTTGTTAGGTGTTGTACAGCAGTTGAAAGCCCAAGAAGACCTATTTAATAAGATAGAAAAACTTTCTAATAAATACAAGTTATTAGAAAAAGAAATTCAAACTTTAAAAGGAACGGAAAATGCCCAATCAAATGAACTGAGTCTAACAGGACTAACCAGAAAAATGTTAGAGGACCATAATGCTTTACTCAAACAAATAAATACCCAAACTGACTCTGTCAAAACTGAAGTTCTACATGAAATGAAATTATATTATAATATCAAAATCAATGAAGAAATTGAACGAACAAATATCACTTATGATAAAATAGGTTCTGCTTCTGAAGCTATGGTTTATACGGAATCACTTGTGGATAAAGTTCGCACTGATTCAGAGAAAAGACTATACGAAGAAAAGACCTTATTAGAAAAAAAGACTTCTACACTAAATTTATGGTGTTGGATATTAGGGATTGTATCAATAATCAATCTACTCATATCAGCTTTTATGTTTTTTAATTAGGCGAACTATGAGAATTATTGAAAAAGACTAATAAAACTATAATTTGTCGTTGTTATATCCTGTAAAGATAAATCATATGAATATGAGCGATTTACAGAAATACTCCGAAGCGGTAAGGGTTATAAAAGAAGCGATATTACATAGTCAGTATCGTGCAGCATCTGCGGCTAATAAAGAGCAACTATCATTGTATTACGGTATAGGTTGCTATGTTTCAAAAAACTCCCGTGAAGGATTCTGGGGCAAAGGTGCAATCGAGACCATTAGCCAGCAACTACAAAAGGAGTTGCCTGGGCTTCGTGGTTTCTCGGCATCGAACATAAAGAATATGCGTTCATTCTACGAAGAGTGGTCGCCTGTTATAAATCGCCAGCCGATGGCTGACGAAAATAAAACGCTAACTGCGGTTAGCGATTCGGAACTTAACGAGCAAATGTTGCTTATTGAAATTCGCCAGCCGATGGCTGACGAATTTAATTGGTCGGATTTTATTGCTATCGGCTTTAGCCATCATATTGAGATTATAACAAAAGCTAAGTCTTTAGATGCTCGTTTGTTCTATATACACGAATCAGCCACACACTTTTGGAATAAATACACTTTAAGAGATTATCTCAAGGCTGATTTGTACAATCATCGAGGAACGCTCCCCAATAATTTCACCGATACAATGCCGAGTACAAAGCAGGCATTAAAGGCTGTAAACGCATTCAAGGATGAATACTTGTTGGATTTTATCAATGTAGAAGAACTTGATACACAAGATGAAGATTTGAACGAGCGTGTGCTCGAAAAGTCCATTGTGGATAACATCAAAAGGTTTATCCTGACCTTCGGACAAGATTTTATTTTCGTAGGTAACCAATATAGGTTAGAAGTTTCGGGAGAGGAAATGTTTGTTGATTTGCTTTTCTTCAATCGAGAACTAAACTCACTTGTTGCCGTCGAGCTAAAATCAGGGAAATTCCGTTCTTCATACTTGGGACAATTGAGTACATATCTGTCGGCTCTTGATACATATGTGAGAAAACCGCACGAAAACCCTGCGATTGGCATCCTGTTATGTCGTGATATGAATCAGTCGTTTGTTGAGTTTGCTATCCGAGACTATGACAAGCCTATGGGTGTTGCAACATATCGAGCAACAAAAGATATGCCCGAACGATTACGCAATGCATTGCCCGATATTGAAGAAC
>JAZLAC010000047.1:0-30119 GCA_045612965.1 Bacteroidaceae bacterium | reverse complement strand
AAGGAACTCTATAAAATACATCTTACAGATTCCTTTTATGTAGTCAGAGCCAAAACAAACCTGAAATATAAGATAGTCAAATGGAAGCGAAGAATGCCAAAGAATGTACTGACAGATGGGGAAGTAAAGCTTACTGGTTATTTCTCCGAAAAGAAGTATCCCAAATCATTTAGACTCATTCGTTACTACGATGAAGAAGATGATCGAGAGTTTGTCTATTTAACGAACGCAAAGCATCTTTCCGCATTGGATATCGCAAATCTCTATAAGAAAAGAGGTTGGTAGAGTTGTTTTTCAAATGGCTCAAACAACATCTTAAGATAAAAAGGTTTTGGGGTACGACAGAAAACGCAGTCCGCATACAAATCAGTGTGGCCATTATCACTTATTGCCTTGTAGCTATCGTCAAACATGATATGCAACCGAAACGCTCAACTTATGAAGTCTTGCAGATTCTCGGCATCTCATTGACGGATAAAACTCACTTGCGAGACCTATTTGATAAGACTAATTTCAACGATGTCAAAGAACTCGATTACTGATACAAGTAAACATAATGCCTATTCTTGGTTTTCTGAAACAAAATTCTCAGCCAACATTAGGGAATCTATTTTTCCTACATCAATAATTTTTAAATTATCAGGTTCATATGCCTTGAATATATATTTATCACACATATCAATATAAAAATCTGTAATTGAGAATTTGATTGGCCATGTCGACATTTCAGTTAACAAACTATTATTTATACAATGTATACCGGCAAATGCCATAAGTTTGTAATTTGTTGTTTTAAGCGAAGTCAAATCTGAAACGCTTAATTCTTCGTGAACTATTTGGTACGGACTTCTTATTTCGCCAGTTTTAATATTTGTCCATCCAACCAAACGCAATTCTTTATCAAAAATCAAGTATCTTGCTGTGTTGCGCCTAGAAACAACAAGTACAGCATCGGAATCATTATTTGCATATTCCCAAAGACGTTCTAAATTTATGTTAGATAAAATATCCACATTATGTACTAAAAATTTCTGTTCCGGATTTTTTTCCTTTAACTTTGTACCAGCAAATACAATTCCACCACCTGTTTCAAGTAACTCTTTACGTTCATCGGAAAAAGACAGTCTTACATTATTCTTTTTGAAAAAATCGGTTTTACTGATTTCTGCGCCCCATGCTTCAATCATATCACCAAAATGATGAATATTGACAACTATATCGTTGAAACCTGCACAAACAAGTTTTTGCAAGACATGCTCTATCAGCGGTTTACCACTAATCTTCACAAGTCCCTTGGGCATATTGTCTGTTAATGGTTTAAGTCTAGTACCTAAACCCGCAGCAAATATTAATGCTTTTCTTCTTGGTGGAAGCAACGTCTCTATTTTTTGCTCCCTATGAGAAACGGAGACTTCAATACCATATTTATCATTAATGTAGTGAGCAAGATGCTGTGCACTATATACGCTTCTATGTTGACCACCAGTGCAACCAAAACAAAACATAAGAGAAGTAAATCCTCGTTCCATGTATCTTGTAACATGAGCATCGGCCAACACATACACACTCTTGAGAAACTCAGTTATTTCACCATCATTCTCTAAAAATTCTATAACAGGTTTGTCTAATCCTGTAAGAGTCTTGTATTGATGATATCGTCCTGGGTTATGTGTTCCTCTACAATCAAAGACATATCCTCCACCATTTCCAGATATATCCTCTGGAATTCCTTTTTTATATGAAAAACTATAAATTCGAACCTTAAGTTGTCCGTTACTTTGACACTTTGTTGTATGGAATTCTTTGGTTTCATCAGTATTAACATGAAACTCTGGTAAGTTTACCATTTCCTTAAGTAATTCATATAAATATGGATAAGGACATGCTGTAGGATAATTCAGTATTTCGCGCAAATTGTCTATCGCAGCAGGAATACTGTTTAGGAAATATTTTTTTTTCTCATATCTTCCTCTAAAACCATAGGCACCCAATACCTGTAAAATACGAAAAAGCACCCATTGTGGCAAATTTTCCTTAAACTCATCTGTCTTAACTTCTATATGTTGTTTAAGTGCTGATATGTATACATCTATAAGGTGTTCACGTATTTCTGAATTAAAATGTGATGAAGATTGCCATAAAAAAGAAACAAGGTCATATTGCAGTGGGCCACGTCTACCTCCTTGGTAATCGATAAAGTACGGTGTTTGATTTGCGACCATCATTACATTCCTTGCCTGAAAATCGCGATACATGAAGTACTGGTTAGGACCTGAGCATAAAGACTTGGCCATTCTAACAAAACATTCTTCCAACTTAACCTCATTGAAATCTATTCCTGTTGTCTTAAGGAAGCAATATTTGAAATAGTTTAAATCAAACATTACGTTTTGCTCGTTCATGCTCTCCTGTGGATAACATTGACTAAAATCAAGGTCAACTGCTCCGTGTACTTGTATTTGAGGTAATAATCGTATGGTCTTTTCCAGAAGAGTTATCTCATCAACGGAATACCCCTCTTTACTTTCACGTCCCTTTTTTATCACATCATAAAGACTTGTATCGCCTAAATCACTTTGTAAATAAGACATTCCGTCAGAATTTACGGCCAAAATTTGAGGAACTGATACTCCGTTTGCCGCAAAATGTTTGGTAAGGTATATAAAGGCGGAATTTTCTTCAAAAGACGTACCTATTGCACCGATCATGGTTTTTCCATGTTCGTCATACAATCGAAAATATTGTCTATTACTACCACCACCACTTATTTTCTCGTAAGTTATTGGTTCACTTCCGGTAAATGACTTATAGAGTTTAAGCAAAGATTCCATATTATACTCAGATAATTATTGTTATTGTGCATGATTAGAGCAATAGTCTCCTACAAAGATTGTGATAGGTGCATCAAATGAACACCTACTAAAGCAGCGGTTTCTGTGCGTAAACGACTTTTACCTAACGTCACGCTTCTAAATCTATATTTCTCGGCAAGTCTAACTTCTTCTATTGAAAAATCACCTTCTGGTCCAATCATGACTATTGTGTCACGTCCTTTTATAAGAACGTCGTTTAAATGTTCTTTTTCGCCTTCATGACAATGGCATATGAATCGCAAGACTCCATCATCTTGCTCACCTTCCAGTAATCCATGTTTTTGGACAAATAATTTAAAATCAACCATTTCATCCACTGTTGGCATCCATGCTTTATGTGATTGCTTGACAGCAGAAACAACTATTTTCTCTATACGTTCTGTTTTAATTGCCTTGCGTTCAGAATACTGACATTCAATAAAAGAAACTCTATCCCACCCTATTTCTGTTGCTTTTTCAACCAACCATTCAATTCTATCATTGAGTTTTGTGGGTGCTACGGCCAAATGTATGCTTCCATCCCATGCTCTATCCTGCTTTTCTTCTTTAACTATCTTATAAAGACAATGATGGTTGGAAGCTGTAGTTATTTCTGCCGTATAAAAGGTTCCACGACCATCCATTAAATTAATTTGGTCACCCTCCTTCATTCGCAATACGCGTACAACATGCTTGGCCTCTTCTTCAGGAAGAGCACCTGTTATTTGAGTGTCATAGAAAAAACGAACTTCCTTCATTTCGTTGTTATTTCGTTGATGTATGTTTATAGCGGAACATTATTGCAAAAACTATAGCGATAACGAGTGCATAACCTGCAAAGATAAGCCAAGCCACGCTCCAACCACCAGTTCCCGGTTTATCTATCATGAGACCATTCTCATTTACTGTGTACATATTCATGACCCAACCTGCGGCAATCATACCCAATGAAGCACCAAAACCATTAGTCATCATCATAAACAGACCTTGTGCCGAATTTCGTATGCTAATATCCGTTTCCTGATCAACGAATAAAGAACCGCTTATGTTGAAGAAATCAAAAGCTATACCATATACAATCATACTGAGAATTAATAGCCATACTCCATGACCTGGGTCGCCAACGGCAAAAAATCCAAATCTTAATATCCATGCAAACATGGCCATAAGCATAACCTTTTTGATGCCAAACTTGCTCAGGCAAAATGGAATAAGCAGTATACAGAGTGTCTCGCTGATCTGTGACAAAGAGATGAGGATATTTGCATGCTCAACGCCAAAGGTTCCCTGAAACGCTTCATTGATACCAAAAGACTGAAGAAAAGGACCAGCATATCCATTAGTTATCTGTAAACAACATCCCAAAAGCATGGAAAATATAAAGAATAAAGCCATCCTGTAGGTACGGAACAACTTAAAGGCTTCTAATCCTAAGGCTTGTGCCAAACTTTGACTTTCCTTTTTTATACTTATTTCACATTTTGGCATACTCAAAGAATAAAAAGCAAGCAGCAATGATAACATACCGCTCCACATGAATTGATAAGGTGTTGTTTGCCATCCTGTGAGATCAACAATCCACATGGATATGATGAAGCCAATAGTTCCAAACACTCGTATTGGAGGGAAGGCTTTGACAGCATCCAACCCTGATTTGTCTAATGCATTATATGAAACCGAGTTTGCTAATGCAATCGTTGGCATAAAAAAGGCAATACTTGCAGTGTATAAACTAAACAGGATTATAAAATCAACATTTTGAGAAGATTGAATACAATAAAGACTGGCAAGAATCATAAAGCAACCCGCAAGCAAATGGCAAATACTCAAAACCTTTTGAGCCTGCATCCATCTATCTGCCACAATACCCATTAGTGCTGGCATTATCAGAGAAACAAATCCTTGAACAGAGTAGAAATAACTGATATTCGCACCTAATCCGACACTGGCCAAGTACCCCCCCATACTTGTAAGATAAGCTCCCCAAACAGCAAATTCAAGGAAATTTAGCAATGTAAGTCTAAACTGTATTTTCATAAATCAATTAAAGTATTTTAAGCACGTTGTTGATGATAAATCTCTATTCAATATATACGACCAATCCCTTTAGGTATTCCCCTTCAGGATGGAATATGTTTATGGGGTGATCGGCTGGCTGATGAAGTTGATGAAGTATTCTGATATTTCTTCCAGCCTGCATTGCAGCAGCAAATATTGCGGTTCTAAACTGTTCCTTGTTAACTGCCTGGGAACATGAGAATGTGAAAAGTATACTTCCTTTTGGCATTTTCTCCATAGCCTTGGCATTCAACTTGGTATATCCACGCAATGCTTGCTTTAATGCATCTCTATGCTTGGCAAAAGCAGGAGGGTCCAGAACCACAAGATCATAGTCAATGACCATGTCATTCAAGAATTTAAATGCATCTGCGACAAATGCCTTATGACGAGGGTCCGAAGGAAAATTCAAATCAACATTTCTGTTTACAAGTTCAACAGCCTTGGCACTGCTATCAACACTATGAACAAGCTCGGCATCACCACGCATGCTATAGACGCTGAATCCACCGGTATAGCAAAACATATTTAATACTTTCCTGCCTTTAGAGTATTGCTCTAAAAGTGAACGATTATCTCGCTGATCTACAAAGAACCCAGTCTTTTGTCCCTTAAGCCAATCTATGTAAAATTTAAGACCATTCTCTATAGCAACATTGTTTTGAGAATGCCCTATCAAAAAACCGTTTTCCTGTCCTAAATCTGCTTTGTAAGGTAGCGTCGTGTCACTCTTGTAATATATAGCTTTTAGTTTTTCACCCATTACGGATTTTAAGGATTGAGCGATAACCATACGGTCAGCATGCATACCTACACTATGCGCCTGCATTACTGCTGTATCGGCATAAACATCAATTATAAGCCCTGGCAAATTATCTCCTTCACCATGTACCAGACGGTATGTGGAGTTGATTGTGCAGGAATTGGAGTTGTTATGACGAAGCAAACCTATACTACGTCTAACATCCAAAGCAACAGACAAGCGCCTTTTATAAAACGTCTCGTCTATTGTCTCATCTTCAAAAGAAAGAACTCTGACAGCAATACTTCCAATCTGCCAATGTCCAACCGCAATAAAATCTCCATTTGCGTTTATTACCCTTACAACATCACCTTCCTGCATATTCTCTTCAACATGCTGAATGGCTCCAGAAAATATCCAGGGATGTTTTCTTTGAAGACTGTCTTCTTTTCCCTTTCTCAGAATTATTGTTTTAATATTAGCCATTTTATGGTTTATATGTTTTGTTTCCTGAATTATTATAAACTTTTTAGTTTCTCTTTATCCTTTCTATCATTGGATCTACGACGCTGCTCTTTGGCCTTCAAACTACGCCGTTTGCGTTTCTCCTTTTGTTTTTGTTTCTTTTTTTCTTTTTTTGCCGCAATCTCTGTCGGAGTGGGTTCATGGACGATTGGCTGTTCTGTTTCAGGAACTATTTCCAACATATATCCACATTCATTCAAGCGTAGAATTTCTTTATAAAGTTGTATGCATGCCCATGCGTCAGTTGCAGCATACAGTTTTTGGGCTTCAGTGAGAATATCTGCTTCCCAATTAGATAATTGCATTGACTTGCTGATCCGTCGCCCAAAGAAATTTGCATACAACTTTTGTAACGATTGGTCAATTATCCCCATCTCCTTTACCATCTCCTGCAATTCAGCAAATCTACCAACATCAAACGGTTTGCGTCTTTTCAATTGGGCAAAATCATCTTTTAGAGATAGGCCAACTTTAAGAACCTTGTCGTCACTCATCAGTTTTACGAGTTCATTCGTAAGCCCAATATGGTTCAATCGAAAAAGAAAACAAGTATCTTCCGTGGAGACTTGCAGCAGCGCTACCGGATTCATTCCGCTTCCCTTTTTGAACACAGGCTTCGTTTCTGTATCTATGCCTACGACCTGTTGCGAAAGAAGGTATTCTACGGCTTTAGATGCCTCCGTTTGACTTTGTATAACTATTATACGCCCCGGGAACAGAATTTTAGGTAATTGCCCTATCATCTTCTTGTCGTATCTGCTCACAAGCGTCTTCATAAATATATATCCAAGTTCTTGATGTTTTTAAATGACTATTCGAGTACAAATTTATGAAAAAAAACGTCAAATACTCACCTTTTCCGTTTTTTTCCACTAAATTTGCAGAATAAAATCCAACAGAATCTTATGGCAAACAATAAAACGAACAAAAATACAGGCAAGAAAGCAACCCCCAACAGCAAGAATGCACCAAAAGAAAGTCTTTGGAGCAAAGCTAAAATGTTTTTCGATAGCATGAATGCTACAGCTCAAAATTCAAGTACGGACGACGAAATGCCCAAAGCCGAAATCACCCGTTTTTGCATCGGTGCAATTATCTTTATTATCAGTTGCTTTATACTGTTAAGTCTGACTTCACACCTATTCACAGCCACAGAAGATTCTACTTGGATTGAAGGTGAACGTGCGCATAATTGGATGGGCACGTTAGGATTGGCCACTGCTCGCTTCTTCATAGACAAGTGCTGGGGTGTTGCCTCGCTATTTATCCCTCTCTTTTTTCTAGTCGCATCACTCAGGATTATGCAGGTATACAAGGTCCGTTTGTGGAAATGGTTCCTCAATTGCTCCATTCTAATGATATGGTGCTCTGCCTTTGCCCATTTTGTTTTCCAACCAATTCTCAACAAGTTTCACAGCCCTATAAGTTTAGGTGGAGGAATCGGAGAAAGCGAGGTAAACTTTCTTGTTGCTAAAGTTGGATTTATCGGAGCGCTAATAGTACTTGTTGCTGTTTTGATAGGTTATCTGATTTATCTGTCTGACGAAACAATTAGAATTATCCGCAAGATACTTGCCCCAACCAAGTATATCAAGTCGGCAAACAGAAATCTTGTGGAAGATGAAGAATCTATAGAGTTACAGCATTCTGTAGAAGAGGAATCTACTTCATATGAAGGACTTTCACCGGAAGACACCGCCACAACCATAGAATTCAATGATATTGATTCAAGCCAAACAGAGTATACCGTGCAAGAGACCTCTAACTCTCTGGAAATGGATATTGTTCCCACCTGTACCCAAGATGTTGCCGATGAAAACAATGAAAACAACGATAAGGCGCAATCAATGACCATACATAAGGGCATAGAGGAAGAGGAAGCCAACCTAGACGAAACCCGTCAGTTGGAACCATATGATCCAAAACTGGATTTGGAAAACTACAACTATCCTACTTTGGATTTGCTGAAACATTATGAAATAGACACCTCCATTGATATGGAGGAGCAACAGCAGAACAAGAATCGCATTATTCAGGTTCTCTCTGATTTTGGTGTAAAGATTTCCAGCATTAAGGCTACGGTAGGTCCTACAATTACACTATACGAAATTACACCTGCTCCTGGCGTTCGCATCTCAAAAATAAGAAATTTAGAAGATGACATAGCATTGTCGCTTTCTGCTTTGGGAATACGTATTATTGCTCCCATACCTGGCAAGGGAACCATCGGCATAGAGGTTCCGAATGCACGTCCACAGATTGTATCTATGGAAAGTATTGTCAACAGCAGGAAATTTCAGGAAACACAATTTGAACTTCCCATGGCCTTGGGCAAAACAATTACCAACGAAATCTATATGGTTGACTTGGCAAAGATGCCCCATCTGCTTGTAGCAGGTGCCACGGGTCAGGGTAAGTCTGTCGGTCTTAACGCAATCATTACCTCACTGCTCTATAAAAAGCATCCAGCAGAGTTAAAATTAGTAATGGTTGACCCTAAAAAGGTTGAATTCAGCGTATATTCCCCCATCATAAACCATTTCCTGGCACAAGTAGAAGGCACTGAAAACGATGAACCCATCATTACCGACGTGCAAAAAGTTGTGCAGACACTGAAGTCTCTTTGTGTGGAGATGGACAATCGTTACGACTTGCTCAAGAAAGCCGGTGCACGCAATCTGCGCGAATACAATGAAAAATTCAAGGCGCGACATCTAAATCCAGAAAACGGGCATCGATTCATGCCATACATCGTTGTCATAATCGACGAGTTCGGTGACCTTATAATGACTGCCGGCAAAGAAATAGAATTACCTATATGCCGTATTGCCCAATTGGCACGAGCTGTAGGCATGCACATGATTATCGCCACTCAGCGTCCAACAACCAACATTATCACCGGCACCATCAAGGCAAATTTCCCTGGCCGCATGGCATTCAAGGTAAGTGCTATGGTAGATAGCCGTACAATCCTGGATCGTGCAGGAGCGCAGCAATTAGTAGGAAAGGGCGACATGCTGGTGTTGGGTGGAGGAAGCGAACCCGTCCGTGTGCAATGCGCCTTTGTAGATACCCCAGAGGTTGAGGCTATAGCCAAATACATTGCATGCCAGCAAAGTTATCTTGGCCCTGCCCCATTGCCGCCAGTTGCTATGGAGGGTGAGGATGGTGATGGTCCTGACGTGGACATGCAGAATCTTGACCCAATGTTTGAAGAAGTTGCACGCCTTGTCGTTCAAACGCAGCAGGGTTCTACTAGTATGATTCAACGCAAATTCTCTATCGGATACAACCGTGCTGGACGTCTTATGGATCAGTTGGAAGTTGCCGGTATCGTTGGTCCTGCACATGGAAGTAAACCACGCGAAGTTTTGTGCATCAGTGAGGAGGATCTACAATTCCGCTTGGACAACATGAGATAAACACGGGTGGTGTGTTTCCGTTAACCGTTTCCATTAAATGTCCACTCGTTTTCCTAAACATTATATAATAATACGCACATACAATGATGAAACGTACACTTACCATACTTTTAGCATTTACGCTTAGCAATATGTACATAATGGCGGGGAAGGAACTTTCCGCCCGTGAAATCCTTGACCGTACCACTAAACGTATGCGTACTTCCGGAGGGATAAGTGCCAAATTCGTCACAACCCTTCACAATGGCACTATACCTCAGGAAACCATTACCGGAAATATAGATATCTCGGGAAACAAGTATGTAATGCAGACATCGGCAATATCCACATGGTTTAACGGAAAGGACCAATGGACACTTGTTACCGCCAATGAGGAGGTAACCCTTGTCTCTCCCACTCCAGAAGAATTGCAAGCATCCTCTCCTATTGCTTTCATGGACATATACAAGCAAGGTTTTAACCTTTCTTCCCGAAAAAGTGTACTTCGGGGGCGCAAGACCTGGGACGTTACCCTAAAGCCTAAGAAATCCATTCCCGGTCCTTCGGAGATAATTGTAAGTATAGATCAGGAAACATTCCTGCCTATGTGCATACGCATAAAAAACCAGGGAGATTGGACGCGTATTAGCATAACCGACATGCAATCAGGAACAGGACTTGATGACTCCCACTTTTCTTATCCTGCTGACCGCTATTCCTCTTATGAGATTATAGACATGCGGTAACCCCCAAAAACAGCAGGGTTCTTCACCATACATTTATAAAGCATGTTTTTCGTACTAATAGTCACAAAAAACTGCTTTTTGGACTACAAGATGCTTTCAATACGCCTTGTTTGGTCTAAAATTTGCATATAAAGCAGAAAAAACGTATCTTTGTGCTTGAATTTACACAACAAACATAAACAACATCTTATTATGTCAGTAAAATTCTATCAACCCGAAAATCAGGTACCTTTAGAAATGCACAAGGTACGTGTAATTCAAAAACTAAACCTTTTGCCTGTAGATGACCGTCTGCGTGCTATACAGCAGGCCGGCAACAATACCTTCCTGCTTCAAAATAAGGACATTTATCTGGATATGCTTACCGATTCTGGTGTAAATGCCATGTCAGACAGACAGACAGCAGCCATGCACCTGGCAGACGACGCATATGCAGGAAGCGAAACATTTAACCGACTGAAAACTGCAATGAAGGAGGTTTTCGGCACTGACAACGTTTTACCTGCCCATCAAGGACGTGCCTGTGAGAATATTTTGGCAGAACGCTTTGTCAAACCAGGCATGGTAGCAATTATGAACTACCATTTCACCACAACCAAGGCTCACGTTACACGTTGCGGTGGAGAAGTTCTGGAATTGGTACACAAGAAGGGACTTTTGCCCCAGAGCGATGATCCTTTCAAGGGAGACTTTGACTTGAAGGAACTCAAAAAGACAATTCGCGAATACGGTCCAGAGAAAATTGCCTATGTACGCGTAGAGGCTGGCACCAACCTTATCGGCGGCCAGCCTGTCAGTTTGGAGAACATGCTGGCGGTTGCCGACATCTGCCACGATTTCGGTGTGCCCAGTATTTTGGATGCATCCCTGCTTCAGGACAACATCTACTTCATGAAGACCCGTGAGGCACAATGCAAGTACATGACTCCAAAAGAGATTTACCATCTGTTGGCCAACAAGATGGATATCATATATTTTTCTGCACGCAAATTGGGCTTTGCACGTGGTGGCGCCATCATCAGCCATAACACAGAACTTATCAAGAGCATGATGGAATATATACCCCTCTATGAAGGTTTCCTTACCTATGGCGGTATCGATGTCCGTTCCATCGAGTCTATGGCCGAAGGTTTGTACGAATCCTTGGATATGGATTATCTCAGTCATGGTCCCGAATTTATATCTTATCTTGTAAATGAGTTGGATGCCTATGGAGTTCCCGTAATCAAGCCTGCAGGTGGTTTGGGTGCACATCTGGATTGTCAGGGATTTGTACCCGACATGCCACACGACCAGTACCCCGCTGCTGCCGTGGCCACGGCACTTTACATTGCCGGCGGTATTCGTGGTATGGAGCGCGGAACACTGTCTGAGCAGAGAGAACCTGATGGCACCGAGCGCTTCTCGGAGTTGGAACTGATGCGTCTGGCCGTTCCTCGTCGTGTTTACACGCTTTCGCAAATCAAGTATGTAGCCGACCGAGTAAAGTGGCTTTGGGACAATCGCGAACTTATTGGCGGCCTCAAGTGGGTAGAGGAACCCAGCGTCCTACGCTTCTTCTTCGGTCGTCTGAAGGAAATCGGACATTGGCAAGAAGAACTCGTTTCCAAGTTCAAGGAAGATTTCGGAGATAGTCTGTAGCGGACGACGGTCAACAAAAACCATTCTCCTGAAAACAATTTCAGGAGATGTAATACACTTTTGGGAGAGGTGAAGAGAAGTAAGTTGCAATCTAGGCAACATGTGCTTGTCTTCACCTCTCCTTTTATTCAAGAGAACTTAACGAAATGACACAAACCTAAGAATTCATGAAACAGACAAATAAAGCACCCCTTTGCTTTGTTCGCCATCATATCAAGTGGAAAGTTCTCTGTTACGTTTGTGTGTCATGATATCCAGTACCATGCTGTCAGTTTCCTGCATACCCTTGGCACCTACTAGGGTAAGGTTGCGTATGCAACGGTCAACATCGTCTTCGATAAGGCCCTCCACGTTGGTAACATACTTGTTCTGAATGGCAAGCATGGCGCTAAGTACAGCGGTGGAGACACCGCTGGATAGTTTCAGAGCACAACTGGGTTTCGCACCGTCACATACCATTCCGGCAAGGTTGGCAATCATGTTCTTCACACTATATGCCACCTGTTCGTAGTGTCCTCCCATCAAATAGGTTATGCCGCAACTGCTTCCCGTACTTGCCACGACGCAGCCGCAAAGGGCACTCAGTCTACCAAGACTCTGCTTTATATATATAGCGGTAAGATGACTGAGCACGAGCGCACGCGTGAGTTCCTCTTCGGTATTGTGGTTCTCGCGTGCAAAGACAACAACAGGCAATGTGGCCGCAATACCCTGGTTTCCACTTCCACTGTTGCTCATAACAGGTATCATGGCACCGGCCATACGGGCATCGCATGCGCAGCTCGTTACGGACAGTATATGGCTGAATATGGTATCACCCATAATGCCGCGTCCCAAAGGCCGTGTCAGCGTCTTGCCTAATTCATGGCCGTAGTTTCCCCTGAGGGCTTCCTCTGCAGCCTTTTCGTTTAGAATGCGAGCCTCATTGATGAAGTTGAGTTTCTCCACAGGCGTATTCATGGCAAAGTCAAATACCTGAAGCAGAGTGAGATCATTTTGTGTTTCACCTACCATGCCTCCGTGAAGAGAGGAACGATCATCCAAACGTACCTCGCCATCGCATGCGAGATACACAAGACGTGTATGTTCATGTGCAATGATAGCTTCCGCACGACGAGAACCTTTCTTGCAGACGACATCCACATATAGGTTGTCGCATGCATTCTTCTCCAACTCAATGTGTATGCATCCGCTTGCTATCAGGGCTTTTCCGCGTTCCACGTCCTCGGGTGTGCAATCATGCAAAACCTCTAACCGGTAGGCGCTCTTGCCTGTTAGCGCTCCAAGTGCTATGGCAATGGGTAGTCCCACCATACCTGTTCCGGGTATTCCCACGCCCATGGCATTCTTCAACACATTGGCACTCAGGGATACGTGTATGGAATCAGGTATTTCACCCAAAACCTCGGTTGCATGGGCTACACACAAGGCCACACACATGGGTTCAGTACATCCGATGGCCGGGACTACTTCACGCTTGATGAGGTCAAGTATTTCGTCTTGTGTCATATATTCGCTTGAACTTTATTGTATATCGTCTAAAATATTCTGATACAGTATCGCATTGCAATATCTGCCACACTCATACAACCATTGACTAAGGGTAGAGGTTTCCTTGTACCCTGCCCTTTTAAAGAGCGAGCGGCCAGCATTGTTCTCCTCCGCCACAACGGCATAAAGTTGGTGCAGACCTTTCTCTTGGACATATAGCGAGGCTTCCTTCAATGCCTCCGTGGCAATGCCCCTACCTTGACTTTCGGGAAGGAGGGCTATGCCAACCTGTGCACGGCGATGCACTGGATCAAGGTCGGTAATATCCAGAAAACCGCATGCCTCGCCCGTTGCGTCATCCATTATCGCCAGCCGTACCTGTCCGTCCTGAAAGAGATCTCCCCGACTCTCTTCAATATATTGCCTCAAGGCATATCGTGAGAGAGGAACTGTGGTGGAGGTGTATCGGCATACGTCCGCATCGTTCTCCATCATGTACATAAGATCAAGATCCTCGGGTTCTATGGCTCTAATGTACTTCATTTCGTTTCAGTGGTTTTACGCAAGATCGCCCTATACCTTGACAGATAAACCAGAATTATCATAGGCAGTAGCCAAAGGAGGTTGTCGCTTCCGGCATTTCCTAAGTTTGCATAGTAGTCAACGATGACCAGCAGGGCAGAGAGGTTTAGCGATATGATCTGATGCAGAGGTTTTTCCTTCTGCAAAGTGTAGACCGATACCATAAATGCCAGGGGTACAATTGCTACCAGCAACCTGAAGAGGTAAAGTGCCGATGCGCTCATCCTGAAAGAAAAGTCTACACCTGTATCCACGAGGCAATCAAGGCCAATGGCCAATGCCGCCGTGAGCAGGGGCATGAGGATATACATAGTTTGCTTTATTTTCATATTCTATTTTTCCTGTTGTTATCTTCGTTTTGCTGCTTGCATTTTGTACGAGACAATGAGCGTGAGAATACGTGAATGATTTTACACCGAGAATGGTGTCCTTCCAGCCAAAGCGCGGCCCAGGGTTGCTTCATCCGTATGCTGCAGTTCGTCGTTTTGTGCTACACCGCGGGCTATAACCGTTATGCGTGGCAATGCAAATGGTTCATCACTACCATCTTCTTTGCTTAAAGAAGAGGTTTGTGACAACTGCATCATTCGTTTGTATATAAAGTAGTTGGTCGTATCTCCTTCCATTGTAGGACTGAGTGCCAGGATTACCTCTCGTATACCACCCGAAGCAACCCTTTCCACCAGACTTTGTATGTGCAGATTGCTTGGCCCGATACCATCCATAGGACTTATCACCCCCCCGAGTACATGGTAAAGTCCACGGTACAGGTTTGTAGATTCTATGGCCATCACATCCTGGATGTTCTCCACCACGCAAAGCAGCGAAGCATCCCTTTTGGGATTCGCACAAATGTCGCAGATGTCCGTATCTGAGATGTTGTGGCACATGCGGCAGTACTTAACTTCGTTTCGTAGCACAGCAAGTGCTTCGGTCAGTGTCGACGTTACACGTGCGTCCTGTCGCAACAGATGCAACACCAGACGCAAGGCCGTTTTCCTTCCTATGCCAGGAAGACAGGAAACCTCGTCCACGGCTCTTTGCAGTAGATGTGAAGAGAAGTTCTGCGTCATAGCGTACCCTTGCTTGAGGGAAGGTTGAAATGCTCAATATCACGCTTTATGGCCATCTTAGTAGCACGTGCAAAGGCTTTGAAAATACCCTCTATCTTGTGATGTTCGTTTGTTCCCTCAGCCTTTATGTTGAGATTCATGCGTGCGCTGTCCGAAAGACTCTTGAAGAAATGCAGGAACATCTCCGTTGGCATCTCTCCTACTCTCTCGCGTTTGAACTCAGTATCCCACACCAGCCATGGCCGTCCACCGAAATCCAGACTCACCTGACAAAGGCAATCATCCATGGGAAGGCAGTATCCATAGCGTTCCATGCCTCGTTTGTCGCCAAGAGCCTTGCCAAGGCACTCACCCAAGGCCAGAGCCGTATCCTCTATGGTATGATGCTCATCCACATGTAGGTCGCCACGACATGTTATGTCAAGGTCTATGTTTCCGTGTCGTGCTATCTGCTCGAGCATGTGGTCAAAGAACCCCAAGCCTGTACTTATGTTACTGTGTCCGTTTCCGTCAAGTCCCACACGCACTTGTATGTCCGTCTCGTGTGTCTTCCGGTTCACTATGGCAGTTCGGTCTCCGGCAAAAAGTATCTCCGCTATCCGCTCCCACCCCATGTCGGTTCCAATTATCAGGCTTCGGCATCCAAGATTCTCTGCCAACATGGCATCCGTGTGCCGGTCGCCAATGACGTAAGAATTCTCCATGTCCACCTCGGGATTGTCCATATATTGCGTGAGCATCGCTGTGCCGGGCTTTCGCGTCGGAAGATTCTCGTGCGGAAAGGAGCGGTCAATGTATTGCGCATCGAATTCAACCCCTTCGCCACGCAAGATGTCAAGCATCAGGTTGTGAGTTGGCCAGAAATCAGCCTCGGGATAGGAATCCGTACCAAGTCCGTCTTGGTTGCTCACGAGCACAAGCCTATAGTCGGTATGTCGCACAAGGAACGAGAGGGCGCCTATCGCTCCGGGCATGAATTCGAACTTTGCAAAGGAATCTATCTGTTCATCCTCCGGTTCGCGCAGGATGGTTCCGTCACGATCGATGAAAAGTATTCTTTGTTTCATTTTATATATCCATCGTGTTTATCTTCTATAACTTCTCAGTGCACCAAGCAACTCGTTGTTTTCCTCCTTGGAGCCTATGGTTATGCGCAATGTGTTCTGGCAAAGCGAGACACGGTTGCGGTTGCGCACAATGATGCCCTTGTCCACCAGATATTTGTATATGGCGTCGGCATCCGTAACCTTTACCAGCAGGAAGTTTGCTGCCGAGGGATACACCTGCTTTACGATGGGCAGTTCCATCAGGCATGGTATCATGTGCCTACGTTCGTTCCGTACGTCGTTTGTCCACCGCTCCACCTTGAGCATGTCGGAAAGCAGTTCTCGCGCTTTCTCCTGTGTGAGCATGTTTACGTTGTAAGGATACTTCACCTTGTTGAACAACGCTATTATCTCCTCCGAGGCAAAAGCCATGCCCAGACGTATTCCTGCCGAGGCCCATGCCTTAGAAAAGGTATTGAGCACAATCATCCTGGGAAAATGGTCCAGGAACATGCGCATAGGTGTCAGTTCCGAAAAGTCTCCATATGCCTCGTCCACCACAACTATGCCATGGAAACTGGTCAGCACCTTCTGCAACTCACGCCTGTCCATGTCATTGCCCGTAGGATTGTTGGGCGAGCATATCCAGATGACCTTCGTGTGTTCGTCGCAAGCCTGGAGCAAGGCTTCAGCAGACATGGCATAGGTGTCCGAAAGGCTGACTGCCCTGTACTCCACATCGTTTATGTCGGCACACACCTTATACATGCCATAGGTTGGTTCTATGGCCACAACGTTGTCCACCCTTGGTTCACAGAAGATACGATATACAAGGTCTATGGCCTCGTCACTTCCGTTGCCCAGAAATATTCGGCTGGAGGGTACGCGCTTGATGGCAGAAAGGTCTTTCTTGAGTTGTTCCTGCAAGGGGTCTGGATAACGGTTGTAGGGAGCGTTGCAAGCACTTTCGTTGGCATCCAGGAAGGTATGCGCCTCGCGTCCCTTGAACTCGTCTCTGGCGCAAGAGTAGGGTTTCAGGGCTTTTATGTTGTTTCTGACCAATGACTCTATCATCATAATTCAAATTTTGCGTATGAGCATGCTGCTGTGTGTTTAACTATTCTTTCTGCCTGCCTATTCTCAGTGTCATAGCATTCCGGTGTGCATCCAGGCTTTCCGCCTCGGCCATCACCTCAACGGCACGTCCGATGCTTCGTATGCCCTCGGCCGTCAGGTGCTGGAAGGTTATCTTCCTGCAGAAACTGTCCAGATTAACTCCGCTGTATGCCTTGGCATAACCGCTTGTGGGCAGTGTGTGGTTGGTACCGGAGGCATAGTCGCCGGCACTCTCGCAACTGTAGTGCCCAAGGAAGACGCTGCCTGCATTCACCACCCTGTCAGCCCAATCCATTGCCGTATCCATTGCCAGGATAAGGTGCTCGGGAGCATATTCGTTGCATATCGCGAAAACTTCCTCCATATCGTGCAGTACCACTATGCAGCTATGCTCCAGCGAGGCTTTGGCCAATTCCTTGCGTGGCAAGGCCTGCAACTGGCTCTCCACATGACGGAGCACATCCTGTGCCACCTGCTCGCTATCGGTGAATAGTATGCTTTGCGAATCCGTTCCATGCTCTGCCTGGCTGAGCATGTCGGCGGCAACGTATTCAGGGTGGCAGGTACTATCAGCCACAATGGCCACCTCTGATGGTCCGGCAGGCATGTCTATGGCCACATCCGTCTGGCTGACCTGCTGCTTTGCACATGTAACATACTGGTTGCCGGGACCGAATATTTTGCTCACACGGGGTACCGTCTCCGTTCCATATGCCATGGCACCTATTGCCTGTACTCCACCGCATTTATATATGCGGTTTACTCCTGCCACCTTGGCGGCATACAGGATGGCAGGGTGCAACTTGCCCTCGCGCGATGGAGGCGAGCATAGAACTATGTCGGTGCATCCCGCAATCTTTGCCGGTGTAGCAAGCATAAGTACGGTACTGAACAGCGGTGCAGTGCCTCCGGGGATGTACAATCCCACTTTCTCTATGGCCACAGACTTCTGCCAGCAATGCACTCCTGGGGCTGTTTCCACACTGACGGGTGCCATGCGCTGTGCCTCGTGGAAGCGCTGTATATTGCCATGAGCAAGATTGATGGATTGCTTTAACTCCTGTCCTACAAGTTGCTCAGCCTCATGTATTTCCTCTTCCGTTACGGCAAGATTCTCAAGATTCACCTTGTCAAACATGGCCTCGTAGCGCAGGACTGCCTTATCTCCCTCGCTACGCACATCGTCCAGCACTCTTGCCACGGTGGCGGCAAGGTCCTTGGCATCCTTATGCGGACGTTGGAGCAAGGCTCCGTAATCTTCCCTCGCAGGGTATAGTACGACTTGCATAGTTGTCTGTATTATTGTCCTACAGTATCATCTTCTCTATTGGCATCACCAGGATTCCCTGGGCACCAAGTTCCTTCAGGCGTGAGATTATCTCCCAGAAGCATTTCTCGTCCACTACGGTATGTATGCTGCTCCACCCCTCAGTAGCCAAGGGCATAATGGTGGGAGACTTGGCTCCAGGCAAAACCTCCACTACCTCGGACACACGCTCCGTGGGCACATTCATCAGCACGTATTTCTTGTTCTCTGCCGCCTTTACTGCCTCTATGCGGAAAAGCAGTTCTTCCAGGATGGCACGTTTGTGGGGCGATAGATTGCGGTTGCCGATGAGCAGGGCCTCGCTCTTCATTACCACTTCCACCTCGGCCAGATTGTTGCTGACCAGGGTGCTGCCGCTGCTCACAATATCAAAGATTGCATCCGAGAGTCCTATGCCTGGACTTATCTCCACAGAACCGGTAATCACATGAATGTCGGCCGTAATGTGGTTGTCATGCAGAAAACGACGCAGGATATTGGGATATGAGGTGGCTATCTTCTTGCCCTCAAACCAACTCAGCCCCGTATACTTCACTGCCTTGGGTATGGCCAGGGACATACGGCACTTGGAAAAGCCCAGGTGGCGTATGATGTCGGCCTGTTCCTGACGTTCCTCAAACTCGTTCCTGCCAACTATACCCAAGTCTGTAACTCCCGTTGCCACACACTGGGGGATGTCGTCATCACGCAGGTACAGGACTTCTATGGGAAAATCAGCACTCTGCACAAGCAGGGTGCGCTTGCTGGTACTCACTCTAATGCCGGCTTCGGCCAGCAGAGACATGGTGTCCTCAAAGAGCCTTCCTTTGGACTGAACGGCAATTCTCAACATCTTTTCAAACTATATTTTTATTAGGTAAATGTACTAATCCTATGGTGCAAAGATACATATTTTTCCACAATTACGCACATTTTATCGCCCATTATTCGGTATTTACTAGAAAAATGTCTAAATTCGTGCCACAATTAACGTCGGGACATCCCGAGCAATTCTTACACCCCAACTATTTATATCCATATTTATGTACATTATTGGCATTGCTGGTGGCACAGGAAGCGGAAAAACCACCGTGGTAAGAAAGATCATGGAAGCACTTAAGGGCGAGAACGTGGCGGTAATACCACAGGATTCCTACTACAACGACAACACTCACCTTACCATGGAGGAACGCAGAAGGGTTAACTACGACCACCCCAACGCCTTTGACTGGGAACTGCTCTGCCAGCAGATTACGGACCTCAGACAGGGCAGAGCCATAGAGCAACCCACCTACGACTACATCACATCCAACCGCCAGCCTGAGACCATACACATAGAACCCTGCGAGGTAATCATCGTGGAGGGCATTATGGCACTCTATCGCAAGGACCTGCGCGATCTGATGGATCTAAAAATCTATGTGGATACGGATTCCGACGTGCGTCTCATCCGCAACATTTTACGTGATACCGTTGAACGTGGCCGCACCCACCAGATGGTCATCGACCGTTATCTGCAGGTCCTTAAGCCCATGCACGAGGAATTCATCGAACCTACGAAACGCCATGCCGACCTAATCATCCCCGAGGGCGGCGCCAACCGGCAGGCCATTGAGATTATGGAGACCTATATCCGCTATCGGCTGAAAGCGCACAAGTAGCAGGCAGGCGGCAAAACCTGCGGGTTATTTTTCAGCAAGACCGAAAATATTTGCCTCAATACATGATAAAGGATGTACGGATTTCGTATCTTTGCACGCGAATTCATACATATATAAAAAATAGACAGCACATAATGAAACGTTCAGACATAGCCTTTGCCCTGGCCATAACGGGCATATTCCTTCCCTTCATCCTCTGCACACCCTTGTACGAATGGTACAGGGATTTCAATGCTGCACACGGTATGCTGATGAGTTTCCTGAAATTTGGCATCCTCTCCACCATGGGCGAGATGCTGGGATGCAGGATTGCCACTGGCAACTACGTTACACCCACCTTTGGAGTGATGCCGCGCATGGTGGTGTGGGGAGTGTTGGGCATGGGCATAAACATGGCCATGATCATCTTCTCCAAGGGCACGCCGATGTTCATGGAATACATGGGCATGAGTGATGCCGTAGAAAGTTTCACGGCCGAGGCTTTCTCAACGCAGAAACTTTGGGTAGCCCTGGCAGTCTCTGTGGCCATGAACACCATCTTCGCCCCCGTGTTTATGACCCTGCACAAGATCACCGACGCCCACATTGCCGCCAACGGTGGCAGCCTCAGGGCTCTCGTCAAGCCAATACCCATGGCGGAACGCTTTGCCTCTATCAACTGGGAAGCACAATGGGGATTCGTATTCAAGAAGACGATACCCCTGTTCTGGTACCCGGCGCACACCATCACCTTCCTGCTTCCTTCCGAGCAGCGTGTGCTCTTTGCCGCCCTGCTTGGTATAGCCTTGGGCGTACTGCTGGCGTTGTCTGCCAAGAAGGGGAAATAACTGTTTCCCCACACTCTGTGCAGATTCTTGGAGAATACAGCCTACCCTCCCGCAGGTTCTTAAATGAAATTTACCTCGGGATGTATATTTATATTGAATTTATCGTAGACATCGGCCTGGATCGCAGACGAAAGCCTTTGTATGTCCGCTCCTTTGGCCCCACCAAGATTTACCAGTACCAGGGGCTGTCTGGCATGCACTCCGGCAGGTCCCAATGCCTTGCCCTTCCATCCGCACTGCTCTATCAGCCATGCCGCTGGAATCTTGACGTGGTCGGCATCAACCTCATAGTGCGGCATTTCAGGATATCGGGATAAAAGTCCCTTGAAAGCATCCATCCCAATAACAGGGTTCATGAAAAAGCTGCCGGCATTGCCTTGAATCTTGGGGTCCGGCAGTTTGTTTTCCCTGATTCCTACGATGGTTTTTCTAAATTCCGCGGCCGTTAGGTTCTGTACGGAAATGCCCTGCTCGTCCAGGCTCTGACGTATTCCACGATATTCCAGATTCGGGCTGAACACACGGCTCAGGGCATACTCCACGCTTACAACGGCGTACCGTCCCCTGCATTGGGGAGTCTTGAAGATACTGTGCCTATAGGCAAAGGCACATTCCTGATGCGTGAACGTCCTGGCGCTTCCGTCCTCCAGGGAGATGCAGTTTACAGCATGAATCATGTCGCCTGCCTCCACGCCATATGCACCTATGTTCTGTACGGCACTGGCGCCCACCTGTCCGGGAATATGGCTTAGGTTTTCCAAACCATACCAACCCTGTGAGATGGCATGAGCGATGAATTCATCCATTTTCCATCCGCTACCCACCCTGACAAGGATGGCGTTCTCCTCCTCGGAGACAATCTCTACCTCCCTGATGTTGCTGAGCAGAACGGTACCTTCAAAATCGCTCATAAAAAGCAGGTTGCTGCCCTCGCCGATGTGAAGCAGGGGGACGGGCAAATCGCCAATGCCCCGACGTACAAGTTCCGTTAGTTCCTCAGCGCTGTCATAGCGTACAAGAGCCTTTGCCTTGATATCTATGCCGAAGGTATTGTGGTGGAGAAGGGAAATGTCGCGTGTTATCTGCATGACTATCGTGTGTGTGTCCTTAGTGTGTTATATATATATGGAATGAATGATGAGCGTGTGCGGTGTACGTTCTTAATTGTCAGTTCTCGTATCCCACCAGTTTCCAGCCTTGCCTTCGCTTTTCAAAAATGAAGGTTTCGGACATACCGTTGCCCAACCCTGTCTTTTCAACGAAAATGCGCTTCATGTTGCCGTAATCCTGGCCACACCTTATGTTGCTTATTACACCCTCAGGAATGGCACTGCCTATGCTGTACCATTGCTCCCTGTTGATGAATCCGTCCAATGTCTGTCCGTTGCCGTCGGGATCCATCATGGAGATGTGCACCGAGGGAGAAATAGATTGCTCGCGGAAAGTCATATCGCTGGCAAAAACAGCATAGAAGTTCAGGAAATCGCCCAGGTCGCTCTTAGCAAAATCAACCTCCCTCACGGCATGCAGGTTCCACACCCCGGAGGACTTGACAAAGTCATAAGACACGATGTTCCTGCCCTCCAGGTCTATCCTCTCCACGGAAGCCTGTACCAGCGCAGTGTCCTCGTCCAGCCTTCGTTCCGAGTCTATGGTGTATATGTCCGTCGTGTACTCTCCATGCATGAACATAAAGTCGGTGTCCAGTTCCCTGGCATCCACATGCCTTACGGTTCCGTCCGCCATCGTTTCCTCCAGTGCCGGCATGGTTCGCCTCAACCTGAAAACACTGTCCTGCAGGTAGGCATACAGAAAGTCCTCAAAAAACTCGTCACCACGGCTGTCGTATTCATCCTCGCTCCGCAACTGCTCGTCCGATACCAGCACACCCTCCTTGATATCCCGCAGGGGGATACTATCGGACTTCACAGCCTTGTCCTGTGCAGAATGCATGCAAGACGACATGGCAACCATGCATGCCAGCAGAACCCAAGAGAAATGTACCTTATCCATGTATAAAATGCGACATTACAAGCAAATCTTTACAAAAGTACACTTTTCTTCTGACATAAGGCATATATATTCCTAAAAAACATTAACTTTGCAGAAAATTTCAAAGGAATATGACTACAAAGATAGAACAGCTAACCGCCGAGGTGGGCAATCTGCATGCCGCCAACGCCGAGGAAGCAGAACAGTTGCGAATCAAGTACCTTGGCCGCAAAGGCGTGATGAACGACCTCATGGAGGAGTTCCGTAACGTGGCGCCCGAACAGAAGAGGGAACTGGGCCAGAAACTCAACGCACTGAAACAGGCCATAACGGCAAGGATAAACGAACTCAAGGAGAACGCCTCCACCGAAGCCGTCGCCGGTTCATCCGTTGACCTGACACGTACCCCCTACCCTATACAATTAGGCACACGCCATCCCCTGACCATTGTCAAGAACGAGATTGTGGACATTTTCTCACGTCTTGGCTTCACACTGGCCGAGGGTCCCGAAGTGGAGGACGACTGGCATGTGTATTCCAGCATGAACTTTGCTGATGACCATCCTGCACGCGACATGCAGGACACATTCTTTGTAGAGGCACGTCCCGATATCATCCTTCGTTCGCACACCAGTTCCGTACAGGCACGAGTTATGGAGAGCCAGCAGCCCCCCATCCGTGTCATATGTCCCGGACGTGTGTACAGAAACGAGGCCATCTCTGCACGTGCACATTGCTTCTTCCATCAGGTAGAGGGACTCTACATCGACAAGAACGTGTCCTTTACCGACCTGAAGCAGGTACTCTTGCTTTTCGCTCAGGAAATGTTTGGCGAGGAAACTCAGATACGCCTGCGCCCCTCGTACTTCCCATTCACTGAACCCAGTGCCGAGATGGACATTTCCTGTCATCTCTGCGGAGGCAAGGGCTGCTCCTTCTGCAAACACACCGGATGGGTGGAAATCCTTGGTTGCGGCATGGTAGACCCCGCCGTATTGGAGGCAAACGGCATAGACAGCAGTGTCTACACCGGCTATGCTTTCGGCATGGGTATCGAGCGCATTACCAACCTTAAGTATCAGGTCAAGGACCTGCGCATGTTCTCGGAAAACGATGTCCGGTTCCTGGACGAATTCAAGTCAGCAAACTAAAACAGAAATTCATTGCATTATATGGAAAAGGAGTTGCGCCGTGGGTGGTACAACTCCTTTCCCTTTTTTTTAGAGCCTTCCCGACGACGGAGGTCTGTCCTCGGGAGGACCGACCCGAAAGAACCGGGAACTCTCGCCTCGGTCCTCGGGAGGGCTAAAACCAAGCCTCCGTAAGTTGTAAAAGCAGATTAAAGAGGCAGGCGTACGGTGAAGCGTGTGCCCTTGCTGCCGTCAGGATTGGATTTGTTTTCCACACCTACCAGGCCACCGTGGTTGCTCACTATCTGTCGGCATATGGCCAAGCCTATGCCCTGTCCGCCTTCCTTGGTGGTAAAGAACGGGGTGAAGATATTGTCCACCACTTCCTGCGATATGCCGCCACCGTTGTCCTCTACGGACATAACAACATGTCTGCCGTTTTCCGATAGAGCCACCTTCACCCTTACACTTGTCGCTTCCGTTTCCAAAGCGTTCTTCATCAGGTTTATCAGCACCTGCTCTATCTGCGAAGAATCCAGTCGCACAAAGGTTTCAGCACATTGCACGTCATACTCCACATGGCAATCCTCCCTTAGCATAGAGGCACACATGCGTTGGAAGTCTTCCATCAATCGTCCTATGCTAATATTCTCTAAATCAGGGCGAGGTATATTAGACACCGTGCGATACCTCTGCACGAAGTCCATCAATCCGTTGGCTCTTCGGCTTATGGTGGACAATACCATCTGCACCTCCTCGTTGCTGTATCTCTCCCCTGCCCCGTCGTTAGAAAGGTTCTCCGCCAAGGTGTTGGAGAGCGATACTATTGGAGCCAGCGAGTTCATTATCTCGTGCGTCAGTACACGTATAAGTTTCTGCTGAACTTCAATCTCTCCCTGCTCCAGTATGCTTGCCACACTCTGCAGGCTATATAATATATAAGGTATACCGCTTACGAATACCTGGGTGCGCGATGCGGCATATTGTCTTTCCTCCCCCTCCTTGCTGACATACGATACCAGTTGCGATGCTCCACGTTTCAGGCCTCTCAGTTGCAGGGGCAGTGTATGATGAAGCACGGCCAGTTGGTCAAGGTTGTCAAATCGGAAACCGCACAAGCCCTCTATGGCAGCCTTGTTCATCCATCGCACACGTCCGTTCTCGTCCGTGGCAATCAGTATGGCATCCACCTTGGAGAGCATGGCATCGTAGAGGTGCGAATCGCTCACACGCTGGTGCTCCGACTCACGGAACTCGCGTATCACGGCATTTATCTCCTCTGCCATACGTCGTTCCTCGCCATGCAGATGCTCCAGAGAGTATTGCAAGCTGAAATCCCTCATGCGCACCGACTCCAGCATCTGCCTAAGCCTGCGTGTGCTTTTATTATAGAAGATATTTTGCCAAAAACTCATTCTTCGTTTTCCATTTTATTCTCGCCTTCTTTGCCCGTAGGGACGCTGCAGCGTCCGCATGTATGCCTTGCACTCTGTTTTTCGGACGCAGCACGCTGTGTCCCTACTGGTGGGTGATAACGTATTTCGTTTTCAGTATGACTATCCGTTTTCCGTTTACTTTCCTCCCCTGAGACAGGGGAGGTGTCGCTTTGCGACAGAGGGGTGGATAGTTTTCCGTTCGAATAGGTTTTCGTTCTCGTTTATTTCGCTCGTTTAGCCTTTGCGTTCTCTGTCGCGCGTAGCGAGCGACTTCTCTAGCAAAAGCGTGGTTTGCATTAGAATTCTGCGTTCTTTGCGACCTTTGCGTGAGATAAAGACAATAGCGTTTTTGTTTTGCACGCGAGAGCGCGAAGAGCGCCGAGTTTATCTCTATGTGTTTCACGCTGGCGCTGGAGGGATCGTAAACTTCGTTACGATAAGAGAGCGCAGAGAGTTTATCCACCCCCTCCTTGACTTCAGCCCCTATGGTCGTCGACTTTCGGTTATTCGTCTTTACTACGCAAGTCCGTTATATCCACCCCCTCCCCCCTGCGGGGTACTCACCCCTGTCTCAGGGGGAGAGTCAGCTACAACACTGCGCAAGCCGATTGTCCCCCTGAGACAGGGGCGACGAGGAGCGAAGCGACGGAGGGGGTGGATAAATCGCTCAACTCTCATCCGCTCACCGTTAAAGAGCTGTTCTCCATTTATCTTATCCCTACAGGTAGGCATTTCATTGACGGTTGTAACTACTCCCCTCCCTTGTGGAGGGGCAAGGGGGAGGGGCTTCCTCTCTCTCTTATATCCCATGCTTGTCTATCTTCCTATACAACGCATAGCGTGTTATACCTAATAGTTCGGAGGCCAGTTTCATATTGCCATTGGCTTGTTCCAGAGCCTTGCGAATTGCCAGACGCTCTATGTCCTCCAGGTTCAGCGTATCGTAGATGTTCTCCGGCTTTGCCTGCTTCATGCTCTCGGTGACGAGAGGCGACTGAGGGTCTATTATCCATCGTTCCACACTATGCTGAAGCTCGCGCACATTGCCATACCACGAATGTGCCATCAGTTTGGCCTCCTCGCGAGCAGTGAAGTCCCTCACCTCTCCCCCATGCTTCTCGGCATAACGGGCAAGGAAGTGCCTGGCCAAAAGCATAATGTCTCCGCCTCTTTCCCTCAGAGGCGGGATATGCATCTCTATGGTGTTCAGACGGTAAAGCAAGTCCTCGCGGAAAGTTCCCTCCGCCACACGTTCATGCAGATTGGCATTCGTTGCCGCCACTATGCGTATGTCCACCTTCTGCACCTGGTTTGAACCTACGGGAGAGACCTCGCGCCTCTCTATCACGGTGAGTAACTTCTGTTGCATAGGCAAGGACAGGTTGCCTATCTCGTCCAGGAACAACGTACCGCCGTTTGCCTGCTGAACCCTGCCCTGCTTTGCGGTATGTGCACCGGTGAAGGCACCCTTCACATGCCCAAACAGTTCGCTCTCAAACAGTTGCTCGTGCACACAACCAAGGTCGATGGACACGAAAGGTTTGTCGCTCCTATCGGAAAGCCTGTGCAATTCCCTTGCCAGCACATCCTTGCCCGTACCGTTCTCTCCTGTTATCAGCACATTGGCATCTGTTCTTGCCACTCTGCCCATGCGCGACTTTAGTTCCAGTATCTGTGGAGACTCGCCAATGAAGTTGCTGCCCTCGCCTTGTGCCTCCTCTCCGTTCTGGTCTTCTTGTTCCTGAGCCTGGATCTGTGCCATCTTGCTCCGCTTCATATCCACGGCAGAGTGCACCACCTCCAGCATCCTCTTGTTGTCCCATGGCTTGGCAACGAAGTCCAAGGCACCCGCCCTTATGGCCCTTACCGTCTTCTCCGTACTGATATATGCCGTCATGAACACCACCACACTCGTTGGGTCGTGCTCCAATATGCGCGCCAGCCATTCATATCCCTCCTCGCCGCTCACCATGTCCTTGCGGAAGTTCATGTCCAGCAGGATTACATCGGGTTGGAAACTGTCCATGAACTCTATTATGCGCTCCGGGTTGCTAATCACTCGTATAGCCTCCACCCAGGGTTTCAGCAGCATGTTCAACGACAGAAGAATGTCCTGATTGTCATCCACAATCAATATCTTGCCTCTACATTCCATGAAGTTATGTATTGATAAGTTTTGCGTCCAGGTTTAACCCAAATCGGTCATTAGCGTTATGATGATAATAGTTTATATTTTTGAACAGATGTTTTGTCGCTTTGAGGGCGCAATGGGGTTCCATTGTAACCGAGAAGCGAGAAAACAGATGACAAAAAGATGACTTCATTAGCGCGTAACAGTCTAATGACCGATTTGGGTTTAAGAATGCTTGCGGACAAAGATAAGTAAAACACTTGAATCTTCCAAAGCCGAGAAAGGTTATTTTATGCCTTTGCCCTCAGTTTTCTGCACTTTTCCAAAAGCCATCGTGTGCGGATGTGCGATTTCGCACACCTGTGTTCGTTTTCGCACACTTTTTAGGGCGTCAAAGCAGGGGTTAATTCGCTAATGTTCAGCATTTTCCCATTGTGGCACGATATTTGCAATATATATAATGAGCGCCCACGGCACAAGACCACGCCAAATACACAAAAACGGGCATAAAAACTCGTCGTATTGTCAAGGCTCGGTCGTCGTATAGTCTAAGCTCAAACAATGTATTGTCTAAGGCAAGACACCGTATTGTCTAAAACAGGCTGCAACAACATACAAAACAAGTGAGACTAATATATATATATATAATGTACACGATATGAGAATATCTCTTCATCCTCTACCCTCCCTACGGAGACTTGCCACGGTGGCACTTTCCGTGCTATGCCTCGCGTGTCCGTTGCATGGCATTGCCCAAGGGGCCGACACCCTGGTGCTCGACCTTCAGCAAGCCATCTCCCTGGCTCTCGATCAATCGCCCTCGGCACGTAGCGCACGCCATTCGTTCCTCTCCCAGCATTGGAACTATCGCAATTTCCGTGCCAACTATCTGCCCAGCGTCACGCTGACTTCCTCTCCGTATATCAACAATCAGATAAACAAGATTACCCAAAGCGATGGTAGTTCGCTCTACCTGCGCCAGAGTCAGTTGGGTGCCGACCTCAACCTGAGCATCAACCAGAACATAAGTTGGACGGGAGGTACGTTCTTCATTAAGACCAGCGCCAACTATCACCGCGAACTCAGCAGTCATACCAACATGTTCAGCACCGTACCCATAAGCATAGGCTACCAGCAGAGCCTCTTCGGTCATAACTCGCTAAAGTGGTACAAGCGTATCGAACCCTTGCGCTACACCGAGGCAAAGAAAAGCTATGCCGAGACCATCGAACTCGTCTCTGCCAGCACCTGCTCCTATTTCTTCAACCTCGCCACGGCACAGAGCGACCTGGAAATGGCGCGAAGCAACTTCGCCAGTGCCGACACTCTCTATCGCATGGCACAGGGCCGCTACAAGATAGGCACCATCACCGAGAACGAGATGCTTCAGCTCGAGATTCGTCGCCTCAGCGAGGAAACCTCTGCCATGGATGCCGAGATATCCCTCGAGGAACAGATGCAGAGCTTCCGCTCCTTCCTCGGCATTGGTCAGGACACCCCCATTCGTCTCGTCATGCCCGACACCGTGCCCGAGTTTGAAGTGCCTTACACACAAGCCCTCGACCTGGCCATGGAAAACAGCCCCGACCCTGTCTACTACGAGCGCATACGCCGCGAAGCGCAGAGTTCCCTCTCCCGTGCCAAGGCAAATGCAGGTCTCAAGGCCGACATATACCTTCAGTTCGGCCTCTCCCAGACGGGCAGCACCATAGCATCTGCCTATCAGCGACCTCTCACCCAGGAGTATGGCAGCATCTCCCTCTCTCTGCCCATCCTCGACTGGGGTCGTGGCAAGGGCCAGGTGCGTGTGGCACGCTCACAACAGGAACTCACCGAGATTACGGCAGAGCAAGGCATGGAGGACTTCCGCCAGAATGTGCAGAAACTCGTTTCCCAGTTCAACATGCAAGCTCGCAAGGTACACATAGCCCAACTCACCGGTCGTCGTGCCGAGCACCGCCACACCGTGGCCATGCGCCTCTACATCATGGGCGAAAGTTCCCTTCTCGACCTCAACGATGCCATATCCGAGCGCAACAACGCCCGCCGTTCCTATCTCTCTGCCATGAGCACCTTCTGGCGCCTGTACTACACCCTCCGCTCAATGACAGGATATGATTTCTATACAAATACCAAACTCAGCGAACAATTACCGACGGAATAACAACAGACCCTCCCATCCATTAACCAAGGCCCCAATCCTCCTTATTGTATATACTCCCCTCCCTTGTGGAGGGGCAAGGGGGAGGGTCCCCCCATCTATTAACCAAGCCCCAATCCCCCTTATTGTATATACTCCCCTCCCTTGTGGAGGGGCAAGGGGGAGGGTCCTCTACTTCATCACCTATGGACATCAAACTCCC
>JAZLAC010000046.1:0-76677 GCA_045612965.1 Bacteroidaceae bacterium | reverse complement strand
AGCACAACCTTGCCAAGGTTGGGGTCGCGAGTTCGAGCCTCGTTTTCCGCTCATGCTTGCCCAAGTGGCGGAATTGGTAGACGCGCACGTTTCAGGTGCGTGTGTCGAGAGGCGTGCAGGTTCGACTCCTGTCTTGGGCACAAAAGCAAAAGGTCCGATATTCTTTTCAGAATGTCGGACTTTTATTTTTATGTGGTTTTCCGTTTACGTTAGGAATCTCCACCTGCTATGTGTCCGTGCCTTGTGTCTTTTTTTTGTCCACGTTACCTCTTTTTGCAAGATAGTTCCTTAGGTTTTGGTGCTGATGTCGTTGTATATAAGGGCATGTGTCTTGAGAAGATTCCTGGCACTGGTAAATAAATAAAGCCTCCTTGCGCGGGAGGCTTTGTCTTTGTCGCATTATAATAATGTGAGATATAGTTTAGAAGACAATCGTTGAGGGATTTACTTCCACCACTTCTCCGTGTGGACATGTTATCAGTGTGAATCCTTCTTTTTTGGCACGGTTTACCAGCCTTTGTTGTGCCAGGATGATGCCGCTTTCTATCGTCATGCGAAGACGGCGTATTTCCTCCTCGTTGGGGTATCCCTCAAAACCCATGCGTGCTTTTTCCCTTTCCATAGGGGACACAAGTTCTCGGATTTCCTGTATTATGTTCTTGTTCATTTTTGTGCTCCTTTCTTCTCGTCCGATTCCTTGGACTCTCCATACATTTTCTGTAATTCGGCAAAGCGTGCGGTTTCGGCCACTTCCAGGCGTTCACCCTTTTTCCATCCACTGGCTATGCGCAGGGTGGGGCAGGTGTTGTTGTCGTAGAGTGCCCAGAAATCAACGACAGGCAGGTACAGCTGGAAGAAGTTTTTCAATCCGGCGTCGTATCTGCGGTATATTACGTCTAAGGGGATGTTGTGACCGCCCTGGCTTACACGTCGTGCGACACGTTGTACGGCTTGTTCCGGTGTGGGCAGGGAGAAGAACAGCAGCGTGACGAAGTAGCCAACACTTTGTGCCTTCTTTATCAACTTGATATAGGAACGTGTTGCCAATGTGGTTTCAAAGGCAAAGTCCTGTCCATCCTTCATGAGTTGCAAGACTCGTTCGATCATCAGGCGTCCTGCCTGTATGGCAGAGCCTTCTGGGTTGAAGGGTGAGAGTCCACGGGCGATTTCGTCGGCATTGACAAATTCGCGGCATCCCAGCATCTCAGGCAACACGGTGTAACTGGCAGTTGTCTTGCCAGCTCCGTTGCATCCTGCTATGATATAGAGGTTTTTCATAGATTGGTGGTTTGCTTTAAGGTGTTTATTCTTGTTTCTTGTTGTGTTTTACGGTCTTCTTTTTCTTGGCTATGGGTTCCGGGGTTCCGAGCAGGTCGGGGCGTCTTTCCCTTGTTCTCTTGAGGGATTGCTCCAATTCCCATTCCTTTATCTTTGCCTCGTGTCCAGAGAGCAGGATATCTGGTACCGCTCCCCAGTCCTTGTATTCTCTGGGGCGTGTGTATACCGGTGCTTCCAGCAGGTTGTCCTGGAACGAGTCGGAGAGCGCAGATTGTTCGTCGCCAATTACTCCCGGTATGATGCGTACTATGGCATCGGTCATCACGGCGGCGGCCAATTCTCCTCCGGTCAGTACATAGTCGCCTATGGAAACCTCTCTCGTTATCAGCCTTTCCCTTATACGGTAGTCAATGCCCTTGTAGTGTCCGCACAGGATGATGATGTTTTCCTTCAGCGAGAGTTCGTTGGCCATGGGCTGGTCAAACTGCTCACCATCGGGGGCGGTGAAGATAATCTCGTCGTAGTGCCTTTCGCTCATTAGTTTTGAGATGCACAGGTCTACGGGTTCGCACTGTATTACCATTCCGGCCGAACCTCCGAAAGGGTAGTCGTCCACGCGTCTCCATCGGTTTGTCGAGTAGTCGCGCAGATTGTGGACATGTATCTCCACAAGTCCTTTCTTCTGTCCTCTTCCCACGATGCTTTCTTCTGTGAAGGGAAGCACCAGTTCCGGGCATACTGTGATAATGTCTATTCTCATTGTTGTGCACAAAATTACGCAATTATGGGGATAAAAGCAAGAAATATGTCATTCTATTGGCGGAAAAGGTTGGTTTTGGCGCTGGTAGCGCTTTTTTTTGCTACCTTTGCACCATGCATAAATGCAGGATTGCCATAATAGGTGCCGGTGCGGCCGGATGTTTTGCCGCACAGAGGATACATGAATTGTGTCCAGGTGCTTCTGTCGTAATCTTCGAGGCTCAGGACCGTCCTTTGAAGAAAGTTGCCGTTACTGGAGGTGGACGATGCAACCTCACCAACTCTTTCCAGCAGGTTGGGGATTTGCGCGAGGTATACCCCCGGGGTAATCAGTTGATGAAAAGGCTTATGTACTCCTGGAGTCAATGGGATACGATGTCCTGGTTCGAGGAGCATGGGGTTCGTTTGCTGACGCAGGACGATGAATGTGTTTTTCCCCAGAGCCAAAGAGCCATGGAGATAGTGAACGTGCTGAAGCGCGGGTTGGATATACGCTGTTCCGCCAGGGTGGGGCTTGACGAAGTGCAGGGATATGATGCCGTGGTAGTTACCACTGGCGGTTCACGCAATTTTTCGTGGCTCGATGCCTGTGGCGTGGAGACGGTCCCCCCTGTTCCTTCGCTTTTCCCCTTCAGGTTGGAGGCGTGCGGCCTGGAGCAGTTGAGCGGTGCTCTTGTCATGGACAGTGTGGCTTCTATAGGCGGTACCAACTTCCGTGCCGAGGGGACTACGCTTATTACCCATAGCGGAGTTTCCGGACCTTGCATTCTTCGTCTGTCGTCTTATGCGGCACGCTATTTGTCGGACAATTCCTATCGTGCTCCTTTGGTCATGAACTGGCTTGGAGGCATGTCGCACGACGAGGTGATGGAATTCCTGGCGGATATGTCTGTTGTCCATGCGCAGAAATTAGTGTGCAACACCCATCCCGGGCAACTTACTTCCCGCCATTGGGAGTATCTTGTCTTGCGTGCTGGAATCGGACGTGATGTGCGTTGGAATGGGGTAGGGCGCAAGCAGATGAATCGTCTGGCCTCCGTGCTTGTTTCCGACAACTATCAGATTACCGGGCGTGTGCCGCACAAGGAGGAGTTCGTTACGGCAGGCGGAGTAAGCCTCCGTAGCGTAGATGCAGCCACGCTTGAGTGCAAGAACCGTCCTGGTTTATTCTTTGCCGGAGAGGTGTTGGATGTGGATGGGGTAACAGGCGGTTTCAACCTGCAGGCGGCATGGACAATGGCAGATGCTGTGGCCAGGGCCATTGCCACCCGTTTCAATAACGAATAGAATACATTATTATATAATATATAATGATGATAACAAGAATTACAGATATAAACGACCCGAATGTTCAGGCGTTCAGTCGTTTGACAGAGGCTCAGTTGCGCAATCGCCTTGACCCTTCCCGTGGAATCTTCATAGCCGAGAGCCCCAAGGTGATAAAGGTTGCTCTGGATGCCGGCTACCGTCCCCTGTCCCTTTTGTGCGAGGAAAAGCATATACAGGGCGATGCATGTGATATCGTTGCACGCTTGCAGGAATGTGGCGGCGAGGTCTTTACGGGCGATCGCGACTTGCTCGCCTCGTTGACGGGATACACCCTCACGCGTGGTGTGCTTTGTGCCATGCAGCGCCCCGTCGAGCCTCCTGTGGAAAAGGTACTGGAGGGGGCGCGCCGTGTGGTGGTCATAGACGGTGTGGTGGATGCCACCAATGTGGGAGCCATATTCCGTAGTGCCGCGGCTCTCGGTATGGATGCCGTACTTGTAACCCGCTCCAGTTGCGATCCCTGGAACAGGCGTGCCATCCGTGTGTCTATGGGCAGCGTTTTCCTTGTTCCGTGGACGTGGCTGGACAACTACGCTCAATTGCGCCGGCTGGGTTTCAGTACCTGCGCCATGGCTTTGGAGGACAGGAGTATAGGTATAGATGATCCTGTCCTGCATGCTCAGGAGCGTTTGGCCATCATTATGGGTACAGAGGGTGAGGGGCTTCCCGACGGTACAATCCGGGAGGCTGATTTCGTGGCCAAGATACCTATGGCTTATGGTGTGGATTCGCTCAATGTGGCTGCCGCCGCAAGTGTTGCGTTCTGGGAATTGAGAAAGAGGGATGGACACACGCTATAGGTTGCTGGCACTTGATGTAGACGGAACCCTTACCCGTCCCGACGGCACTATCTCCGATTATACCATAGAGGTAGTCAGGGAACTTCAGCGTCGGGGCATGCGTCTTTGCATAGCCTCGGGACGTCCGCCATTGGGAATTCGTCCTGTGGCAAAACTGTTGGGCATGGACGAGTTTGGTGGCTATATCATCGGTTTCAATGGGGGGAGTCTTGCGGATTACGCTACTGGCAATGTACTTTATACCGCCAGTTTGCCGGACGAGGCATTGCCCGTAGTGGTAGAATGTGGCAGGCGCCCAGGGCATACCATGCTTACCTATATCAACGATGATATCTGTACCGAGGACGCTTCCGACCCTTATGTCCAGGTGTCACACGCCCGTAATGGCATGCCTGTGCGTGAGGTTCCTGACTTTATGTCCTTGCCTAAGCCCATGCCTAAATGCATCATCACTGGTTGTCCGTGTAATATGCCCGCCCTTCAGCGCGAGGTTTCTGCCTGCTTGTACGGCATTGCCGATGCCTATCTCAGCGATGCCTTTTTCCTGGAGATCGTGCGTCGTGGTACCGACAAGGCCGATGCTCTTGTTCGTTTGCTTGACCATTTAGGACTTACGCACGACAATCTCATTGCCGCAGGCGACGGACATAACGACATGGGTATGATTCGCCTTGCCTCCATAGGTATAGTTATGGGAAATGCTCATCCCGATGTGCGCAAGGTGGCAGATATTGTGGCTCCGGATGCCTCTGCAGATGGTCTTGCCCAGGTATTGGGGCGTTTGCTGGAGGAACAATTCCCATTTGCTGCGCTCAAGAGCGGCAGCTAATGGGTTTATTTTCTTATTGTTTGGTGTCTTTCGTATTTTTATTATATATTTGTGCCATGTTCCCGTGGTTTTGCGTTATGATAACGTCTTTATTTCGGGATTTGAGCGAGAACAAACAATATTAAATATGAAAAGACAATTACACAATTCCTTGCGGGCACTGTTCCTATCCCTTGCGGTGCTCCTGTCCTTGCCGATGTTAGCGGTAGAGGTTGAGAATGGTGGGATAAACTATGATCTTGTTGCCCTTCCCAGTGAAGATACGGGAGAACATGCGGATGCTGTCCGTTATATTACCTTAACTGGTGGCCGTGTATATGGCATACCCGAGAGGCATATCTTGGGTGAAACCATGTCTGGCGATGTAATGACACTGAGTCTCGTGGGCGGAGAGGAGTGGTCGTACAGCGTTTCCGACGTTGTTTCTGTTGGAAAACAGTACGGGGGCACAGAGGCGGAGTTGACATCCTTCGGGTTCACGCATGAGGACAATGACCAGGTGTATAAGGATGTCGTGGCTACCATTACGGAGGAGAACGATACCATAGTGGTGAGGGCGGATGTGCCTGTCATTGGTAAGCGTCTGCGTCCGAGTTTCACTACAAGCGAGGCTTCTGGCCTTTATTCAGTAGATGGGCAGGTGGTGAGCGGCAAAAGCCATTTCCGATTCACGTCTCCCACGGTATTCACCCTTGCGCAGGACAACCATTATATATATGTGGTAGGCGATGACCAGGTGGGTGAGTTCAAGCCCCTGGGACGCCCCTGCAAGGTGGATGTAACTTACCTTACCGACCATGCCCGTGGTACATACAAGATTCCTACCGTCTACATAACCTTTGGCGATGATACCACAAGGTGGGATGACAGCCAGTGGATAGGCATGTATATCTACGATGACCAGGGAAATAAAATCTGGACGAAGGAAGAATGGATAGAGGATTGTACCTTCCAGTTGGACGGTGCCGGTGTTTGGCCCGATATAGACAAGGTGGAGGGTTGCGAAGTACGTGGACGCGGCAACAGTTCATGGTCACAGAGTTATAGAAGCAAGAACCCCTTCCGCATAAAGTTCCCCAAGAAGAACAAGCAGGCTCCATTCAATCTGACGGAAGACCGCCAGTGGGTGTTCATCGCCAACAAGCAGAACGGGTCCATGACCTCCAACTCCATTGCGCAGAAGGTTGCCGCCATGGTGGATGCCGAGGCTCTGTGCCACATGATTCCCGTGGACGTATACATCAACGGACACTACCGCGGTTCCTATTGCTTTACGGAGAAGATTGGCATTGCCGATAATAGCGTGGCCATAGACGAGACAACGGGTTGCCTGCTGGAATTGGACGACTACTTCGACGAGACTTTCAAGTTCAGGGACGATGCCTACAATCTGCCGGTCAATATCAAGGACCCTGACTTCTCGGAGGAGGACGATGAGCGTGTTGTTACATACGACGACATAGTGGCTTCCGTAAACGAGATGACTTCCACACTGAAGCAGGGTGGCGACATCTCCCAGCATGTGGACATGGAGACGTGGGCAAAGTTCTGGCTGGTCAACGACCTTGTGCGCAATGTGGAGACACACCATCCCAAGAGCTGCTACCTGTTCAACGAGAACCCTGCCGAGGGCGACAAGTGGAAGTTCGGCCCTGCATGGGACTTTGACTGGGCGTTCGGCTATGAGGACGATTACACATACTTTATCGCAGGTGCCGAGGAGGACCTCTTCAGCAGGGCTGCGGGGAGCAACAAGGCGGGTTACCGCTTCTACAATGACCTGCGCAACACCGAGGCCGGCCGCAAGGCTTACCTGAATGAATGGAACAAGTTCATGGAGGAAGACCGCCTGCAGGAGTTGATGGAGTACATCGATGACTATACCGAGTTTGCCCAATACAGCATAGAGCACAACAATGACGCTGATATCCTGGAGACGAACAGTACGGATTATTTCTCTGTGGCCGAGCGTAGCAAGCAGTGGCTTGCCCGACGTGCCAACTTCATATACAGCAACATCCAGTCTTCCGACACTCCGGATAGCGACGAGATAACGACCAACATCTTCATACGCAGTGGTATCCGTTACCGCATCCTGTCGGAGTCGACGGTAGAGGTATATGGTCTTGCTTACGGCAACACGCCTGACGTAGTTGTGCTGCCCGAGACGGTTAGTTTCTGCGGTGTTACGTTCTCTGTGGTTGCCATTGGCGATGCGGCGTTCGAGAGTTGCTCTTCCCTCACTTCCGTAACCCTGCCCGAGGGAGTGGCCAGTATTGGCGACAAGGCTTTCAATGCATGTACCTCCCTCTCGTCCGTTGCCTTCCCCTCCACCCTGAGCAGCATAGGTTCCGAGGCTTTCATGGAGTGTCATGCACTTGCCGAGGCAACGTCAAGGTCCGTGAACATAGTGATAGGGGACTATTGCTTTGCCAATATCCCGTATGATGCTGTCCTGCATGTCGTCCCGGGCACAAAGGCCAGATACATTGCCACAGGTTGGGGCCAATACTTTGGCACCATAGTGGAGGATGTAGAGTCCGACGTAGTTGTCAGCAATAAATATATAAAGATAGGTACGGCACAGGCCTCTATGACTCCTGGCACATGGTATTTCATGCACAACAGCCGAGAAGGTAGGAATATGTCTAAAGACAACTCTGAACCCGGTGAGGAGGTTGTGAACAAGGGTGGTTTCGTGCAGGACCAGGGTATTGGAAACCGTGTGCTGATGTCTGAAACCGCATTGATAGATTCCGTAAAGGGCAATGGTCTTCATGAATACGATTGCAACAGCCTTCTTATCCGTTTTGTACCGGTAGAGGGTGTGCACGATGCCTTTAAGGTGCAGTTTGCTACAGGCAATTGGCTGAAGAATAACCACAACAACAGCTATAATTATTTTACTGTTACCGATGTGGAAAGCGAGGCTACGCAATTCAACTTCTATCTCATAGACGGTAACGAGCGCGGCCGCTTCGGATGGAACATTTATGGCATGCTGAACAGGGTGGACAACGACGGAGCCGGAAGCAATCTGGTGTTGTGGGAAAGCGGTGAGGTTACCGGTGTCATGACTGGCAACAACGTGTGGCAGATATACGATGCCGTTGTCCTTGAAGACGAGTTTGCGGAGGATGTCTGCATAGAGGACGGTTCCGTGGACACATACTACAAGGCTTCGGATCAGCAATGCACCACATTGCAATACCGCCGCACTTTGCCCAACATGGAATGGAACTGCCTGTACGTGCCCTTCAAGATACCGTATTCTGTCCTGTCCGACAACTACGATGTGGCATACATCAATGGCATGAACTCCTACGACAACGACGACAACGGACAGATAGACGACATCCGCATGGAAGTGATAAAGGTAAAGCAGGGCACGCTGAAGGCCAACCATCCGTATCTGGTCAAGGCCCGTAGCAGGGAGGCAATGGAGATGGATATCGTGCAGGAGGATGTAACGCTGCATGCTTCTAAAATTACCACGCTCGACTGCTCGTCTGTGTATGCACGATACGAGATTACCGGCACATACAGCACGATGATGCCCGAGGAACTGGAAGAAAGCCTGGTCATCACCACCAGTGGCTGCTGGCAGAAGATTTCGGAAACTTCGGCTCTCAAGCCCTTCCGCTTCTATCTGACCATCAGCAGCAGGGAGGGTTCGCCTCTGGAAGTGGAGAACGATGCCCTGTCGCGCATAAGAATTAGCGTCAGGGGCGAGGACGACAATGCAACGGGCATACAGGATGTCTTTAGCGGTGTGCAGGAGCAGGCTCCCGTCTTTGACTTGAGCGGACGCCGTGTGCACAAGCCTGCCAAGGGTGGCATGTACATTTCCAATGGCAGAAAACTGATATACTGATAGCCGTGTGACGGGGTGAATGGGGCTTCTGCCCCCATTCGCCTCTTCTTGACGGCATGACACACACACACAAATAAACACATGGGGATATGCTTTGCGGCATGTCCCCATGGCATTATTATAATAAGGTGTAGTTGGGAGGGTGGTGTTGTAGTGGGTGTTGTAGTAGGTGGCTCAGTAGGAGTGTGGCTTACTCCAATCCGTCGGCATAGTACAGGTAGTCTTCCACTCTTGCCTCCTTGGGGAAAATGTCGCGGAAGAATATCTGTGTGTCCTTGGGGTTCAGGGCAATGGCCATCTGCAGGTAGTGCAGGAACTCGGCCTTGTGCCCCGTCTGATAGTAGCAATAGGCCTGTGCCGGGCATATTGCCTTGACGACTTCGGCACGCGAGTTCTCGTATTCGGGACGTTGTGCAATCTCCTCTATTTCGCGAAGTATGTCGGAGGCGGTCAGGAAGTCCTGGCAATCCATGAACACCTGTGCTATGGTGCGCATGGTGTGCAGGTGGTCCTCGGCGTTGGCAAGGGCCTTGGTAAAGCATTCCAGTGCCTTGTCGCGGTGCTGAAAGAGCAGGTAGACGTGGCCGGAGAGCAGGTTGTAGTCAACCTTGGTGTAGGGGTCTTGAAACTCCTTGGAGCGTTCCAGTGCGTCCAGTGCCTCCTGCATGTGCCCTATGCGTGCCTCGGTGTAGGAGCGTTGCAGGCAGATGTTCAGGTGCTCGGGACTTAGGCCCTGGCTCAGTTCCTCGGCTTTGGTGAGCATGTCGTTTGCCTCGTGGAATCGCTCCAGGAAGCAGAGGTTGAAGGCGGCATGGTAGAGTGCCAGTTCGTCGTCGGGGCAGCGTTCTATGTACTGTGCGAAGATTTCGCTTGCCTCCTGATACCTGTCCTGACGCGATGTGGCATAGGCCTTCTGCAGAAGGGCGTGCAGGTTGTCGGGCTGTATGGCCAGGGTGTACTCGGCACTGTCCAGGGCCTCGGCAAACTGGTCGCACTGTATCTGCGCATCGGCCAGGTTCAGCCATGCCTGCACGTCGAAGGGGTCGTTGTCCAGCACGCGGTTGAGCCACAGGATGGAGTCCTGCCACTGCTGAGTCTCGAACATTATGTCTGCCATCATGGTAACGGGGTCCTGGGCATCTGGATGCAGTTCCAGGGCAAGCCTGGTGGCCTCTGTGGCCTCCTGGTGCTTGCCCTGAGACATGTAGTAGTCGGCCACGTCCACGAGTTCGTCGCTATCCATGTAGGGGGTGTGCCCCGAGGATGCTGCCTGCTCGTAGCGGCCCAGTATGTCCATGAATTCTTCCGACTGGAAGTAGTCGTCCTCTTCCTGCTGCATGATGGTTTAGTTTCCGAGTTTTCCGAGTTATCGGAGTATTCTGAGTATTCCGATTATTCCGATTATTCCGATTACTCCGATTACTCCGACAATCTCTTGTTTACTTTGTGTCCCTCAGTCCTACGGTCTTGTTGAAGACGGGGTGCTCGGGTGTGGAGTCGGTATCCACGTTGTAGTAGCCTATGCGCTGGAACTGCAGGTATGAGAGATGGGGCAGGGTAGCGGCCCATTCCTCGATGTAGGCGTTCTTGTTCACGCATAGCGAGTCGGGGTTCAGGAAGGGTCGCATGGCGTCTATGCCTCGCACGCCGTTCTCCTTCTCGTACAGCTTGATGGCATCGCGAGGGTTCTCGCATGTCCACAGGCAGTTGTAGTCGCGCACCTCGCAGGGTATGCTGTGTGCCTGGCTCACCCAGTGCAGGGTCTTGCCCTTTATCTTGCGGTCGGCGCCTGGCATGCCGCTACGGCTGTCTGGGTCGTAGGTGGCATGTATGCATGTTATGTTGCCCTCGGCATCCTTCTCTATGCACTTTGCGGGATCCTCGTCGCACTTGATGATGTAGGCGTTCTTCAGGCGCACCTCCTTGCCGGGGCCCAGTCGCATGAACTTCTTGCCGCCGTCCTCCATGAAGTCCTCGCGCTCTATGTAGAGTTCGCGAGAGAAGCGTATGATGTGTGTGCCAGAGTTCTCGTCCTCGGGGTTATTGATGGCCTGCATCTCCTCCACCTGTCCTTCGGGATAGTTGTCTATGACAAGGCGCACGGGGTCAACCACGGCACTCACGCGCAGGGCACGGGTGTTGAGGTCCTCGCGGCAGGCAGCCTCCATCAGTTTGATGTCGTTCAGTGCATCAAAGGTGGTGTAGCCAATCTTGTCTATGAACTTCAGTATTGCCTGGGGGCTGTATCCGCGACGGCGTATGCCGCAGATGGTTGGCATGCGGGGGTCGTCCCAGCCGTTCACCACCTGCTCCTGGGTCAGTATGAGCAGGTTGCGCTTGGACATGAGTGTGTAGTTCAGGTTCAGTTTGTTGAACTCGAACTGGCGTGGGCGGTTGTCCTCAATGTCGCCCTCGTCGCCCTTCCACTCCTTAATCCATGTTACGAACAGGTCGTAAAGGTCGCGGTGAGGCACGAACTCCAGTGTGCAGATAGAGTGTGTCACGCCCTCCAGGTAGTCGCTCTGTCCGTGTGTGAAGTCGTACATGGGGTAAGCGTTCCACTTGTTGCCCGTGCGCCAGTGAGGCATGTTCAGCACGCGGTACATGATGGGGTCGCGGAAGTGCATGTTGGGACTTGCCATGTCTATCTTGGCACGCAGAATCATCTTGCCAGGCTCCACGTTGCCCGAGTTCATCTCGCGGAAAAGAGCCAGGCTCTCCTCTGCGGGGCGGTCGCGGTAGGGACTGTTCTGGCCCGGTTCTGTGGGCGTGCCCTTCTGTGCGGCAATCTCTTCGGAGGTCTGCTCGTCGATGTATGCCTTGCCCGTCAGTATGCACCATTCGGCAAAGTCCCAAAGGTCCTGGAAGTAGTCGCTGGCATAGCACACCTTGCCCCACTTGTAGCCCAGCCACTGGATGTCGCGCTCTATGGCACGCACGTATTCCATGTCCTCCTTCTGCGGGTTGGTATCGTCCATGCGTAGGTTGCACACGCCGCCAAATTTCTCTGCCACACCGAAGTCCATGGCAATGGCCTTGGCATGACCGATGTGCAGGTAACCGTTGGGTTCGGGTGGGAAGCGTGTCTGCAAACGTCCGCCGTTCTTGCCCTCTGCCAGGTCCTCCACTATTTGTTTCTCGATAAAGTTAAGGCTCTTTACGGGAGCCTCCTGTGTTTCGATAGTAGCCATTATATTATAATATGTTCTTATTTCGGGCGTCAAAGTTACGATTAAGTGAGCGATTTACCAAATTTATTTGAGTAAATCCGAACGTGAGTAACTTAGAAACGTAGTTTCAGAGTACGAATAGGCGAGAGAGATACCAAAGAAACGATTAAGCGAGAGTAGAAAAAGTTATAACTTTTTAGGCCGAGTGTGAGTTTCTAAGACCGTTAGGTCAAATATATATTTGAGTAAATCCGAACCGCAGTTCGGAAGTAAAAATGATATTTTATACTTCGCTCATTTAATCGTACCCTCGAAACTGCTGAATAACCCCTTCGTATGTCGCCCCTTTAGCCCCTTTAGCTCGTCGGTTCGGAAGCAAAAAACAAGATTTATTTGGTATTTTGCTCATTTTTTTTCGTATCTTTGCATCATGGGAGAAATGGGACGTTGAAACTATAAAAATTAGAAATCTAAACAAAAAAATAATGTATTGTCCAAATTGTAAAGAGGAATTCGGCGGAAAGTTCTGCCCCGAGTGCGGCACTAAGCTGGTGGAGAAACCTGCCGCAGGTCTTAGCATAGGCGATGGCAATGCCTTCAATGGCGCGATAAACTACGACGCATCTCATCATGTGCACAATGAGGACAGGAGTGTACACAACATAAGCAACACGACCTCAACGATTAACAACATCACTCAGGTGGAGGCGCAGAAAACCGAGATGGAGATGATGCAGGAGAAGAAAAGGCTCTATCTCGAAGCATGTCGTGCAGCTTACGAGGATAATGTGCTGGATCAGGGCGAGGTGAACCTGTTGGAGCGCTATCGTGTGGAATTGGGGCTGAGTAGCAAGGATGCCGACGAGATGCTTAGATTAGCGGCACAGCATACTCAGTTTAGTTCGCAGCGCCAGGAACTCCCAGGCATAGCACGCATCAAGATGAGGCAGTTTTCCGAGGCCTTGAAGGCCGGCGATGCCCCTGCATTGTTGCGCCAGCTGGATGGCATGGAGGCACTTGCCGGCAGGTTTGCCAATGAGGAGCTGCATTTTGCCTACTATCTGGTTTTGGCCGCCCTGAAGCAGGCGGAGTGCATCAGGAAGTATGAAAATACCCGTGCCGACAACTACTGGCAGATGTACTGGACTTGTCTGGCATATTGCAAGAGCGGAGACACATTAAAGAGCAATGACATACTCTGGTCGCTCTGTGAAAAATTCCCCCACTATCCGGCAGAGAATTCCGCCTTGCTTGCCGTGTCATGTGCATTTCTCGGTGGAGATAGTCAAGAGGCAAGCGCATACCTTCAGGAACTCACTGGCGACTACTCTCCCGTTCTGCAGGGGCTGGCCGAGTGTGCCTACCTTATGCTTGAACCCGAAACAGCCACTCTCATGGGTGCAACAGAGCAAGGCAGTCTCTTTTATCTGACACAGGTCTTTGGGCAAGAAACTTCAGAAGAAAAGGCCAAACGCAAGGCAGAAGAGGCCAAGCGCAAGGCAGAGGAAGAAGCCAAGCGCAGGGCAGAGGAAGAGGCCAAGCGCAGGGCAGAGGTAGAGGCCAAGCGCAGGGCAGAGGAAGAAGCCAAGCGCAAGGCAGAGGTAGAGGCCAAACGCAAGGCAGAGGTAGAGGCCAAACGCAAGGCAGAGGAAGAAGCCAAGCGCAAGGCAGAGGAAGAGGCCAAGCGCAAGGCAGAGGAAGAGGCCAAGCGCAAGACAGAGGGAGAGCCCAAGCGCAAGGCAGAGGAAGAGGCCAAAGCAAGAAAAAAATATGAGGTCATTAAAGGTATAGGATATATCCCCTATGGTGAAACAAAAATTAAATCATCTGCTTTCTTTTGTTGCTCCAGTCTCACGAGCATCAGTATCCCTGATTCGGTGACAAAGATAGAGAACGGTGCTTTCGAAGGTTGCTTTTCCCTCACGAGCATCAGCATCCCTGATTCGGTGACAAAGATAGAGCACGAAGCTTTCAAACGTTGCTCTTCCCTCACGAGCATCAGCATCCCTGAATCGGTGACAATGATAGAGAGCTGGACTTTCGACGGTTGCTCTTCCCTCACGAGCATCAGCATCCCTGATTCGGTGACAAAGATAGAGTACGGTGCTTTCCGTGGTTGCTCTTCCCTCACGAGCGTCACCATCCCTCCATCGGTGAAGGAGATAACGGGAGATGGATTTTCATTTCCTGGGGCTTTCGAAGGTTGCTCTTCCCTCACCACCGTAAAGGTCTCAAAGAAAACAAAGTTTGCAAGGGGTGCAAAGTGTGCCTTTGGCAACTGCCCCAATGTTCAGATTATCCGCTACTGAGACATTAACGATGAACGGATGAACCGGAGGCGAGTAAAGATATACCACACAATACTACCGACCACACCCCTATAAATGAATACGAGAAAGAGAAATCATCCCTAAACTTTACGTAATGGGGCAAAACTTTAAACCGAGTGGAATACGCTTCCATTCGGCCTTTTTTGTGTGCCGTACCTTTGCAACGTCTTCCGAGATGGCAGGGGCAAGAAGGGCGATGATACTGCGCAACATATAGAAACGGGAAACGGAGGCTGCGAGTAAGCGAGGGCAATCAACCGACGCAGGAGCGAACACAGAATCAAGACTCCTCAAAGTCCGCAAAAGTAGCCCAGTTTGTAGAATTGGAAGAGGCGGAGGGATACGAAGCGTGAGCACAGTATCCTGCGAGTGATGGGTAGCAGGAAGATGTGCAGCAGGGCAAAGGCACGGTGTAGACGATATTTGCAGAGCAGGCGGTGCATCTCTGTCATGCGCGTCTTGGGGCGGATGTCCTGGGGCAGGGAATGGAGGGTGCGCAGGGACTCGCGAGTCTTGGCAAGGAAAGAGCGGTTGGTGTCTATGTCCAGGTGTATGAGGCGGTTCTCCAGGTGGCAGACGCTCTTGCCCAGGCGCTCGAGGTTGGCAAAGAGCAACGTGTCCTCGTAGCCGTATTGCCTGATGTTCTCGTCGAATCCCGTCTGCACGAAGGCATCGCGACGAATCATGAAGTTCTGTGTGGTGAGCGAGTCAAAGGGATGTGCCTGGCGGTACTCCAGGGTGAGGCGACGGGCGGCCACGGTTTCGTAGGTCCACCTGAGTTCGCACCCCTTGGGGCACTCCGTGGTGTTCTTCATGCCCCCGTAGTATATGTCGGCAGGATGCTCTTCTGTGGCCTTCAGGTAGTTGCTGACAAAGTTGGGACTGTCTACCTTTGTGTCGCAATCTATGAAGAGAATCCACTGGCCCGAGGAGAGTTCAAAAAGCCTGTTCCTGATGCGCGAGCGCCCCAGGTTCTCGCTGGGCTCGAAGACACGGCACTGCTTCATGCCGGCTATCCGCTGGAAGGCCCTTATGGCATCCTCCGAGGTGCTCTTGTCGTTGCCCACGATGATTTCGGCATCCTGGGGAATCTGCTCCAGGAGGTCGCAAACGAGGCTGGTGCAATCCCAGTTGTATGATGGTATCAGTATGGATAAGGTCATTGTTGCCTGCTTTCTGCTATGATACTTTTTCTTCGAGGTGGGGGGGTGTGATAGGGTTTATCAAGGCAAATTTAGTAAAAATAGAGCAAAACTCGCACCAAAGCGGAATGTATATGTTGCTTTTTCCTTGCAAACGGGCAAAATCTTCCCGTATGTGCCCGTAATATGCCTTAATTTTTCTATCTTTGTAACCACTATGCAACCATTGGCAGAAAGAATGCGTCCCCGCACTTTGGAGGACTACATAGGACAGCAGCACCTTGTTGGCCCCAATGGTGTATTGCGTAGGATGATAACCAGCGGCAGGGTGTCCAGTTTCATCCTCTGGGGACCTCCAGGCGTGGGAAAGACCACACTGGCCACCATCATAGCCAGTACGCTGGATGTGCCCTTCTTCACCCTCTCTGCCGTTACGAGCGGAGTGAAGGATGTACGCGATGTCATAGAGAAGGCACGGGGAACCAACTTCTTCAACACGGCACGCCCCATACTCTTCATAGACGAGATACACCGCTTCAGCAAGAGTCAGCAGGACTCCCTCCTGGGTGCCGTGGAGCAGGGTGTCTTCACACTGATAGGCGCCACCACGGAGAATCCCTCGTTCGAGGTGATAAGGCCCCTGTTGAGCCGATGCCAGGTGTACACGCTAAACTCCCTCACGAAGGACGACCTGCTGTCCCTGTGCAGCCGTGTGATGGAAAAGGACACGGTGCTCAGGAAGCAAAGTATAGAACTGAAGCAGACCGATGCCCTGCTCAGATACAGCGGAGGCGATGCACGCAAGTTGCTCAACATCATGGAACTCCTGTCCGAGAGCGTGCAGGAGGGCGAAACACTGGTGGTAACCGACACGCTGGTGGCGGAGCGCCTTCAGCAGAACCCCTTGGCATACGACAAGGACGGAGAGATGCACTACGACATCATCTCGGCCTTCATCAAGAGCATACGAGGCAGCGACCCCGATGCCGCCATCTACTGGTTGGCACGCATGATAGAGGGTGGGGAAGACCCTGCCTTCATAGCACGGCGACTGGTAATCTCTGCCTCGGAGGACATAGGCCTGGCAAACCCCAATGCCCTGCTCCTGGCAAATGCCGCCTTCGATGCCGTGCAGAAGATAGGGTGGCCCGAGGGTCGCATACCCCTGGCCGAGGCAACCGTCTACCTGGCCACCTCGCCCAAGAGCAACAGTGCCTACAACGCCATAAACGCCGCCTTGCAGAACGTGCACCATACGGGCAACCTGCCAGTGCCCCTGCACCTGAGGAACGCTCCCACGCAACTGATGTCGGAACTGGGGTATAGCGACGGATACAAGTACCCGCACGACTATCCCGGGCACTACGTGAAGCAGCAGTACATGCCCGACGAACTCAGGGCTACAGTCTTCTTTACCCCGGCAGAGACAGACAAGGTACAGAAGAGATAGGAAAACTCTGGTATAAGAATAAAAAACAAAACACAATATAAGGACATGAAAAGCGACATTGAAATTGCACGCGAGACCCCTTTGAAGCCAATCGCAGAGATTGCTCAGGGACTCGGCATCAGCGATGAGGTGATGGAACCTTATGGCCGATACATAGCCAAACTGCCCCTCTCGCTCATCAACGAGGAGAAGATAAAAAAGAGCCGCCTGATACTGGTTACGGCCATCACTCCCACCAAGGCTGGCATAGGCAAGACCACCGTAAGCGTAGGCCTGGCACTGGGCATGAACCGCATAGGCAAGAAGACCATGGTGGCTCTGCGCGAACCTTCTTTGGGTCCCTGCTTTGGCATGAAGGGCGGTGCTGCCGGTGGCGGATATGCACAGGTTCTGCCTATGGACAAGATTAACCTGCACTTTACTGGCGACTTCCATGCCATCACCTCTGCACACAACATGATTGCCGCCCTGCTGGACAACTACATCTACCAGCATCAGGCCGAGGGCTTTGCCATGCGCGAGGTGTTGTGGAAGCGTGTGCTGGACGTGAACGACCGCAACCTGCGCTACATCGTTACAGGACTGGGCGCTAAAACCAACGGCGTAACTGCCGAGAGCGGTTTCGACATCACCCCCGCTTCCGAGATAATGGCCATCCTTTGCCTTGCACAGGACGAGGCTGACCTGCGCCGACGCATAGAGAATATCCTTCTGGGTACTACCATCGAGGGCAAGCCCTTCACCGTGAAGGACCTGGGCGTGGCAGGTGCTATCTGCGTGCTCCTGCGCGATGCCATAAAGCCCAATCTGGTGCAGACAACCGAGAACACACCTGCCGTGGTGCATGGCGGTCCGTTTGCCAACATAGCACATGGCTGTAACTCTGTGCTTGCCACTCGCATGGCCATGAGCCTGGCTCCGTACGTGGTTACGGAGGGCGGTTTCGGTGCCGACCTGGGTGCTGAGAAGTTCTACGACATCAAGTGCCGCAAGTCGGGCCTGCAACCTGCACTCACCGTATTGGTTGCCACCACACAGGGCCTGAAGATGCATGGCGGTGTGCCCGTGGAGGCCATTAAGGAACCCAACATGGAGGGCTTGAAGGAAGGTGTGAAGAACCTTGACCGCCACATCCGCAACCTTCAGGGCTTCGGTCAGACCGTTGTGGTTTGCTTCAATCGTTTTGCTGCTGATACCGACGAGGAAATCAACTTCTGTCGCGAGCATTGTGCAGAGATGGGAATCGGTTTTGCCGTGAACAATGCCTTCAACGAAGGCGGTGCTGGTGCCGAGGAGTTGGCACGTCTCGTGGTGGACACCATAGAGAACAACCCCAGCGAGCCTCTTAGGTTTGCCTATGCCGACGAGGACACCATCGAGCAGAAGGCTCTCTCCGTGGTGCAGAAGGTGTATGGCGGTAAGGGCGTTACCTTCACCCCTGCGGCCAAGAAGATGCTTCAGAAGATAGAGGAACTGGGCCTGTCGCACTTCCCCATCTGCATAGCCAAGACACAGTTCTCGTTCTCCGCCGACCAGAAGGCATACGGCGTGCCCGAGGGATTCAACATTGCCATCCGTGATGTGGTAATCAACCAGGGCAGCGAGTTCATTGTGCTCATAGCAGGAGAGATACTTCGCATGCCAGGCCTGCCCAAGGTGCCTCAGGCAGAGAAGATAGACATAGTAAACGGAGAAATAGAAGGACTGAGTTGAGTCAGGTCCTATAATTAGTATATATGAAGAAGATTTTGCTTTTAGGTTCAGGCGAACTCGGCAAGGAATTTGTCATTGCCTGCCAGAGAAAGGGTCAGTATGTGGTCGCTTGCGACAAGTACGACAATGCTCCTGCCATGCAGGTGGCCGACGAACGACGTGTGTTCAGCATGCTGGACGGCGACGCTCTCATGAAGGTGGTGGAGGAGGTTCGTCCCGACATCATCGTGCCCGAGATAGAGGCCATCCGCACCGAGAAACTTTACGAGTGCGAGGAGATGGGCATACAGGTTGTTCCCAGCGCACGTGCCGTGAACTTCACCATGAACCGCAAGGCCATACGCGAACTGGCACACACCGAGCTGGGTCTGAAGACCGCCAACTACCGCTATGCCACCACCTACGACGAACTCACTGAGGCAGCCGACGTGATAGGCTTCCCCTGCATCATCAAGCCTCTCATGTCTTCCAGCGGACATGGCCAGAGTAAGGTGGACAGTGCCGAGGAACTGCCCGCTGCTTGGGAGTGTGCATGCGAGGGTTCACGTGGCGACATCATGGAGGTCATCGTGGAGCAGTTCATCCCCTTCGACTACGAGATAACCCTGCTCACTGTTACCCAGAAGAATGGTCCCACCCTGTTCTGCGCTCCCATCGGCCATGTGCAGAAGGGCGGCGACTATCAGGAGAGTTTCCAGCCACGCCAGATGAAGCCCGAGCACCTTGTCCAGGCACAGGAAATGGCTGCCAAGGTGACGGAAGCCCTCACGGGTGCAGGCATCTGGGGTGTGGAGTTCTTCGTTAGCGAGAAGGACGGTGTCATCTTCAGCGAACTTTCTCCACGTCCGCACGATACAGGTATGGTAACGCTTGCCGGCACACAGAACCTCAGCGAGTTTGAACTCCATTGCCGTGCCGTGCTCGGCTTGCCCATCCCCGAGATTACCCAGGAGCGCCAGGGTGCCAGTGCCGTCATCCTCTCAGGCATAGAGAAGCACAATCCCGACTATACAGGCATGGAAGACGCATGTGCCCAGGAGCGCACCTATCTGCGCATCTTCGGCAAGCCCGAGGCCCACGTAGGCCGCCGCATGGGCGTTGTCGTATGCTGGGACACTCTGGATGCCGACCAGCAGGCATTGCGCGACAGGTGCAAAGCCGCCGCTGCCAAGGTATCGGTGAAATAAGCCTAAGCATCTGAAACAGGAAAAGAAGCAAGGCAAGTTTGCGGGAATCCCATGACTTGCCTTGCTTCTTTTTATATGCCCCTCACTCTGGCAGGGGTGCGGACCTATTTTATTTCCACTACGGTGATTCCCGCTCCGCCAAAGCGTACGTCCTCGTCACGGGCGGAAACGACCTGGGGAACGGTACGCAGGTACTGGCGTATGAGTTGGCGCAGTATGCCGTTGCCCGTGCCGTGCAGTATCCTGATGCGGGATGCTCCCACAAGGATGGCATCGTCCATGTAATGGGTAATGGTATCCAGTGCTTCGTCGCCACGCATGCCACGGATGTCTATCTCGGGATGGAAGTTGAGGTGCGTATCACGAATCTTGTCCTGAGTGTCGCGGCTTACGAATGTTGCAATCTGAAAGGCCTGTTTCTCTTCTTTTTTCTCAGATTTGGCAGGAACCAGTTTCTTGGCGTCCATAACGCTGCGCACCATGCCGAACTGCACTGTTATCTTGCTTCCGTCAATCTTCTCTACCGTGCCTATGGCTGTAGTGCCGGCAATCTTGACCGTCATGCCCACGCTAATGCCATTTCCCCCCTGCGGCTTGGCGCCAAGGGCACTGAGCAGGTTACCGAGGGCAGGCTGCTGGCTTTGCTGTATGCTCCTTTCCGCTTTCTCGCGGCGTCGGTCCTCCTGGCGCTTTTTGCGTTCCTGGATCTGACGCATCTTGCGCTCTATCATCTCGTCGTGCTCGCTACGTGTTGCCTGGTCCAGCTGCTCGCGGAATTCGTTCAGTTCGTTGCGTATTTCACGTGTACGTTCCTTTTCGGCCTGTGCCTCGCGAATCTCGCGGATGGTGTTCTCCACCACGGCATTAGAGTTCTGGATTATCTCCTCGGCTTGCTGGCGTGCACCTTGTATGATTTCTCTGCGCTTGCGCTTTAGGTCCTCCATCTCCTGCTCGTAGCGCTGGATAGTTTGCTCCATCTGCTTCTCTTGAGAGTGGATTGTCTGGCGCTTGCCCTCCCAATAGCGCTTGTCGCGCACAATGTCCAGCAGGTATTTGTCGGCATTCACATAATCCTTGCCCACGAGGTTTGTGGCATCGGCAATGACCTCTTCGGGGATGCCTATCTTGCGTGCTATCTCTATGGCGAAGGAACTGCCCGGGTTGCCTATCTGCAACTGGAAGAGGGCCTGCATCTGATGCCTGTCGTAGAGCATGGCGCCATTCACCACGCCATCGTGTGCGTCGGCAAAGTGTTTCAGGTTCTGGTAGTGCGTGGTTATCACGGCAAAGGCACCCTTCTGGGTGTATCGCATCAGTATGGCCTCGGCCATGGCACCGCCTATTGTAGGTTCCGTGCCGCCACCGAATTCGTCTATGAGCAGCAGGGTGGCGGAGTCTGCCATCTTCATCATGTTCTTCATGTTGAGCAGATGGCTGGAATATGTCGAGAGGTCGTCCTCGATGCTTTGCTCGTCGCCGATGTCTATGGCCAGTTTGTTGAAGATACCCAGCTTGCTGTTCTCTCCCACCGGTACGGGCAAGCCGCACTGAAGCATGTACTGGATCAGGCCTACGGTTTTCAGGCACACGCTCTTGCCGCCGGCATTGGGACCGGAGATTATGAGGATGTGCTGCTTTCTGTCAAGCTTTATTTCCAGGGGCACAACCTTCTTGCCCTGCTTCTCCAGAGAGAGTTTCAGCAAGGGATGCTGTGCCAGGGTCCAATCTATGATGGGATAGGGGGCAACGTTGGGATAGATGCCTCCGATGTGCTTGGCCAGGCTTACGCGTGCCCTCACGAACTCCAGGTCGGCCAAGAAGGAGAATGCCCTTAGCAGTTCCTTGGTGTTGGGGCGTATGAGCATGGTTATGTGCTTGAGAATCTGTATTATCTCACGCTTTTCCTCGGCTTCCAGCTCACGTATGCGGTTGTTGGCCTCTACCACCTCCTGAGGTTCGATGAACACCGTCTTGCCGGTTGCACTCTCGTCGTGCACGATACCGCGCAGGCGTTTCTTCAGGGTGGGGCTGACGGGTATTACCAAACGCCCCTCACGGAAGGTGGGTGTAACGTCCTGTGCCACCAGTCCCTCGTCCTTTACCGTCCTGAGTATGCCGTGAAGCGTTCTGTTCACACTGCCTTCCGATGCTCTCAGGTCGTGGCGTATGCGTGCCAGTTCCGGGCTTGCCTCGTCCTTGATCTTGCCGTATCTGTCCAAGGTCTTGTCTATGGCTCCGGCCACGGCAATGAAGGTAAACACGCCCATGGAAAGTTGGTTCAGGGCAGGGTAGGAGAGCGTCTCTCCGTTGTCGGAGGTTGCCCTGATTATCCTGAGCCAGGAATGCAGGGTGTCCAGCGACTTCTTGAGTCTGCCAAGGTCGTCCTCTTCTATGTGTGCGCCTTCCAGGCGTATGCGCTGTATGGCGGGGCGGAGGTCGTAGAATGACATTTCCGGCAATTCCACGGCCTCTTCCAAAATGGTCCCGAGTTCCTGGCTCTCCTGCAGACTCTGGCGGATTGCTCCCACCTCGGTCATCATCTTCAGCGCATCCACACGCTCTCTTCCGAGTTCGCTCTGGCAGAAACCGGAAAGCAGGGACTTTATGTCGTTGAACCCTATTTTATGTTCGTAGTTTTCTGGGTATATCATAGGTTCTTTTCAGGGTACATGTCGTTCCACCATGTTGGGTCGTCCTGTAGCCATTTCTGGAACCAGGCCATGATGCTGTCGTGCCAACGTATGCGCTTGTGGTGGTCGCCGATATAATGATTCTCTCCGTCAACCATGATGAAGGCGGTTTCCTTGCCCAGGATTTTCAGGGCGTTGAACATCTGTATGGACTCGCCCATGGGCACGTTGTCGTCCACGGTGCCGTGCATGAACAGGATGGGGGTGTTCACCTTGTGGGCATTGAACAGGGGAGCATGCTCGGTATAAAGTTTTGTGTTGTTCCAGGGGTATGAGTTGGGAGAGGCCGCGGCACTGTAGGTGTATCCCCAGTTGCCCTCGCCCCAGTAGCTTGCTATGCTTGAGATGCCAGCATGGGACATGGCGGCGGCAAAGATGTCGGTGCGTGTCTGCAGGTACTGTGTCATGAAGCCGCCATAGGATGCACCCATGCAGCCTATCTTCTTGGGGTTTACGAAGGAGTGCTCCTTGATGAACTGCTTTGTGCCGTTGATAATGTCGTCGGCGGTATAGTCGCCCCATGCATTGGAGTGGCGTGCGGCAAACTCCTGGCCAAAGCCGGTGCATCCGCTGGGCTGCAATACATATACTACATATCCCATGGCTGCCCATGCCTGGTAGTTGTAGGGGCTTTCCAGAATACGGCCAACGGGACTTACTCCACCGTAGTAGTAGACGAGCATGGGGTACTGCTTTGTCTCGTCGAAGTAGGGAGGCAGATAGTAGCATCCGGTAATGCTGTCGCCGCGTTCTGTCTTATAGGTCCAGTCCAGGCATTTTCCCATGGCAATGCCATCCAGTCGTGTGGGGTTCAGGTCGGTCAGCGAGGTGTGCTTGGCCTTCTTCAGGTCCAGTACCCAGCTGTGGTCGGTGGTCTCGCCGCTAAGGCCCGTGTACACCATCATGGGCTTTTCCTTGGCCAGGCTGATGTTGCCCTTGATGTAGGGCTCGTTCAGTTGCGCCATTTCCCACTTGCCGTTTCTCTGGCCTTTCTTCTCTGTCATGTCCAGGCGGAATACGCTCACGAGATCCTTGTTCTCGCAAAGGGCATACAGGTGGTTGTCTGCCTTGGACCACTGGACGCTGGTCACGCTGGGGTCAAGGTCCTTGGTAAGGGGTTCAATCTCCTTGGTTTCCAGATCCATCAGGAACAGCTCGTACTCGTAGTTGTTGGGAATCATGTCCTCGGGACAGATGTTGCCGATGCCTCCAAAGGCTTCGGGAGTTCCGGTGAACAGCAGCTTGCTGTTGTCAGGAGAGAATTGTGCACCGCGCACAAAACCGTCTCTATGGAACAGGGTGTCCACCTTGCCAGTTTCCATATTCATCAGCATGCCCAGGGTGAAATAGAAGGGTCGCTCGTTGGGAACATCGTCGGATACGCTGATGTAAAGCAGCTTGCCGTCGTTGCTGATGGTGCCAGAGGTGCTTCTCAATCCGGTGGTTATCTGTCTGCGTTCGCCGGTCTTAATGTCGATTACGGAGATATAGGAACGGTTTCTCCAACCGGCCAGCCTGTCGTTGGGCTCAAGGATCTGGCGCACCTTGCTGTGCTTCTCCTTGGCGCCCTCAGTGGTCTGGCGTACAAGAATCTTGGTGTCCTCTGCTACGATGGATATGCTCTCCTGTGAGGGGTGGGTGTACAGATGCTCCGTCTTGCCGCTGATGACATCCCTGTATGCGTACACGCTCTTGTGGTTCTGGTCCACGGTTTTGCTGATGTATCGTCCGCCCTTTGCCGCCCACTGGACGAAGTTGTAGGGCTGGTAGCGGTTTCCGCTCTGCAGGTCGATGATGTACGTTGCCCATTCGTTCTTGCCGTCGGCACGGGTAATGTAGCTATGCTCCATGACAAAGCGTCCGTCGGCGGAAATGCTTGCCGTAGAGAGGCGTTGGCCGGTCATGTGGTCGTTCAGGGTGTATGTGCGCTTTTCTGCCTCGTTCACTCTGATGCCGGCAAAGTGTGCTGTCCAGAGGGAGTCGGTGCCGGTCACCACCTTGATTTCCACGGTGTCGGCCTTTTCGTCCTTCTGCTGGAGTTTCAGGACGCAGTCATGTCGTCCTGCTATCAGGGCAACCTCGCCGCTTTGCTGCTTTCCGTCTACAAAGAGGGCGTTCTTGCCCTTTGCCTTGATGACGAAGCTGACCTTCTGGTACTGGTTGTTGTCGATGGTGAAGCCCAGCTGGTATATTCCCTTCTCCTGTATTACAAATCCGGCAGAGTCGGTGGCATGGAGTTCCTGCACGCCGTCAGATGCCGCCTTTTTCCACATGTTCATGTCCATGGGGATTGCCCAATGGAGTTCGTGCTGGTCGTATGCCTTGTCATTGGCATCCTTCTCGGTTGTGGTCAGTACGTTTTGCTGGATGAAGGGACCTGCTGCCTTCACCATTTCCACCCGGATGGTGTCTTTCTGTGCAAATGTTGTTGTGCCTATGGCCAGCAACATGGCAATGTTCAAAAGTCTTTTCATTCTATTATTATGTATTGTTTATTGTCTTGAAACGTCTTTCACTCCCTTTACTGTCTTCAGTTTCTTTATCAATTGCTGAAGTCGGCCTGTGTCGTCCACCATTACGGTAAGCGTGCCGAAGAAGATTCCGTCGTTTGAATCTATGCTGATGCTCCTGAGCAGTATTCTCTCTTCCTTGCTGATGATGCTTGTGATGTTGTTCACGATGCCGATGTCGTCATTGCCAATGACGCGTAGGGTGATGGGATACTGCTGTCCACCCTTGCCGGCCCATTCTGCCTTTACTATGCGGTAGCCGAATCGCTCGCGCATCTGCTTGGCGTTGGGGCAGTCTGTACGGTGTATCTTTATGCCGCCTCCGCTGGTTACAAAACCGAATACTTCGTCGCCGTACACCGGCTGGCAACACTTTGCCATCTGGAAATCAATGCCTTTCAGGCTGCGGTCTATGATGAGTACGTCTTCCTTGTACTTGTCCGTGTCTGCATTGTTCTGCTCTGCCAGTACAAATTCCTTGGCGCTGGTATGGTGCTCTGCCGTGGGTTTTGAGTCTGTGGGGTTTAGCCTGGCTGCATAGTTTTCCAGCACATTGTTTATGTCCAGTTTCTCTTCGGCCAGTGCGGCGTAGAAGTCCGTTACCATCTTGTAGCCGAAACCAGAAATGGTGTGCATCAGCGTAGGCTCGTCAAAGTCCAGCTTGCGGTTTTTCATCTTGCGTTCCAGCACCTCCTTGGCCATCAGTGCCTGGCGGAACTGCATTTCCTTCAGGCTTTGGCGGATCTTTGCCTTGGCTCTGGTGGAGGTGGCTATGTTTAGCCAGTCTTGCTTGGGCGTCTGGTTGGAACTGGTCATTATCTCCACCTGGTCTCCGCTATGCAGGGTTTGCTTGATGGAGACCTGCTTGCCGGCAATGCGTGCTCCGGTGCACCGGTTTCCAAGCCCCGAGTGTATGTGGTAGGCAAAGTCCAGTACCGTAGAACCGCCTTGCAGCTTGAACAGGTCTCCCTTTGGAGTGAAAACGAAGATTCCGTCTTCCTTGGCCTCCTTGACACCCTTGTATCTCCAATGGGCTGCCAATCCGTGTTCGGCAATGTCGTCCATGCGTTCCGTCCTGATCTGTACCTCCACCCATTTTTCTTCAGGGCCCAGTACGGTGATATGCAGGGATTCATAGCCGTTGTCCTTGGGTACGGAAAGCCAGTCGCGCATGCGCTTTGGGTTGGACTGGTACATGTCGGTGATTATGGAGAAGACCTGCCAGCAGTCCTGCTTTTCCTTGTTTCGGGGAGAGTCCAGGATGATGCGTATGGCAAACAGGTCGTACACGCCATCCACGCCCACGTGCTGCTTTTTCATCTTCTGCCAGATGCTGTGTATGCTCTTGGTGCGTCCCTTCATGTGAAACTTCAGTCCGGCCTGGGTCAGTTTCTCTTCTATGGGGCCGATGAAGCGGGACACATATCTGTCTCTGGAGGCTTTGGTCTCGTTCAGTTTCTCCTTTATGTGGTAGTAGGCGTCGTGCTCCAGGTACTTCAGCGAGAGGTCTTCCAGTTCGGATTTCAGCTTGTACAGGCCCAGCTGATGGGCAATCTGTGCCCACAGCATTCCTGCCTCGCGGCTTTCCCTCTGCCTCAGTTCGTCGTTTTCGTTGTTCTTGATGTTGCGCATCAGTGCCACATGGAAGGCGATGAACATCATCACCACCTTCATGTCCGCCACCTCGGACATGATCAGAGCACGGAGATTCTCGTCTTCCACCTTGGCCGACTTTTCCTTCAGCATCTCTACTTTCTGGATAGCGGTAACGAAACTGCTTGTCTCGTCGGTAAGCAGTTCATAGATGTTTTCCGTTTCTCCGGTTTCCTCTTTCAGTATTTCCGAGGTCTGGCGCGCTATATCAACAGGGTCAAGACCGAACACTTCACATAAATGCAACATAGGGCAATCTAATTTCAAATGCAAAAGTATAAAAAAAAGGGGAAATGACTTCAATATATTATAAATAATGTGTATATTTGCGAGGAAAACCATTAAATAAAGTACTATGTTAACAGAACAGGAGCGTCAGCAAATCGCCCAAAAGGGTATTAGTGAAGAGCAGTTACAGGCACAGTTGAAGAGTTTCGAACAGGGATTTCCTTTCCTGCGTCTGCAGGCTGCGGCAAGCACTTCCAACGGTATCATAGCCCCCACGCCAGAGGAGCAGGAGGCATATGTGAACGTGTGGAACAGATACAAGCAGGAGGGACACCATATTACCAAGTTCGTACCGGCTTCCGGCGCTGCCAGCCGTATGTTCAAGGCTATGTTTGAATTTGTTGATGCCGACTATGACGTGCCCACAACCGATTTCGAGAAGAAATTCTTCCAGGAGATAGAGAACTTTGCCTTCTATCAGGCATTGGACGATGCATGCAACGTGCTGGAGGGCAAGGGAATAAAGGCACTGATGGAGGCTGGCGACTATAAGGCCGTTGCCGCCGCTATGCTGGATGCCGATGGCCTGAATTACGGCCAGCTGCCCAAGGGATTGCTCCAGTTCCATTCCTACGAGGATTGTGCACGCACTCCTCTGGAGGAGCATCTTGTAGAGGCTGCCCTGTATGCCAGCAGCCAGGGCGAGGCAGATGTGCACTTTACCGTCAGCACCGAGCATCGCGAACTGTTCGAGGAACTTGTACAGGAAAAGGTTGCCGACTACGAAAAGCAGTACGGCGTGAATTTCCATGTTAGTTTCAGCGAGCAGAAACCCAGTACCGATACCGTTGCCGCCAATATGGACAACACTCCTTTCCGTACCGACGATGGCAAGCTGCTGTTCCGTCCCGGCGGTCATGGCGCATTGATACAGAACCTCAACGATCTGGAGAGCGACGTAGTTTTCGTGAAGAATATAGATAACGTGGTCCCCGACCGCCTGAAGGAGGACACAACACTCTGGAAGCAGGTTTTGGCCGGTATCCTCATCGATGCACAGATCCAGACCTTCGCCTACCTGAGACTTCTGGATAGCGGCGACTATAATCACGACGACATAGAGAACATGATCCGCTTCCTTCGCCATACCCTCTGCACTGACCGCACTGATATCAAGGAAATGGAGGATGCGGAACTTGTCTGCTACTTGCGTGAGAAACTCAATCGCCCCATCCGCGTCTGCGGCGTGGTGAAGAATGTGGGTGAGCCTGGCGGTGGTCCGTTCCTGGCATATAACCCCGACGGCAGCGTATCGCTCCAGATTCTGGAAAGCAGCCAGATAGATACCAACAACCCAGAGTACATGCGCATGTTTACCGAGGGTACACACTTCAATCCCGTAGACCTTGTTTGCGGTATTCGTGACTACAAGGGCAACAAGTTTGACCTGCCCAAGTTTGTAGACCCCGCTACGGGCTTCATCTCCTACAAGAGCAAGTCAGGACGTGAGTTGAAGGCATTGGAGCTCCCCGGACTTTGGAACGGTGCCATGAGCAACTGGAACACCCTGATGGTAGAGGTTCCCTTGTCTACATTCAACCCCGTAAAGACCGTAAACGACCTGTTGCGCGAGCAGCATCAGTAATAAAAGATTGGGCATCAGAACCCCATGCCTTTGTTAGTTCCCTCTTTTGCATGGCTCTTTTGATGTCTGATTGCCGAGGGAGGTTTTCTGGTATCCGCCAATTGGCGGATACCTTTTTGTTTATCAGATATTATAGTTGAGGGGGAATTGCTATCAAGCAAGGTCAGGAATGCGTGTGCCTATTCCTAATTCTCTTTTGCAGGATAGAGTGGGGGATGTCGTGTAAAAAACATTACATGAAAGCCCATGCTTCTCCTGAATGCCCTTTGGTATGTGTGCAATTTCTCCATAGCAGTTTTGGCATGTCCTAACGAAGTTCCGAATTGGGCATCGGGAGAGCATGCAAAGGTTCTCGGGAGGCCAAGCCCGTGTCGTCCCGAGGACGGACCCTTGCCCTCGGGACGACAGACCTCTGTCCTCGGGACGATCAATTGTGCTTTCTTTTGTTATCAAGGCATAGAAGAGTATTGTGTTGTGTAATGTATTCTAATACAGCGCTTTATGCGTTATAGGGCAAGACGTTTTTCATTTTTGCCTCATTTGCCCTGCTTGCCTGTCTCTTTTAATGTGTCATCCAAGGAAATTCAGGCAGGTTATGTGTGCGTAATTACCGTTTTTCCTCATTTAGCAGACATGTACTGCATGTATATGCGATATAGAAAAATCACGACAAGAATAATCCTTTCGCGTCCATTCTGTTTAGCACCGGCATAAAACTTATGTGTTTGTGACGGAAACATTGTGGTTTTCAGCAAATTGATATATATCAATAAATTCTTGTCCGTCTATGTATTCCCTTGAATAATGCTTTCTGTATTCGCTAAAAAAACTTAACTTTGCGCCCGAAATTCAAGAAAATCAAAAGAAGTGTTAATCTTTCGCCACCATACTGCCCAATATGCTATGCCGATTATAGAGAATGTCGCCAAGGTGTCAGTTTGCTATAATTCATTGTGCTTGAGTATTTTACCCCCCCCCCCCCCCCCAAGTGCATGTTTGCCTGTAATCGGCAATTCTAATTGTCGCGATAACGCGATAAAATGTAATGCTGGACGGTAGCGTCTGGCGTTTTGCGTTTTGCATGTTAGGAATACACCTTTAGTCCACTTCGAATCAGGAAAATATACGGAACCGGTATTAGTAGATGAAAAAGATTCTGTTCTTATTAAGCATTATGCTGTTTGTGCTTGTGGATGTGCAGGCACAGATGAGATTTACCATTTACGTACGAAATACGAACGGTGCACCTTTGGAAGGAGTTACCGTTAGTTCGTTCCCTCTTAAAAAGAAAGGATCAGATGCCTACAATGCTGCTAAGAATAATTATGGTTTGTTTGATGGTGTAAAGTATAACATGCTGGAGCAAGTTAGAACAGAGTCTGATGGTTCTTGCGTTGTTAAGGCATTGCCTTCTGGTTCAGTTATATTGGATGGTGGTTCCTGCATAAACGGTGAGTACGATATTCTGCTGTTTAATATTGAAGATCATAGAGAGAATGATCAGGACTATACCTTAGAATTTGTTTTGTCAGGTGATGAGTTTGTTACTAACAAGGAAAAGATAAGAAAAATACGTTCCGATCAGATGGGTGAATTCGCTAGAGGCGGTAAAACAACACGAATTGATCAAGTTGAGGCAAGAGGCGGTTTGTCTATGCCCCCTCCAGGAACGAAACCGACAAGATTTGGCAAGAATAATATTTTGATAACTGCGACCATAGACATTCCAGACGAGCATGCACGTGATGATGCCCGTTTTGTGGCCTTCCCGACTATCATATTCCATGACTACAAGGATTCTGTTGTAAATATGCCACCAGCAGTTGTCCAGGGAAAGGGATATGGCAAGAGCATGGAACGCAGAATGAGTTATGACGTTTCTCGCGACAAGTTGAATGGATATAAATTTGACGCCAGCACCTATTTGACCGACAATCAGAGTGAACGTATACTTTACTCGGAATGGGCACATATAAAGAAGGGAACGAAATACCATATTCCGGGACTGTTATGGTTTGAGGACTATAATGGTGTTTATAACGAGGACTCGCTTCTTTTCAGCGATGGCAATGAGCGGGAACCCATGAGGTTTTTGAATTGGGATGCTGCACGAAAGATGGCACCAATAGACAGGTCCCTGTTTGCAAAGCGAGGCACCTACGAGCCGGTAAACGAGGCCGAGGACTTCAAACTGAAATTTGAGCAGGGTAAAGGTGAACTTAATCTCAGGGACAGCGCTACTGTTCATGAGAGGGACAGCATGATTCGTTGGCTGGCAAAGTATTATCATGGCGAAGGAGAGATTCAGAAGGTAACGGTTCGCGGCTATTCTTCTCCCGAGGGAACCGAAGCCAGAAACAGGACTTTGTCCCAAGAACGTGCCAGGACAATTCAGCAGTTGTTGAAGAGCCATTTCCCCAATGTTACAATAGTGCCTGAATTCAATGAGCATTACAATATAGTGCCTTGGGAAGAAGTGGCTGATGTGATGTTGCAGATGGAGGATACGTTGGCCCGTTCATATGCATTGGAAATAAGAAAACTGATTGCAGATAAAACGGGTTTTGACGCCCAATACCGTGCCATCAGGGCAAACGACGATTTGTTTGACTACTTGGATGAGCATGTGCTGGATCTTGTCCGTGTGGTTCAGATTGAGGCATCTGTTGTTGTCCAAAAGATACTTACCAAGGACGAGATAGTAGAACGTTATCAAAGCAATCCGGACTTTCGCGAAAGAATGGTCGACTATCAGTATTATACGATGATGTGCCATTTGGCAGACAATGAAGACTGGGACGAATTGTATACGGTTTCTCAAAAGGCATACAAGAAAATGAACAAGGACAAGCGAGCTCCCAAGCAGATTCTTGTACATCCGTCTGATACTGCTTTAACTACATTTCAAACACTTATTCCTTATCCACTTGCAGGATATTACTATGCAGTTTCAAGTATACGCAAGGGATTGGTGGATACCGAAATACTAAAACCATATTTGGATGACTATAAAGTGGGTGTGCGAGATAATATTCCGCTGAACAGCTTGCCTTTTATAGTCGCACAGGTGCTGATGTATTGCGAAGAGGAGGAATTTGATGGAGCAAGCGAACTGATAGGCAAGTACAATCTGAGTTCTTTTCCAGAACTGGAGGGCTTGGTCATGTTTGTCCTATGTCTAGACGGACAATTTGACAATCCTAAGGTGCGTAACTATGTAATGTCTACTTCTCCCATGAACAAAGCAGTAATGCTATGTGCAATGGAGAAATACCGAGAGGCTTTGGAAGTCTTATACAGTAGCCATTTCGAAGGTCAGGAAGATGCTGACGTGGAATATTTGAAGGCAATTTGCCATTTTCAGAGTCAGCCGTCAACGATTACAGATTACAAGAAGAAAAGTTTCACGGGTTCGGAAGTGTATAGTCCGGACGCCACACCGGGAATAGATACAGAAATGTGGGCTGCGCCTATGCTGAAAGCATTTGAATTAGACGAGGACCATGTGAAATACATAGAGAACGACGGGTATTTCAACAATGCATATCGCCAGATGCTTCTCTATTTCCATAAGCGTTTGAAGGACGGGGTTGCCATAGATAAGGTCCTGGCCGAGTATAAGGCTCTGGTAGCAAGGATGCCGCAGAATTAAGTAAAGTTATAATTGCCAGATACGCAGAATTACATATTCTATGAAGCGAATATTGATGATAATGATTCCACTCCTGTTGTGTGGTGCAATGTTGGCCTATGCCCAGAAGCCTGTGGACTTGGGATTGCCCAGTAGAACATTATGGGCAAATATGAATGTAGGAGCCACAACTCCAGAAGAATATGGAGACTACTATGCCTGGGGAGAAGTAAAGACCAAGAGGCACTATGGCAAGTATTCAAGATACCAGCATTATGACGAAATAATCCACAAGTACAATTACCTGCCCATAAAACGCTCTGTAAGGGACAACATATTGATACTTACTACCGACGACGATGTCGCAACAAAGGAACTCGGACAAGATTGGCGCATGCCAACAGATGTAGAAATAGAGGAACTTCTGGATACTTCAATATGTACATTCACCTCATGTATCCAGAACGGCACAAAGGGGTATATTGTAAAGAATAAGAAGATAGGTGTAGGCGACTCCATCTTCTTGCCCTGTGCAGGTCAAAAAGATTATGGTAACTATCGCTTGTTTCCCGGCACCACGGGATATTATTGGAGTTCAACATTGGCAGGTCAGGACTTGATGTCAAAGGATTTAGACTCCATACCGACCAAGGCTCCTCGTTCAGCAAAATGCCTGGTATTGGGCAACGGGGTTACCGAAATGATGTATGTAGACCGTACTATCGGGTGTGTAATTCGTCCCGTTTATGTGGGTAAACGTAAAAGAAGAAAATAAAACAGAGACAATGTCATATATATATAAAGGTATAGTTCTTGCATTCTTGCTGTTTGTAGCAGTAATGGATTGTCATGCGCAGTTGCCAGAAAAGGGCGACTATAGAAGCCGTGTGGGTATCAAGGCTCCTAAGCAGGTGCAGTCTTTGATGAGTGCTGTTTTTGAAAGACCACCATATAAAGACCCGTTTGCGCCTCTGGACTCTGCGTGGTATATGGATTTTTACGAGAAATTCAAGAAACTGACAGATTATGCCCCGTATGCGGACTATGCTTTTTATTCCGGTGCATTTTCTGAGACTCAAACATATATAGACCAGAACAAGAAGGCGCAGTTTGTACCTGACGGCACAAGTATATATGAAAGACTTATAGAGGCTATGCCTGATACTGCCATGAAAATGGTTGTTGTAGAGGATATATTGGCATTGGGACGCAAGTTTATAGACAATCTTGACAGTGTCAATGTTGTTCGTAATAATCGCGATGCAACAGTTAAGGCTGCTGACGATACACTAAGTTTGCCCGTAGCCATGACCAAATATGCCCATCTGTACTATAAATATGCAGGTAATCCCAAATATTACCCTGCACATCTGTATGACAAGGTGCAGGCAAGGGAGAATTACAGAAAAGCCTTCCGAATGCTGGTGGACAATAATGTAGAACCAGGAGATGAACTTCATCCTGTTTATCTTAACGAGTTCTATAAAACTTGTGAGGACTTGTTTAAATCCAACGAGGACAAGTATTATAATCAATTTCTTCAGGATTATTTGGATGTTGTCCATACATGTGACAATATACTCTTGCCATATTACGATGGATTAGGTGATATTGCTATTGAGCAATCCAATCCCGACTACCAAAACTTTTCAAACTTCTACTACTATACTAACGACCCTGTTGGTGGTGTAAAAAGTTTGTTTGATGCAAGTGGAGCGCATTCTATGGAGCGTGTAAGCGAATACTACCTAAGTATGCTACCCACACATCGCACGGACCAGGATTATCTGGAAAAGGCCTTGTATGTAATGAATGAGTTAGGGTGTAATAAAACAGAGGCTTTTTACTCATATAGTGAGGCTTCTAATGCCATAGACTCTACATATTTAAATTGTTTAGGTTGTGCTTTTTCAAGCAAAGAGTACGGTATGCTTACAGATATGCATGGATTTTATGTCCAAGCAGCTAAAAATGCTCCTGATTCCTTGCATAAAGGATTGGTATATTACCATATTTCAGACGGCATAAACGTCAGACCGGTACCAACTGATGAGAAGGGTGTACGTATGTCCCCAGAGTCTCCTGAATTTCAAGCTTGGGTAGAGGAAATGAGTACTGCCGTGCATAATATCAATATGCTTATGGAATTATCAGACTTTTTTGAGAACAGTCCCATACTAAGCTATAGAGTGTATCCAATTATCAGTGCACAGAAGTTCTATGATATTCAGCGTGCATTGGCAAGAGGCAAGAGAGATCCTGATATACTTGATGAAGCTATGAAGTACATGAGATATTACCCATCTAAATTCAATTTGGATGTAGCATACAATCAACTTCAGAGTGACAGGAAATACATTAAGGATAGGCAGCCTAAAGCCAAGAAGAGTTCTGGTACAGGTCCAAGAATGAAAAAGAGCGATCATGAAATGTTGAGAAAATGTTTCGATTATGCTTATGCCAGGTTGTTCATGCTTATGCCAGGTACGGTTCCATCAGGTGAGGACAAACAAGTATTGGACCAATACGAAGGATGGTATAACGTTTATAAATCTTCGCCGGATTTGACTCCACAGGAAAAGGACAAATGGCTTCAATATAATAATCTAAAGAAATCTAAGAATATTAAGTGACATTATCCGCATCTAATCCCGCCATAATAATTATAGATGGAAATAATAACTTTCTTTATAAGGGCAGTATATAAGATTATCTCCTTTCGATATTCGTTTGGAGTATTGTTGATGCTGTTTGTTTTTCAAGTCTATGCTCCTGCTCAATCTACAGGAGATAGAGTTGCAACAGCATCCCCCCTCGATACCATTCCCGAGGAGGCCAGAGCCCTGTTTGACAAATATGTGCAGAAGCCGGATACGGCCAGGCAGGCTTATGTGGAGAAGTATAAGCGTGACAAGTTCATAAAAAGAATAAGTTTCCACACCAATGTGATAGATTGGGTCACCCTGGTGCCAAATATCGGTATAGAGGTTGACTTGAAGCAATCTCCAAGAAATAACTATAGCATTGCCTTGTTCGGAAAGTTTAATGGCAACAGCACACACGAAAAGTTTATCTACAATGTGAACGCCATCCGTGTGGAGGGTAGAAAATACTGGCGTACAGGTAAGTTTGGCAAGAACAACACGTATCATGCCAACTACGAGAAAATTGTTACAGACAAGACCAGCACGTATTTCAATGCAGATACATTGGCAGGTTATTCATACTATAACGATGGGCTTGGACGCAAGGCAAAGGAAGAAGGAGTTACGGTCAACGAATACGGCAATCCAATAAAATCTGTGCGTGAGTATGCGGATACCTTGGATTTTGCCGAAGACTCTTTGGGAGTGAAAAACAACAAGTTCCGCGTCTGGCTATACAATACATACCATAAGGTGAGGAGAAACTATACTTCAGCTCGTACATTGGATAATCCTCGCAACTGGCGAGCATACTACCTTGGTTTGTGGGCAGGAATTGACAATTGGAGCATCTCGCTTACAGGAACAGGAAAGCAGGGAAAGGGAATCGGCGCCGGTGTAGTAGCAGGCTATACCCTTCCGCTTTTGCCACAGAAGTTCCCTCGGGAGGGAAGCTTGGATTTGGACCTCGGTCTTGCCGTGGGCCTGAAGGCCGTTAAGTATGATGCCTATGCCTACGAGGAGCATACCCAGCATTATGTGTATGACCGCCAGAACAGCCAGCCTTCATGGACAATTGTGCCTTACCCTGTAATCCAGGACTTGCACGTGAGCTTGGTGTGGCGTTTCCGTGGTATCAAGCACAAGGTGGACCGTTCCCTCATAGACGATTTCGATAAGTGGGTAAAGGAATACGACGATCGTTCTGTTGCTGAGAAGAAGTATGGCGATGTGAAAGCCAAGAGAGATGAGATACTTAAAGCGATGGAACTGCGTTCTGGTTTCAAGTCCGACAGTGCCTCTTTCTGGGATACATTCCACAAGCGCCGTTTGGAGGCAGCTGTTAGAATCAAGCCAGATACCGTGTTCACCGGCAAGGACCATCAGGAATATCTCAGGTTAATAAAAGGAATATCTATTGATAAGCAAGAGAAGTACCTGAAGGAACAGAAGAAGTTGCAGGAAAAAGCAGCAGATGCCCATGCCGATAGCCTGAAGAGAGCAACTAAAGAGGCAGAACGTCTGGCGAAAATAGCTGCGAAGGAAGCCAAGGCAAGGAAGAAGAAAAAGGACACGGTATCGGTAGCAATGGATTCCGTGCTAATGGTCATAGATTCCTTGGGGCATGACCATGATTCTGTAAGTGTTCGTCCGGTAGTGGAACCTATCTTTCCTGTAGCGACAGATACTACGGAATTACAGTCTGCGGAAACGGAAGATACCATTCCTCAGACGGAAGTTCCTCAGACGGAATCTATGCCTAAGGAGGAAACAGAGTCTGAATCTCAGCCTCAGACAGACAGCGAAAAGTCTCCGGCAGAGGAGAATGGCAACAGCCAGGAAGGTGTCTCCTTGGTTGCAATGGTAGTAGACAGGAAACAGATCCTTTCTCGCGCATACACGCATGCGTATATATAATAAGGTAAGATGGACGTTATGATGTATAATAAGGTTTCAACATTGATAAAAGCGTTGCTTTGTCTGGCGGTATTGTTCTGCCAACAGGCATGCAACGTGGCCAATCTGGACTTGTGTTATGAGGAACATCCTCATAAGGGACAAATGATAGTGGACTTTGACTGGTCGGCATTGAAGATTGAAAAACCGGACAGTATGGTCGTTGTTGCCCTAAGACCTGAGTTCCGAGACAAGATGTCCAGCCTCTGGGCTACTGAAAAGGCGAAAAATGAAACACGACTCTATGGTCGCCTGATTGCTCCATGCGAAGCGGAGGAGAGGGTCTTGTATGCTAATGTCATAGAAGATATGCCCCAACGTGATTCTCTATATCTTCCTGCTGGAGAGTGGATTATATCTGCATACACATCTAATGATGAAACCATAGATTTGACCAAACAGTATACCGAAGATATACAGGCAGACAATGAAGCGTTCTACTTCAAAATGTCGGTTTTCGAGAAACTGCCAGAGAAGTACGCATATTGGTATGACCGCAATCCTGCCAGTATTTGGGTGGATTTGACTCCCAAAAAGTCTGTATGTTTTGCCAGCGCTTCCTTGACGGTAGATGAAAATGCAAATATCAAGAAAGACTACAAGGTGCGGTTGAAGCCTGCAACTATGACTCAGAACGTACATGTAAGTTTTGATGCCGAGGTAGACGAGGAAGATATAGAGGTAGACAGTATTGTCTGTTCCATGAGTGGTTTGGTAGGTGTTGTAAATCTCCAGAATAATGTTCTGGACATAGAGAAAACTTATCAGGGGATATTTAAGGCTGATATAAAAAAAACACAGAAGAAGCAATTGCATGTGAGTTCAACGCTAAATGTTCTGGGCATTATCCGAAGTTCTTCCCATACTTTCCTGCAAGGACCTGGTATACTGAATGTAAGTGTTTTTGTTAAATATGAGGACAAGGCGGGTGTACGTCGACAGCGTCGTCTTGACGGAACAACAAACCTGTATTGGCAGTTGACGGACAATCCGTCGGTAAAGTATAATGAAGATGGCAAGGTGGTTAAGACCAAGTCTGATGTAAACTTGCACATCAGCAGCAAGTTGCGTATTTCCAAGGGCAAGTTGTCCAATGCCAGTGATGCTTTGGATTCGTGGGTAGATGAAACGATTATTGACACAGAAATATAAACTTTGAAGGTAATATTACGAGATATGTTTAGACGTTTGTTGCTTTTGATAACGACAGCAGTGCTTATGGCATCATGCCATGAGTCATTCAACTCTATCTACGAGGATGTGGTAGAACCGGATCCCAATGTGGTTCCGCCGGAGGTTGTTGACTTGAGAAACGTCAACATACTGCCAACACTGTCCGATCCGTTGTATCAGATTGATGAGACACGTAGTTGGGTGGGACCTTTCGGCAATTTCGATGCAGACAAGTTGCACTGGCTGAATACACGTTTCTGTACCTATGGACTCCTGACACGCAACAGGGTTGGGGGAGAGGCTGACTATATGGCAGCCATGAATGGCAACAAGCACTATGGCGTGTTGTGGGACCAGCGTATGGGTATTTCTGACCAGCAGGGCCATACTATATTCTATGACGAGAACGACAAACCGGTGATCTGCAAGTACAATTCGGCAGATGCCCTGTATAGATACAAGTTCTTCCTGTTGGGAACAGACGGTTTGTCCCATACTTCAAGGGTAGAAGGCAATAATAAACTTATAGCCAGAATGGAAGTAGACGGAACAAACGATATAATGCATAGTTTTGCCTACCACACGGACCAACAGTATCGCGAAGAAGTTGCCCAGTTGCCCAGCGACGAGACTACAAAGGTATTTACAGAAGGAGGATATGACTATATGTACAACCGTCTGTCGGGTAACCGTGGTTTGCATCCCATTTTCAACGTGAACCATTTGATGAGTCGTTTCGACATCTTTGTGAAGGGTGGTAATCCCAAAAATAGCAACACTTGTGACTTTCTAAAGATATTTGTTACCGACGTCTCCATCAAAGCGGCCAAGACAATAGATGTTACTGTTGCTGACGATAGTTGGGAGCGAGATGCCTATATAGAACAATTCAAGGCTAGCAAATTATTTAGTCCCGTAGGACAGCCTTCGTGGTTTGAACTGCAGATAGTGGACAATGAAATGAAGAACACAGAATTCTCACTGGCCAACCGTGCAGATATGGATTTTGACTTCATGGCTCAGGAGGCGGAAGAGTTCAGCCAGATTCTTGGCGAGAAGGTGATTCCCGAAGGGTCGCATTGGGTGGCATCGACCAAACGTGACTCTCTCTGTAAGACAATTTTGTTGCCTCCTCACCCCACAGACGAAGGGCATTTCGTACTTTCCTTTAGTTATAGGTATGTAAATATGCACTATGACCAGTCTTCCGGAAGATATCACTTGGGTGAGAAGAAGGGTGAAATCAACAGAGCCTCGTTGTGGGAGAATTACAACGACCAGACAATAGAAATACCCAATGTGGACGAAAATGGTGATCCTGTGCAGTATATAGGAGGACGCAAGTATTCAATAGTAATTACGGTTTATGGCAAGTCTTCCATTGTAGTGGATGTACTGCGTCCGACCATGTGGGATACTGATGGCGATATAGAGATAGACGAGGATAAGACGGATAATGGGGGCAGGAATGATTCGGGTATAACACTTTAAACATATATAGAGACAATACATTTATAACATTTATTCAATTAACTAACATTATTAACTAACAACTAATTCATTATGAAAAAGATTAGTTTTGCAGCCTTAATGGTTGCTGTGGCTTTGAGCTCTTGCTCAAACGAACCTCTTCCAGGTGTAGACCAGGAAGCAGAGAGCAATGATTTGGTTCCCGTTAGCTTGGGCCTGAACATGGGTCAGGCCGACGTGGAGGTTACCAGAGGCACCGGTACAGTCGGTGGTACTACTGATGCAACTAACGTATGGAACTATGAGAACCTTTATGTGTTGATGACAACAAGCGACTCAAGAGCTCTTGAGGATGCAAATGCCGGGTGGGGTTTCACCAGCGTGAAGGGTCAGATTCTGAAGGAGCAGTTTGACAACAGCTTCTTTGCACGCCCCGAGAGTGTGGTACGTGATGGTAATGACGTGTGGACTCTGAATTATCAGTGTGATCCTAACGAGGGTGGTAACCTCAAGTACTATCCCACACAGGGAACCAGCGATTTCTTTGCATATCATGTGGATGACGCTGCAACATCTGTTGATTCAAAGGGTAATCCTGAGATAGAGAAAGTTAACAATGCTATTTCTGTTAACTTCACTATGGACGGCAGCCAGGACTTGATGACAGGTAAAGCAGATGTTTCTGTGATTCCTGCATCTCTTGAGTCTGACGGCTTTTCTGCCAAGACAGCCCGTGCAAACGTCATCCCCAACATAAAGATGAAGCACATGTTGTCACGCTTGACATTCACCTTGAAGAATGGCAACCAGATGACAAATGGTGTATCTGTAGATGCTATTACCGTAGAGTCTAAATATCAGGGTAAGATGTTTGTCGCCTATAAGGAGCTTCCTAACAATATTATTGAATGGGACAGCCAGGTAAAGGAACTTGAACTCATGCAGAAGCCTGTGTCTGGCGATACTGAGTATTTCGCCAACTCATTGGCTGCAGGTAAGTGCCCCTTGAAGCAGTTCGTGACAATTGTAATGGATGGAGTCAACGATGTTGAGGCTGGCGAGGCTTTGTTCATTTGTCCCGGTGAAACCCAGTATAAGCTCAGACTTTATGTCCGCTATGCAATAGATGGCGGTGCCGAGGAGGAGAAGATTATTCCCATTAACTTCAAGCACCCTGACGGTACAAGCAAATTCGAAGCAGGTAAGAGCTATCACCTGAATGTAACCATTTATGGTCTTGAGCAAATCATAGTGGATACCGAGATTGAAATGTGGGATGAGGTAGGCGAGGATATCGATGTTGATTCTGACGGTTTGCAGAGCTAAATCTAAGACTCCGGATAATATAATCTAAAAAAAGGAAACAAAATGAAGATTGTAAATAAGATTCTTGCTCTGAGTACACTTATATTCGTATGTTCTTGTTCGAACGAAGATGTAATTGTGCCCGAGGTTGATGTAAATGCAGGTCAGGCTACAGAGTTCCCAATCCAGTTGGGTGGTGGTACATCCATGACTACCCGTGCCGCTATAACAGGCAATGGAAGCGAAGGTATACCCGGTATTGCTGTATGGTGTCTGGCAAAGGACGTTATGCAGGAGAATCAGGCTCCCCAAAACATCAAGTGGTTTTCCGCTGCTCCCGAGCATCAGACATGCTGTATAATGAAAAATGTAAAGTCCAACATCGTAGGCAGCTCTGTGAAATGGGACAATGCCAATGATAGATACTTCTATCCCGTAACACAGTTCTATCGTTACGAATTCTATGGCAACTACCCCTACACCACAGACCTGAAGTATACCGAAACATCCGTACAGGCCAGATATACTTTGGATGGTACACAGGACCTGCTTTGGGGACGTGCTACAAGTGATGAGGACTATGCATGGAGTGCCAAGTATTTCCGTGTGAATGGTGGTCAGACAGTATCTAACCGTCCCAACCTGAAGATGGAACATATGCTCACTCGTCTGGTGTTCCATGTCTTGCCTGGCGCATTGGTTGATATCCCAGGTGCAAGCGAGAATGAAATGGATTACACTTCGGCTTCTACTATGATTGTGGATTCTTTGCAGGTATGCAATGCCTATACCAAGGTTGCTGTGGTTGTGGCAGATTATACCAAGTTGGACATGGGTATCGGCGATCGTCTGAAGATTACAGAAAGCCGTACAGATACTCTTTACCTGAAGGGTGCAGATGGTGCTATAGTAGCTCCTATGCAGGTTCCTGCACTGCCTTCTTTGAAGGCTCAGTGGGGTGAGAGCATAATGTTGTATCCCTCTGATAGATACATCCTTCGCATGGTACTGCACGACAATACTGGACGCAAGTTCGTTTCAGAGCAGCCTCTGGTTGTAAGCAATAGCGGTGGTTTCGAGCGTGGCAAGAGCTACAATATCAACATTACCGTACATGGTCCTTCTGAGGTTTCTCTGGGTGCTGAGTTGACCCCATGGGAGGTAGTTGACGGTCCAGGCCTGAACCTGTAAGACATACCATCATATTTGGGCCGGAAGCCCACTTCTGAAGGACTTCCGGCCCGAATCCAACAAAAAAGAATACTATACGATAATGAAGAAAATACTTGTTGTACTCCTTTTGATGACATCCTCTGTGGCTGTCAGTGCACAGATGTTGGCATTGAAGTCCAATGCCCTGATGGACGTGGCATTGGTGCCTAATATAGGATTGGAGGTGGCAACAGGCAACAGCACATCTTTGTGTGCAAACGGGTTTGCCAGTTGGAACATATATGGAATGAAAGCAGAGACCTATGGGTTTATACCGGAGTTCCGCTATTGGCTATCCGGAAATACATTCTCAAAATTGTTTTTGGGAGTGGGTGCAACCTTCGCACATTACGACATGGACATTGTTGACAATAACTATCGTGGTTCTGCCTATGGTGCAGGATTGAATATCGGATATGATTGTTGGTTGTCAAAACGTATTTCCGTGGAGTTTCATGGTGGTGTGGGGCTTTTCTACTACCATCATGCCCGAACAGGCATAAATGATAACTTGCCATTACCTCACAAATATAATGATAGTGGCTGGACTGTCCTGCCTTATCAGTTAGGTATCAGTTTTGTCTACATAATCAAATGATTTTAGGACTTTACCATAGACTTCATCACATTTGCTGCATGCTGAAATCGCATGGAGTAGAATGTATCATATATAGCTTCGTCTTTGCTCCTGCGCTTGGATATGCCCAGCAGGGAAACGACTCTATCACAGAAGGCACTCCTGTAGCGGCTGTGCCAGTATCCTCTGCCCAACAGGATAAGGAGGTGAAATGCAGAACCGTCAGTTTCCAGCCAGGGGATGTTCAGCTCCAGAAAAGATATACGCCAAGAGAGAACGACACTTTGTTCACCTCCCAATGGTGGCGGAGGATGTATGCCGGTGTTGGTGGCGGCGTGCAAGGACTGTCTGATAATGTTGGCGGTCTGGTGCATGGTTCCCTGAATGCATACCTTGGTTATAGAATATCTCCGATTCATAGTCTCAGAGTACACGGCTCACTCATATCTTACAGTTATGATATGGGCCGCAAGACTACTCGTAGTTTGGGCGTAGGAGCGGACTATCTTGCTAACCTCTCAAATTTTGCATGGGGATACAATAGGGACCGCATGATAGATGTTAGCACACTGTTGGGTGCTGGTATCAGAGTAAACGGAACCGGTTTGCCTGGCAAATTGAATCCGTATGCACACCTCGGTTTACATGCGGATTTACATCTCAGTAGCAATTTTTCTCTATTTTTGGAGCCATACATCGGAGTACAGCGCAGCATGGATGCACTCTTTGGACGTTCCAATCCAGAGAAATGGAATCTCATGTATGGAGTAAGTGGTGGTATTCAGGCCTCTTTGTCCAAACGTATAGATCATTATACTGAGGCAGATAGTATATATCGCAAGTTCTTCTTTGATAGCGGTATAGGTGCTGTAGCTTCTGGAACAGATGGAGGTCTTATGCACCGCATGGGCGTTGTTTACCACGGAGCTTTAGGCATGTGGCTGAATCCGATGCTTGGTTTGCGTATTGGAGCACAGGCTCAATCCGCTTATTGGAATTCAGAGATGGTTACCATGCGCGGTGTGCCTATTCGCCGCTCCAAAGAACATGTTGTTTTCAGCGGCAGAGCGGAAATCCTCGTTAATCCTATGAACTTCTTCAAGAAGTGGCGTAACCGTGAGGAAGGTCATGATTTTGACTTAAATGTACTTTTGGGTGGTGATTATGGCTGGAATATGAAGAGCCATATGGAGAATACTACATCAGGTGGTTTCCAAGTATATTATTATGGTTTGACAGGAGCTTTACAGGCATTGTACCGAATAGCCAAACCGGGCACTTTTATATTTGTGGAGCCAAGATACCTGGCTATAATGTATAATGTGCCATATCGTAATACATATAATAGTCTGTTTACTGTAGAGCATAATGTTTCCCTTAACATAGGAACAAGGGTGTACATGACCAATCCCACTATCACTGGCAAGGGCAAGGACGAGTTTGTGCCTCGTTGGTGGGTAGCTGCTGATGTTGGCGGTGTGAAATGGCAGAGAGGTGTTGTCAACACAACAGGAGGTTTGGGAATACATCCATCTGTTGGTATTTCCATGGGTTACGACTGGAAACGCATGTCATCTTTCCGTGCCCAGCTCCAATATCAGCGCATGTATGATACAAGTGTCAGCTCCTATTCCGGTTACGACAATACTGCGAGAAAGACTGGAAGCGGTTTGTGGAATTCTTCTTTTGATGCAATGGACTTCCGTTTGTCATACATGCTGAACTTGAACAATTTGTTTCAGGGATATAGCAAGGATAGACGCTTTAACCTTTGGTGGACGGTAGGTCCAACGTTGGGTTGTTTCTTCAACGAGACGCACACTTGGGTAGAGGGACAGGATGGCAAGGCTCCAAAACTTTCACTGCTCACTTTAGGAAGCAAAAAGTTTGGCAACATCTCTCCTGGCATTTCTTCTTCGTTGATGGCGGCTTTGAGAGTTGCACCACAATACGACGTTACGGTGGAGGCTTTGGGACAGTACAACTTTATCGCTGGAACCAATCCCGGTAACAGGGCGTTACTAAACAACTTTAAGTATGGTTTGACCATGGGTACGCGTTATCACTTTGAACCAGACCAAGTTCCGGCATATGCTTGCAGTGATAATGATAAGTTCTTCTTCGATAGCAATGTTTCGTGGGCAACAAGTTCGCTGTCAAATGCTTTCCGTTTGGGCGGAACCCAGTATAATGTTGCCTTGGGTATGTGGTTCAATCCGATATTGGGTGTACGTTTGGCTGGCAATGTCCAGAGCATGAAGCACCAGTCCTATGTGAAAACAGTATATGATGCCGATGTGCGTTATTCAAAAGGATTGGCTTCTTGTGGCATACGTGCGGAATTGATGCTGAATCCCTTGAATTTCTTCGGGAAGTGGAGAAACCGTGAGGGTGGCAATGATTTTGAGCTTAATTTGCTTGCAGGTTTGGAACATGGCGCTATGGTCAAGGCCAAACAGACGGAGAAGCGCAATTTGGTTGAACCTTATTATGGCGTGACGGGAGCAATGCAGTTCCTTTATCGCATAAACAACCCTGGTACATATATATTCGTAGAACCTCGTTTCTTGACATCATACTATAGAGTTCCTTATCTGAACACTGGTATTGAAAAAATGACGAGGGATAATATGTTCGCTTTGGGTGTGGGTACCAGAGTGTACTTTACGGATTTGTCTTTCTCTCCTGCCAATTCAGGGGAAATGATTCCTCATTGGTGGACAGGTCTGTATTTTGGCGGAGCTAAAATACAAAAGACTACGGCATTGAGTAATCCTGAAGGTATCGGTTTCAATCCAGCCCTGACTTTGTCTGTAGGTTATGATTGGAAACCTTTGGTCTCTTTCCGTGCTCAGGTGGCATATCAGAGAATAGGGGAGTATGCGGCATCTTCCTACTCTGGACTGAATGGCAAAGGTCAGGTAGTCTCGGGATATGGACTTTGGAATAATGGCTACAATATTATGGATTTGCGTCTGGGTTACATGTTGAATGTAAATAATTTCCTACAAGGATATGATTCCAAGCGTAAGTTTAACCTGTGGCTGACAGCCTCCCCCGCGATGTCTTGGATTATAAGCGAAAGCAATGAATGGATAGAGGGGCAGAAGGGCACTTTTGTTCCTTTGGATAGAATGCACCTGAAGAATTTCAAGGAAGGCTTCGTGTCTCCTGCTGTAGCAGCATCATTGATGGCAACTTTGAATGTAGCCAAGGATGTAGATGTTTCAGCAGAGGTTCTGGGACAATATAACTTTATAGAAGGAAGCAATCCGGGAGGCAGCGGTATAATCAATAACCTTAAGTATAATCTTGCCGTTGGTGCAAGGTACCATTTCAAACCAGAGAATATACAGCAATTCTATGGAGATTTCAGTTCCGAGCCTTGGCAGAGAGGATGGTACATAGACGCTTCTTATGGTTGGTCCGTACCCCTTGAGACTGGTCTGGGATTGCATGGAAGTGGAAGCAATTTGTATTTGTCACTTGGTTACTGGTTCAATTCTCTGTTTGGTGCCAGACTTGCTTTGGGCGGGCAGCAGATGTTTTGGTCCAAGAGCGAGGTTCCTGCTGTCATAGAGCCTGTCAGTGGCATGCAGGTTCATGGTGCATATACTAAGTACAAATCGCAGATGATGATGGGAGGACGCGCAGAAATAGTCCTGAGTCCTCTGAATCTAATTCGTTCACGCAGGGAAAGCGATACAGGCCCCAGGTGGGACATGAACTTGTCGTTGGGTATGAATTTCGGAGGAATGGCAAAACTGCATGGACCTAACGGTGGCTATATAGGCTTTACTGGTTCGTTATCTGGTTTGTATAGATTGTCAAATACCACTCAGTTGTTCGTGGAACCACGATACGATGTCTTTAATTTCAGTGTCTATAACAATGCATTGAAGTTCAATGAAGTTTTCTCGGACAGGATGTTCACAGTCAGCGTAGGTACCCGTATTGCCCGCCCTGCTGGTGAGACAAAGGAGGAAAAGCGTCCTGTAGAAACCGAGGATATGGCACACCGTGGGTGGTGGAGTGGTGTCAGTATCGGTGGTGCAAAGATGACACAGTGCTTGCGCATCGGTACAGACGGAATATCCGTGCAACCATCTGTAGGTCTTACTGGCGGCTACGACTTTAACCGTCTGCATGGACTTCGTGCACATTTGTGTTATGACGTTCAGTTCAGAAAGCGCCCAGGACAGCCTTATAGTGTTGAGAGCATGGGAATGACAAGGAATTATAAGGGAACAGTGAACAGTACCTATCACCAGATGGATATACGTTTGCTCTATATGCTGAATGTAACTAACTTTTGGACAGGATACGACAAACGTAATGCCCTGGATATGTATCTCGAGTTCGGTCCAGCGTTCTCCACAATCATGGGAGAAAGCAATACTTTGGCAGACGGTGAACTTATGGGAGGAACTAATTTCCGTTATACGGGAAATGATTATAGCGGTGGAACCTCTATGGGACTGGTTGCCGGATGCATGATGGCATTGAAACTAAATCAACATTGGGACCTTACGGCAGAGGTTATGGGACAATTCTATTTTGGCAGAAAATATATGCCTGAGGAATACCATAAATTCCTGAATGGAGTGAAGATTAACTTTGGTATCGGAACAAGATATAACTTCTAAGATAGACAGATGAGAAAGTATATAATGTATTGTATGGTTCTTGGACTGGCAGTTCTGTCTGCCTGTACAGAAGACATAGTCGTGCAGGAACCTGAAATCCCATCGGGGGAGAAAAGGATACCACTGTACCTACATGTGGGCAATGTTATAGAACTTACCACAAGGGGTACAAGTCTGGGACTACAGGATGGTAGTTTGTCTGTTGATTCCGAAGTGGGACTGTTTATAATGCGTGAATCCGACTTTGATTCCCTGAAGACAGGCATTGTGCACTACGATCGAAGTTATGGCTATGAAAACCTTAGGTGTAGGGTGGGTAGTAACGGGGGAATCATGCCAACGGATACTGTAGAACTGTTTTATCCTTTGGAACAGGATGCTAAGATAGTTGTCTTTGCGTATGCTCCATATGATTCTGCAATGACGAGAGAACGCTTGCTATTGCCTGGCGATACTGTATCTGTAGACCGAGATCAGAGCCGTGATGACTTGATTCTGAAAAATGATTTCATCCTGGGTGTGCCTGTATATGGCAATCCTTTGGTAAAAGCTGGTGTCAACGGTTATCCTGTGGATTCTAGAACTGAGAGTGTAGCCCTTAGTTTGAAACACCAACGTTGTCGTTTAGCCCTTGAGGTGACATTGCACGGAAAGAAAGAACTATTGGGTGATGAGGATTTGTTATATGCTGACTCGATCTTGGTGTATGCCGAGAATGTACCTGTTACTGCTCCATTGGGTTATTCTTTGGATAGCCAGTCTGCCAACTATGATATAGCGGATGGCATAGAATGTGATACCGTGCTGATGGCTGTATATAAGGATATTGCGATTGATAAGAATCAGGAGTACGTTCTTACTTCAACAGCTATAGTACTTCCCTCGGACGAGATGTTTGAACCCTCTTTCCGTGTGGAGATAGTATCAGGTGGCCAGCGTCAGTCTGTGCGCCGTCGTGTTTCTAATGAGATGAGTTTCAAAGGTGGAACATCAGTTTCTTTTGAAATGATTATAGGGGAATCACAAAAAGAAATTCTTGAATATTATGCTGTCGACCTCGGTCTTCCCTCTGGCACCCTTTGGGCAGACCGCAATGTAGGTGCCGACTCTCCCGAGGCATACGGCGACTACTTTGCTTGGGGTGAGACCACACCAAAGAGCACTTACAATTGGAGCACCTACAAATGGTGCAAGGGTTCTTCTACAACCATAACCAAGTACTGCACCGATAGTTCTTATGGCACTGTAGACAACAAGACCGTTCTTGACCTTGATGACGATGCCGCCTATGTCAATATGGGCAAGGAGTGGCGCATGCCTACCTATGATGAACAGAGCGAACTCGACTTCAAGTGCACCTGGATATGGATCATGCAAAACGGCAAGTATGGTTACAAGGTGATCGGTCCAAACGGCAATAGTATCTTCCTTCCTGCTGCTGGATATTGCAGTGGTAGCAGTTTCTATAACTCTGCAGGCTCCGATGGTAATTATAGGTCAGCTTCGCTCATGGAGTCTCCCAATTACTACGCATGGTACTTAAGTTTCAATTCAAGTTATCCTCATCTTCATACGTTAAATCTTTATCGTAACTACGGACTCGCCGTGCGGGCTGTGGCGCGCTGAGAATTTGTTGGCATCTTTTCCCCCAAAAAAGAAAGGAGCTATTAAGGTACAAAATGAGAGAAAACAACTATAAACAGTTGTGCCAAAGAGTGTGCCGGAGAGTGTCCTGTATTGGTCTTTCCGGTGGAGAGTAGGTTCTTTGACTGACTCCCACAGCCCCAAATTAAAGAAACCATAATAACAGTCAAGGCTCCGATGACATCGGAGCCTTGACTGTTATTAGTAATAGTAAGTGGATGATTTACTTTATGATATCCAACTCTATGAAGACTTTCTTTAACTTCTCTACAGCACGGTCCACCTGTTCCTTGGTATGGTTGGCCATCAGGGCAAAGCGTACCAAAGTGTCTGTGGGGGCACATGCAGGAGGAATAACGGGGTTGATGAATACACCTTCCTCGAATGCACGGGCGGTAACGATGAAAGTCTTTTCAAGGTCGCGAACGTACAAGGGGATGATGGGGCTTTCTGTGTCACCAATCTCGAATCCCTCTTCCTTGAAACGCTTCAAAGCATAACGCGTAACATCCCATAAAGCCTCCAGGCGTTCTGGTTCTTCCTGCATGATGTGCAGAGCCTTGCGTGCAGCTGCAGTAGCAGCAGGTGTACAGCTGGCACTGAAGATGTATGTGCGTGCAGTATGGCGCAGGTAGTTGATGATGGTCTTGTCTGCAGCAATGAAACCACCAATGCTTGCCAGGCTCTTGGAGAAGGTACCCATGATGAGGTCTACTTCGTGAGTCAGTCCGAAATGGTCGCAGACACCACGTCCGTCGCGTCCAAACACGCCGATGCCGTGAGCCTCGTCCACCATGATAGCAGCATTGTACTTGTGCTTCAACTCCACTATTTCAGGAAGTTTGCAGAGGTCGCCTTCCATAGAGAATACGCCGTCTACAACAATCAGTTTGATGCTGTCAGGATTGCAACGCTTGAGCACGCGCTCAAGATCTGCCATATCGTTATGCTTGTAGCGCAACTGGTTGGCAAAACTCAAACGTCTGCCATCTACGATAGAGGCATGGTCGCGGTCGTCGCAGATGATGTAGTCGTCCTTGCCCAACAATTGAGGGATGACACCGCTGTTCACGGTAAAACCGGTTGCAAATACCAGTGCGTCGTCCATTCCAATGAATTCAGCCAGTTCCTTCTCCAGTTCAACGTGGATGTCCAATGTTCCGTTAAGGAATCGGCTTCCTGCGCATCCACTGCCATACTGGCGCATAGCCTCTACTCCGGCTTCAATTACGCGATCATCTCCAGTAAGACCTGTGTATGCATTGCTGCCGAACATCAGAACGTTATGACCGCCCATTGAAACCTCGGTACCTTGTTTGCCTTCGATCTCACGGAAATAAGGATAGATACCTTTTGCCTTAATCTCATCTGGCAAGGTGTACTTGGCCAGTTTGTCTTGTAACAATCCCATATTTTCTATAGTATAATGTTGTTCCTAATCCAAATTTGCTATTATAGTACGTGACTATCGTCTGCAAAGTTACATAAATTATTTGAAATATAGGAGTGTTCTTGCATAAATTCTCATTTTGTGTGCAGTATATTGTTACAATGTCTGTTATATGGAGTGAATTACTCGCTAAAATGCATACCTTTGCTACATAATATTGAAATACTATGTCTGTTACAACAATATGGTTTATTGTTAATCCTATATCCGGAACTCAGGATAAGGAAGGGATTGTGTCCAAGATTCCGGATTATTTCCCCGACAGCCGCTTTGCTGTTGAGATAAAATATACGGAGCGTCGTGGTCATGCAGCCGAGATTGCTCATGAAGCAGTCTTGCAGGACATAGACATTGTTGTGGCTGTAGGTGGAGATGGAACCGTAAATGAAACGGCACGTGCACTCATTCACTCCAATGTAGCTTTGGGGGTTGTTCCATGTGGCAGCGGTAATGGTCTTGCACGTCATCTTTATTTGCCGATGAATCCGGAGGGGGCTTTGCAAGTTATCTCCGAGTGCAATATACATACACTTGATTACGGACTGATAAATGATACTCCGTTCTTCTGCACGGCAGGTGTTGGTTTTGATGCGTTCCTGTCTGATAAATTTAATAAGTCTGGCAGACGTGGCTTGTTGTCATATATAGACAATGCTTTGCGTGAGGGCCTTGCCTATGAACCAGAAACATATGAAATAGAGATTCTTGGCGCAGAGGCAGAAGTGTGTACATATAGGGCTTTTCTCATAACATGCGCTAATGCATCGCAATATGGCAATGATTTCTATATCGCTCCCCATGCTTCTATGTCGGATGGATTGATGGATGTTACTATTATGGAGCCTTTCAACGTATTTGAGGCGCCACAGATAGCCTATCAACTGGTAAATAGGACGATAACTCAAAATTCACATATCAAGACATTCCGATGCAAAGAACTTGTCATACGTAGAACTGCTCCTGGCCCAATCCATATTGATGGAGATCCAAAGGAGACAGATGCTGAAGTACATGTTTCTATTGTCCACAGGGATATACGTATGGTTGTCAATGTAAACAAGCAGCCATGGCAACCTCCTCTGCTCAGAATGTTTGCCGACTTGTATGAAGATATGAGTTCCTCTTTCCGTGAAACTCCCAAGAAGATAAGCCGTATAAATGAGGATTTGCTTAGTAAACTTCGTCGTTGAATGTAATTACACTGTTTCTTATATACATTAAAATTGACCTTGAATGATACTATATCCGAATTGCAAGATTAACTTAGGACTTAACATAGTTGCCAAGCGTAGTGATGGTTACCATAATATAGAGACGGTATTCCTGCCAATCCCTCTATGCGATTGTCTGGAGATAAATCCTGCTCACGAGGACTCTTTTGTTATGGATGGCCGTGAACTTGACTGCTCTGCTCAGGACAATCTTGTGGTACGGGTACTGAATATGCTTCGTGCTGAGGATATGGACATTCCTCCTGTTTCCGTACGGCTGACTAAGAACATACCTTCAGGTGCTGGTCTTGGTGGTGGAAGTACCGATGCAGCGTTTATGATGAGGGGGCTGAATGAACTATTCGATCTGCACCTTACCGAGAGTCAGATGGCTGCCCGAGTGGGTCGGCTTGGTGCAGATTGTCCTATTTTCATTGCCAACAAACCGGTCTATGCCGAAGGAAAGGGAGACGTATTTACTCCTCTTTCCGTTCCGTTGGTGCAGAAGCAGTATTTTGCACTTCCGCCTGCCGGTAGTCTCCTGCCTCCATCTATTTCTCTATCCATGCCAGCAACTTTGGATGGATATTGGTTGGTGCTGGTCAAACCTAATGATTTTATTTCAACACGCGAGGCTTATGCTTCGGTTACACCAGCACCTTCCAAGGTTTTGCTGAACGACATCATGTCTCAACCGGTCAAGACATGGCGCGGACAAATGGTAAACGACTTCGAAGCAAGTGTGTTTCCCACACATCCAGTGGTAAGCGGTATCTGTGACCAATTGTATATGCTTGGCGCATCTTATGCGGCCATGAGCGGTAGCGGAAGCACCTTGTTTGGCCTTTTCCGTCAGCAACCTGTACTTGGCGATGTTTTTGCTGACCATTTTCAATGGCAGTGTAAACTTTAACAAAATACATACGTCACGATGGAAAGAGAAGACAAGTGGAGGATTCTTGAAAGTACCTATATATCTCGTCGTCCCTGGATGACAGCACGTCTTGACAAGGTACAGTTGCCTGATGGACGTATCAATCCAGAATATTGGGTGCTGGAGTTTCCCGATTGGGTCAATGTCATAGCAATCACTAAGGATGGACAGATGGTTATGGTTCGCCAGTACCGCCATGCTTTAGGGGTAACGGAATACGAACTTTGTGCCGGTGTGATAGAGGAAGGGGAAAAGCCTCTCCAAGGTGCCCAGCGTGAACTTCTTGAGGAAACAGGTTATGGAGGAGGAGAGTGGAGCGAGTACATGACCATTTGTGCTAATCCCTCCAATCATACCAATCTTGCGCATACATTCCTCGCTATAGGTGTGGAGCGCATTGCCGAACAGAGTCTGGATGATACAGAAGAACTCACATGCCACTTGTTTTCGCAAGATGAGGTTTTCTGCATGCTTCAGCGTGGCGAGATACTACAGGCACTTATGGCTGCTCCACTGTGGAAATTCTTTTTTGAGAAACAGACTCTGCATCCATAGTCGATACAATATTTATATAAAAATATCATGGGGCAATATTGGACAATAAAGGGCGACCAGGAAGACAAGGATGAACATACTGTATGTCCTTGGACGGAGCATGTTGGGCATGGTAACATGTACTTCCCCGACCCAGATCAAAAAGATACCAAATGAACACACACATTCCTGCTGTGTTATCCGTAACCGGTTCTGATCCTACAGGCGAGGTAGGTATAGGGGCAGACATACGTACAATATCTGCTTTGGGTGGTCGTGCACTTGTTGCCATAACTTCTGTAACGACACATGCAGGAAAGGAGAACTTTGAAACTTATGATCTTCCACCCCAAATAGTGTCCGACCAGATTGCTATGGCATTGGGGGAGGGACTGCCTAAAAGCGTCAAGGTGGGTATGGTACGCAATCCGCAGACAATTGCCTTGTTACCTCAATATCTTAGTTTGATACCACGACGAGTCATGGTTCCGTCCATATTTGATTCCGAAGGCCGACGTATTCTGTCAGTCCAGGCATTGAATACGTGGATGGAACACCTTCTGCCCATTTCTACTTTTATTGTCCTTAGGGTATGCGAAGCCGAGGCAATGCTTGGACGCAGGATTACTACAGATGAGGCAATGCTCCAGGCAGCCAAAGACCTTCGTGCCTTAGGCGCACAGAGTGTCATGTTGCGTGGTGCCAATCTAAAGGATGGCTATCTTACGGCACTCCTGATGCATGGAGATAATCACAGTTTCTTCTCTTCCCGCAACACTTCAGGTTGGCAAATGCATGGTGTTTCGGGAGCCTTGTCCTCGGCTATAGCAACGCGTCTTGCTTTTGGAGATACCATAGAACAAGCCGTGTCCAATGCCCATTCCTACATTCACTCCCGTCTTGTATATGCCGTGTCTCCATCCCCAGGTACTGCTGCCTTACGTTCTGCAGACATATATAACAACTTTCTCTCCCTTTTGGCCGGCAACTATACCGTTGCACACGATGTTGCTTTCTACGCATCACGTCTGTGTGTGTCTACAAGGTATTTGCAAAGTGTTACCGACAAGGTTGTTGGACGTTCTCCAAAGCAAGTCATTTCCAGTTATCTTATGAACGAGGCTTGTTCCATGCTTCAGGGTACAAGGCTCACTATACAGGAGATAAGCCAGCATCTTGGATTCTCCTCGCAATCGCAGTTTACCCGTTTTTTTGTAAACGAGAAAGGCCAATCTCCTCAGGCATATCGCCTTTCCTTTCCTCTTTTGGAACAAGGAGTTGTAAGGCAATAGGTCGTTTTGCCTTGTGTGATGTAGATTGCTGTCTACTAAAGCATCAGCGAAGCCATGACTTAAAGTCGTGGCTTCGCTGATGGTATTGAATAGATTCAGATTTATCCCGTTATTCGGTACCTCCACCTAAGGCAAGGTACAATTCTACGGTAGCATTGATAGCCTCCATACGGTTGCTAATCTGTGTCATTTGTGCCTGAATAAGGTTGTTGTAGGCAGTGATAACGTTCAAATAGTTTGCACTGCTGCTGTCAAACAACTTGCGAGTAGCAGTGTAGGCTGTTTCCAGAGCTTTAACCTGATTGTCGATGAATTCACGATCCTCCTCGGCAGAGTGCACCTTAACCATTGCTGTATTAACCTCGTTGCCAGCAGATATTACAGCGTTGGTGAAGTCGTTTGCCTTGATTTCCATCTGTGCCTTGCTTATTTTTAGCGAAGCAACAATGCGTCCATTTTGGAAGATAGGCTGTGCCAATCCAGCCAATGCCTGTCCGATGATTGCACCAGGATTGATATTGGCTTGCTGGCCATTGGTGAATGTTCCGGTTGCACTGAGGGTGAGACTGGGGTAGAAGGCAGCCTTGGCTTGGTTCACGTCATAGAATGCAGAAGCCAGTGCCATTTCTGCCATGCGAACATCTGGACGACGTGACAAGATACTCAAGGGGGCGCCAGTCTCTATCAATTTGGGTGCATGGAATGTACTGAGAGAAGTACGGCTAATCTTTGCAGACGGCTCGTTTAGCAGGGTAGACATCTGGTTTTCCAGTATGCGGATGTTGTCCTCAATGGTACTTACGCTAAGGCATATGCTCCAGTATGTAGCCTCGATGCTTGCTACAGCAGCGGTGTTGGCTTGTCCTGCATCCATCAGAAGTTTCTGCATTTTCAGATACTCTGACCAGTTTGCCCTGGTTTGTTTCATAAGTACGAGCTGCTCGTCCAACTGTGCCAAGGTGTAGTACATGATCGCTGTGTTTGACACAAGAGATGCCTGTACGGCCTGCTTTGCGGCACGGGCTTGTTCGCGGTTCATCTCTGCACCTTTCTGGGCATTCCTCAGTTGCAGGAGGTTTACCTGCTGCCAACCAACGGTAAGTCCAATACTATAGGGCTTGCTGTCTGGCAGGTTGGAATATCCAATTCGATCATATGGATCCCACATCTTGCTTATAGTTCCATTGGCAGTGAGCGCAATTGAGGGAGCGAATGCCCATTTGGCAGCCTTCAGGGCGTGTTCTACCTGTTGTAAGGCAAGGTCGGCATTCTTGATGTTTGTGTTCTGTGCCAGAACCTTCTCTATGAGAGTCTGCAGAGTTGGGTCAGTGAAGAGTTCGCGCCACTTCATGTCGCCCATACCAAGGGAGTCTCCGCTCTGTGCATCACCATAGATGTCTTCAATCTCAATGGGCTGTGCCACCTTGTCGCGATTGTAGCTCTTCATCACTCCGCAGCCTGTCAGAGACAAGGCCGCGAGTGTGAGTATTATGATGTTTTTCTTCATCTGTCTATTGTTTATTAGTTGTCAGAAGATTAGTATTTCTCCTTGTACTTGCTTTCGCGCTCCTCACGTTCCTTGCGGATACGCTCACGCTCCATCAATACCTGTGCATCTGGTTCCTCGATCATGGCAGGACGAATCTTTTCCTGTACCCACTCGAAGAATATGAAGAACACGGGTACAGTAAGCAGAATAGCCAGAGTACCGATGAACATGCCGCCAATTACCGCAATGCCGATGGTACGGTTACCGTTTGCACCGGCACCAGTCATGATAACCAGAGGAAGCATACCGATAATCATTGTTGCCACGGTCATCAGAATGGGACGAAGACGGGCTTCAGCAGCAGCATAAGCGGCTTCTACAATACCCAGTCCCTTGCGGCGACGCTCAAGTGCGTACTCGGTGATAAGGATTGCTGTCTTTGCCAACAGACCGATGAGCATGATGACGGCAGTCTGCATGTAGATGTTGTTCTCGATCTTGCCAAGGAAGATGAATGGCAGAACAGCATAGCACTGGTTCCACAGCCATGCAAAACCATAGGCGCCCATCAAACCTGCAGGTACTGACAGAAGTACAGCCCAGGGAATAAGGAAGCTCTCGTAGAGCATGCTCAGGATCAGGAATATCAGCACGCAACATACTGCATAAATAAGGTATGAGGCAATACTGCCCATCTGTTCGTGCTCCTCACGGCTCATGCCACCATATTCATAAGCATAGCCAGAAGGGAATACCTTGTTGAACTCTTCTTCAATGGCAGACATTATGTCGGTGGTTGCATAACCGGCATTTGGTGCCAGGTTGCACATTATAGAACTGAACAGGTTGAAGCGAGTGTCAATCTCGGGACCGAGAACAGATGTCAGCTTGATGAATTGGGATAGGGGAGCCATTTGGGTGCCGCTACGTATGAACATGTTGCTAAGGTCTTCCTCTGTCAGGCGGGCCTTTTCGTTAGCTGCCATCATTACACGGTAAACCTTGCCGAACTGGTTCATGTTGCTGACATATGCACCACCGCAATAACTGCCCAATGCGCTTAGCACATCGGCAGGAGATACGCCGGCACGCTTGCACTGTGCAGCATCTATCTCAACCTGGATCTGGGGGAAGTTGCGTGCGTATGAAGTCATGGCACGGGCAACTTCGGGACGCTTGCCCATAGCCTCAAGGAACTTGTTTGTGTATTCAAGGAACAACTCCTTGTCGCCACCAAGCTTGTCCTGGAGGTTCAGCTCGATAGAGCCTGTACCATAGCCAGGAATCATACCAGGTTCGAAGGCAAAGCATTGTGCCTCGGGAATTTCCTTCATAAGGCGGAGGTTCAGCTTGGCATTGGCCACCATGGTGCTTGTAGAAAGGAAGTTGTCTATGGGATGAAGTCTGCCATAGTTGCGTTCGCTCCAATGCTTTAGGCGCACGATGGACATACCATAGGATACACCTTGGCCAGCCATGAAACTGAAACCGTTTACACGGACATAGTCCTTGATCTCAGGAATTTCTTTGATAATATTCTCTACCTTGTCCATGGTCTTTGCTGCAGTACCCAGGTTAGTTCCGGGAGGCGTGCTCATTACCAACATTACGGTACCCTGGTCTTCTGCAGGAACAAGTCCTATGGACAGGTTGTTGGCGAAGAATGCCATACCTGCAAAGGCAACGAGAATGCTGGTGGGGGCAATCCAACGGTTCTTGGCTCGGATAAGAGCGGCAAGGATGTTGCTGTACTTGCGCAGCATAGCGTTGTAGGATGCCTCATAGGCCTGACGCGTATAGTAGTTGATGGAACCCAGGATGCCCTTGCGGCGTTCGCCTGATGCAGGCTTCATGAGCATAGCACACAGTGCGGGGCAGAGAATCAATGCGCTTACACAGCTGAGACCTACAGAAGTAGCCAGGGTTACACCAAACTGGGTGTAGAATACACCTGATGTGCCAGGCATGAAGGTTACTGGTATAAACACTGCCATGAACACAAAGGTACATGAGATTACCGCCATGGTCACATCGCTCATAGCATCGCGTGTTGCCTCGTAAGGACTCTTGTATCCGGCGTCAAACTTTGCCTGTACCGCCTCGACCACCACAATGGCATCGTCCACCACCGTACCGATGGCAAGCACAAGGGCAAACAGAGTTAGAAGGTTAAGAGAGAAACCGGCTATTGCCAGACATGCAAATGTACCAACAAGAGATACTATGATGGAAATTGCCGGAATCAATGTGGCACGGAAATCCTGAAGGAAGAAATAAACCACTAATACTACGAGGATAATGGCTATGAAGAGCGTTTCCTCTACGTTGTATATTGATGCATTCAGGAAGTCGTTTGAAGACATTACGTTGACAAATTCCAAACCAGCAGGAAGGTTCTGGCTGAGTTCGGCCAGTTTTGCGTCAATGGCATCGTTGGCTTCCTTGGAGTTTGTGCCGGCCATTTGGAACACCATGAAAGTGGTGGCTGGATTGCCGTTACATGTACCATAGAAGGCGTAGCTGTTGGAACCCAGCTCTACATCGGCTACATCGGCCAGGCGTAGTATGCTTCCGTCGGGAAGAGCTCTTAGAACAATGTTCTCGAATTGCTCGATAGACTGGAGGCGTCCCGTGTACTTTAGAGTATATTGATATACGTTCTCAATACCGTTGCCACGGTTGGCTGTCATGGGCTTTTCACCAAGCTGACCAGCTGGGGATTCAAGGTTCTGCTCTGCTAAAGCGTATGTGATGTCGGAAGGAACCAGTTTGTGCTGAGCCATCAAATCGGGCTTCAGCCAAATACGCAGTGAGTACTGTCCGCCCATCATGGAAACGTCGCCAACACCCTTGATACGCTTTATCTCGGGGATGACATTGATGTCCAGATAGTTGGAAATGAAGTCCTGTTCGTATTCGCCGTTATTGCAGGTAAGCGCTGTTGCCTGGAGAAACGATGTCTGGCGCTTCTGTGTGGTAACGCCAATCTTTGTTACTTCCTGTGGCAATAGTGCCTGTGCCTTTGATACGCGATTCTGTACGTTTACTGCCGCCATATCCGCATCGGTGCCCTGCTTGAAGTATACGGTGATGGTTGCTGAGCCTGAGTTCGTTGATGTAGAAGTCATATACATCATGTTTTCCACACCGTTGATGCTCTCCTCCAAAGGCTGGATTACGGCCTTGGTCACGGCATCGGCATTAGCACCGGTATAAAATGCGTTGACGGAGATTGTTGGGGGTGCAATGTCAGGGAACTGCTCCATGGGCAGTGTGAAGAAGCTGATGGCACCCACTATCAGAATCATGATGGAGATGGACATCGCCATCACGGGTCTTTTAATGAATATATTACCTTTCATTTTCTTTCGTAGTTATTTGTTTCCGTTTGATTCAATCGTTTTCTGTATTTGCGATTGTCAACTACTTTACCTTTTGGCCTTCCTTGATCATGCCGGCGCCTTCGGCTACGATTTCCTCGCCACCTTCAAGACCGGATGTTACGATGAAGAGGTCGCCGGCCTTCTGCTCGTTTACGGAAACAACCTTGCCGTGGGCTATGCTGTCTGCGCCAACGAGGAACACGCGGAAACGGTCTTGAGTCTGAACAGCTGCTGTTGCAGGCACGACCAATGCTTGCTTGTGGATGGTGGGGATTATGACGTTGCCGGTGCTGCCACTGTGAATCATGCCATTCTCGTTGTCAAACACGGCACGGAGCTGGACGCTGCCGGTGTTTGTGTTTACCACACCGCTTACGCTCTCCACACGGCCCTTTTTCTCGTAGGTGGAACCGTCTACCAGTGTCAGGGTTACATCGGGCATGTTCTTGATAGCCTCATCCATAGAGCCGTGCTCGCGTACCATGTTGAGCAGATCACGCTCTGAGATGCTGAAATAAACCCACATTTGGCTGTTGTCGCTCACGGTGGTGAGAGGTTGTGGAAGCTGTGCGCTTACAAGAGCACCCTGGCGATATGGCAAAGTGCCTACAACACCGTTGGTGGGAGCGGTTACAACAGTATAGGAAAGGCTGTTGCGCGCATTTATTACCTGAGCCTCGGCCTGGGCAACCTGAGCCTTGGCGCTGAGCAGAGTGTTGTATGTTGCCTGCAGGTCAAAATCAGAAATCACTTTCTCTGCAAACAGCTTTTTCTTGCTCTCATAGTTCATGGCGGCAGTGGCCTCGCCAGCCTGAGCGGCTTTCAGTGCTGCTTCGGCAGTGTTCAATGCTGCCTGGTAGGGAACCTGGTCAATGATGAATAGCGCCTGTCCCTTGTGTACTGTCTGGCCTTCGGTAACGCAAATCTGCTTCAGGGTACCGCCTACCTGAGGGTAGATGTCCACATCCTGACGACCGCGTATAGTCGCACTGTACTTTGTTTCAAGCGTAATGTCCTGACGTCCCACCTTGATGGTCTTGAAGGTGGCGGTAGGCAATTGCTGCTGCTGCTTGCCTCCACAGGATACCAACATGGCCGAAGCCGCAATAGCTACGGCAAAAACAATCTTTCCGTTTACTTTCATTGTTTCTGTGTTTGTTAGTGTGTTTAATATATTTTTGCTTAATTGTCAGTTGGCAGGAATTTTCGTTACCTGTACGCCTTGGCGATTATATCGTAGGGCGTGCAATAAACGACGTGCAAAGTTACGCTTTTTTCTTGGAACGTAAAAACATTTAGGCAAAAGAGAACACCCTTTTGCCTAAATTGGAACATCAGTTAATATTCATTAACTTATGATAAGGTCTGTTGGTTGTGGAAGTTACCGTATTTCAATCTCTTCCTTGACGTCTATTTCCTGTCCTGCGTTGTCGTAAAACTCGTATTGCAGCAGCCCCAACTTTTGGCTGGGAATAATCTTGACCCCTAATCCATAGCGCCATTGCCATTTCAGTTTCAGGCTGCATAGTCCCTGGCAGATGTATGCATAAACATAAGGATGAACATGAAGTGTGAAACTCTTGATTCCAAGCCTGTTCTGCATCATCTGTATTTTTCCTTCAAGTACCTTGGTGTAGAGCAGGCTGCTCTTGATGCTGCCTGTTCCTTGACATGTGGGGCAGACTTCTTCCACCTTTACGTCCATTACGGGGCGGACGCGTTGGCGTGTAATCTGCATCAGGCCGAACTTGCTCAATGGCAGTATGTTGTGTCGTGCACGGTCCTTTTTCAGGTTTTCAACCATTCGCTCGTACAGGGCCTGGCGTGATTCGGACTTCTTCATGTCGATGAAGTCAACGATGATGATGCCTCCCATGTCCCTCAGCCGAAGCTGGCGCGCAATTTCGTCTGCGGCTCCCAGGTTCACCTCCAGGGCATTGGCTTCCTGTGTGTCGTCCTTCTTGGTACGGTTGCCGCTGTTTACGTCTATGACATGTAGCGCTTCCGTATGCTCGATGATGAGGTATGCTCCTCCCTTGTAGGTGACGGTGGTGCCGAAACCGGACTTAATCTGCCTTGTTATGTCGAAATTGTCAAAGATAGGCAGATTTCCCCTGTACATCTTTACGCAATCGGAGCGCTCTGGGGCAATGAGACTTACGTAGTCAAGAACTTCTTGGTATACGTCTTCGCGGTTTACGTGGATGCCTTCGTACGATGGATTGAAAAGGTCTCTCAGCATGCCTACGGCACGGCTGCTTTCTTCATACACCATGGTGGGCATTTCCTTGGCCTTTTGTGTGCGGGTCAGTGTGTCTTGCCAACGTTGGGTCAGGATTTTCATCTCGTTGTCCAGAGCACTGGCTTTTTTGCCCTCTGCTACTGTTCTTACGATGACTCCGCAATTTTCCGGCTTAATGCTTTCAATCACTTGTTTCAGGCGTGCACGCTCCTTGGGATCCTTGATTTTTGAGGAAACGTTTACCTTGTTCTGGAATGGCATAAGTACAAGCAAACGTCCGGCAAAGGATAATTCGCATGTAAGACGTGGGCCTTTTGTGGAAATGGGTTCCTTGACAATTTGCACCAGAATCTCCTGTCCTTGTTGCAGGATGTGCTGTATGGCACCGTCCTTGGGGCAGTCGGGCAGGAGTTGTGCCTTGTCGTGCGGTGGTAGATTTTTTTTGTCATTAAGTACCCTCTTCAGGTACTTGGCATACGAGTTGAATTGTGGTCCGAGGTCAAGGTAGTGCAGGAATGCGTCTTTTTCATAACCAACGTTTACAAAGCATGAATTTAGTCCGGGCATCAGTTTCTTAACCTTTGCCAGATATACATTGCCCACCTGGAAGCTTGCTTCTTGGCTCTCTTCCTGATATTCCATCAATCGCTTGTCCTCGGTCAGGGCGATTGATATCTTTTGTGGCTGTACATCAATAAACAGTTCGCTGGTCATAGTTTTTTATGTATAAAAAATCCGGTGCCAGCACCTTATATATAATATATAATGGCCGCTCGGCTACCGGATATGTTCCTTTGCGTATATCAACGCAGTCAGACGGCAAATTATGCTTATTTGCTCTTATGTCTGTTCTTGCGCAGTCTCTTCTTACGCTTGTGAGTAGCCATCTTGTGGCGCTTGTGCTTCTTTCCGTTAGGCATAATTGTTAGAGATATTTGTTGTTAATATAGAATTTCAGTGTGCAAAGGTAAGCAAAAATCTTGGAAAACGAAAGCCTTTCGTCTTTTTTTTGCGAAAATAGTGTTATTTATTCCCAAACGCAGATGTGTGTTCCGTACCCACAGGTTTGACACGTCTCTATGGTTGTTTTGTGGCTTCCCGAGGACAGAGGCTTGACGTCCCGAGGACCAAGGCGAAAGTACCGGGAACTTTCGGTCAGGTTCTCGGGAGGGCCAAATCAAGGCTACGAGAGTACACATCCATGCCCATATGACGGCAAGTTTCTTTTGTCAATATTCATTGCCTTTGTCATGAAAGTGTCATTGCCTGTTAATAAACGTTAATACTTGCATGTTCGGATGACAATTCTACCCAAAAAAGAGTATCTTTGTGTGGAAAATGCAAAGTCTACATGTCAAAACAGAGCGATTTGGATTGTAACGGATGCAAGATATCCATGTTTTGCAGTCGTAAGGACAATAAGGAAGGGCAGCCATGCGAAACGAACCTTAAGGCTGTGCTTCTGGCTTTTGTCATTCCACTATGTTGTATAGTGTTGTTGCTTGCCTTGGCACAGGGTAGGGTAGGAGAAGGTTGGACGGCATTGGGTGTCTTGCTCTTTCTCGCATTCTACTATCTCGTCATCAAGATAGCGAAACCAGACTTTAGCAATAAACGGTAGAATAATCAAATACAATACATTATGAATGCAATTCTTATTGCGGTAATCGTACTTGGCGTGGTGGGGCTGGTGTCCGCTGTGGTGCTTTTCCTTGCCTCCAAGAAGTTTGCTGTTTGGGAGGATCCTCGCATAAAACAGGTCTCTGAGGTATTGCCCCAGGCCAATTGTGGTGGTTGCGGTTATCCGGGCTGTTCTGGTTTTGCTGCGGCATGCGTGAAGGCTGCCGAGAGCGGAAGCCTGAGCGACCTGAACTGTGCACCAGGTGGCCAGGCAGTAATGGAGCATGTGGCCGGAATCCTGGGACTTAAGGCCAGCGCTGCTGCTCCCAAGGTGGCCGTTGTGCGTTGTCAGGGTACATGTGATGTTCGTCCTCACGGTGTAGAATTTGACGGCGCGCACTCTTGCAAGATTCAGAATATGACCGGTATGGGAGAAACGCTCTGTCAATATGGATGCCTTGGCGAGGGGGACTGTGCTGCTGCATGTCTTTTCGGGGCCATCACTGTCAATCCGGCCACCCGCATTGCAGAGGTAGACGAGAGCAAGTGTACTGGTTGTGGTGCATGTGCCAAGACATGTCCTCGTGGTATCATTGAACTGATTCCTCAAGGTCCCAAGAACAGAAAGGTTGTTGTCCTCTGCAATAATAAGGACAAGGGTGCCCTTGCCACCAAGGAATGTAAAGTAAGTTGTATAGGCTGTGGCAAGTGCGTGAAGGTATGCGACAAGTTCGAGGCCATCACCCTGGGTGCTAATCTGGCCCATATAGACCCCGACAAATGTAAGATGTGCCGCAAGTGTGAGGAAGCCTGTCCCCGTGGCGCTATCAAGGCGTTCAACTTCCCTCCACGCAAGCCTAAGGCAGAGGTCGCTTCTGATGCTGCCGAGGTAAAGAAGCCTGTTACACCTGTTGCTTCAAGCACACCCGTGGCAGAAAAGAAAGTAGAAACTTCAAAAGATAACGAGCCTGCAGTATGAAGACATTTAGAATGGGCGGTGTGCATCCCGCCGAGAATAAACTGAGTGCGGGCAGTCCTATCCGTGAGGCTGCCTTGCCAAAGCAAGCAATCTTCAGCATGTTTCAGCACATAGGTGCGCCAGCCAAACCTGTGGTGAAAAAAGGCGATGTGGTAAAGGTGGGAACTTTGCTGGGCGAGGCAGGCGGTTTTGTCAGCGCACCAATCTATTCCAGTGTGAGCGGCAAGGTGAGCAAGGTGGACGTGGCTCTTGATGCCAGCGATACACGCCGAATGGCCGTGTATGTTGATGTGGAAGGAGATGAGTGGGAGGAAAGCATTGACCGCAGCTCTGATCTGGTTCGTCTGGAAGATCGTCCCGACCTGGATGCGCAGACAATAGTAGAGAAGATAAAGCAGGCCGGCATAGTAGGCATGGGTGGCGCAACCTTTCCTTGCCATGTGAAATTGTGCCCTCCTCCCGGACAGAAAGCCGAGTGCGTCATAATCAATGCCGTAGAGTGTGAGCCTTATCTTACTTCTGATCATAGTCTGATGCTGGAGAAGGCAGATGAGATACTTGTCGGTGTAACGCTGATAATGAAGGCCGTGGACGTGAAACGAGCCTACATTGGCATAGAGAATAACAAGCCCGATGCCATCAAACTGATGCAGGAGAAGGCCAAGGCATATCCCCAAGTAGAGATAGTCCCCCTAAAGGTTCAGTATCCCCAGGGAGGCGAAAAACAGCTGATCGATGCAGTCATCGGTCGTCAGGTGCCTGCACCTCCAGCTATCCCCATCAGTGTAGGAGCTGTGGTTCAGAACGTGGGTACTGCCTTTGCTATCTACGAGGCAGTAATGAAGAATAAACCTTTGATCTCCCGTATCATCACCGTTACCGGCAAGAGCGTGAAGAACCCCTCTAACCTGCTGGCACGCCTGGGTACTCCATTCTCCCAACTGATAGACGAGTGCGGAGGCCTGCCTGCCGACACAGGCAAGATTATCGGTGGTGGTCCCATGATGGGCAAGGCCCTCATATCTTTGGACATTCCCATGACCAAGGGTTCCAGCGGTCTGCTGATAATGAATGAGAAGGAAGCACGTCGCATTGCCCCTGAGCCATGTATCCGTTGTGCCAAGTGCGTCACAGCATGCCCAATGGGTCTGGAGCCATATCTGCTTGCAAAGATCAGTTCACAGCATATGTGGGAGGAGGCAGAGAAAGAGGATATCGTATCCTGCATAGAGTGCGGCTCCTGTGCCTTTACCTGTCCCAGCCACCGGCCTCTGCTGGACAATATACGTTTGGGCAAGACAACAGTGATGGGTATTATCAGAGAAAGGTCTGCAAAGAAATAAGATAGGTATCACGATTCAAAGAATCCTTGAATTATCGTAACAATGTCAAATAGATTAATAGTATCACTTTCACCGCATGTTCATTCCGGCGACAGTATTCGGAAGAATATGTATGGCGTATGTCTGGCCTTGGTGCCGGCTCTGGTGGCCAGCCTGTATTTCTTTGGCCTCGGTGCCGCGGTAGTGCTCTTGACCAGCATAGTATCCTGTGTGTTTTTCGAATGGTCCATCACCAAGTTTATATTAAGACGAGAGCATACCACTGTTTTGGATGGTTCGGCCATTCTGACTGGTATCCTTTTGGGATTCAACATGCCTTCTAATCTTCCTATCTGGATTATTGTCATCGGTGCTCTGGTGGCTATTGGTGTGGGCAAGATGACCTTTGGAGGTCTGGGACAGAATCCATTTAACCCTGCTTTGGTAGGACGTGTATTCCTGCTAATCTCTTTCCCGGCACAGATGACCACATGGCCCGTTACCGGCAGTGTGGAGTATCTTGATGCGAATACTGGCGCAACTCCTCTGGCTTTAATGAAGTGGGCCATACAGAGCGGTGATGTGGCTGTGTTGGAAGGCCTTCCTTCATCCGTTGACATGCTTATTGGTGCTCACGGCGGTTCGCTTGGCGAGGTCTCTGCCATACTTTTGCTTATAGGATGTCTGTTTATGCTTGTGCGCAGGATTATTACATGGCACATTCCTGTCAGCATACTGGGCACAGTGGCTCTCCTCAGTGCAATTCTGCATTGTGCAAATCCCGTCTATGCCGATCCTGTAACTGTGCTTTGCAGCGGTGGCCTCATGCTTGGCGCATGCTTTATGGCAACCGACTATGTTACTTCGCCAATGGTTCCTAAGGGACAAATAATATATGGTGTGGCCATTGGCGCACTTACCGTTGTTATCCGTAACTGGGGTTCATATCCCGAGGGCATGTCATTTGCCATCCTCATCATGAATGCGTTTACTCCTCTTATCAATACATATTGCAAGCCGCGCCGCTTTGGTGAGGTAGTCAGAAAGGAGGCTAAAAAATGAAGAAACTTGAATCTACATGGTACAACATGGCTATCGTGCTGACCGTGATATCCATAGTGGCTGGTGCGGCATTGGCTTACGTCAATGAACTGACCAAAGGACCTATCGCCGAGATTCAGCAACGCAATGAGGCTCAGGCCATCAAGGCCGTGCTCTGTGATGACAATGCCGTGATAACAGATACGATAGTCAACGGCAATGTCGTGCTGTATGTAGCAGAGAATGGTGCTGCGGTAAAGACCACAGACCCACTGAACGGTAGTTTTGGCGGCGGTCTTACCATTATGGTAGGACTGGACAGGAACTTTCAGGTGCTTGGCTACACCGTATTGCTCTCCAACGAGACACCAGGCCTTGGCGCCAAGGCCGACGAATGGTTTCAGAAGGGCGGTAAGGGTGATATTATAGGCAAGAAGGCAGGTCAGTTGGCCACAGTCAAGGATAATGGCGAGATAGATGCCATAACGGCCAGCACCATTACCACACGCTCTTTCCTGCGTGCTGTGAACAATGCTTATGCCGAGTATGCAAAAGTAGTGAACCCTGGAGGGGAGGCCGATGTGCATACCTCTGCTACCGCAAAGGACATGAACTAAAATAAGGAGGACAATATATATGAACCAATTGAAAGTACTTTGGAATGGTATTATCAAGGAGAACCCGACCTTTGTTCTCCTCTTGGGTATGTGTCCCACGTTGGGAACTACCAGTTCTGCACTTAATGGCATGTCCATGGGACTGGCCACTATGGTTGTGCTGGTCTTCTCCAACCTTATAATCTCACTTATAAAGAATCTTGTCCCCGACATGGTTCGCATCCCTTCGTTCATTGTAGTGATAGCATCTCTGGTAACTATTCTGCAGATGGTAATAAAGGCCTTCGCCCCAGAGATAGACAAGTCTCTGGGACTGTTCATCCCGCTGATTGTGGTGAACTGTATCATCCTTGGCCGTGCCGAAGCATTTGCTGCAAAGAACGGTCCCATTTCTTCCATCTTTGATGGTATTGGCATGGGACTAGGCTTTACCTTTGGACTAACCCTTTTGGGTGCAGTACGTGAGTTCCTGGGCACAGGTAAGATATTCTCCATGACCATTTTTCCCGACAGTTATGGTGCGCTTGTCTTTGTTCTCGCTCCCGGTGCATTCATAGCATTGGGGTATTTGATCGCTATTGTAAACAAACTCAAGAACTAAAATCAGACAATTATGGCTTATATACTTATATTCATTACGGCGATATTCGTAAACAATATCGTACTGAGCCAGTTCCTGGGCATTTGTCCGTTTCTCGGCGTCAGCAAGAAAGTGGATACTGCTTTAGGCATGGGTGCGGCCGTAGCCTTTGTCCTCACCTTGGCAACCATCGTTACATATTTGATTCAGATTTATGTGCTCAATGCCTTTGGATTGGAGTATTTGCAGACTATTGCTTTCATTTTGGTTATTGCCGCCCTGGTGCAGATGGTGGAGATTGTCCTGAAGAAGGTTTCCCCATCGCTCTATCAGGCCTTGGGCGTGTTTTTGCCCTTGATTACCACTAATTGCTGTATTCTTGGTGTTGCCATATTGGTGGCCCAGGGGACCTATAACACTCAGGGACTTGAAGCCAATTTGCTAACTGGTGTTGTCTATGCCATTGCCACCGCCCTCGGTTTTGCCCTTGCTCTGGTAATCTTTGCCGGCATTCGCGAGCACCTCTCCCTGATGAACATTCCCCGTGGCATGCAGGGAATGGCCATTGCCCTTGTCACCGCAGGCCTCCTTGCTATGGCCTTCATGGGCTTCTCCGGTGTAGATGCCGGCTTGGCAAAGGCGCTGGGGTTGTAGAAATTTAATGAGCAGAAGCAGAACTCTCTTATTTGTTATAGAAGGTCCTTGTCAATGTTGGTAAGGGCTTTTTTTGTATGTCTTGGTGTGCGATGCTTCTTCATTCTTGTAATTTTTGAGGGCGCTTGTATGCAGTTTCAAATCTTTATCGTAACTTTGTGCGCGAATTGGTTTATATTTAAGGTAAAAGATTTTTATGGCAAAGATTACAAAAGAGGCTGCCTTGGCTTACCATGCCGAGGGCAAGCCTGGAAAGATAGAGGTTGTTCCCACAAAACCTTACAGTACACAAACCGACCTTTCCCTGGCTTATTCTCCGGGGGTGGCAGAGCCTTGTCTGGAGATTCAGAAGAATCCCGACGATGCCTACAAGTACACCAGCAAGGGCAACCTTGTGGCGGTGATAAGCAACGGTACTGCCGTACTGGGCCTTGGCGACATAGGTGCAGTCAGCGGTAAGCCCGTAATGGAGGGTAAGGGCCTGCTCTTCAAGATTTATGGCGGTATTGATGTGTTCGACATTGAGGTGAACGAGAAGGATCCCGAGAAGTTCATCCAGGCGGTGAAGGCAATTGCTCCCACCTTTGGCGGTATCAACCTGGAGGATATCAAGGCACCCGAGTGCTTTGAGATAGAGCGTCGCTTGAAGGCAGAGCTGGACATCCCCGTAATGCATGACGACCAGCACGGCACGGCTATCATTTCCAGTGCAGGTTTGCTCAATGCCCTGGAAGTGGCAGGCAAGAAGATAGAGGATGTACGCATAGTGGTGAACGGAGCTGGCGCTGCCGCTATTTCATGCACCAAACTGTATGTGGCTCTGGGTGCACGCAAGGAGAACATTCTCATGCTTGATAGCAAGGGCGTGATAACCGACGACCGTGAGAAACTTACTCCCGAGAAGAAGGAGTTTGCAACCCCACGCCGCGATGTGCATACGCTGGAGGAGGCTGTAAAGGATGCCGACGTATTCCTGGGTCTTAGCAAGGGCGGTGTACTCTCGCAGGATATGGTGCGCTCCATGGCAGATATGCCCATAGTGTTTGCCCTCGCAAACCCCGAACCCGAGATTACCTACGAGCAGGCTATGGAAGCACGTCCCGATGTGCTCATGTCCACTGGTCGCTCAGACTATCCCAACCAGATAAACAACGTAATCGGTTTCCCCTACATCTTCCGTGGTGCGCTGGATACAGCCGCAACCGCCATCAACGAGGAGATGAAACTTGCCGCCGTGCGTGCTATTGCCGCTCTGGCAAAGAAACCCGTGCCAGACGTGGTCAATGAGGTGTACAATGTGAACAACTTTACCTTCGGCAAGGACTATTTTATACCTAAGCCCGTTGACCCCCGTCTTATCACCGAGGTGAGCATGGCGGTGGCAAAGGCTGCTATGGAGAGCGGTGTGGCACGCAAGCAGATAACTGACTGGGATGCATATGCCGCACATCTGAAGAATATCATGGGACAGGAGAGCAAACTGACCCAGCAACTCTACGAGACCGCCCGCCGCAATCCCCAGCGTGTGGTGTTTGCCGAGGGCATACATCCCACCATGCTCAAGGCTGCCGTAGAGGCTCGCAACGAGGGCATCTGCCATCCCATACTCTTGGGCAACGACGAGATGATAGCCAAGAAGGCGGCAGAACTGGAACTCTCTCTCGAGAGTATAGAAATCATCAATCTGCGTCACGACCGTGAGGCTCCACGACGTGAGCGTTATGCTCAAATCCTGGCAGAAAAGCGAGCCCGTGAGGGTTTCACTTTTGAGGAAGCAAACGATAAGATGTTTGAGCGCAACTACTTCGGTATGATGATGGTTGAGACGGGCGAGGCTGATGCTTTTATTACAGGTGTATATACAAAGTACAGCAATACCATCAAGGTTGCTAAGGAGGTGGTGGGTATCAAGAGTGGTTACGACCATTTTGCAGCCATGCACATACTAAATTCCAAGAAGGGCACTTTCTTTATAGGTGACACGCTTATCAACAGGCATCCAGGTACGAATACCCTGGTAGATGTGGTGAGACTGATGGAAGGAGCTGTGCGTGTCTTCAATCACGAACCGGTTATGGCCATGGTAAGCTACTCAAATTTCGGTTCAGACAAGGACGGCTCTCCTGCAGATGTTCATGAAGCCGTGCGTATATTGCAGGAAGAGGACTGTACTCGCATTGTGGATGGTGAGATGCAAGTAAATATAGCCTTGGATCGTGATTTGCGAGATCGCAAGTATCCTTTCACACGTTTGCACGGGAAGGATGTCAATACGCTTATTTTTCCCAATCTCTCCAGTGCCAATGCCGCCAGCAAGCTGTTACAGTATATGGCAGGAGACGTAGAGGTGATAGGCCCCCTGCAGGTAGGTTTGAACAAACCCATTCACTTTGCTGATTTTGAAAGTAGTGTGCGTGACATTGTTACTATCACGGCAGTGGCTGCTATTGATGCTATTGTCAGCAAGCACAAGTGTACAGAAAATTGTCTAATATGAGAAAACCATAAATAGGTTTTGTCCAAGATACAGGGATTGTCGCTAATACCATGAAGGGATAGCGACGATCCTTGTTTTTATATGTTTGCCTTTGGTAAAATAATTTATCTACCTGCCCTTTTTACTATATAGATGCTTGCTTCATAGAGCAGCCACATGGGTAGCGAAACAATAGTAAGAGTGAAAACATCTGAAGTGGGTGTAATAATTGCTGCTATGACAAGCAGTATCACCACAACATGGCGACGATAGCACCGCATTATGGATGCATTGATTATCCCCATACGCCCCATGATCCAGCATAGTACTGGTATTTCAAATACAATGCCCATGGATAGGCATATAGTCAATAGCGTATCAATATAGGATTCTATCGTGATGGCATTCTCTACTATTTGACTGACTTGATACGTGCCCAGAAAACGAAAAGTCAGTGGAAATATAAGGAAATAAGAGAGCATGACACCTAAGATAAACATCAAGTAACCACTGATTACAAGTCGGGATGCGTATTGCTTCTCATTGGAATACAAAGCAGGCGATATAAAACGGAATAGTAGGCAGATAATATATGGTGAGGCCATCATGATTCCCACATAGACAGACACCTTCACATGTATTAGGAATTGCTGTGCCAACCCTGTGTTTATGAGATGTACCGACATGGATGAAGGTTCCATGTCGTCCATGCTGGAAAGTAAATTCCCAATCTGTTCCAAAAGCCGGTAAGTGAAGAAATTGCTATTCTGGGGGGCAAGGATAATGTTGAATATATAATCCTTGAAGCAGAATGCCACTATACTGCACACAGACAAGGCAATAATCATTCTAATAAGACTACTGCGTAATTCGTCAAGATGTTCCCAAAAGGTTTGCGATTCGGACACTTGGAAAAATGTTCTTTTATGGCGGAGTGTTATGTCCTATTCAGTTTTCTTGTCCTCTTCTGTCTCTTCCTTGCCGTTCATGCCATCCTTGAAACTGCGCACTCCCTTGCCCAATCCCTTCATCAGTTCTGGTATTTTTTTGCCGCCAAATAGTAACAATACTACCAATGCGATTATTACGATTTCCTGAAATCCGATTCCGAACATAGTGATATTATCTTTTAAATGATGATTTGTTATTTGTAGGAAATTGCCGTGTACTTGCTATAAACTGTGCTACAGGATATCCTGTTTTAGTTTTTCCACAAAGTCATCAATCTTGTGTAGTTGTTTTGGTATATTGATTTTCTGAGGACAGTGGTGTGTACATTGGTTGCAGCCAATGCAGTGGTTGGCTTGGCGCAATTGAGGTACACTGCGGTCGTATCCGACAAGGAAGGCTCGTCTAGCCTTGCGGTAGTTCTCGTCTTGGCAACTCTTGGGTACATTTCCCTCATTTACACATTTGTTATAGTGCAGAAGTATAGCAGGAATGTCTATTCCGTAAGGGCAGGGCATGCAATATTTGCAATCGTTGCATGGAATGGTGGGATATTGCTCTATGAGTTTTGCCGTATCAAATAGAAATTGTGTTTCATCCTGGTCCAAAGGAACAAGAGGGGAGAAGGAGCGCAAATTGTCCTGTAGATGCTCCATATACGTCATACCGCTGAGTACCGTGAACACATTTGGCAATGAACCAACAAAACGGAAGGCCCAAGAGGCTACACTGCGTTCGGGACTACGTTGTTTAAGGCGTCCGACGATATGGTCTGGCAATTTGGATAAACGTCCGCCCAATAGTGGCTCCATTACCATGGCGGGTATGCTACGTTTCTGAAGTTCTGTATATAGGTATTCGGCACCAATGCCGCTGCCTTTGGCTATGTGCCAATCCACATAGTTCATCTGTATCAGAACGAAATCCCAATGGTAGGTATCATGCAAGGCCAGAAGTTCATCAAAGACTTCCTTCGACCCGTGGAACGACCATCCAAGATGGCGGATACGTCCAGCTTTGCGCTCTTCCATGAGGAAGTCCAGTATACCATTGTCCACATATCGCTTTCGGAAACCATCCATGCCTCCTCCTCCCAAGGAATGGAGCAGGTAGTAGTCTATGTAGTCCACCTGTAGTTCCTTGAACGAGCGATGGTACATGGCCAAAGAGTTTTCGCGTGAGGAGTCGGAGAAATTGGAAAGTTTAGTAGAAACGTAGTAAGATTCGCGGGGATGACGTTTCAGAGCATTGCCTGTGGCACGCTCCGAGAGTCCCTGGACATAAACAGGTGAGGAGTCAAAAAAGTTAACTCCATGTTCAATAGCATAGTCCACCAGACTGTTAACGGCTTCCTGGTCGATGATATCGCCTTTGCCATCAGGATTGGGAATAGTCGGCCAACGCATGCATCCGTATCCAAGCAGAGAAACCTTGTCTTTGCCCAGGGCCGGAAAACTCCGGTAGGTCATCTTGTCGGTAGGTACTGGACCCAATTCTCCAATTGTTCCATTCTGTTCCTGTCCCGCATTACATCCCGTGAGGACCGCTGAGGCGGAACCTACGCCTAGTACCTTGAGAAATTCGCGTCTATCCATAGTATTCTCTCCTAATTCTATTATATTATACGATGGCAATCATGTCCTTCTACATAAATGGCACTGAAAGGACGTGCCGGACAAAGGTTTTCGCATGCGCCGCATCCTATGCACCGTTCGGTGTTTACAACAGGAATCTTCAGATTCTTCTTGCTTCCATCCTCCAATGCAACCATCTGTATGGCTCCAGTAGGGCAGTGACGCTCGCAATTGCCGCAGGTCTGACCGTCGCGCACAGGAATACAGTTTTTCCTGATCCACACGGCGTGACCAATCTGCACGGAGGATTTCTCTTCGCGTGTAATAGGACGTATGGCACCTGTCGGGCATATGTCGGCACACTTGGTGCATTCGGGGCGACAATATCCGCGTTCGTAGGACATTTCCGGTTGCATCAGTCGATTTAGGTTGGAGGATGGTCTAAGTACACCATTGGGGCAAGCGGATACGCATAGTTGACATGCCGTACAATGCTGGGCGAAATGGCGTGCGCTTAATGCTCCTGAAGGCACGATATGTTTTTCGCGCTTGGGGGCAATCTTGTCCTCGATAGTCGCTAGACCACCATCCACTTTCATTTTCTGGGCTTTGAGGGCAGTGGATGCTATGAAGGCAGCACCACCGGCCAGGAAGGCACGACGGGAATCAGACACCTTTTCCCGAGCGGGTTCCTCGCTTTGGCATGAATTGCATTGGGATGCCTTGTGAGCATAGCGTATGGCTCCCTTTCTGCATTTTTCTATGCAATCCATACACGTCACACAACGGCTATAGTCTATTTTGTGACCGGAAAGGTCTATGCATGAAGCCTTACAGTTCTTGGAACAAAGTCCGCAATCAATGCACTTGTTTGTATCTATTACAGGACGAAACCATGAGAAACGTGAAAGGAAACCCAGCACCGTGCCTACGGGACAGATGGTGTTGCAGTACGTACGTCCGTTACGCCATGCCAGTACGGCAAGAACGAGCAAGGTGATAACTGCCACGACAAAAGTAATGCTACTCTTTATCCACACCTCTGTTTCATAGAAAGCATAACTGCCAGCGCGCTCAGCAAAATATGCCAGGACATTGTTACCCCATTGCCAAACGGGGGCAAGAAGACTGCCTGCTATACGACCATAGGCGCTGTATGGAGCAATAAGTCTGGCAAGGACACCTCCGCCTAATGCCAGCGAAACTATGAACAAAACAAGCATGATGTATCTTAACCATGATTTGGCAGGTGAATAGCTATAGCGATTCTTCTTAGTCTTCTTGCCGAACCATGCAAAAATGTCCTGCATTACTCCTAAAGGACAAATTATAGAACAATAGATACGTCCGAATACAAGAGTAAGTGCAACCAGAAAGGCAACTACAACCAAGTTTAATGCCAATACGGCAGGAAGGAATTGGATTTGTGCTATCCACCCGAACCAGGCATGTGTCGTGCTTGTGAAATCAAGGAACAGGACCGTGACGAGTAGAAAGAAGATAGCCGCCATTCCGATTCTTAGTTTTCTCAACATGGTATTAGGATTATAGGTTTTCTTTTATTTTAATTATTTATCCCCTTTAGGTTTTATTCCATTACAAAGATATTGTTTTATTTGTTATATTATACTTTTTTACAATAGAAAATGTTTGTTTATTCTCACTTTCTAATTGTTTAGCGTGATATTGTCTATATATTTGACTTTCTTTGTTCTGCCAATAAGGCAAACACATAGTAACCGTCCTATAAAAGTAGTCCCTCAAACGTCATGGACGATTGAGGGACTTTGTATATGCGTGTGGATGAAATTATCTTGTCATATTGGGCTTTTCAAGACCATAGCCTTTACGGCCATCCTCCATCTTTAGCCACAGGGCCAGCACTAAAGCAACGACACCGAACACGGCAAATATGAGCATGGGGATAGTGTAGTCGTACTGGATAACCTCGTTGCCGTCGCGAACTACGGTGCCAACGATACAATAGTCGCTCAGCACATTGCCGATTAGCAGAGGCACGCTACCCAAACCGATGTTTTGCACCCAGAAGATGAGCGCATAGGCAGAACCCAGAAGGCGCAAGGGGATAATCTTGGGCACAGAGGGCCACATGGCACTGGGCACCAGAGAGAAGGCTACGCCAAGCAATACCATGATCAGGGCTGCAAACCACCAGTAGTTGAGCATGGGCATGGCAAAGAGCAGGTGCACGATGATGAGCAGCACGGAACCGATTACCATGATGGTGGCACCCTTGCCATACTTGTCATAAATACCACCGAAGATGGGGGTCATGAGCAGGTTGCCAAAGGGGAGTATGGAGGGAAGGAAACCTGCCAGGGTGGGATCTACATTGTACTTGTTTATCATCAGCGAAGTAGCATACTTCAGGAAGGGGAATACGGCAGAGTAGAAGCAGAGGCAGAGCAATGCTATAAGCCAGAAACCCTTGCTCTTTAGGATGATGGTGAGGTCGCCAATCTTGAAGGTCTCGTCGTCGGCATCATCTGCAACGAATGCGCCTTCCTGTTTGTCCAGACGGCTATCCATAATGCAGAACACGAGGTATGCCAAAAGACCGATAACCAGGAGTACCCATGCCATGAGCAGAGGAGTAGACACCTCGAAGTTCTTGGCGAGGATTGGGCTTACGGCCAGAGCCAGGGCTGTGCCCAAACGGGCTACGGCCACCTGTATGCCCATAGCCAGGGCTGTCTCATAGCCACGGAACCAGCGTGCGATTACCTTGGTTACGGTGATGCCGCAGTTCTCGGTGCCTACGGCAAACACAGCATAGCCAAGGCATGCTACAAGTACCTGCTTGTTGAGGCCAAGGAAGATGGCTTCGCCACCAGGCTGGATGTACTCGATGGCATAGTACTTGATGCCGGCACCTGCTACCATGAACAGGCAGGTAACCACGCCGGTTAGGCGCACACCTATCTTGTCCAGAATGATGCCACCGAAAAGGAGGGCAAAGAAGAACACGTTGAACCACATGTAGGCCCAGTTGAAGTTGCCGAAGTCGCTGGCACTCCAACCCATACCGCCTTGTTCAATGGAAATGCCGAGCATGTCCATCAGTGGAGACATGGCATCGGTCAGGAAGTAGCCCCACATCATGGTGAAGCTCACGATGATGAGTGCCGTCCAACGTGCTACCCATGAATCGCGGAGAGTTTGCTTTAATTGTGTTGTCATTTATGTTAGTTGTTAGTTGATTTTAAGTGGTATATGTTTCTATAATTTATAGGTTTTATAGACTTTCTAGTATATCTAGTATATCTAGTATTTCTAGAACATATAGTATGTCCAGATTAATAGATTTCCTATAAAAATATTATTCTGCCTTCAGCCACTTGTCCAGCCAGCGGAAGAAGGTGCGCTGCCAGAGGATGCCGTTCTGGGGCTTGAGCACCCAGTGGTTCTCGTCGGGGAAGAGGAGCAGCTGGGCAGGTATGCCACGCACGCGGGCTGCGGTAAAG
>JAZLAC010000045.1:0-61992 GCA_045612965.1 Bacteroidaceae bacterium | reverse complement strand
ACCACGAGCATCTGCCTGTGGCAAGCGAACTGAAGCGCATGTCTGTGCAGAGTTTCAACAAGCCTCTGCACTTGTGGCAGAACTATGACGCTCCCGTGCAGGGTGCCCGCTTTGACGAGTATTACCGCATAGCACTGGAGGTGACACGCTATTTCAAGGACTGAACAAAACTCCCAAAAAACTCCCAAAAACTCCCAAGATTTTGACCTAAAACGGGTAAAAACTCCCAAGAAGGGTAACTTCTCTACAAGAAACTCCCAAGAACTTTACGCCGAGTGGATTTCACTTCCATTCGGCTTTTTTGTGTCGTACCTTTGCGTTTGAAAACGCGATGATACTCACGCTCGGGATACTCAAAACACATTTTTGGTCTCCACTCGCTTAACCGTATCATTGCATCAGAAACGATGAGCGGATGAGCGGTGAGCGTTTAACGGAGTTTCCCGTTTTCCGTTTGGGTAAGAGTTCTTTGACATACTGACACAATGATAACGGTGAGTGGTGAGCGAAATTGCACAAAACAATCCGCAACACCTTGTTTTGGGTGTTGCGGATTGTTGGTTATGTGGCGTTAGACGCTATTCATTAAACGTTAAACGAACTCAATACTCCTGCCAAGCCTTTGTCTGTATGTCGGCCAGGGGCAGACGGCAGAAGGCCTCGATGAAGGCGCTGGCCAGACGGGCATTGGTGATGAGGGGTATGTTGTGGTCGATGGCACCACGACGGATACGGTAGCCGTTGGTCTTTTCGCGCTTGGTGTGGTCCTTGGGGACATTGACGATGAGGTCCACCTTGTGCTGAGAAATCATGTCCATGATATTCAGTTTATCGTCGCCCTCCTCGTCGGGATAGCCCACGGGAATGGCCTTGGCATTGTTCTCGTTGAGGAAACGTGCTGTGCCCTCGGTGGCATAGATGGTGTAGCCTGCCTTGCAGAGAGCCTGTGCAGCATCGAGCAGAGAGGCCTTCTCCTTGGTTCCGCCGCTGGAGAGCATGACGCCCTTGTCCTTGGAAGGAATCTTGTAGCCGGTAGAAATCATGGCATTGAGCAGAGCCTCCTCGAAGCTGTCACCCAGGCAGCCTACCTCGCCGGTAGAACTCATGTCCACGCCCAGGATGGGGTCGGCAGGAGCAAGGCGGTTGAAGGAGAACTGGCTGGCCTTTACACCGATGTGGTCGATATCGAAGACGCTGCTATCGGGCTTGGTATATGGAGCGTCAAGCATGATGCGTGTGGCGGTCTCGATGAAGTTGCGCTTGAGCACCTTGCTTACAAAGGGGAACGAGCGGCTGGCACGGAGGTTGCACTCGATAACCTTCACGTCGCGGCCCTTGGCCAGATACTGGATGTTGAAGGGGCCAGAGATATTCAGTTCCTTGGCAATGGCACGTGAGATGCGCTTGATCTGGCGTGTGGTGGCAAATGATATCTGCTGGGCGGGGAAGCACATGGTGGCGTCGCCGCTATGTACGCCGGCAAACTCGACGTGCTCGGAGATACCGTATTCTACAATCTGGCCGTTCTGAGCCACACCGTCGAACTCTATCTCGTTGGTCTCGGTCATGAACTCGGAGATAACCACGGGGTACTCCTTGCTCACCTGGCTGGCCTCGGCAAGGAAGCGCTCCAGTTCCTCGTCGTTGTGGCACACGTTCATGGCAGCGCCAGAGAGGACGTAAGAGGGACGCACGAGCACGGGATAGCCTACCTCGCTGATGAACTTGTTAACGTCCTCCATGCTGGTGAGGGCGCTCCAGCGGGGCTGGTCGATGCCCAGCTGGTCGAGCATGGCGCTGAACTTGCCGCGGTTCTCGGCACGGTCGATGCTGACGGGGTTGGTGCCCAGTACGGGAACTGCCTGGCGGAAGAGTTTCATGGCCAGGTTGTTGGGTATCTGTCCGCCCACGCTGACAATAACACCGCTGGGGCTTTCCAGGTCGATGACATCCAGTACGCGCTCGAAACTCAACTCGTCGAAGTAGAGGCGGTCGCACATGTCATAGTCGGTGGATACGGTCTCGGGGTTGTAGTTGATCATTATGCTCTTGTAGCCGAGCTTGCGTGCTGTCTGTATGGCATTGACAGAGCACCAGTCGAACTCTACGCTGGAGCCGATGCGGTAAGCACCTGAACCAAGGACGATTACACTCTTTGAGTTCTTGTAGTAGTTTACATCGTAACCCTCAACGGCATAGGTCATGTAGAGGTAGTTGGTGAGGTCGGGGTGCTCGCTTGCCACGGTGGGGATGCGCTTTACGGCAGGCAGGATGCCCACCTTCTTGCGGTGGTCGCGAACCTTGAGCACCTGGCGCTCCATGCCGCCCTCGCTGCCCTTGAACACGCAGCGTGCTATCTGGAAGTCGCTGAAGCCCATGGCCTTTGCCTTGCGGAGTTCGTCAACGGGAACTTCCTCCACAGAGTTGTACTTCTGCAGGTTGTGCTTCATGTCCACGATGTTCTTCAGGCGAAACAGGAACCAGGGGTCAATCTTGGTGAGTTCCTCGATGCGCTCCACGGTGTATCCATCCTCCAGAGCCTGGGCAATGGCAAAGATGCGCATGTCGGTGGGGTTGGCAAGTTCCTCGTCGAGGTCGTCGAAGTGCACGTTATCGTTGCACACGAAACCATGCATGCCCTGTCCAATCATGCGGAGACCCTTCTGGATGATTTCCTCGAAGGAGCGGCCGATGCTCATGATCTCGCCCACGGACTTCATGCTGGAACCAATCTTGCGGCTCACACCGGCAAACTTGGTGAGGTCCCAACGGGGTATCTTGGCAATGATGTAATCCAACTGGGGTGCTACGTAGGCGCTGTTGCTGGTACCCATCTCGCCAATCTGGTCGAGGGTGTAGCCCAGGGCTATCTTAGCTGCCACGAAAGCAAGGGGATAGCCGGTAGCCTTGGAAGCCAGAGCAGAAGAACGGCTCAGGCGTGCGTTAATCTCGATGATGCGGTAGTCGTTGGTCTCGGCATTGAAGGCGTACTGAATGTTGCACTCGCCCACGATGTTGAGGTGGCGCACACACTTGACGGCAATGTCCTGAAGCATGGCCACCTGGTCCTCGCGCAGAGTGCAGGTAGATGCCACAACGATGCTCTCGCCGGTGTGTATGCCCAGGGGGTCGAAGTTCTCCATGCCAGCCACGGTGAAGCAGTGGTCGTTGGCATCGCGGATAACCTCGAACTCAATCTCCTTCCATCCCTTCAGGCTCTCCTCTACGAGCACCTGGGGTGCAAAGGTGAAGGCACTCTCGGCAATCTCCTTGAACATCTCCTCGTCCTTGCAGACACCGCTGCCCAGGCCGCCCAGGGCGTATGCGCTACGGATCATGACGGGATAGCCTATCTCGCGAGCCGTGGCAATGGCATCCTGGATGTTGTCGCATGCCTTGCTGACGGGCGACTTCATATCAATCTTGTTCAGTTCCTTTACGAAAAGGTCGCGGTCCTCGGTGTTCATGATGGCCTCCACGCTGGTACCCAGAACCTCCACGCCGTACTCCTTCAGAGTACCGTTCAGGTAGAGTTCTGTACCGCAGTTCAGGGCTGTCTGTCCGCCGAAAGCCAAGAGGATGCCGTCGGGGCGCTCCTTCTTGATAACCTCGGTAACGAAATGTGCATCCACTGGCTGGAAGTATACCTTGTCGGCAATGCCTTCGCTTGTCTGGATAGTAGCCACGTTGGGGTTGATGAGCACAGAATAGATGCCCTCTTCGCGCAGGGCCTTCAATGCCTGTGAACCACTATAGTCAAACTCGCCGGCCTGACCAATCTTCAAAGCGCCACTTCCCAATACGAGAACTTTCTTGAGTTGCTTTTTCATCTTTTATATCGTTGTATTTGTTTTACCCGTCAATGTCTGTATTCCCCATGCAGGATATGGATTTATAAAAGAAAAGCCACTCTAACCGGCGGTTATCACCGGATAGAATGGCTTGTCCTGTGCTATTCTCTCTCCTCTGGGAGGAGGTATCCTATATACGACTTCTTTCGTCCAAACATGGAGCGTTCCTATTTATCGGCACAAAATTATAACTTTTTTCCCGATTAAGGAAACATTTGCCGGTCTTTTTTCCATAATACCTTTATTATTTAATAAGGTGGGAATACACTGGCAACCTTTACCATGCCCGGTTCTGTCCCTGAAGGCATCGGCAAAGGGCCTATGCCTTGCCCTGTATCACCTTTATGGAAACGATGCGGCGCTCGTCCATTTCCATCACCTCGAACACAAAATTCTTGTACGCAAGACGCTCGTGCAAGGTGGGGAACTCGCCCTTCAGTTCCAGAAGCAAGCCGGCAAGAGTATCGGCATCGCCTTCTATCTCGTCAAAGAAATCGTCGTCCAGACTCAGGATTCTATAAAAATCGGCAAGCAGGGTCTTCGCCTGGAAGAGATAGGTGTTCTGGTTCAGGCGATGATAGGTCTTTTCCTCGTCGTCGTATTCATCGTCTATCTCGCCCACGATCTCCTCTATAATGTCCTCCATGGTCACGATGCCCGAGGTACCGCCGAACTCGTCCACCACGATGGCAATATGAACCTTATTCTGCTGGAAGTCGCGCAGAAGGTCGTCAATCATCTTGGTTTCTGGCACAAAGTAAGGGGGGCGGATAAGGCTTTGCCATCTGAATGTCGTTTTTTGCAAATGAGGCAGAAGGTCCTTGATGTAAAGCACGCCTTGAATATTGTCGGCCGTTCCCTTATACACAGGAATACGGCTATAGTTATTCTCTACGATACATTTAAGCACATCCTGGAACGAAGTGTTCAAGTCCAGGTCCACGACATCCACACGAGGTGTCATCACCTCGCGTGCCGTTTCGCCGCCAAAGCGGATGATGCCCTGAAGCATCTGGCTCTCCTCGGCAATATCCTTCTGGTTGGTCAGTTCCATGGCCTTCTCAAGGTCGTCCACGGTAAGCGATTCCGTCTCGAAGGACACAATCCTGTCGGTAAAGGCCTTGCTCATCATCAGCAAGGAGGAAACAGGATAGAACACATTCTGCATCACATAGAGAATGGGGGCAGAGAACCGGGCAAAGGACAGGGTGTGCTGTGCACTGTATATCTTGGGCATAATCTCGCCAAAGAGAAGCAGCAGGAATGTAAGCACCACGGTCAGCAGGATGAACTCCACCCACTCTGCACCTTCGCCAAAATGCAGCCAGTCCATGAAGAAGAAGTTCAGGAGCATGATAATGCCCACGTTGACCAGGTTGTTCATTATCAGTATGGTTGCCAGCATGCGGTCGCTATGCTCGCGCAATTGCAGGATGCGTGTATCGCAACTGCGTTTCTCCTCCCCAATCTCGGCAAGATGCTGGGGGGTAAGGCTGAAGAAGGCTATCTCGCTGGCAGAAGCAAGACCGCTGCATACGAGCAGCAACACACTGCATCCCAAGGCCACCCATGCAAGCACGGAGGGCTGGGAAACCGTTATTGCCAAATCTGAAACAATGTCGGAAAGGGAATACATCTGTATAAAATAGACGCCTTAATGATTATGTTTTTGAAAAATTCAGGACCGGCTCCGATGCGTCATACATGCGGAACCGTTCCCTCCTGACCGTCCGCACGGCGCGGAGAAAGCATCTCCATGGCCTCTGCCCAAATCTCAACGACATAGCGCTTCTGGCCAGAGCGGTCATCGTAGGAACGTGTATGTATCTTGCCCTCGATATAAAGCTTGTCACCCTTATGGACATACTTTTCCACCGTTTCCGCCAGCTGGCGCCACAAGATGACGTTGTGCCATTCAGTGCGGTCGGGCACCTCGGTGCCGTTCTGCAGGCGATAACCACGTTCTGTGGTGGCAAGGCGAACCGTGGCAACGGCCACACCGGCATCCACATAACGAACTTCCGGCTCTACGCCGACGTTGCCGATAAGCATGACTTTATTCATAGTACCATATATATATATTATAAGCGGTGCAAAGTTAAGCATTTATTCCGAAACAAGCAAGCATTTGCAAATGCAAGTTCAAAAGAGCGACACACAAGGTAACACAAGGCCTGTCCGCCTCTCCCCGCTCGGGACCTGCCATAAAATAGTACATTTTGCCCCTTATGCAACCTTTTTAGGACAAATAATTTTGTAAATACAACACTTATTTGTACCTTTGCATCGTTATAAACTGGCAATAGGACTCATGAAGTTATTACTACTTAGTAGCCCCAACTTTTTCGTAGAAGAAGACAAGATTTTGACTACACTGTTCGAGGAGGGTCTGGACATATTGCATCTGCGCAAGCCTGCATCCGAGCCCGTTTATTGCGAACGCCTGCTTACTCTTCTTCCCGAAAAATACCACCCACGCATCATCACCAACGACCATTTCTACCTGAAGGAAGAGTTTGACCTCATGGGCATACACCTGTCAGAGCGCAATCCCGAAATACCAAAGGGATACAACGGAACAACCACATGCACATGCTATAGCCTGGAAGAACTTGCCGAGGCCAAGAAAAAGCACAAGTACGTTATCCTGAGAAGCATATACGACAGTTCTTCCGACGAGGGCAACAAATCCAGATATACCCACGAGGAACTCCGCGATGCCAGCCGTAAAGGACTCATAGACAAGCACGTAATGGCACAGACAGGCATCACGCTGGAAAACATCCATGAAATCCGCGAACTCGGTTTCGGCGGCGCGGTGGTATGCAGCGACATCTGGAACCGTTTCAACATATATAGCGGACTGGACTTCAAGGATGTAATAAAACACTTCCACAAACTGAGGAAAGCAACAGAATAAGAACCCATTACATACATTATCCACACAAGTAAAGATGGAGAAAAAATCATTCAAAGTATTCTCCGGCACAGCTACACGCTATTTGTCCGAGAAGATTTGCGCCAGTCTTGGTTGTGAACTGGGCAACATGACAGTAACCCGTTTTGCAGACGGTGAGTTTGAGGTATGCTTTGAGGAAAGCATACGCGGCAAGGATGTATATCTGATTCAGAGCACATTCCCAAATGCAGACAACCTCATGGAATTGTTGCTGATGATTGATGCCGCCAAGCGTGCATCGGCACGTACCGTAAATGCCGTCGTACCCTACTTCGGCTGGGCACGTCAGGACAGAAAGAGCAAGCCCCGTGTAAGCATCGCCGCCAAGCTGGTAGCAGACATGTTTACCGTAGCCGGCATTGACCGCATGATCACCATGGACCTGCATGCCGACCAGGAGCAGGGCTTCTTCAACGTTCCCGTGGATCATCTGTATGCAAGCAGCGTACTCCTGCCCTACATCAAGTCTCTGCAACTGGAAAACCTTGTCATTGCCAGTCCTGACGTGGGCGGCAGCAAGCGCGCTTCCTCATACGCAAAATATTTCAACTGCCCCATGGTAATGTGCAACAAGACTCGCAAAAAGGCCAACGAGGTTGCCCACATGGAGGTTATCGGTGATGTTGAAGGTGCAGACGTGGTGCTCATTGATGATATGGTGGACACCGCCGGCACTATCACCAAGGCAGCCGACCTGCTCAAGGAAAAGGGTGCCCGTAGCGTTCGTGCACTTGCCAGCCATTGCATCATGAGCGGTCCCGCCAACGAGCGTGTGGATGCCTGCGCTCTGGAAGAGATGATTTTCACAGACTCCATTCCATATTGCGGAACAAGTGCAAAGGTAAAGCAACTCTCCGTTGCAGAACTCATTGCAAACACCATCCGTAGCGTACAGGAAAACGAAAGCATCAGCGACCAGTACCTTATTTAATATATTAGGGCAAAGGGCACAAAGCACAAGGCAACGCCCCTTTCCCCTTCTGGCATAAGCGAATCCCACCATGACGCCCCCTTTCCACGGGAAACAGCTTCATGGTGGGATTCAACTATGTTCTCTCATGCACAACCTCCAAAAAGAAATGATCAGACTGATTCAGCGTGCAAGCGCCTTTCTCGCCTCACACTCCTCGCTCTACGTTATACTTACGGCCTTGGCCTCATTCCTTGTCCCGGAAATCTTCACCTGGATAAAGGGAGACGTATCCAGCGTCATCCTGGGCATAATCATGCTGACGATGGGACTTACCCTGACCGTAGACGACTTCAGGGACCTGTTCAGCCGCCCCATGGACATTATCATCGGAGCATGTGCACAATACACGATAATGCCGCTGATGGCATGGACACTTTGCGAGGCATTCAGCCTTAACCCCTATTTATCCATAGGCATAATACTGGTGGGATGCTGTCCCGGAGGTGTTTCCAGCAACATCATGTCATACCTGTGCCGTGGCGATGTTGCCTATTCCGTAGGAATGACCACGGCCTCCACCCTGCTTGCCCCGTTGATGACACCTCTGCTCGTATGGTGGCTGGCGGACACACGCATAGAGGTGGACGTAATAGGCATGTTCCGTGGCATACTCATGATAACGCTAATGCCCGTAGGCATAGGTTTCGCGGCAAACACCCTGCTGGGCAAGAAGCCTATATTCAAGGAAATACAATCCGTCATGCCCGGCATCAGCGTAACCTGCCTTGCCCTTATAGTCGGCGGAGTCGTTGCTCAGGTTATGCCTCAGCTGATGAATAGCGGCATAGCCCTGCTCATGCTCATGCTCGGCGTTGTCTTCTGCCACAACAGTTTCGGATATGCACTCGGTTATACAACAGGACGCCTCTTCGGCTTTAACAAGGCAAAGAAACGCACCCTGTCCATCGAGGTGGGCATGCAGAACGCAGGAATGGCTACGGTACTGACAACCGCATTCTTTGCAAATCCCGAAACCTTGGCCGTTAATCCGCAAGCAATACTGTGCGTGGTGCCATGTGCCATAAGCTGCGCCTACCACTCCATTTCGGGCACTATCCTGGCAAACATCTTCGTAATGCTGGACGCACGCTCGGCAAGGCAGGAAAAGTAAAAGCTACAGGACCTTGAACTTGGCAAAGCGCAACAGCAGCTGCTTTGTGCCCACATTCTCAAAACTTACGGTAGCCTTCGTATCCACTCCCTGCCCCTCTATGGCAGTAATGATTCCGTTTCCGAAACGGTCATGCTGGATGCGTGTACCCACCGACACATTGCCTGCCGGAGCCGAGGTTTCAGAGGGAGAGGAAGAAGCCGGGCGGGACGTTGCCCCAACACGTACAAAGCGGCGCGCATCTATTCCTGTGGGCACGCTATTGGACACGTTACGCTCCACGCCGCCCCCAGAAGTCTGTACCGAAGGCTTTGCCGAAGTGTACGTGCCTGCAGAATGCAAGCCTGCAGATGCATTGCCAAAGGCATTTCTCTGGACAAACGGAGAAGAAGTGCCAGTCCCTCCCTTCACACGAAGGAAACGAGGGTCTATCTCGCGCAGGAAACGTGAAGGTTCGCTAAATTCCGTCTTTCCGTATCGGAAACGGCTCTTCGCATTGGTTATGACAAGATATTCCTCGGCACGGGTTATTGCCACATAGAACAGGCGGCGCTCCTCCTCCAGTCCCCTGGGGCTGTCCATGCTCATCTGCGAGGGAAACAGGTTTTCCTCCATGCCAACCACGAATACCACCCTGAATTCAAGTCCCTTGGCCGAATGCACGGTCATCAGCGTAAGCCTGTCTTCGCTTTGGGATTCGCTCTCGTCTACATCACTGAGCAGGGAAACTTCCTGAAGATAGTTCGTAAGCAGAGCATCCTGTCCCTGCTCGCCACGCTCCTCCACAAAGGCCGCAATGCCGTCCATCAGTTCCTGAAGGTTCTCCTGTCTGGCAATATCCTCAGGTTCCCGCCCTCTGTTTACATCTGCCTGGACTCCGCTCTGGCGCACAATGTCCAGTACCAGATGATGGGCATCCTCCTGGGTATGGCGTTCGTTGAAGCCCTTTATCATCTCCACGAAGGCATGCAACTTGTTTTTTGTCGCCTGGCTCACGTCCTCAAGCAAATGCTGTGCGCAAAGTACCTGCCACGGAGACACTTCGTGCTTCTGTGCGGCCTTGTAGACCTTGTCCATTGTTGTCTGTCCGATACCTCGTGTCGGATAGTTTATTATACGCCGCAAAGCCTCCTCGTCGTGCGGATTCACCGTCATGCGAAGGTAGGCAATGACGTCCTTGATCTCCTTGCGCTGGTAGAATGACGTTCCGCCATATACCCTGTATGGAATGGAGGCCTTGCGCATGACCTCCTCAAACGAACGGCTCTGGGCATTGGTTCTGTACAGCACCGCCATCTGGCTGTATGGTATACGCTCGTTGCGCTGGAACTCCTTTACGCATCTCATCACGGCATTGGCCTCATCCGTGTCGCTATAGGTTTGCAGCACGCTGATTGGCTCGCCCATATCCTTGCGTGAATACACCTCCTTGTGTATCTGCCCGCGATTGTGGCTGATCAGCGAATTTGCGGCAGAAACGATAGTCTGTGTCGAACGGTAGTTCTGTTCCAGCTTGAACAGTTTGCTTCCGCTGTACTGTTCCTGGAAACGCAATATGTTGTCTATATTGGCACCACGGAAAGAATATATGCTCTGTGCATCATCACCCACCACACAAACACGCTGACGGTGCTGTGTCAGCAGCCAGACAATAAGATGCTGGGCATAGTTCGTGTCCTGATACTCGTCCACCAGGACATAATGAAAGCGGTCCTCCCATTTCTGCGCTATCTCGGGATGTTCCGTAAACAACAGCCAGGTGTACAGCAGCAAGTCGTCGAAATCCATCACATTGGATTGCCGGCAACGTTGCCAGTACTGCATGTATATCTGTCCTATTGCCGGCATCTTGGCATGCAGGTCCGCCTCAAAGTTCTGTCTGTCCGCCATATATGCGGCTGGCATTATCAGGCGGTTCTTGGCCATGCTGATACGTGCTGCCACGCTGCCCGGCTTGTACGTCTTGTCGTCCAGCTGCATATCCTTGATGATGCTTTTCACCAGGCTCTTGCTGTCCGAAGCATCGTATATCGTAAAATCCGCGCTGAAGCCCAGATGCACGCACTCCTGGCGCAGTATTCTGGAAAAGACGCTATGGAAGGTTCCCATCCACAGGCGTGAGGCTGTTTCCTCTCCTACCATACGCCCTATACGCTGGCGCATTTCCTTGGCGGCCTTGTTGGTAAAGGTCAGTGCCAATATGTTCCATGGCTGCATGCCCGTCTGCAACAGGTATGCTATCTTGCACGTCAGCACTCGGGTCTTGCCGGAGCCTGCACCCGCTATAACAAGCGAGGGAGCATCACAGCACAGTACCGCTTCACGCTGGCTATCGTTCAAATCCTCTGTTATCATTTTCTCTCTATAGTATCATACTATTGCGCATGCCATGCACATCATCAGTATATAAAGAAGGACACAAGCATGGCCAGCAATATTGCCCATGGCCAACGGGCAATGCCGTAGGTAAGCAATTCAAGCATGTCCCGTCTGGAATGCAGCGTGCCTGATACCACGCCAAACACGAAGCACACGATGATGCACTCTATGCACAGGCTTTGAAACAGCCCATGGCTCCATGGAGAAGGGAATACCTTGCCCGTAACACCAAGAAGCGGACTGCTGGGAACAATGGCCGAGAACAGCAACAGGGCATTGGCAATAACCGCCACCACCACGGCAGCAATCTGTCCGTCAATGTCCCTGACAACAAGAATCCTGCTTCGTATCACGCCCCCCAATGCCATTAGAAGGAGTATGGTATATACAAGCAGTTCCGAAGTGGCACGGTCAGTGCCATGTAGCCATAAGTATCTCAGCAGTTCATCCATGCCTAAACTTTTATCAATGCCGTTTATTCCTCGTCGGGACGCAAGTTCTCCAGGTCAATAATACGCAGCTGCAATGCTCTTGTTACCAAGCGTGTGGCATTGACACCGGTACGCTCGCTCCCGGGAAAGAGGCGGTTGATCAGGTCCGCCTGTCTCTTCTCCAGGCTCTTGGCTCCGAAAGGCATTCCTTTCAGGTTCGCTATCATATCCTTGGTATATCCAAGTGCCAAATGGCGCAGGAAACGCTCGTCGTACTCGTCTATGTCATAGTCTATTATCGCATCGTTCTGCTGAACCTCGGATAGCACACTCTTGCGGAAGCGTACCATTATCTTCTCCAATATGGGCTCGTTGAACACAAGGCGTCTGCCATGCATCACCAGCATCACATCATCACGCTGAAGCAGGTTTCCCGTCTTCAGTATAATGCCGTCCGCCCCTGCCGACAAAGCCTCTATCCACAGACGTTCGTTCAGTATCTCGCCCGTAAATATCAGTATCTTCATGCCGCTGTACCTCTCTCGCAACTGACGGCAGATGTCCACGCCTACAGTGGTACTGCCGCCCAGTCCCAGGTCCAGCAGTATCATGTCGGGAACGTCCTGACGCATCAGTTTCCACAACTCTGCCTCGTTCTGTGCGGTACCTATTATTGTCGCTTCGGGAATCTCGCTTCTGAAGATATGCTCCGTACCCTTCAGTTCCAACTGAACGTCTTCGACGATAATAACCTTGAATTCTTCCATAATGTTATGATGATTTCGTTGTTTTCCACATATAGTCTCAATCCTGGATAGCCACAGGCGGCATCGTGCATACGCACTATTTCCCTTGCCACAAAGGCATCCAGGTTGCCGGCCTCGGGAGTAAAGAGGTTTTCAGGTATCTTCCCTTCCTTCACCTTTATCCTTATTTCCTCGATATTGCCATTCTCCTTCACACTCACCGACACGGGGGCGTTGCCGATTGCCGCCTTGACCCTGCGCTTCAGTTCAGCCAATACGCTTTCATCCATGGCCAATCTTATTGCCGTCTGTCTCTGGGCCTGTTCCAGCAATATTGTGTACACCTCGTTGTAGTAGTTCATCAGCTGGTCCAGCTCGCTCCTGTTTCCCTCCTTGTTCTGTGCCATCTGCTGTATCCTGGCAGGATAGTACATCGTCTCGTGCTTTATGGTAGAAAGACAATTGTCCAGAATACGGTTCTGGATATGTACTCTGTCCAGTTCATACTGCACACGGTTCAGGTTCTCTTCCTGCTGGTTCTGAAGTTCTGCCTTGTATTGCAGTTCTCCGCGGCGGCGCCTTGAGCGGCGTACCGTCAGCACAAGGAAAAACACGGAGCAAAGCAGCAATATGGGCGAAAAGAACTGCGACCATGTTATCTCGCTCTTCAGCATGTGCAGACGCTGGGCATACTTGGGCAGGTCAGGGTCCGAGGTTAGTATCCTGTGCAGGTGCAGGCATTGCAGGTTGTGATGCCTGTATTCGTCCCACAGGCACAAGGCCTGCGATGCCACGGCCATCTCGTTCTCTATCTGCATCCTCAGGTAAATGCTGTCTTCCGGCACAAGTTCCAGGGCACGCCGTCCGCATTCCATGGCCTCATCGTACCTGTTCTCTACATTGCACTCATGCAGACTGTTGTAGTATTCCCTTGCCTCGTCATAGTTAGCCTTCGCCCCAGCAGCAAGTGTTGTGAAAAGGAACACTATCATGCCCAACACCCTTGGCAGGCGGAACCAGAAACGACTCCCCTGCCCTTCCGTGCTCTCTACACCGAAGTCACAACACTGGAACCTGTTGGACAGTTTTTGCATCTGCCCTATTATGCCCTTGCAGTTCATCAGGCCGAAACCGAACCCCTTGCCTTCAACGCCTTCGTTCGCCTTCTGCGCTGAAGAAGATGCAATCCTGAAGACCTTGCTGTTGTTTATTGTGTCCACATTCTCCGGGCTAAGTCCACAGCCTGTGTCTGCAACAGATATCTCCACCACGTTGTCCCCAGCATCCACAATGATACTCACCTTGCCTCCGGCAGGTGTGAACTTGCGTGCATTGTCGCATAGCGTATTTATCATGAACAGTGTCAGGGCCCTGTCGGCCTTTACATACACGTCCCCCACATGCGGTATCTCCAAAGTCAGGCCTTTTCTGTTGTATGTGGTCCTGTTCTTGGCAATAGTTTTCAGCAAGGGCTGCAAGGCAAAGGTAGATATGTTCATGGCCACCTTGCCGCGCTTCACCTGTATCCATTCCGTCAGAATATCGTTTACACGCAGTATCTCTGCCGAAAGTTCTGCAACATACTCCATATCCTTGGTGTTAAGCATACGGTTTATGTACGGAACCACATTTTCTGCCAGGCTTACCTTTGCCCTTCGTTCTATGTTGGCAAGTTTCTCGCGTGCCAGTTCCATTTCCCTGGCACAGGTCTCGTCCTTGGTCAGTTGCAGGGACTCTTCCGCCTCGCGTTCCTGTCTTCTGGTATGCCTCCTTACCTTCTTCACCAAGGTTCGGGACACTACAATTAAAATGATGACAAGGACTCCTATGACGGCAAGGTTCATATACAGCCTGTGGTTATAGGATTGCAGTTCCTCGGCTCGTGCCTCTTCTTCCAGGTCCTGACGTGTGGAGTCCAGTAGGGACAGGTATTTTGCGCGGTTCTCCATAGCCCGCCTGTTGTCGCCCAATGCACTGTATGTCAGCGACAGGCGTTCGAATATCGCCGACTCCCAGTATGGCAGACGCCTGGGACCTATCATATGCTGCTCCGACAGAATATCCAGGGCCTCGGACAATGGCACCAGCGCTTCCGTGTATCTTTCCTGCCTGAAAAGAAGTTCTGCCTTGGTACGCAGCACATTGGCCGTCTGGAAACGGTCGCCATACTTTCTGAACAGTTCCAGTGCCTTGTTGGCAAGGAGCAGTGGCAAGGAGTCCTCGGCAAAGGCAGGGTCGCTCTTGGCATACTGGCCCACGATAAAGTCCATTCCCCCTCCCCTGTTGGCACGGATCAGCTTCCTGTTCTCAGGATTTTCCATTATGGAAGAAATGGCCTGCAGGCAGTTTGCCTGGAAGTACAGTTCTTTTCTTCTCCGGCTTATTGTCAAGACATGTGTCAGGTGGTCAAATTCCTTCAGCAACACCGTGGTGCTGTCTCCGTCCAATACACCTCCGGCACCCAACATGTACAGATAGCTGCTCCACTGGGCTGTGTCTTGCGGCAGCATCATATATTGTTCCAGAGACTGCATCTCCTTTCTGGATGCAGAATCCTGACGTGTATAGAAATAATAAGTGCTGGCAATGATATGCTTTTCCGTCCGGGCATACAGTACCCTGTCAGAAAGATGCCTGGAAAGCAGATGCAGCTCCTCGTCTATTCTGGTCAGGCGCCTTTCCGCATTATGCCATGCCCTGTAGAACGTGCGCAGTTCGCCTGTCCTTTGGGAGATCTTCATCCGCAACACATCTGCACAAAGCAGTTCCACCTGGTTGTTGGTCACCGAGTCTATCTTGTCCAACAGCCTGAGGGCCTCGGTATAGCGCATCTGCTGATACTTGACAAAGGCCTTATGGCTTATGGCCTCGGCCCTGCCATCCGGATAGTGTGCACTCGCCTCATAGGCTTTGTCGGCATAGTGCAGCGAGGAGTCCACGTCGATATAACGAAGCAGGTATGCCCTACGGTTCAGTGCGTCGGGCAACGTCGTATCCTGTCGTGTACATGATATGCCCACGAGAAGACATAATAGTGAAAACAGGATTCCTCTGTACATCTGTCCTTATCTATGCCAATCGGGCATCATTGTCTGCCCATGCGCTTGTCTATGGAAACCTTGCTCCTGATTCTCTATGGCTTTACCCTTCCGGCCACAGATTTCTCTTCCTCGTCGCTATAGAGTTCCTCCATTATGGTATCTATCTCCTTGAACTTCTCTCCCATATTCAAATTCAGGTATATGCGGTACAAAGGGTTACACCATCTGTCCGGCTCATTGGGCTGGAGTTCGCGCACTCTTTCCATGGGTTCCAGTGCACGATAGTACAGGGAGCGGCATTTTGAAGAGTTCTTCTCCTCAAGTGCCATGTTCAGCAGGGATATACCTTTATTATATAGTGCGTCCAGATTGTCGGGTTCGCGTTTCAGGCACTCCTCGCTCATCTTCACACACTCTTCGTAATCTCCCTGTCCTATGGCAAACATGCTCATTGCCAGCCAATACATGGCACGGTTTCCATCTGCCCTGAGCAGGGAGTCGGTACGTGCCTGCCCTATTGAGGTTTTCCCGTGGCGGATATAGTAGTCCATCAGATTCAGGAAGAAATAACTGTAGCCAGGATATTTGTCCGTTCCTTCCTCCAGGACAGCAAGCCATGAGGCGCTGTCTCCCAGGCTCTGGTAACTTCTTGCCTTGTATTCAGACAGGGCTGCGGCATCCTCTATGGCACTGCCTTCAATCGCTCTGTCTACGTACTTCAGCACCAAATGAGGTTTGTTGTCATTCATACCGCAAACGGTTGTCCAGTAGGCAACATTTCTCACCAGGCTGTCGGCATCCGTTGTACAGGTCTTCAGAAACATGTCAAAGAACTCGTATGCCTCTGACCACTTTTCCTTGCGAAGCAGGAACTTGCCTCCCCCGAGGAGATTCTTCCTGTGCATAGTCCTGAGCCTGATGTTCTTGTCGTCGTATTTCAAGGCCTTGTCGGCAGAATCACTCTTCAGTGTATAGTCGTATATATTGTATATGGTCTTGAAGAACCTGACCGTATCTATGTTCTCTTTCAGGTATGCCTTCATGTTCATGCCATCATTAATACTTTGCTCGAGCAAAGCGCAAAGATGGAATCCATTGGCCTTATTCACGTCTGTGGTGGTGGATAATGCCATGCTGTCCAAGAGTATTTTCTCAATATTCTCTTGTCCGCTGGCTTTCTTTATGGCGGTCTGCGCTTCCTTGAACCTTTTCTTCAGCGAAATGTTCTTTTGTGCATAAAGCTGAGGGGAGAACAGACAAACGGCAAATGTCAATATGGTAAAATAGCGAATCATCAGTATGTCAGCGATGAGGTAAAGTAAGTGGCTGCCGTGGCGGTGTTGTCACGGCAGCCACAGGGATATATTGTTTTTAGTTCAGGTCCGGCATTAGTTCTCGATATAGGCATCCATTTCGGCTGCCTTCTCAGACTCGCCGATGTTCTTGTAGATCACCTTGAGGGGAGTAGCCCATCTGGTAGGATCCTCTGTCTCAAACTCGCGGTATCTCTCGAAGTAGGGAGCAGCCTTGGCAAAAATAGCCTTTACCTCTGCTTCGGCTTCCTTGATAGCAGCCTGGGACTTCATCTTCTTACCGCTGATGGCACGAGCCTTTTCCAATGCATTCTGATAATAGCAATAGCCGCAGTTGTACAGGCCGTCTGCATAGTTGGGGTCAACTTCCACAGACTTCTCATAGAACTTGATTGCTGATTCGAAATCGCTTCTTGAATAGAACACGAAGCCACGGCAATAGTTGGCAACCTTGTTCTCGGGGTACTTCTCTATCAACTCAGCAGTATATGCATCGGCAGATACGCTATCAATGTTGATAAAGTGGGCCATAAGCTGCTGCATGCCTATCTCGCCAACCTCGCTGTTGGGTGCGGCGGCAATCATTTCCTTTGTAGCAACGATCCATTCCTCTGTCTTGCCCTGCTCCTTCAGCAACTGGGGCTTGGCACGGAGAACGAAGTCATGACTGTCCTTGTTGTCAAACTGCAGTGCCATCTCATAATACTTGTCCATCAGCTCTGCATTCTTGTCGTTGAAGGCAGTATAGAAGATGTTGAAGGCAAACTGTGAAGCAGGATATTCGGGGTTCTTCACCTTCTCGTGCTCTGCCATCTCGGGATATTTGATGGGGAAGTTGATGTATGCATCCAGTGCCTTCTGTGCGCTCTCCAAATCCTTTTCTTCAATGCAGAACTGGCACAGGTATGCCAGGTATGAATGTGCATTGGGGAACTTCATCCTTGCAGCCTCCATGATTGCAGTATGCATCTGGTCCTTGGGGTTGCCGTATGCCAATTGGCCATGGCATGCCTCGGCCAGGGCGAAGATGGCCTTGCCCAAGGCCTCGCGGTTATATGGCTCCTTGTTCTGGTACTTGGCAATCTCACAGCTGAATACGGATGTAGACATGAAATCCAGGGACCTGTATGCCTCGAACTTCTTGTTGTCGTTGATGTAGCCAGTTGCAAGAGCCTCGGTTATCTGGTCAATACCCTGAACAGAGAGAGTCTGTATCTGCATCTCGTTCTCTATGATCAGTCTGTCGTTTGAAGCATCGCCTTTCTGCTTTTCAGCCTGTATGGCCTGGTGCAGGGTCTGTGCCTGGTTGGCATTTGCCAAGCCCTGGCTCAGCAGCGAGTTTGCCTGCTTGGTAGCCGCCTTCAGCGCTGCCTTGGCTGCCTTGGCTGCTGCTTTCTCCTCTGGAGTCTGGGCCATCACACTGCCTGTAAACAGGGCAAGTGCAAGGGTAAGGATAATCTTTTTCATAATTCTGATTGTTTTAAGTGGTTTGAATATTTTCATTAGTTGGATTCATTGAAATCAAACTCGCCCTGAACATCTGTCTGGGATTCCGTTTCCGGTGTGGGAACGTCTGTTGCCTGGAGTTCAGCACCTTCCTGTGCTTCGGCTGCTTCATCCTCATCCTCGGAACGTGGAACTACGCAAACGTGGGCAATGCTGTCGCCACGCTTCTTCAGTTCTATCACTTTGGTTCCCTGGGTGGCACGGTTCTTGGTCTCCTTGATATCGTCCACATGCAGGCGGATAACGGTGCCCGACTTGTTGATAATCATCAGGTCGTCCTCCTCGGTAACAACCTGCAGGGTAACCAGCTTGCTGTCCTCGGGCAGGTTCATGGCCTTCACGCCCTTGGCATGGCGGTTGGTCTTGCGGTATGCCTCCACCGAGGTGTACTTGCCCCATCCCTTGTCGCTCATCACCAGGATGCTCTCGTTGTCGGGATCGTTGATTACTGCCATACCTATTACCTCGTCCTCACCGTCGTTGTCCAGAACGATGCTCTGCACACCGGTGCTCACACGGCCCATGGTGCGCACGTCGCCCTCGTTGAAGCGTACGGCACGACCGTTGCGGTTAGCCACGATAATCTCGTCGGTACCATTGGTCAGGTTCACGCCTATTACGCGGTCCTCCTCGCGGATGTTGATAGCGTTCACGCCATTTGTACGGGGACGGCTGTACTCTGTCAGGCAGGTCTTCTTGATGATACCGTCCTTTGTGGCGAACACCACATAGTGTGTCTTGCAGAAGTCGGGATCCTGCAATTTGCGGATCAGCAGACATGCCTGCACCTTGTCGCCGGGCTCTATCTGGAGCATGTTCTGTATGGCACGGCCCTTGTTCTGCTTTGTTCCCTCGGGAATGTCGTACACTCTCAGCCAGTAGCAGCGGCCACGGTCGGTGAAGAACATCATGGTGTTGTGCATTGTGCCGGTGTATATGTGCTCTATGAAGTCGTTGTCGCGTGTAGCGGAACCCTTTGAGCCAATACCGCCACGACCCTGCGCACGGAACTCCGCCAGAGGAGTACGCTTGATGTAGCCCATGTGGCTGATGGTTACCACCACCTCGTCGTCGGCATAGAAGTCCTCGGCATTGAATTCCTCGGCGCTGGGCATGATCTGTGTCTTGCGCTCGTCGGAGTACTTCTCCTTCACCTCTATCAGTTCGTCCTTGATAACCTTGCGGCACAGGTTGTCGTCTGTCAGTATCTGGTTGTAGTAGGCAATCTTTGCCTGCAGGTCGTCGAACTCGTTGTGCAAGTCTTCCTGGCGCAGGCCAGTCAGCTGGCTCAGGCGCATGTCCACGATGGCCTTTGACTGGAGTTCGTCCAGATTGAAGCGTGCCTCCAGGTTGCGCTGTGCGTCCTGTGGGGTCTTGCTGGCACGGATTATACGCACCACCTCGTCAATGTTGTCGCTGGCTATGATCAGACCCTCCAGGATGTGCGCACGCTCCTCTGCCTTGCGCAGTTCGTACTTGGTACGGCGGATTACCACCTCGTGGCGGTGCTCCACAAAGTTGCTGATGCAATCCTTCAGGGTGAGCAGGCGGGGACGACCCTTGACCAGTGCAATGGCATTCACGCTGAAGCTGGTCTGCAGGGGAGTCATCTTGAACAGCTTGTTCAGCACCACACGTGCGTTGGCATCGCGCTTCACGTCTATGACTATACGCATACCCTCGCGGTCGCTCTCGTCATTAGCATTGCTTATTCCGTCCAGCTTGCCCTCCTTCATCAGTTCGGCAATGTACTCGATCAGCTGTGCCTTGTTCACACCGTATGGGATCTCCGTTACCACGATCTTGTCGTGCTGGTCATGAGCCTCGATATCGGCCTTGGCACGCATGATGATACGGCCACGGCCTGTCTCGTATGCGTCCTTTATGCCCTGCAGGCCCATAATGTATGCTCCTGTGGGGAAGTCGGGACCCTTCACATACTGCATCAGTCCCTCGGTGTCCATTTCGGGATTATCCACGTATGCCACACAGGCATCTATCACCTCGCCCAGATTGTGGGTGGGGATATTCGTGGCCATACCCACGGCAATACCGGTGGCACCGTTCACCAGCAGGTTGGGGATACGTGTAGGCATAACGGTGGGTTCCTGCAGAGTGTCGTCGAAGTTGTTGGTCATATTCACCGTTTCCTTCTCCAGGTCCTCCATCATGGCCTCGCCCATCATGCTCAGACGCGCCTCGGTGTAACGCATGGCCGCAGCACCGTCGCCGTCCACAGAGCCGAAGTTACCCTGTCCGTCAATCAGCGTGTAACGCATGTTCCACTCCTGTGCCATACGCACCAGGGCTCCATACACGGAACTGTCGCCATGGGGATGATACTTACCCAGTACCTCACCAACGATACGGGCACTCTTCTTGTAGGGCTTGTTGTGTGTGTTGCCCAATCCCTCCATACCAAAGAGGATACGGCGGTGTACGGGCTTGAAGCCGTCACGCACGTCGGGCAGGGCACGTGCTACAATCACGCTCATCGAATAGTCGATGTAGCTTTTCCTCATCTCGGACTCAATGTCCACTTTGATGATTCTTTCCTGATCTTCCATTTATAAAAATTTAGTAATGTTTTCTCGTTTTACGGGCAATACCCTATATTTTGCGCAAATTTAGCCTTTTTTCGCGACTTATGCAAGAAAAGGGGGCAAGAAACAAGGGCATAGGCCCTATATTAGGTTATTTTGCACAAACAGGAGCATACTTTACAGTTATTATGATTTCGGGGTTTAAGATTCCGCTAACCAAAACATGGGGTTGGACATTTACACTGGTGGCGAAGGCAAAAGCATTCAGAATGTAATTTTTTTTCCACATAACAAAACTCATGCCCTACACAACAAAGACAACAGAAAGCACAAATATGCACCCCACAAAAGGAACAAGAAGCACAAACTGAAGCAGCGACATGAAACAGAACTACAACTTGTTATATATAAATAACTTATATAACATATCCAAGATCATTTGCCCTACCCTGCCGACAACCGGAAAAAGTTGTCGTGAGAACAGAGGCCGGTCCTCCCGACGACAAGGCTCGGTCCTCGGGAGGAGACAGACCTGTTCTCAGGAGGCCAAGGTCGCGTCTTCGGAATGGCTTTTCTCGGGCAAGCGGGAAATGTGCCTAAACTTTCGTGCGAGCAAAATTGCATGTAAACATTTTGTATGCATCATACTCGTACCCGAAAACTACCGCATCACGTTTGGGAGGCAGTTACTATACGCAAGGAAGGCAGTGTTGCCACTGCCTTCCGTAAAAAGATTGCAAAATGTGTTCTACTGTGCCTTGGCGTCCAGATAACTGTCCTTGAATCCAAGGAAGTATAGCACGCCGTCCAGACCTATGGTATTGATGGACTGCTGTGCATTGGCAACAACACGAGGCTTGGCATGGAAGGCTATGCCCAGACCTGCCGTGGCAAGCATGGGCAGGTCGTTGGCACCGTCGCCCACGGCAATGGTCTGCTCCAGGTCCACCTTTTCCACCTGTGCTATCAGGCGCAGGAGTTCTGCCTTGCGCTTGCCGTCTACCACCTCGCCAACGTAGTTTCCGGTCAGATGCCCTGTCTCGTCCACCTCCAGTTCATTGGCATAGACATAGTCGATGCCGTACTTCTTCTGTATGTACTCCCCAAAGAAGGTGAAACCGCCGGACAGGATGGCTATCTTGTAGCCGTAACTCTTCAGCACGTACATAAGCCTGTCCACACCCTCGGTAAAGGGCAGGTTCTCTGCTATGTCCTGCATTACGCTCACGTCCAAGCCCTTCAGCAACTGGCAACGGCGGCGGAACGACTCCTGGAACTCTATCTCGCCGCGCATGGCCTGCTCGGTAATGGCGGCAACCTGGTCATACACTCCGTGCCGGCGTGCCAGTTCGTCTATAACCTCGGCCTGGATCAGCGTGGAATCCATATCGAAGCATATCAGTCGGCGCATGCGGCGGTACATGTTGTCGCGCTGGAAAGAGCAGTCTATGGCCATCTCTGCCGACAGGCGCAGCAGGCTTGCCTGCATCTGCTCGCGATCCTTGGGCGTGCCGCGCAGTGAGAACTGTATGCAGGCACGTGTCTTCTCGGCAGGGCGCTCTATGCTCTGGCGTCCCGACAGGCGGCGGACGGCATCAATGTTCAGTCCCTGCTCTACAATCAGGTGGGTAACCGCTCCTATCTGCGAGGCATCCAGACTGCGCCCCAGTATGGTCAGTATGTAGCGGTTCTTGCCCTGACGGGATACCCACGCCTCGTATTCTTCCATGCTGACGGGGGCGAACTTGATGTTCACTCCCAATTCGCTGGTCTTGAAGAGCAGTTCCTTCATCACCTTGCCGCTCTTGTCCTCGTCCACTCTTATCAGTATGCCCATACTCAGGGTGGAGTGTATCACGGCCTGGCCTATGTCCTGAATATGAACACCATGTACGGACAGTATGTCCATAATATCTGCCGTCAGCCCGGGGCGGTCTGCTCCGGTTATGCGCACAAGCATCAGTTCTTCCTTGTTTTCCATTGCTTTTTGTTTTTAGAGAGTTTAGGGACCTTAAGGACCTTAGAGACTATAGATCTATAGAAAAGATATAAACTATAGAGAAAAGGATTCTATGTCCTGCGTTCATCACTAAACGTTCCCCTTGCTTTGTAGGGACGCTGCGTGCAGCGTCCGCCTTGCAACTATTCTGGAGGTTTTCGGACGCAGCACGCTGCGTCCCTACTGTTAGGTGATTCCGTTTTCAGAACACGCTGTTCAGCAAGTGTGCCAGACGCAGGCCACCACGCAGCAGCTGCTGCTCTATGACGGGGGTCCAGCGTGCCTGATAGTCGTAGGAAAGTTTGGACCCCTGCGGAGTGAGGCTGTAAACCTCTGTAGCGATGGCAAAAGTCTCCTTTGCCCAGTCTTCCACGGTACCGCAGCATATTTCCCTGTTCTGCTTCTTGCTGAGCACGTCAATCTCCGTGGCCCATTCCTCGTAACTCCATTTATGTCCTCCCTCCAGAACATCGGAGTCCCAGATTCCGTGCAGGTTCTTCTCACGGCCAAAGAACTGCACCATCCATCTGTTTCCGCCCAAATCGGACTTATGCCCCATGTGCATGGGCTGGTGCACATCGCCCACCAGGTGTATGAGCATCTTCAGAGCCAGACGCTTGCTATCGGTGGAAGAGGCCTTGTCCTTCAGCGTCTGCATCTGCATGTTTATGGCAGTAACTACATCGCCCTTGGGTTCCAGTTCGGCATCCTCGAACAAGACACCTGCATCTATGTTCTTGTAGTGCCAAGTCTTGGTGTAGGCATACTCCGGTGTGTGGCTGGCGTTGTCCAGCCAATTGCTCCAGTACACCATGCTCTTGCCCTCGAGCAGGCGGGCTACTGCCTTGCGTGCCTTGCGGGTGAGATGGCGCTCTGCTATCTCGCATGTAACGTCGTGACCCTTCTGCCCCCACGCCAGGATTTCCTGAGTGGCAAAGGACAGGAGCAGCATGGAAAACAAAAGTCTATACACTAACTTCATCATATAATTTGATTGAAAAAGAACACAAAGATACGACTTAACACCTCTCACTCTTCCACCAGCCAGCGGTCAAGGTTGCGGGTTTCGGCACTGAAGTTTACACCTATCTTATATAGCGTACGTGCGTCGCTGGCGAAAGGCAGGGCATATCCCTTGTCGTTGATCTGTTGCAGAGCCTCCTCGGCGGTGCCATTCAGTTTGAACTCCATCACATAGATGTAGTCAGGAGTCTGCAGGACAAGGTCTATGCGTCCGTTGTTGGTATGGTACTCCACCTGGGTGTAGAAACCAAGAAGCTTGAAGACGATATACAGAACATTGCTATAGTGCAACTCCTGCAGGCGTATCACCTCGTAGGTAGTATCGCTGAAGAACGAGCGCAGACGGGTGAAGAAACCGTCTATATCGCCACTCTCCACCTCTCTGACGAAATTCTGTATTTCAAAGGCTCCATTTACTTCACGCTTGGCGGTATAATGTGGAATGAGGAATTTGATAAATCCCTCTTCCACCTCCTTGTTGGGGTACCCTAATGTGTAGCTTTGGAAACGGGTATTAAAATCCTTGATAGTCAGATATCCACTTTGATAGATTACAGGTATGGCTTCGGTGTCGGTGGCATCCATACCGGAAAGGCTTTCTACGCCCACTATACAACCATTGACATCATCCAGTTGATAGTCGTTCTTCTGAAGCAGTTCTACCAGGTAGGTCGGGGTTCCTGTCTCGAACCAGTAGCTGCCGAATTTCTTGTTGGCAAACACATTCAGCAAACTATATGGATTGTACAAACCACCGGTGTTGGGAGCAAAATGGTAACCATCGTAGTTTTGACGAAGCAATTCGGCCATTTCTTCGTATGATGTATTGTGCAGCTCCGCCATTCGGGCAATATCTTCTCTGAAATATGTATGAAGTTCCGCTTCGGATATACCACATATCTCACTATACTGCTCCAACATGGACAAATCACGCAAATGATTCAGGTCGCTGAACACACTCACCTTGCCAAACTTAGTCACACCAGTAATCATGGCAAACTTGATGCATTCGTCCATGCTCTTCAGTGCACCATAGACCGACTTCAAAGTAGCACGGTATTCATCCTGCAATGGCTTGTTGGATATGGTCTGCAACAGTGGCTTCTCGTACTCGTCCACTAAGATCACCACACGCTCGCCAGTTTTTTCGTAGGCACGGCGGATTATTCCCTCAAAGCGCATGGGAAGGGTGGTCTCAGCGGGATCTGCGCCATAGAGGTCCTCCCAAATTTTGAACTCACGGTCCAGTTTCTTGTCAACGCTATCAAGGGAATCGTATTTCTCGGTATTCAAATCCAGGCGAAGCACAGGATGCACACGCCATTCTTGTTCCAATTGTTCCATGGCAAGTCCTTGGAACAGTTCACGTTTACCCTCGAAATATGCTTTCAAGGTGGATATGAGCATGCTCTTACCGAAACGACGGGGACGACTCAGGAAATAGTAATTTCCTTCGTGGACAATTTTATGCACCAAAGCAGTCTTGTCAACGTAGACAAACCCCTGTGTACGTAGTTTCTCAAAGTGCTGTATTCCTATTGGATACTTCATAGCCCGAAGATTTATACTTTTCTCCTCGCAAATATACAACAATTCCCTGACACCACCAAAGGTACCAGGGAATTATACAGAAGGAACAATCTGTTCTCAGTTATGCTATTACGTAGACTTACCAGCCCTGGTCCCACAGGTTGGGGGAACTGGGAGTGTTGTCCTCACGGCCAAGCTGTACATCATCTTTAGAAGTATCAACTTCGGTATTGTTAATTACCATGCTTGCTGCCAGCATGCTGATGGCACCTACCTTTATAACCTCTACTGAGGGTGCGATATATGTCTTTTTCATTGTAAGCGTTTGTTTTGTGTTGTTCCTAATTCTGTTCTTTTTGTCCTTCCTGCCCCTGCCCTGTGCCTCAGGGCAGGGAGCGAGGGGAGGTTTTGGGACTTGGAGTCCGGAGTGGGACACCAATTTTACAAACTATAAATTAAAACAACGTTATAAATAAAACTATTACTTTATCACTTTAACTTCGTTAGCATTAACGCACAACCCTAACTTCGCTCAAGTTGTTTGCGTTCGGCATAATCAAAGCATACTTTGCTTCTGCTCTCACTAACGCACAACTTTTTTGCCGTTCACGATGAAGATACCCTTCTGAGCACCCTGAACACGGCGACCGCTAAGGTCATATACCTCACCGTTTTCCGTTTTCACATTTTCGTTTTCCGTTTCAGTAATGCCTGTCTCCACATCGTCACCGAAACTGAAGACGAGGAAGCGAGCGTCGCTTGCTACGGCAGAAGCGGGGAGATATGCCTTGTTGGCATTGTTCTTGAACTGACCGTTGGTCAACTTTGCTGGGTACAGACCCACCTTTTCTCCTTCGGGCATAGAAAGAACATAGGCAGGACCAGTAACCTGCTGATCAACATTTGTGCCGAACAGTTTATTCTCCGACCAATTGGTAGATGCGGTAGCAATAGTGAATGTATGTGTGCCCTCGCCACCCTCAAGGATAGCGCCCTGACCGGCAGGTATATCTTCCTTCTGAGTAAGAGTAGCAGATGCAGATGTTGTTGATTCAACGGCGTATGCCTTCACTGTTTCTGGCATAACCACATCAAAAGGCAAGTGAGTTGTTGCCCAACCAGCAGAACCAATTACAAAATTAAGTTTATCAACGACCTTGAGGTACCAGGCAGAAGGACTATCAGCACCATCGTCCCAACCAGAACAGGCATAGGGAACTCGCTCTCCTGGATGATTTTCTGCAAACAAACAGTGCTTATCATGGGATTCTGAATTATGCAACTTATACTGGCAGATTACACCGGCATGGGCAATAATTTCCAACTTACAAGCATCCCCTTTAGCTACAAGAGCGGAACGGTAATCTCCCTGATTAATTTTATTTAGATAGAGTCCTGTATTAGGCGAAACAAGCATATATTTGCCATCAGCGTCGTCCACAGGTTCAAACTTAAATATTTGACTCACCTTTGAGTTATCTTCGGGAGCAGTAACCAAATTAGATGTTCCGTCAAAAGTAAGAGTGTTATAGTTAGTGTCGCCATTATTTCCAGTCTTTGGCGACACACACACCAGACGATAATACTTGTCTGGATCAATTCCCAGTATCTCATTCTCTGCCTGGAATGCCAACATTTCGGCATAATCTGTTACATTGTTGAAGTCCTCGGCAGAACTTGTGGGATAACCTCCCACATAACCCAGGAATTGAGAATTAGTTTCCTTCCATTCACTAACAAATTCCTTAGCGTATGGATAGAACTGGAATACGCATGCAGTACCTTCAGATGCATTTGAATTAAAACCGCCTACCCAATAACCCAAGTAACGGAATGAATTATTATCTCCATCATTCGTATGTAGGTATGGTTTGGTGCCATCTCCTTTATGGGTCATTTGATCAGCAGAATAGTTTCTTTGATATATGTTTATACCTTCAAAAGTTTCAACATTCCAATTACGTTCGCCTTTCAAAATAGCGACAACAGCATCTGATTCTGTATTATATATATTATGGCTATTTTTCTGAGCTGTCAATGGAACATCATTGTTTAGGCAAGTTAATGTGAAGCTGCCTAAGTTGTCGCCATCCAAATGCGTCACTTTCCATAAATATGTTTTAGGCAAACTGCTCAATGTGGCATTGGTGGTCATTCGATAGGTTGCACCTTCATTATACATCCATCCCGTATAGCCTTTACTCATTACCTTAATAGCATATACACCCTCTGCAGGTCGGCTATACATATCAAATTCTGCAGGTGCGGTCTGGTCCAGCAGATTAATATCTTGTGCCCTAACCCCAACTGTAGCGAGCATGATGGCACATAATAGTAACAGTTTTTTCATAATTGAATTGTTATTGATTTATTATTATTATCTATATCCTAAATTGAAGTGATATGCAAACATAGTTCATCCCCTATAGTGGCGTGTTTCTCGCCACTATAGGGGATGAACCATGATATAGGACGGGAACAAATCCCGTCTGAAACTAATAAATATGCTTGCTTGCTTGCTTGCTTGCTTGCTTGCTTGCTTGCTTGCTTGCTTGCTTGCTTGCTTGCTTGCTTGCTAACAAAATAATCCATACTACCAAGGATATTGGCAGTTATTTTATTGGATATTTGATTGTTAGTCTGCATGCTTTATAGTACTTCTTTGCGTTTTATGCTTGCAAAGTTACAAAAACTTTCCCACATACACAAAGGTAATCTCCTAAAAGAAACCGTATTTGGGTTATTCTATCAGCAAGAAGGAGGCTATCTGCCCACAAAACGCTTGGATGTCTCGCCAGTGGAGAGGTTCTTCAGCACATAAATGCCCTTGGGCAGGGAGTGGAGAGCACTCTCGCTACAGGTCTGCACCAGACGTCCGTCCATGCCGTAGACCTTATAGAGGGCATCACCATGCAGGGCATCACCCAAACAGGGAGCATGCACACCGGTGGAGGAACCGCCCATGAAGGAGAAGGAGATGGTCTGGGTGGCATTGTCGAATGCTATGTCCGTGATGGGCTTGTGCATCAGGTATGTGCCATCGCTATTGGCCGTATGCAGACGTGCGGCTGGGGCGATGCGGTCGCCCTGGGTGCGCTCTTCGTCGGTCAGTGCATTGTTGCCCGCCAGTCCCCAATAGGCAAGAACGGACTCCACATTCTTCAGTGGCCACAGATGGCCGCGAAGTTCCGAGATATACATGGACATATCATCCATGAGGTTGTCGCACAACTCAAAGTGTCCGTTGGCAGGTATGATGGTCATGCGCTGGCGGCTGGTGTTGGTATTTATTATGTTGGAACTCCATGCCTGAGCGTCGTAATCCACATGATATATCATCATTCCGCTACCCAAGGAGGTGCAGAGGCTACGGCTCCAGGGGTCGTTGACGGTACGGTTCTCCAGGATGTAGTATTCGTTGCGGTTGCCCTCGTTGTAGACGACATAGGCAGAACCGCCATCGCCAATGGCCTTCATATTTTCCACGGTGGTGGGTTCGGAAAGTTCCACTAAGGGCAGCCATCCCATGAAGTTGCGCTCGTAGGCGGTGTAGGGTGTGGGATGGTATCCGTTGTTCCAGTATTCGCCATAGTCCATCAGGCTCCAATAGTCCATGCCGGGCGCCTTGTAGTTGAGGTCGTAAAAGTCGGGCAAGCCAAGCATGTGCGACATTTCGTGCACGAAGACGCCAATGCCGTTCAGTTTGGCATTCTCGCCCATACCAAGCAGTTCGGGCGAAATAAGTTCGGTGGCATAGGTGATTCCTTTTATGGAAAGCGAGGTAGTCCAGCAGGCAGGGTGCATGCCGTTCTCGTCGCCCACGTTGGCACCGCAACCCGTGAAGACGATGATGACTCCATCCACCTTACCGTCACCGTTGGTATCCAGTTCCTCTACCCTATCGGCAATCTGAGAGGCAAGCAGGTCGAGTGCCTCGTTGCGGAAGGTTGTACGTCGGCTGGCACCCTTGGAGTTTCCGTAATAACTGCGATTCTGTGAAAGTGTAACGGGTTCGGTAATAACGAATTCCGGCGTGAAGGCTTCGTTGCTCATGCCACGGAAGTAATCCGCCACGGAATGCGTATTATCGCCGGCTCCAATACCCTTGCCATTGAAGAAGGTGTCAAACTTCTGCATCAAGGCCTCCTTGTCCTGGGCAACGGTGAACTTCACATCCGGAAACTGTGCCAGACAAACTACAATCTTGGGCGAACCTGTGGCACTCAAGCACGCATTCTCCTGAGTGGAGGCTGTGCGCTGGATAGAACGGCCAAGGTGCTCTTCCTCGTCGTGCTGAATGCATAACTGACGCTCAAAGGGGATCGTGGGCATGCCGCCATGGTCCAAATCGTGGAACTGGGCAAAACTGTTGACGGCAAGCATCAACATGAATATGGCAATTATGTGTTTCATGAGCAGCTGTATTACGTAATATTATAAATAATGTATAAGGGACATTTTGCTTGAAAACGGTCACAAAGTTAAGGTTTTTAGTCGCTATGGACAAAAAAAACAGCACAAAACTTCTAAAATAAATAAAAAAGCAGTACCTTTGCATCGCAATTCAGCCTAACGGGGGATTAGCTCAGCTGGCTAGAGCGCTTGCATGGCATGCAAGAGGTCATCGGTTCGAGCCCGATATTCTCCACCAAACAGACGAGAGGATTACCAAACTGGTTTTCCTCTCGTTTCCTTTTATGCCGAATGGATTTCATCGCTATGATGACGGGATATCATTGCTAAACTTAACGCCCCCACCCTCTAATGGTTACCTCCAACCTTCAACGTTCAACGTTAAACCTTCAACGTCAATCCTCCATCGTTCGCTGACCCACTTTCATCCTTCTACGTTAATCGTTAAACGTTAAACGTTAAACGTTCATCGTTACCCCCCCAGCGTCAGACAAACAAAAAAAAAGCGTATCAGTGAGATACGCTTTCATTTGCTGAAGAGGTGCCTGGCGGATTCGAACCGCCGTAGACGGTTTTGCAGACCGTAGACTAAGCCACTCATCCAAGGCACCGTTCCTCTTGTTTTGCGAGTGCAAAGGTACGACATTTATACGTACTATCCAAATATTCGGGAGTTTTTTTGTGTATTTTGCCTAAATTTAATGGCATTTGGTGCCTGGCACGGACTAACTGCCAAGCAAAAGCATGGACATGAAGCCAAGAAGCAAGGCATAGGTGGCCTGCTTCTGATAACCGTGGGCATGGGTTTCGGGTATCATTTCGTCCGAGGTAACGTAAAGCATGGCACCACCGGCAAAAGCAAGCATCACCGGAAGCATGGTGGCGGAAACGACACCAAGCCAATAGCCCACAAGTACGCCGACAACCTCCAGCAGGCCAATGGCAAGGGATATTAAGAAGGTACGCGCATGAGAGACACCCGCCAGAAGCAGAGGAGCAATGATAATCATGCCCTCGGGTATGTTGTGGAAGGCGATACCAAGGGTAACTCCCCACGAGGCAACGCCATCGCCATTCATGCTGACTCCGGCGGCAATGCCCTCGGGAAACTTGTGTATGGCTATGGCCAAGACAAAGAGCATGACACGGTTGATGGAAGCATTGTTGTGATGCTCCTCTATGTCAAGACCGGTGATGGTGTGCATGTGGGGGGTAACGAAGTCTATCACGTTGAGAAAAAAGGCACCTGCCATGACACCCAGGGCAATGAGCCACCAAGGCAGGATTTCCGCTCCGAGCTCGAAAGCCGGCACTATAAGCCCTATGGTGGAGGCCGCCAGCATGATGCCGGCACAATAACCGAGTACGGTGTCGTTCCACTTATGTGGCAGTTCCTTTATGAAGAATCCGAGGACAGAACCCACCAGCGTGGCTCCACAAAGTCCTGCGGCACTGATCCAGACTTGTTGCAGCATATATAACTAATCCTTAATTGTTTCTATTATGTATGCAAAGATAAGGCTTTTTGCAGAGACGGCAAAGAGTTCCCCACCCCATTAACGTTCTTTGCATGCCAAAGGGGCAAAAATGACACGGCAGAGGATTTCTCCCCAAAGCATAGGACTTTCCTCCGCACCATTATGCCATTTCCCTGCGGAAAGCGCACATAACATAGTATCTTTGCATCAGAAAAACAACAACAAGCCTAACTAACACAAACAGGAGGACATGAATATGAAGAAAATGAACCTGATGAAGAAGATAAGCGTGATGCTGGCGGCAATGCTCAGTTTCAGTTCATGCAACGTGGTGTGGGACGTGGAGGAAGATATGGATGTGAGACAGTCCATCAAGTTTGCTGGCCAGTGGACTGGCGACTTTGGCATGTACTACACATACCGCTACGGAAACCGCTACTACACCTTTGACTCCTACGATACGGACATTGTGTTCTATCCCGAGTACAACGGTGCCACATACGGATACGGAAAGCAGGTGGACTATTACGAGCATGGTCCCTACGCGTACATCTACAATAGTTTCGACTGGGAAATACTCAATGGTGTTGTGTATCTTCAGTACTATAGCGATAGCAGCCTGGATTGTGCCATTTACGACTACAGGATGACGGCCGACCATTTCCAGGGCCGCTTCGGAAGCAGCAATGAAAAATTCTTCCTGACCAAGATAGCCGACTACTACGACTGGGGGTACTATAGTGATTACTATTACTACTATACAAACAACGACTGGCATTGGTCTTCGGGCTATGCAAGGCAAATGGCACCAGCCAGGGCGGATACCGATTCCACAATGATGGACAACAAGGAGGAAGCACAGGAAAAGGACGGCATAGTTTCCTTTGGCAAGAGAATATAAGGCAAAGGGAAGAGCCACTAACACCTAACAAGGTACAAGAGGAGTGAACCTGGGCTAATTCCAGAAGACATCGTTTGTCCTTTGGCATAATTTTGCTACATTTGCATGCACTAAAACAATAAATCAGCCCCACCGTAGCACAATGAGCATGAAGACACTGCATTTCTCCATACAGGAACTGGTGCCGTACATCAACTGGGGTTACTTCTACCATGCTTGGGGAGTGAAGGAGAGCCAGGCCACAGAACTCAGGACGGAAGCCGAGGAGATGTTGAGGATGTGGAGCCAGGAAGGACGCGAGGTACTGTTCCGTGTGCGGCTGTCTGAGGCAAGCTCGCAGGACGACGACATAGTCCTGCATGGGGATTGCGGCGGCAGAATCCCGCTTCTGCGCCAGCAACGTGAACCATATCTGTGCCTGGCAGACTTCGTGCCGCCAATGGGCATGAGGGCAGAGAAGATGGGAGTGTTTGCCTCCTGCGTGCCCTTCGAGGTGAAGGAACTGATGGAACAGACACTGGCGGACCGACTGGCCGAGGCTTCAGCAGAGCGCGGACATGAGATTGTGAGGCGCGATATCTGGGGCTATGCACCGGAGGAAAGGCTGACGCCAAAGGAACTCTTTGCCGAGAGATACCAGGGCAAGCGTCCTGCCGTAGGATATCCGTCCATGCCTGACCAGAGCGTGAACTTCATCCTTGGCCGTCTGCTGGATTTCCCCTCTCTGGGCATAACGCTGACCGAAAACGGTGCAATGATGCCGCATGCCAGTACCACGGGACTGATGCTTTCGCATCCCCAGTGCCGCCATTTCAGCATAGGCAGCATAGGCGAAGACCAGTTGCAGGACTATGCACAAAGAAGAGGGATGGAAAAGGAGCATCTGAGGAAGTTCCTGATTACAATATAATATAAAGAAGACCGGTCCTGCCAGGATTGACGAAATGTCGCCTCGGGAGGACCGGTCCCTGATTTTCCGGGAACAGGAAAAAAGGAGCATCGGGAGGGGGCACTACCCTGCTCCGTTGCGCTTCAGTTGCAGGAGGAAGCGACGCAGATACAGGCCACCTGCCATGCTCAGACCTATGGGGAAGCCCCACCAGATGCCTACCGCTCCGCCGTCCAAGATGATGCCGAAGAGGTAACTGAGCGGAATGGTAACCAGTCCGTAACAGAAGATGGAGTACTTGAGCAGTTTCTTAACGTCACCGATGCCACGCAGGGCATTCACATAGCAGGACTGCATGCCGTCTCCAACCTGATAGAATATCATAGGCCAGACCATGGACACTACGGTAGAGGATATGGCGGCAAAGAGAAGCGGGTCTTCATCGGAAACGAAGATGCCAGCCAAATGGCTTCGGAAGGCATAAACCAGTGCGGTGGCTATCAGCCCCACCACAATTATCAGGTGGTAGCCGGCATGGGCGGACTGACGTATGCCACGCCAGCCTCCAAGGCCGTGATAGTGTGCCACACGTATGGATACCGCCGAACCTATGCCTATGTAGAACATGTATATGAAGGAGGCTATCTGGCAAGCGACCTGATGCGCCGCCAGTGCCGAAGTGGCATCCCACGACACGCCTCCACGCCCCAGGGCCATGGCAACACCGGAGAAGGCGGCAAGTTCCAGGGTCAGTTGGAGGGCTATGGGCCATCCCAGACGGTTGTGCCTCATAAGCGATGCACGGGTAACAACGGCTGTTTTCCAGAGAGAGAGGTATATGGAATACCTTTTGGACACAAGGAAGCACGCCAGATAAAGTACCAGCATAAGCACACGGCTGGACACGGTTGCCCATGCCGCACCCGATATGCCCATTTCAGGGAACCCGAGGTTGCCGAATATCAGTATCCAGTTCCAGACAATGTTCCACACGTTGCCGGCAAGCACTATCCACATGGTGGTGCGTGTATCGGTAAGGCAATCGTAAAAGGCCTTCATGCCATAACATACGTTCATTACCAGCAACGAGGGAATGAGAATAAGCATGTACCTGCGTATCATAGGCAAGAGGCTTTCCTCCAGTCCCATAAGCGGCAAGGCCATGTACGAGGCATACATGAGCAGGCATACGAGTATGCCCTGAAGGACATCCGCCACGAGCGATGATTTCAGTTCGCTGGCTATGTCCTGGTGCTTCCTTTGGCTATACAGCCCTCCTATGGTGGGAACTGCGGCCAGACAGAACCCCATGCCCAGGAGCTGCGCCATGATGAGCAGGGAGTTGGCAAAACCTGCGGCGGCAAGTTCCGAGGGGGAATGCTGACCCAGCATCAGCGTGTCGGACATTCCCTGCAGGGTGAAGCCCACCTGAGCCACGGTGATAGGAAAGCCGAGCTTCAGCAAGTGCCTGTATTCGTTCTTATAGCTTGTCTTTTCCATGTAGAGTAATCTCCTCCCTGTCGTCTTTTCATAAAGGGGCGGTCATCGTGGTATCTTCGTTGCCAGACGCAGAAAGATTGGCGGCGGTATCGGGAATGCTGGCGGCAGGGCTCTGTACGGCTATGCTATCAGCATTGAGGGGCATGACAGTATCCTTACTGACCTCCACCGTATCCTTGGTGCGGTTCTTGTAAAAGGCGGTACTGGGGTTGTCCTTGCACCCTTCTGCCATGGTGAGGAAGAATTCGTAGGCACGATAGCGGCCTCCGCATGCCTGGAAGATGTTGTTGGCAAAGAGGATGTCGGTTATCTTATGCTCGCGAACATAATCCTTCATGTTGTGGGTGAAATAGCGTCCGTCTATGACGTGTATCTCCTCGAAGGAATAGAACAGGTATCCGGGCAGGGCATTGCCGTAACTGTCCTTCAGGATAATGAGCCTGCGACCGTTGGCAACATCGGTGCGTACCTGCGTCAACTTGGTATCGCCTCCCATGAAAGTGCTGTATGCCATGGAACTGCCGTCCTTGAACTTCTTGAAGAACTCCTCCTTGTGCGGACGGCCAACGGAGATAACCTGATAGTTCTCGTCCACCTGGTACAGCTCGAAGGTTGTCTCGTACACGGCCTTCACGGGCTTGTAGTAGATGAAGTCCTCGGGGGCGTTCTTTACGGAAATGTCCTTGGAATAGCCATACATGGAACCTACGAAGCGGCGTACCGTGTCGGGCTGGTAATACCCTGCCTCGTCCAAATCGTGGAAAGGAACATCCGCCACCTCGGCAAACTTCCTGGCGGCATAGTATGCCCCGAGGGGCGACCAGTGGTGGTCGGTGCGCAGATAGATGTCCTCGCTGGCATGCTCGCCAAGCACGGTATATACGTCCACGGCATGCACGGCAGAATCCAGATGGCTATAGATATTGCGTATGGTGGCCGACTGGTCCTTGCTCATCTTCTGCACCTTCTCGGGCATATAGAAAGCCGCGGCAGAGGGCACTACCATGCAATAGACGTTCACACCGGGGAAGGTCTGCACGTACTTGTTGCACACGTTGGCATAGGGCGTACCTGCCTTGGCACTGCCTCCGAAGCACATGAGGGCACGCACGTTCTTGTCGCGACCTATTATCACGATACCGGCATTGGAAACCTTGGCTTTCTCGTCTGCCGTAAGTTTGTTTACATATCCGCTGGGATTGCGTCCGTCGTCCTCGGCAACAGGTTCCTCGGCCTCCATGCCCTCTGCCTCGGCAAAGTCGGCAAGGCCCTCGGTGGAGGCATGGTATGTAACGTGGTCGTCGCCAAACCTGAGCACCGTCCAGTTCTCCACCATCATGGAGAAGGCCATGAAGTCATCGCGGAAGGGTTGGGAATCGGAGAACCACTTGCCCACCGCCTCGGCATAGTCGCCACTCCAAAGGCTATCAAGCGTGAAGGAGGGGAAGGTGGCAAGGTCGCGCTTCTCCAGTTCCGAGTAGCGGGGACGCGGGAAGGTATCAAACACCAAGGCAAACGCCGCAAAGACGATGCCCACGAGTATCAGGTATATCTTGTCATGCTTCATCGTTGCCTGGGTTTAGAATCTTGTGTAAATGAAAGGATTGTTAGTCTCGCCTATGAGCAGCGCCACACTGAGCACGATGATTATCACACTGAGCACCGTACGGCTCAGGAACACCGTGTTTCGGGTAACGAGGCTGCCCTCTCCTGCCACACGTACAAGCCGGCCGTAGCACCATTCCCTTACGGGCATACAGAACAGTATCGCCGCTACCCAGAGCCAGAAGTGGTCGGTGATCGCCGTTATGCTTACATACGAGTGAAGTTCCTCTGCTCCACCGAAGGCCTTTACGAAGAACTCCTTCATTTGGGCGAAGTCGGTGAAATAGAACAAGCCTCGGCCCAGGGTGACAAGTCCCATGGCATAGATATGCAGGAGAGGAGAAGGTATAAAGTCCATCACCTTGCGATAGCGGGGACGTCCCTTGCGGTCGGGTGTGGGGAGAGGTTTGCCCACGTTCTTCATGAGGGTGTACTTCTCGAACAGGAGGATTATGCCGAAGTAGAGGCCCCAGCATGCAAAGTTCCAGCTGGCGCCGTGCCAGAAACCGGTCAGGAACCATGTGGCAAGGATGTTAAACCACTGGTGGCGGCGGTTACCGCCCAGGGGTATGTAGACATAGTCGCGGAAGAAACTTCCCAGGGAGATGTGCCATCTGTGCCAGAAGTCGGTGATGGAGTTACAGCAATACGGATGGCGGAAGTTCTCGTTGAAGTGGAAACCGAGGCATCTGCCAATGCCTATGGCCATGTCGGAATAACCGGAGAAGTCGAAATATACCTGAAGCGAATAAGCCAAAATGCCTATCCAGGCACCCGTGGTGGTGCATCCGTCGAACCCGTTCACCAGGAACTGCTCTGCCACTATGCTCATCTGGTTGGCAATGATCACCTTTTTGCCAAGGCCATAGATGAAGCGGAAGACGCCATCTGCCACATCGCTCATCTTCACCTCGCGGCCATGTATCTCCTCGGCAATGGTGCCATAGCGCACGATAGGGCCGGCTATGAGTTGGGGGAACATGCTTATGTAGAGCAGAAGGTCCATGAAGTGCCTCTGTGCGGGACTCTCCTTCTTATAGACGTCTATCAGATAGGATATGCTCTGGAAGATGTAGAAACTAATACCTATGGGCAGGGCTATCCTGGGGTCAGGCATGGGGATGCCAAGCATGGTGAGGGTTGTTGCCGTGAGCGAGGCGTACTTGAACACGCCCAGGGCCAGGACGTTGGTGACGACACCTATGTTCAGTGCCAGTTTGCGGTGCGATGTCTGCGAATCTATGAACTTGCCTATGTGGAAGTTGACAAACACCAAGGCAAACATCAGGAAGACATACACCGGTTCGCCCCACGCATAGAAGAGCAGGGAGAAAAGCACCAGGCAGGCATTGCGCAATTTGTGCGAAGAGAGCCATTTCTTGTCCACATAAGTGGCAAGCATGTAGCAGGCAAAGAATGCCGGCAGGAAGACAAAGAGAAAGAATAAATCCGAGAATACCATTACTCCTCCTTCTTATTCTCGGAGATATACAGAAGCTTGTCTCCCACCTTCAGTTCCATGCGTCCGTTGGGAATCATAAACTCCTTACCACGTTTTACAAGCATCACCAGCGTGCCTTTGGCTATGTTCATGTCCATCAGGCGATTGCCGTCCTCGAGCATCTCGGCGGTAAGAGTAACGTCGGTCAGCTGGCTGTCTATCTCCTCGGGGATCTCCACACCGAAGTCGTTGCCTTCCTTCTCCTGCGGGAGGTCAAGGTTGAGCCACTTTGCCACAGGGGCTATGGTCATACCCTGGAAGATGAGGGACAAGAGGGTGATGAAGAATACAATGTTGAATATAATCTGCGAACCGGGAATCTCGGACACCACGGGATAGGTGGCGAAGATGATGGGCACGGCACCACGAAGGCCCACCCAGGAGACAAAGCACTTGGCCTTGAAGGTCATCTGGCGGAAGGGCAGGAGGCAGAGTCCCACGGTGAGCGGACGTGCCACGAAGATCATAAACAAGCCTATGAGCAGGGCACTGACAGAAACATCGAGCATCTCGTGGGGATTGACAAGCAGACCCAGAGAAAGGAACATCACTATCTGGCCGAACCATGTGAGACCGTTCATGAAAGTGTTTATCTCCTTGCGGAATACCAGTCGGGCATTGCCCACAACAACACCCAGGATGTAGACGGCCAGATAACCGTTGCCATGAAGCATGTCGGTGATGGTGAAGGTGATGAAGACAAGGCTCAAAAGAAGAATGGGATATAGCGAACTGTTGGAGAGGTTCACCTTGTTTATCAGCCACACGGCAAATCTGCCGAAAGCATAACCCGTAACACCGCCCACGAAGAACTGAACGAGCAGGTCCTTGGCAAGAAGGCCCATATTGAAACCGCTACCGCTGGCGATAACCTGTATGAGTGCTATGGTGAGCATGTATGCCATGGGGTCGTTACTACCGCTCTCCAACTCCAGCATGGGTTTGAGATTCTCCTTGAGGTTCATCTTTTGCGAACGGAGCAGGTTGAACACGGATGCCGAGTCGGTAGATGACATGGTAGCGGCCAGCAGGAGGCAGGTGAGCACGGGCATCTCTATGTTCATGTCGGAATATCCCGAAAGCCAGAAGATGAAACCGCCCGTGAGCAGTGTGGTGAGCAGGACTCCCACGGTGGAGAGTATCATACCCTGTGCCATGACGGGCTTGATGTCGCGCAACTTGGTGTCCATACCGCCAGTGAACAGGATGATGCTCAAGGCTATCATACCTATGAACTGTGCATCTGCGGCACTATCAAACTCAAGGCCAAGGCCATCCGTTCCAAAACCCATGCCCACGAGCAGGAAGAGCAACAAGGTGGGGATACCGAAACGATAGCCAGTCTTACTAATCATGATGGCGCAGAATATCAGTATGGCGCCTATCAACAGGATGTTTCCAGCAGTAAATATCATAATGTATTGGTTGATTTTTCCGAATAAACGTCCGCAAAGATACTATTTTTCCACCAAACCACACCTATTTTATAATATCTTTTCATAACTTTGCAAGAAAGATTAACACAAGCAGACAAACACTACACACATGAACATACTCTACATCATAGCCATGCAGGCAGAGGCACAGCCTTTCATAGAGCATTACGGGGTTGAGGAGGTGAAGGATTTCTTCGCTCCATTGCCATGCAAATTATATCAGACAACCATCCAGGGGGCAAACGGCGAGACATCCACACTCAATGTGGTACTGAACGGCCGCCAGCATAATAGCGACCTGGTGGGATGCGAGGCGGCATCCGTTGCCACCCTGGCGGCAATACAGAAGTTGCACCCGGACATTGTGGTAAATAGCGGTACGTGCGGAGGTTTCCAATCCAAGGGGGCGGACATTGCCAAGGTGTACATAGGCAACGCCTGCATGTTCCACGACCGCCGTGTTCCGGGCGACGACGAATGGGGCACTCAGGCACTGGGCAACTATCCCGTGTGGGAGGGAGCCAAGGCTCTGGCAGAGCATCTGCATCTGCCCATGGGCAAGGTTACAACGGGTTCCTCGCTGGACATGCAGCCCTGCGACCTGCAGATTATCCAGGAGAACGGGGGCGAACTGAAGGACATGGAGGGTGCAGCCGTGGCATTCGTGTGCTCGCTGCTTGATACTCCCATACTCTTCGTAAAGAGTGTCACCGACCTTTGCGATAGCGGTGCGGAGACCTTCGAGGAGTTCTCACGCAATCTTGCCAAGGCGAGCCAGGCACTGAAGGAGACAAACATCAGGGTGATTGACCACCTGACCAATGCATAGCATCACTACTAAAACAGACTAAGTATATGGAAAAGCACATTATAATGGCCATGATAGCCGCCATGAATGAGGAACTGGAAAAGGACGGCCCCAATGCCAACATCCTGAAGGAGCGTGGCCGCCTGAAGATGCTGGCTGGCGACAAGAAGGGTGCCATGGAGGACCTCCGCCAGGCGGTGAGCCTCGACCCCACCATTGTGGACAGCATCACAGGAGAGTTCAAGAAATAATGGTCCTTGTTCTACCTTAATACGTAATATCTTTCGTTTTTAATGGTAGAAAAGCACCATTGTGACCGAAATGTTATAACTTTGTGCTTGATATGAGAAAACAAGTAGCCATACAAGGAATAAGAGGATGCTTCCACGACATTGCCTCGCACCGTTTCTTCCAGGGCGAGGAACTGGACCTCGTTCAGTGCAACAACTTCGAGGAGGTTTTCCTTGCCATGAGGCAGAATCCCGACATGATAGCACTGGTGGCCATAGAGAACACCATTGCAGGGTCGTTGCTGCACAACTACGAACTGTTGCGCGACTCGGGCCTTACCATCATCGGCGAGCACAAGTTGCGCATCCAGCATAGCATCGTGTGCCTGCCGGAGGACAACATGGAGGACATTGCCGAGGTGAACTCACACCCCGTGGCACTGATGCAGTGCCGTGCCTTCCTGGAACAGCACCCCGACATAAAGGTGGTGGAGGCAGGCGATACGGCCAGTGCGGCGGCAAAGATCAGGAAGGAGAACCTGCGCGGACATGCCGCCATCTGCCACAAGGACGTGGCACAGATCTACGAGCTGAAGGTTCTGCAGGAGGGCATAGAGACCAACAAGCACAACTTCACCCGCTTCCTGGTACTTGCCAGCATAGCAAGGGCAGGCAAGTTGCGCGACGTGAATCTGGCCAACAAGGCAAGCCTGGTGTTCACCCTTCCGCACGAGGAGGGGTCCCTGTCGGCCATCCTGTCCGTCCTTTCGTTCTACAAGTTGAACCTCACCAAGATACAATCCCTGCCCATCATAGGCAAGGAGTGGCAATACATGTTCTACGTGGATGTTTGCTTCAACGACATCCAGCGCCTGCACCAGGCCATCAATGCCATCACTCCCCTCACCCAGGAGTTCAAGACCCTGGGCATTTATCAGGAGGGCGAGCAGACCATCTGATACACAAATCACTGACCTAAACACACATATGGAATTAGACCTTCTTCCCCTCAACCTTCCCGGCAATGACGAACGGCCGTTCGTCATAACCGGTCCTTGCTCTGCCGAAACGGAAGAGCAGGTAATGACCACCGCACAGCAACTGGCAAGCAAAGGATTCAAGATATTCCGTGCCGGAATATGGAAACCTCGTACCAAACCCGGTGGCTTTGAGGGCAACGGAGAAAAGGCTCTGCCATGGATGCAGCAGGCCAAGGAGGCAACGGGCATGCTCACCGCCACCGAGGTAGCAACACCCGAGCACGTGGAACTGGCGCTGAAGTACGGCATCGACATCCTTTGGGTTGGTGCACGCACCACGGCCAATCCCTTTGCCATGCAATCCCTGGCCGACGCGCTGAAGGGTGTGGACGTGCCGGTGCTGGTGAAGAATCCCGTCAACCCCGACCTTGAACTCTGGATAGGCGCCTTGCAACGCATCAATGGTGCTGGTATCAAGCGCCTGGGTGCCATACACCGTGGCTTCTCCAGTTACGAGAAAAAACTGTACCGCAACGTGCCCATGTGGCAGATTCCCATAGAGTTGCACCGACGCCTTCCCAACCTGCCCGTGGTGAACGACCCCAGCCATATCAGCGGACGGCGCGACCTTATCGCTCCCCTGTGCCAACAGGCCATGGACCTGGGCATGGATGGCTTGATGGTGGAATGCCATTGCGACCCCGACAATGCTTGGAGCGATGCTTCACAACAGGTAACACCCGATGTGCTTGACTACATCCTGTCCATGATCACCATACGCGAAAACGTGGACCTTGCCGCCTCGCTAAGCACCCTGCGCAAAAGCATCGACGAGATTGACAACGAACTCATAGACCTGCTGGCCAAACGCATGGGCATTTCACGTGAGATAGGTGCATACAAAAAAGACAACGGCATGACCATCGTGCAGACAAAGCGATACAGCGAAATCCTGGACAAGCGTGCCGCACAGGGTGTGCTGAAGGGCGTGGATGCCGAGTGCATAAAGAAAATCTTCGAGTGCATACACGAAGAGAGCGTGCGCCAACAGGTAGAACTGCTTAGCAAATAACCTATACCCCCCGAGGTTCAGCCCCCCACTCTGCGCATGAAAAGAATAGGCCTGCTTTCCGATACTCACGGCTACTGGGACGAACGCTATGCCAAGTACTTTGCCGAGTGCGACGAGATATGGCATGCTGGCGATATAGGTTCCCAGGAACTGGCCATGCGCCTGAATGAAATCCGTCCGCTAAAAGCCGTTTACGGAAACATCGACGGTGGGGAACTGAGGCGCACTTATACCGAAACTCTCCGTTGGCAATGCGAGGATGCCAGCATAATGATGACACACATAGGCGGATATCCCGGCAAGTACGACCCTCGCATACGAAAGCAACTCCTGGCCTCCCCTCCCGACCTGTTCATCAGCGGACATAGCCACATACTGAAGGTGCAATACGACCCTACCCTCTCCTGCCTGCACATCAATCCCGGTGCAGCAGGCCTGCAAGGATGGCAAACGGTCAGGACACTCGTCCGCTTCACCGTGGACGGCAAGCAGTTCAAGGACCTGGAAGTGATAGAACTATGAGATAAAACATATACGGGCCCCACCTTACCTAAATTTCCATGCTTGGAACCATAGTAAACACCTGCACAATCATCATCGGCAGCATTGCCGGAGCAGCACTGAAGCAACGCATCCGTCCCGAATGGCAAAATGTCTTGTACACCGCCATAGGGCTTGCCTCACTTGCCCTCGGTTTCAATGCCGTTTGCAACAATATGCCCAAGAGCCAATACCCCGTGCTCTTCGTCGTCTCCCTGGCTTTAGGTTCGCTTCTTGGCACCATGCTGAACCTTTCCGGTAGGTTTGATGCCCTTGTTGATAAACTAAAGAAAGGCAAGCCCTCACAACCTGGCAAGAACCTGGCACAAGGCCTTTCCACTGGCATACTGCTCTATTGCATAGGCACACTGAGCATACTGGGTCCCATAAACAGTGCCCTCATGGGGGACGAGACTTTCCTGCTCACCAACGCTACCCTGGACCTCGTTACCAGTGCCGTACTTGCCGCCACCTATGGCTATGGCATGGTCTGGGCAGCACCTGTGCTGTTCTGCTGGCAGGGCTCGTGGTATATGATAGCAAAAATCTTTGGCGACATCATTCCCGATGAGATGATATGCGAAATGAGCATCGTGGGCGGAACACTGATTGCCGCATCGGGCCTTGGCATTCTGGGCATAAAGGATTGCAAGACACTGAACCTTCTGCCCTCACTCTTCGTGCCGGTAGTGTTCTTCATTTTGAAATATTTTATCGAATCCCTCACTCTATGATAACAATAGCGCACATCTACAACGACTTCGACGGCAAGTTCGGCATCCCCCGGCAAAGCGGCTTGGTGGAGGGATTGGAGGCACGCATTGTCTTCTGTCCCGAATACCGCAATGTTGATGCCTTGCGTGGACTTGAAGGTTTCTCGCACATCTGGCTCCTTTGGGACTTCAGTGAGGCACACTCGGGCAAGTGGTCACCCACCGTGCGCCCTCCCCGACTTGGCGGCAACAAGCGCATGGGAGTATGGGCAACACGCTCGCCCTTCCGCCCAAACAACATAGGGCTTTCCTCCGTGCGCATCCTGAAGATAGAACTGGACACCCCGGAAGGTCCCGTCATCCATGTTGAGGGAGCCGACCTTATGAATGGCACCCCCATCCTGGACATCAAGCCCTACCTCCCCTTTACCGATTCCCATCCGGACGCCTCGGCTGGATGGACCTCGGATGTGGACATCCCTCCCCTTGCCGTGGTAATACCCGAAGAGGTGCGTCCCAGGTATTCCTTCACGCCCTCGCAATGGAGGGCCATAGAGGGCATTCTGGCAAGCGACCCGCGTCCGCACTATCAGGATGACCCCACGAGAGTATATAGTTTTGAGTTCAATGGCATCACACTGCGCTTCAGCGTGAACAACAGCACCGCCATAGTATTATAGGGGCACTTTTTTCATTTCCACACAAATCTCATGCTTATTAAATATTTTTATTGTACCTTTGCCCTATGAAATCCACCACCACGGCGTCGGTGCGAGGAAAGACTTTACCGGAAAAAGGTGTTATTGAGGCTGTCTTCTTGGATAGCAGGCGCAATAGGTTCCCACACCTTTATTTTATACTCATTAGAAGGCCGAACGGAGGGAGCAGGGAGGCAGAAGAACCAATTAGCAAATGAAGATTTTCAGATTGTTTACGATGCTGATGTTGGGTTTCATGCTGAATGTGAACCTTACATCGTGCAGCAAGGAGGACATTGTTCCAGACACGGAGCAAGGTGAAAACAACGATGGCGGCGAGGAAGGTAGTGAGGAAGGTAGCAAGGATGAGGATGAGATTGTGCATCCCAATGGTATTCCCAGCGACATTCCCAACAACATCATCTATTACATCACCAGTGATTACATCATTCTTCGTTTTCAGAACGAGGATGTTTTCGGCGGTGCAAAGATTGTGTCAAATACATATTCCTCAACCGATGGGTATGGAACCATCGAATTCGCATCCGAGGTTACTGCTATAGAACGTGAGGCGTTCAAGAACCAGAGCAAATTGACGTATATTGCCCTTCCCAACAGCGTGAAGAGCATAGGGGTGTATGCTTTCTCTGGTTGTTCTGGTTTGACCTCGATTATTATTCCTAATGGTGTGGAGAGCATAGGGGAAGATGCCTTTGATGGTTGTAAGGGGGTGACCTCGGTTACTATCGGTAATGGGGTGAAGAGTATAGGGGAGAGGGCTTTCTATGGTTTTTCTGGTTTGAAATCGGTTACTATTGGCAATGGTGTGACTAGCATAGGGGATGAGGCTTTCTCTGATTGCTCCGGTTTGACCTCGGTTACTATCCCCAATAGTGTGACGAGCATAGGGAATTATGCTTTCTCGGGATGTTCTGGTTTGACCTCGGTGACTATCGGCAATAGTGTGACGAGCATAGGGGAATATGCTTTCCGTGGTTGCTCTGGTTTGACCTCGGTTACTATCCCCAATAGTGTGACGAGCATAGGGAATTATGCTTTCTCGGGATGTTCTGGTTTGACCTCGGTTCATATCTCTGATATTGCGGCATGGTGCAATATTGGTTTTGTTTCCACAGGTTCTAATCCTTTATATTATGCTCATCACTTATATTTGAATGGAGAAGAGGTAAAGGATTTGGTTATCCCCAATAGTGTGACGAGCATAGGGGATTATGCTTTTGCTAGTTGCCCTGGTTTGACCTCGGTTACTATCCCCAATAGTGTGACGAGCATAGGGGGTGATGCTTTCAGAGATTGCTCTGGTTTGACCTCGGTTACTATCCCAAATAGTGTGACGAACATAGGGAGTAGTGCTTTCTATCGTTGCTCCGGGTTGACTTCTGTGGCTATACCCAATAGTGTGACGAGCATAGGGACGTATGCTTTCTATGATTGCTCAGGTTTGACCTCGGTTTCTATCGGCAATAGTGTGACGAGCATAGGGGAGTATGCTTTCTATTATTGCTCTGGTTTGACCTCGGTTACTATCCCCAATAGTGTGATGAGCATAGGGAGGTGTGCTTTCTATTATTGCTCTGGTTTAACCTCGGTTACTATACCCAATAGTGTGACGAGCATAGGGGAAAGTGCTTTCTCTGATTGCTCTGGTTTGACCTCGGTTACTATCGGCAATAGTGTGGAGAGCATAGGGCATAGTGCTTTCTCTAATTGCTGGGAACTGAAGGACGTCTATTGCTATGCCGAGAATGTGCCTACAGCATATTCAAAAGTATATTCATCTACTTATTACGCTTTTGATAACATATCCTCAGCCACTCTTCATGTTCCTGCTGCTTCTATTGGCAGTTATAGGGCAACATCTCCTTGGAGCAGTTTTGGCAATATTGTTGCCCTTACCGAATGATGAATATTCCCTCACGATGTAAATCGTTATAAAATACACAATCCGCAGGCACCCCAGTGATAGCAAGTGTCTGCGGATTTCTGTCTTGTGTCAGTGTCCGCCTTTTTCCGTCAAAAAGTCAACGAAACAAGGGGTGAAAGTAAACCCGCTCAGTATGGATTGGGGGATGTAGCAGATGGTGCTGATAGTGTATGTTGTTTAATTTCATTGTCTTAGGTTCTGGGAGGGGTAAACGGTAAACAGTAAACAGTTAGAATTTGTCCCAGTGTATTCTTGCATCCGAAAGGGTAAAGAAAAATTTATTATATATTAATATATAATAAAGTATATTTAGAAGTGTATCACCTGACAGATGGTGAGCGGGTGGGCAAGGACAGGGGTGAGTAGGCGTAAAACTAAACTGTTTACTGTTTACCGTTTACCCTTACCCCCTTACATCTACGAACGGAATATGACTGCTTTAGATTGATGAACCAAAGGTGAATAATAAATCGTAAAACTGAGAGTACATCGTTCACCACTCACCACTCACCCTCTTGCCTCACGGCGCATCGCCCCCTGCATCATGTTCTTGCCGCCCTCGCTACACGAGGCACAGTACGCTATTTCTTGATAATTCTCACCCACAAAAAGCAGTGTCGTACCTTTGCATTGTGAACGGATGAGCGGGGAGCGGATGAGTACCGTGAAACAGGGGCTATTCTGGGGATTCAAACCTGAGTGTGAGCCTACCCCACTCTACTAACAACATCAACCTGCAGACACATACCATTCGCCGAGGACGCCTGGGGATTGTCTTTTTTACACCTTATTATAATTATATGGGGGAATAGTTACGTTTTGTGCAGTTTTTTTTGTAATTTTACGGCCGAAATATAATAAACACACATAAGATGCTTACACTAAAGTTGATTACAGAAGAGACCGAGCGCGTGATTGCCGGTCTTGAGAAGAAACATTTCACAGGTGCCCGCGAGGCCATTGCCCAGGTGATGGAGATTGACAGACAGCGCCGTGCGGCACAGACACAACTGGACAAGAACCTTTCCGACGCCAAGAAACTGGCGGCAGAGATTGGCGCCCTGATGAAGCAGGGCAAGAAGGACGAGGCTGAGGCCGTGAAGGCAAAGGTGGCCGAGATAAAGACCGCCAACGAGAGTCTGAAGGCCGACATGGAGAATGCCGAGAAGGAACTGACCGCAAAACTCTGCCAGATACCCAACATCCCCTACGACGAGGTGCCCGAGGGCAAGTGCGCCGAGGACAACTGGGTGGTGAAGTCCAACCTGAAGAAATGCGTGGAGGGACAGGACACCGTGGGCAACTGGGATGCCGACCCCACCACAGAGGGCGAGATGCTTCCACACTGGGAACTGTGCAAGAAGTACAACCTGATAGACTTTGACCTGGGTGTGAAGATAACGGGTGCCGGTTTCCCCGTGTACCGTGGCCTTGGTGCCCGTCTGCAGCGTGCACTGATAAACTTCTTCCTGGACGAGGCACGCTCTGCCGGCTACGAGGAGATCATGCCTCCCACGGTGGTGAATGCCGCCAGCGGATATGGCACTGGCCAGTTGCCCGACAAGGAGGGACAGATGTATCATTGCGGTTTGGACGACCTGTACCTGATTCCCACCGCCGAAGTGCCCGTAACAAACATCTACCGCGATGTTATCCTGGACGAGAAGGAACTGCCCATCAAGAATTGTGCCTACACCCAGTGCTTCCGCCGCGAGGCTGGTTCCTATGGCAAGGACGTGCGCGGCCTGAACCGTCTGCATGAGTTCTCAAAGGTGGAGATTGTTCGCATAGACACTCCCGAGCATTCTGCCGAGAGCCACAAGGAGATGATTGCGCACGTGGAGGGTCTGCTCCAGAAGTTGGAACTCCCCTACCGTATCCTGCGCCTGTGCGGCGGCGACCAGTCGTTCACAAGCGCCGTGTGCTACGACTTCGAGGTGTTCAGCCAGGCACAGAAGCGTTGGCTGGAGGTAAGTTCGGTGAGCAACTTTGACACCTACCAGGCAAACCGTCTGAAGTGCCGTGTGCGCCGCCAGGCCGACAAGAAGACCGAGATAGCACACACGCTGAACGGTTCTGCCCTGGCATTGCCCCGCATAGTGGCTGCATTGCTGGAGAACAACCAGACGGAGCAGGGCATCCGCATACCTGCCGCACTGGTACCCTATATGGGTTGCGAGTTTATCAACTGATTCATGGCATAGCCACACACACACAACACAACATAAATCTACAACAAGATGAACAAGATAGTAAGCAAAACACAATATAGCGAGAAGGTTTACCGCTTGGAGATAGAGGCTCCGCTGATTGCCAAGGCTCGCAAGGCTGGTCATTTCGTTATCGTCCGTGTGGGCGAACAGGGCGAGCGTATGCCCCTGACCATTGCTGGTGCAGACACCGAGAAGGGCACCATCACCCTGGTGGTGCAGAAGGTGGGTCTGTCTTCCACACGCTTGTGTGACCTGAACGTGGGCGACGAGGTAACCGACATCGTAGGTCCTCTGGGCAAGGCCACACATATCGAGAACTATGGCACCGTACTTTGTGCCGGTGGCGGTGTGGGCACCGCTCCCATGCTGCCCATCATCCAGGCTCTGAAGGCTGCCGGTAACCGTGTTATCAGCGTTATCGCTGGCCGTAGCAAGGACCTTATCATCCTGGAGGACGAGGTTCGTGCCTCTTCCGACGAGGTCATCATCATGACCGACGACGGCTCATACGGCAAGCAGGGCGTAGTGACCGTGGGTATGGAGGAAGTTATACAGCGCGAGAAGGTGGACAAGTGCTTTGCCATCGGTCCTGCCATCATGATGAAGTTCTGCTGCCTGCTTACCAAGAAATACGAGATTCCCACCGACGTGTCCTTGAATACCATCATGGTAGACGGTACAGGTATGTGCGGTGCATGCCGCATTACCGTGGGTGGCAAGACCCGCTTTGTGTGCGTGGATGGCCCCGAGTTCGACGGACATCAGGTGGACTTCGACGAGATGCTGAAGCGTGCCGGTTCCTTCCGCCGTGTGGAGCAGGAGGAGATGAGCCACCTGAACAACCCCATCCAGTGCAAGGCTGACAATACCATCGTTGCCGACGAGTTGCTTTCTCGCGAGGCAAAGGACATGGACATGACCACTCCCATGGATGTGCTCACCGACCGCAAGGCCGAGTGGCGCGAGGAACTCCGCAAGAGCATGAAGGGCAAGGAGCGTTCCGAGATTGAGCGTGTAAAGATGCCCGAACTGGATCCCGTATATCGTGCCACAACACGCACCGAGGAGGTGAACATCGGCCTTACCCGCGAACAGGCCATCACCGAGGCAAAGCGTTGTCTGGACTGTGCCAACCCAACATGTATGCAGGGCTGCCCCGTGAGCATCAACATACCTTCGTTCATCAAGAACATAGAGCGTGGCGAGTTCCTCAATGCTGCCCGCGTGCTGAAGAGCACCTCTGCCCTGCCTGCCGTATGTGGTCGAGTATGTCCTCAGGAGAAGCAGTGCGAGAGCCAGTGCATGCATGTCAAGATGGGTCACGAGCCCGTGGCCATCGGTTATCTGGAGCGCTTCAGTGCCGACTTCGAGCGTGAGAGCGGCCACATCTCCCTGCCCGAGGTGGCTCCCTCAAACGGCAAGAAGATTGCCGTTATCGGTTCAGGTCCTGCCGGATTGAGTTTTGCCGGTGACATGGCCAAGTTGGGCTACGATGTTACCGTCTTCGAGGCTCTGCACGAGATTGGCGGCGTGCTGAAATATGGTATTCCCGAGTTCCGTCTGCCCAACAAGATTGTGGACGTGGAGATAGACAATCTGCGCAAGATTGGTGTTAACTTCATCAAGGACTGCATCGTGGGCAAGACCATCTCAGTGAAGGAACTGGAGGCCGAGGGCTTCGAGGGTATCTTCGTGGGTTCTGGTGCAGGTCTGCCCAACTTCATGAACATCCCCGGCGAGAACTTCATCAACATCATGTCATCCAACGAGTACCTTACCCGTGTGAATCTGATGGATGCTTCCAACCCCGACACAGATACTCCCATCAATCCTGCCAAGAGCGTTATGGTTGTTGGTGGCGGTAATACCGCTATGGACTCTTGCCGTACAGCCAAGCGTCTGGGTGCGGAGAAGGTGTACATCGTTTACCGCCGTTCCGAGGCTGAGATGCCTGCACGTCTGGAGGAGGTGAAGCATGCCAAGGAAGAGGGTATCGAGTTCCTCACTCTGCACAACCCCTTGGAATACCTGGCCGACGAGAGTGGTGCCGTGCGTGCCGTAGTGTTGCAGAAGATGGAACTTGGCGAGCCCGATGCCTCTGGACGTCGTTCTCCACAGCCCATACCCGGTGCTACCGTTACCCTGGACATTGACCAGGCCATCGTGGCCGTAGGTGTATCGCCCAACCCCATCGTTCCCACCTCAATCGAGGGACTGGAACTGGGCCGCAAGAACACTATCGTAGTTGGCGAGAACATGCAGACAAACCTGCCCACTATCTTTGCCGGTGGCGACATCGTGCGCGGTGGTGCTACCGTAATCCTGGCAATGGGCGACGGCCGCCGTGCTGCTCAGTCAATGCACGAGTACCTCTCAAAGTAAATGACTCTCAACCACACACTTCAATACGCTGACATGAAGAAACTATTCATATTCGCACTTCTCATCCTCCTGACGCTGGGCGCCTCTGCCCAGCGCAGAAGGAGAGCAAAGACTCCTCCGCCTCCCACACCCGAGGAACTGGCGGAAATGGCACGCAAGGAAAAGTACGACCGCAAGTTGCAGGCCATAGAGCGTGTAACCTTCATTGACTCCATTCTCCTGAAAAAGTCGGAAGTGATGGATGTGCTCAGCCTTGGCCAGGAAACAGGCAGCGTGCATCAGTACAACAAGTTCTTCGCCTCTGCCCAGGAGGACACCCTGGATTGCACCCTGTTCCTCTCGCAACTGGGCGACAAGATTATCTATGCTCAGCCCGACACGGCCTCAGTGCTCCATCTCTATGCCAGCGAAATGATAGGACAGAAGTGGTCAAAGAGCGTGGCACTGCCCGGACTTGAGGATTCTGTCAGTCACAACTATCCCTTCATGCTTACCGACGGAAGCACCCTGTACTATGCCTCCAAGAGCGAAGAGGGACTCGGCGGATACGACATCTACATGACACGATGGGACGACGATGACCAGCGCTTCCTGAAACCCGAGAACATAGGCATGCCATTCAATTCTCCTGCCAACGACTATCTGTATCTCGTTGACGAGTTCAACCAGCTCGGTTGGTTCCTGACAGACAGAGGCCAGAGTGCCGACTCGGTATGCCTCTACTGCTTCATTCCCAACGAGGTGCGCAAGATATACAATGCCAGCGAACTGGGATACGACACACTGGTGGCCTATGCCGACATACGCAGCATCAGGGACACATGGGTGGACAAAAGCCAGGTGATGGAAGCGCAAAAGCGCCTGCTTTCCACCAGGGACAAGACCAAGAAGGCAAAGATCCACCAATTCCACTTTATCGTCAACGACCGTATCACGTATAACAGCATTTCGCAGTTCCGACACGAGGAAAGCCGCAAACTGGCCGAGAAATGGATGAAGATGATTGCAGAGCGCAATACCGTTTCTGGGCAACTCGAAGACCTCAGGCACCAGTACCATGCAGCCGGCTCCGAGAAAAAGGCAGAACTGGCAACAAAGATACTCCCCCTGGAGCAGAGGTACGAAAAACTTGTTGCCGACCTCCGTACGCTGGAAAAGGAAATACGGGCCTTCGAGCAGAGATAATGCAGCCCTACGCCCCTATATCTCTCACGCACTGCCCCACCCTATTAACCTAAACACAAACACACACATACCATGATCTATCCCCCATCCGAACTTATCATAAACCCCGACGGTTCCGTATTCCACCTGCACATACGCCCCGAACAACTTGCCGACCGTGTAATCCTCGTTGGCGACCCCGGACGCGTGGAAACCGTGGCTTCGCACTTCGACACCCATGAGTGCAGCATTTCCTCACGCGAATTCTGCACCGTCACGGGAACATACCATGGCAAGCGCATCACCGTGCTTTCCACCGGTATCGGATGCGACAACATAGACATCGTGGTGAACGAACTGGATGCCCTGGCAAACATCAACTTGCAGACACGCGAGGACAATCCGCACTTCCGCCAACTCACCCTCGTGCGTATCGGCACTTGCGGTGGTCTCCAACCCGAAACTCCCCTGGGCACCTTCATAGCAAGCGAGAAGAGCATAGGCTTCGACGGCCTGCTCAACTACTATGCCGACCGCAACAGGGTGTGCGACCTTGAACTGGAGGAGGCCTTCCGTAAGCACATGAACTGGTCTCCACAGAAAGGCGCTCCCTATGTGGCAACCGCCGATGCTGGACTCCTGAATCAAATTGCGACCGATGACATGGTTCGTGGCATCACCATCGCTTGCGGAGGTTTCTATGGCCCTCAGGGCAGAAGAATCAGGATGGAGATTCAGGACCCCCAGCAGAATGCCAAGGTCGAGTCCTTCAGGTATCACACCTGTGAAAACGGCACGCCACGGGAACTGAAGATATGCAACTTCGAGATGGAGTCTTCGGCTCTTGCCGGACTTGCCTCCATCCTCGGACACCGTGCCACTACCTGCTGCATGGTAATAGCCAACCGCTACGCTCAGGAGATGAACACCTCCTACAAGAATACCATCGACAATCTCATCTCTCTGGTATTGGAGAGAATCTAAAACCTCGCCTTCCCGCCCCATCCAAGAGAGGCATACACCTTATTTATATATATAATGTCAACCATCTGTGCACCTGCCACCGCTCCCGGTGGAGCAATGGCCGTAATTAGAGTTTCAGGCCCCGAGGCCATCTCCATAACATCGCGCATCTTCTCCAAGGACCTGACACAGGCCAAGGGATACACGCTTCACTACGGCAATATCCTGAGCCCCGAAAACAAGACAACGGATAATGCCCAGTGCTTAAACAACCTGGCATCTCCCGACCGCATAATAGACGATGTAATCGTTTCCGTCTTCCGCTCGCCTCACTCTTACACGGGCGAGGATAGTACAGAAATATCTTGTCACGGCAGCCGTTTCATCGTACAGAAGATCATTGAGGCTCTCATCCAGGCAGGCGCTCGCATGGCCACACCTGGCGAGTTCACCAAAAGAGCCTTTCTGGCAGGTAAGATGGACCTTTCCCAGGCCGAGGCCGTAGCCGATCTCATTGCCTCCAGCAACGAGGCTACACACCGCATGGCCATGTCGCAGATGCGTGGTGGCTTCTCTCGCGAACTGGATACTCTGCGCGAACAACTCCTGCACATCACCTCTCTTCTCGAACTTGAACTCGACTTCTCCGACCACGACGACATAGAGTTTGCCGACCGTACAGAACTCACCCAACTCATTGATTCTCTGTATAGGCACATTCAGCAGTTAACCGAATCCTTCCGCACAGGCAATGCCATGAAGACTGGCATCCCAGTTGCCATAATAGGTGCGCCAAACGTGGGTAAAAGCACCCTCATGAATGCCCTCGTTCACGATGAACGCGCCATCGTTTCCGACATTCAGGGCACCACACGCGACCTCATCGAGGACACCATACAGATAGAAGGCATCAACTTCCGCTTCATCGACACGGCAGGCATCCGCAAAACTACCGACCGCATAGAGCAGATGGGTATAGAGCGCTCCATGCAGGCAGCAAAAAAAGCCGACATCATCATATTGCTCACCGAACCCAACAAGAATTTTCCTGACATACGCATCCCCCACTCTCCCGAAACTCCGGACCTTCCTATCATCCTGCGTGTCATCAACAAGAGCGACCTTGTCATGCCCGACTCATCCTTCCTTTATCATCGCAAGCAGAAGGACCAAGACATACACATATCATCAATGACAGGTGCAGGAATGCCCATTCTCCTGAGTTCCCTGGTAAGTGCTGCCCATCAGGTTTTGTCTGTAAATCAAGGCAACGACTCCACCATCGTAACCAACCTCCGTCATTACGAAGCCCTCCATCACGCCCTCGAAGCCGTCTCCCGTGTACGTCATGCCATAGCTGATAACATCCCCGGCGACCTCATTGCCGAAGACCTCCGCCAATGCCTCCACCACCTTGCCGAAATCACCGGTGGCGAAATCACCTCCGACGCCATCCTTTCCAACATCTTCAAAAACTTCTGCATCGGGAAATGACCCTTTACAACACACTGAATATCAATAAGTTATCACTTGTCTAAATAGAAAGTAAAATTAAGTAGATTTATACATTAAATAGCTGATAATTAATACTTTAAGTATTTTGCAAAATTTTGCAAAATACTATTTTTTTGCCCTATTTCACCCCCAAAGTCTATCAATGGTTATCAAAAATCACACTTATAAACACCTCACTGAGGGGCGTAGAAAAGGGGTGTAAAATTCAACCGATACTCAGCCGATACTCATTTTTAAGGGTGTTTACTATGCGTTATATTTATTAAGTCGTTCAACCAAATGATTTAATAAAATATGACAAAAATTAAACAACAAAAACGAGGTCTTGTGCCATTGGATTTGAGAGCGCAAGATCACTATGAAGAGATGCTAACGATAAGCGAAGCAGCTCAACTTTCAGGATTATCTAAGCAGTTTATCTATCAGCAACTAAAATCTAACACTCTGCGTTTCTGCTTATTAGGCGATATTAGATACATTAAGTATCGCTATCTACGATCGTGGTTCACAAAACTTCCAACGAACAAAGATTGTCCACTTTGCCCGGCCTCATTTTCTCTTGCAGGGCTGTTGAATTATACTAAAATGGGGCGTTGTTGGGTATTTCGTTTTGTCTAAAGATACAACATTCGCTCCTATTATTTGGGTAATTCTCGTCGCTTTAATTATCAAGATTGTATTGCGGCGTGGGCTATTGAGCAAACCGTAAATCCGAAATGGATAACAATAGAAAAAGCGGTAGAAGAATATGCGATAGAGAGTGATATTTTACTTTCTGCTACAGCAAGTAAGCAGGTTCGCATCAAATGCAAAGATGCGAAGGTGTTGGTAAATGTGATGGATGTCAAACAATTAAAAGAGTTAAAGCAATGGGAAGAGTAGTAATCCGCACAAAGAAAAAGTGCCACGGAACGATGTTGTCGGTCTATCTTGAATTCTGTCCTCCATTTACGGATAATAGTGGCAAGCAAGTACGCTACGAGTTTCTCGATCTTGAGAAATACACAACACCCGCAAACGAGGCGCAACAAAAGTTCAACGCCACCATAGATGATATTGCTGATGCGATTCGTTGCGAGCGATATATCAGCCTTGTGCATAAAGATTACGAGTTCCTATCCAAAAGGCGAATCAATGAAGATTTCTTGGAGTATTTCCACCGCAATATCGTGTATCGTGGTATTAAGTTCAAAGTCAGTCTAAAATATCTCCACAGATTCTGTAAGGGAGAGTGTAGCTTTAAGGATGTAACGGTCAGTTTCTGCGAGCGATTCAAAGGCTTTCTCACCAACACTAAAGGACTACATAGACGAGTAAAACTGAGCCAGAACACAGCCTCGGCATACTTTAATGCGTTTATGAGCATCGTGAATCTCGCCCATCAAGACGGCATCATAAAGACAGATATAAACGCCAAGATATCTCGTATACATTGGAAACACGACACCGCAAAAGAGTATCTCGACGAGAAGGAGATTCGCCGACTGGAACGAGTGGAGTTTACGGAATATCCCGATGTCCAACGAGCGTGCCTACTATCTATTTACACGGGATTGCGCCGAAGCGATATACTTGCACTCGACTGGAAGAGTGTACACATCAACTCAAAGAAAATGTCGTACCTTGATATTATTATACACAAGACTCAAGCAGTTGTAAAACTACCGCTATCGCCCGCAGCAATCGAACTGCTCGGTAAACACAAAAAGAGAGGCTTGGTGTTTCCCGATTTGACGGGTTATAAATTGAGTTTCTACATTCCCCAACTCCTAAAACTCGCCAAGATTGAGAAGCACATAACCTTCCACTGCTTTCGCCACACCTTCGCTATGCGCCTCTTGGAAAACGGAGTAGATATCTACACCATCGCCACCCTTCTCGGCCATAAATCCGTCACAAGCACGCAAGTCTACGCCCGCCTCTCACCAACACAAATCCGAGAGGCTGTGATGAGATTGTAAGTCCATACATTACTAAAAAATTACAACTGTGTACTTTAATTCAGTTATGCTTTTATGGCAAAGCACTATTTGAAATTATTCGATTTGAGAAAATTTTCATATCTTTGAGGTTGAATGAGTATGGTGCTCATGCAATTTTAAACAAATAATACACAAACAAGGCAATGAAACACTTAGCTTATCTAATATTAACAATTCTATTTATATCTTGCAATTCTGTTCCCAATCTATCTGAGCATGAAGCTATATGTCGCATTTCAGGCGAAGGATTTAATGTAAGAAATGTAAGAATTTGCTTGGTCTGGTCAGATATGCGAAACGGAGATGATTATCAAGAGATAAAAATTAAAGATGGTCGTTTTGAATCTGATGTTGTTCTGGATACAAATCAAGTTTATGAGATATGTGTGCCCGATCCAGAATACGGGTATACAGCATACAAAACTTTAGCCTTCTTCTACTCAAAAGATGGGGTGCAATTTGGAACGCAATCTGCAATAGATGGTCAAAGAATTGCACTTATCAATCCATCAGGCGAAAATCAGATATACTATGATTATAAGAATCGTAGAGATAGTTTATTCATGGACCGCTATACGAAATTGATGGAGTCGCAGGATAGTCTGAACGACATTGGACAGATGTACGATCCACTATGGATAGAACTGTGCAATATGCAGAATGACAAAGATATTCCCCAATCAGTTAGAGATAGTATTACTATTGAGGTCAACAAACTTTCAATGAGCAACGCTAATCGAACGCCTGCAGGACAATTATGGTTACAGGACTGGAATGAATATCGTTCTGATAAACAAGATTATGACTATGACTATTTATCATCTGTTGAACCAAACAATATGGGGCTGTTTATTATTGTGGATAACATCCGCATATCTAAATTAAGAAATAATGACATTTCTAAATGGTTGAGTATTTACGAAGATAAGTACAAGCTGGTTACCCCAAGCAATAAGATGCATACTCATATTTCATCAGAACGAGATGCAGCGACGATGGTGGAAGGTAGGTCATATATAGATTTCACTTTACCAGATAAATTTGGTGAATCACAGACATTATCCAAGCTAATTAACGGCAAGGTTGCTGTGATTGAGCTTTGGGCATCGTGGTGTAAGTCTTGTCGAATGAATGCAAAATCATTCAGACTTCTATACGAAAAATACGAGAATAGAGGATTTGAGATAGTTGGCATTGCCCGTGAATATAAGGACACTAACAAATGGCTTAATGCATTGGAAACTGATCAGTATCCTTGGCCAAATCTGGTCGCAATGGAAGAATATCATCACATATGGGCTCAATATGGCATTCCCAATATGGCTGGTAGAACTATATTAGTTAGCAGAGACGGTATTGTAATTAAAATCGACCCGACAGTAGCCGATGTCGAAAAATATCTAATGGACAACAAATAACTATATGGGAGCCGTACGGCATATCACTCGTATGGAGATTCTCCAGATGGAAGAATGTAAATGCCAATACCATTGAAGCCGTTCATGCAATTTTAAAGAGGATGGAGATATCCAACAATAACATCTAACACCTCAAAAGTAACCCGCCTGCAATGCTATATGATGCAGGCGGGTTTTATTGTTTTTGAATATTTCCACAAAATAATGAATAGTCTCAATTTGCCTCTTTCTATGTAAACACTAAATTAGAGTATTCTAATTAATATATCTCTATATTTCTCTTTTTCTATTATTGACTCAGTTTTATTGTATTCATCTATTGCAGACAACAATAGTTTGGTATCTTTATACTGAGGGGAGGTATACTTTAACAACATAAGTTTGTCAAAGATATTTAACGAAGATGATTTTACTAATTCTCCAAAATCTGCTGTATTAAAAAAAGGCGTATCGGTATTGAATGAAAATTGAATCTGGTTATAATTACGTTTTATCCAATATAAAATATTTTCGTTTACAACACCATCGGTAAAAAGATTTGACAGTGCGTATATTATAGCCCTATTTAGTCTCACATGGGTAGCCCAATGAATTGTATCATAATATTGTATTAATAGTTCTAATTCATCATTGTTGTGAATTATTATCTCTTTAGATTCAGTATTAATTGCTGATATAATGATATCACAAAATGGAATAATCGTAGGTGTGTATGAGTTAAAGTATGGCTCCAATTTTTCACAAGTAAAAGGATAATTAACAATATCAATATTCTCTTTATGATTTATTGCATATAACAATTCATTATCTTTCTTTTTGTAAATATCTACACCATTAAAGGTGATAATTGGATAATCTTCTAACCCCAATGACTTATAATAATCAAGTTTTTCGATGTGATTCTCTATTCGACTCAAATCAAAACTAGGATAACTTGTTTTAACAGCCTCATAATATGCTCTAATATTATCTATATCTCCAATTCCCCATGAAAATACATAGAAATCAATAAGGTCTTTCTTTATTCTTGGGTCAGTAATTAAACTTATAGATAATAGCCATGCTTCTAAATCCTCTTTAAAGCAACAACTATATTGTGTTGGTAAATGACCTTCATATTTTTGTGAATATGCAGGAGAATTAATATAATTAACAATCTCATTACGAAATAATTCAGTCTTAACTATATCTGCAACAGGTAAAACTGTGCTATAGTGGAACATATGAGATTTTATCTCATCTTGATTTGATTCTAATATCTTCATTAAACTTGTATGTACAGCTGAAATGTTAGAAGCCTCCATAAGGATACAAACAAGTCTCTGAGACAGTATTGAAGACTGATCAGATTGTAATATATCCAATATTCGTTCAAGTAAATAATCTTGGTATCCATTTGTACCTAAAAGCAACGTAACACAGTTTTCATCTATAAATGAAGTGTGGAAGTCTATACTTTTATCTTTCACAAATAATAAACGATTGAAAATTTCATCAATGATGTTTTTAAGTACATCAAATTCTATTTCCACATCTTCGCTTAGTATCTGACACACAAGATGTAAGCGGCGATTTATTTCTGGTAGCAGTTCCTCTATCTTTAAAATATCTGCAATAAACTTTGTTGCATTACTACGACCTAATCTACCTGGTTCTTTTACCTTAAATAAAGATGCAGTCAATTTAATAACTTCTGTCCAATTCGAATTATAAATATAATCATTCAAACCACCACTTAAACTACCTTCTTTCCATTTTGTGTTAAATTCAATGGCCGCAAAGTATTCTTGAAAAGTTAGGTGTACAAAACCAAACAAAGCTTCTCCATTTTCAGCAAATCCTTTCTCAAATAGAAATCCTGCATCTTCCCTCAAAAATGATATTATATCATTGACATCTTGTTTCAATTCCTTTTGAGGCATATAAGGATATATCTTCGAGTATTCATTAGTAAGCATTTGGGTTAGTTCTCTTTCGGGAATTAAACCAGATGAATAGTGTTCATGAATATGAAAGGCTATTAGGGCTAATAGCTCAATAAGTATTTCTCTATCAATATTATTCTTTTGATTAGTTCTAAGTTTAACCCAATTATCTAGTAGTGTTGATGTTGCGACTTCATATAGTGCTACTCGTTTTTCCGGCAATTTACTTCCTTGATAATATATTAATGCAATAATGGTTATTAATAAGGGATTTTGTGCCAATCTGTATACAGATTTATTTCGTTTTATAGAACAGAATAATCTTCTTGCTTCTTCTGCAGCATTTTCAAAATTATTATCTGAATATGAAGATATTGAAGAATACCAATTGTTTAAGAATAAGCATATCTGTTTGTCGGAAAATTTATCAACTTCGAAATGGAAAAAGTAACCACTTAATCGTGTTTCTTTGTAACCAACGATTCTAGAAGAGACTATAATTTTTATTTCAGGATATTGGGCAGTGAAAGAATTTATTTTTTCTACTACGTTATGCCTTTGATTAGTGATATTTATCTCATCTAAACCATCTATTAACACAATTAATTTGTTGTTTTCTAAACTCTTCGAAAACAACAAACCGTATTTAGTATTAATATCAATAATAAACTCTGACAAACTTCGTCCCGTATCAAAAAGGTATTTTGCAAATTCTGTTGCTTTTAGATATATTGGGATATATGTTTGTAATTGCTCATTACTAGCCCTATGTGCACATATAGTATATGCTAAATACTTCAAAGTCGTGGATTTTCCCGAGCCAGGGTCTCCTAAAATGACAATCTTATCAAAATTCGTTAGTGCAGAAATAATATCATATGAAGTTTTCTTATCTTTAGGGATGTTGTCATCTACATTATTTGAAAAATCGAACTTGAATTTCAATGGTACATATATTTTGTCTATATTCAATCTAACCAAGGTATTATTTACTCGTGGCGAGAATCCTTTAATATCAAAATAGGTGTATATATTTTTAATATACTGATCGTATTCATACAACCCTTTAGAATATAATTCCCATTTATCAAATTCATATTTATTATCTGCAAATTGAGCCTCAAGTAATTTGCACACATTTATAATCTTTTGATCGTCATTTTGAGCATTTAAGACTTTATATAAATCTGTTTTATCAAGTATATATTCTGTTGTAAATCTAATTTTATCTCCTATAATCTCATCAATAGAACTTTGCTTATATTTTTTCTGCTTTTCTGTGATTATGTATATGTATAAAGTGTCAAAATCTTTATATAATTCGTTTGAGACAAACTCTGACAATGTATGCTTAATTTTATCTAAATTAGAAGTGGATGTAACTTGTATGGCAATTCTTTTATCATAATCTCTAAGATCAATACTTGGATAAATCTTATTTTCCTCATAGTTTACATTTTTTAGATTGCAAGCATATATGGTATTTAAAATATTTATTAAGATATTCTCAGCATGTATGTTTATACTAAACTCTCCATTTGAATTTAGTATTTTAACTTGTTCTGTAAAACGTGCAAGTAATTGCGATATTCTAAATAAGGTTTCTTGTCTATTCATATATAAAATATTTTTAATGGTTAGGAATTACAAAAACTCTATTAGAATCGATATTCTATTTTTTTTAGATTTTCTTATTTTATCTGTTACTAATTCCTGTAACCTATAATAGCATTAAATTATAGTTAATTATTCGGTTATCAACATATCCGCTAACTGAACAAAATAGTCATTTGACCAGATATCCAACTCCTTCGGATTGCGCACAAAAGGCAGCACATCCTCTTTTACTTGCTTAATGTCAGAAGAAGAAAGACGTTCCTTGAGTTTCTCCTTGAATAGTTCTGGTGTAATATCTTCATTATTAAACTGCTTGCATCTTTCTGCCAAGTGTGTAAAATCAAGGGGTACATTATGACGCACATACCACTCAAAGTCGTACCAATCGCGTCCCTTGACTCTGTTTTTCCATGCACGATATACAAGGGCGTGCATCTTGCCGGCAAACAAATCAGGCAGGGTGAAGCAACGAGTCATAAATGAATGAGGTTGGAGCAGTAGTTTCTGCTCTGTCTTGAAATTCAATGGAGGACAGGTATCAACCTCTATCTTTATTTTTATAGACTTCTCTGTTTGAAACATTACATCATACACATCGGTATTATCTTTCAAGAAAGCAGATTCTACCTTGCCGAAGTTCTTCTTGTCCTTCTTCTTGATTTCAACCTCACGTCCTACCAAAGCAAATGCATCAACAAT
>JAZLAC010000044.1:0-17473 GCA_045612965.1 Bacteroidaceae bacterium | reverse complement strand
AATCGCTTTGTGAAGTCTTCCATCGAGAAGTTGCTTGAAGTGAGCTGCTGTACCTGCGGGAACAATGATTTTCTTCAACTTTCCACACGAGCCGAATACATTATCCCCCACACTCGTAAGCCCACTGCCCAGAGTGATGCTCTTCAGCTCATCACAACCATAGAACACCGAATCCCCCATCTTCGTCACGCTGTTCGGGATGGTTATCTCTTCAAGGCGTTTGCAGCCGATGAAAGCGTCGCTTCCAATGCTTGTAACGCCTTCTGGAACCACTATGCTTCTAAGGCTACGACAACCTTCGAATGCGATATGTTCAATGCTTGTCACCGTTGAGGGGAGAGTAATGCTCTCAATACCTGCACACCTATAAAATGTACCATAAGCAACCTCCGTTATACCTTCGGGGAGGCTTATGCTTTCAAGTTCACTGCAGGATCTAAAGGCACGAGGGCCAATCTTGGTCACACCAGCAGGAATGACCAGGTTCCTGGGGCAACCGGCACAAAAGGCATCTTCCCCAATCTCCTTTACCGAAGATGGGATAACCGTAGATTTGCAACCATGGACAAGTGTGTCCGTTGCAGTCTCTATGATGGCGTTGCAGTCCTCGCGCGAATCAAACACCTCATTGCCCTCGGCAACAACGATGCTTTTAAGGTTGGTGTTGAGGTAATTAAAAAGAGTTAAGTCAAACTCCCTTACACCCTTACCGATGGTTACGCTTTCGAGTTTCTTGCAATCCCAGAACACACGCTCTCCTATCTTCACAACACTATCGGGTATTGTGATGCTCGTGATTGAGGTGTTTCGAAAAGCAGAATCACCAATGCTTGTGACGCTATCGGGTATTGTGATGCTCTCAAGACCACTACCAGAGAAAGCACCATATTCTATGCTTGTCACTCCGTCGGGAATGTTGATACATTTCAAGGCACGACAACTGCTGAACGCACTCTTACCAATGCTTGTGACAGTGGCAGGAATCTCGATTTCCGCAAGGGCGCGACAAGAGTCGAAAGCCTTATCCCCAATCGTCGTAAGGCCATCAGGCAACACCACCTTTGTGAGTCTACTACTCCATGCAGTAATAGCAAAAGCCTTTGCTCCGATTTCTGTTACCGATGCGGGGATCGTTACCTCTTCTATTTTGTTACAGTCAGCGAAAGCCGCTGCTCCAATCTTTGTCAACGAAGCCGGTAGTGTGATGCTCGTGAGCTTGCAACAGCCATTAAATGCATTCTCCTCAATCTCGGTGACAGAGTCGGGCATGACAATGCTTTCGAGCATTTCACAACCAGCGAAAGCATTAGCACCTATCTTGGTCACGGCCCCTACGATGGTTATGCTTTTCAGTTTCTTACAACCCTCGAATGCCGATGCCTCGATCGTGGTTACCGCCGAAGGGATTGTCGCCTCCACAAGCGTTCTGCTATTCTTGAACGCCTCCGTTCCAATCTCAGTTGTCTTCTCAGGAATGATGGCAACACCATCCTTAATCTTGAATTTTGCCATAGTAATATGTTTGTTTAGTGTGTAGTGTTTAGTGTTTAATCGCTGGCACAAGCCTTAGTACAAATGCACAAAGGCTGCATCCTTCGAGCAGAGGATGCAGTGTATAAATTATTATAAATAAGCAGCTTATATATGGAGGGGGATAGCTATGCGCACCTCAACCGTTGAGCAGTAGCTCAAGCGTGGCAAACAAGCGGTATGGGTGCGGTGTGTCATAGATTTCGATGCTTTAAAGGTTCTGCGAATATACTCATTTTTTACATAATATAGAAACATCGGGGCAAAACTTCAATTTTTCGGGCAACTTTTTTTCAATGGGGCCTAAAAACGACACACCCCGGAGCTCGTTTCGGGGTGTAATATTTTTTAGGCAATTGGGGAAGATGAAAAAAAGAGCTTTTATTGAAGTTGCTAGTAACTATCTAATTTTCAATAAAGGCAACTACTTGCGAAACTTGAGTGAATTATTTTTCTTTCTAGGTCAACGGATGATACGGATGGTCGCGCACTTGCGATTGTATAAGAAAAGTAAACCGTATAATCAGTTAAATCCGTTGACCAAGAAATAGTTGCCTGGTTTATCTGAACTGACATATTTTGCTGCCGCAAATAAAAATATAGGAAAAAGTTCACTCCAATTCCTTTTTTTTCGTATCTTTGCAAACGAATATATTGATAGGCCACCATGGCTCAGTTGGTAGAGCAACGCATTCGTAATGCGTGGGTCGCGGGTTCGAGTCCCGCTGGTGGCTCAAAACAGACACAATCCAGACAAACACAAAAAGCGAGTTCAGTGAACTCGCTTTTTGCTTTGAAACTATCTGTTTCGTGATTCGGAAGGGGCTCGAACCCTTGACCCGCAGCTTAGAAGGCTGCTGCTCTAATCCAACTGAGCTACCGAACCATCCTTTACAAGGTTTTGAGATGGAGCATGAAAAAAGCAAGGCTCCGCCCCTCACTTGCGGGTGCAAAGGTATGAAGTTTCGGTCAATATTCCAAGGAAATGCAACATTATTTTTATCTGCATCCAAGAATACATGACTATCAGCAAAGTTTTTCTATCCCAGCATTTCCTTCACCTTGGCGGATATAGCCTTGCCGTCGGCACGGCCTGCCAGGCGCTTGCTGGCAACGCCCATTACCTTGCCCATTTCCTTGGCACTGGTGGCGCCAACCTCGGCAATGATAGTGCGGAGTTCTGCCTCCAGCTCCTCAGGGGTGAGTGCCTTGGGCAGATATGCCTCGAGGGCAGCAACCTGTCCCTGCTCCTCCTCTGCCAGGTCGGGACGGTTCTGTTCAAGATAGAGCTGGGCGGTGTCCTTGCCCTGCTTCACCAGCTTGGAGAGAATCTTCAATGCTTGCTCGTCCGATAGTTCGGCATCGGCACCGGGGGCTGTAAGAGCCTCCAGGAAATACTTCTTGGCATTGCGAAGTGCCATCAAACGGACCTTGTCCTTGGCCTTCATGGCCACTACTATGTCCTTGCTAATCTGTTCAAACAACATAATGATATTGGAGAGTTTTATTGATTTAACTATTGTTCTATACGCAAAAGTAGCGTTTTTGGGCGAGCCGTCCAAATGATTATGGAAAAATCTTCCTATATGTCAGCGTCTGCACCACACCTCGGCAAGCAAGATAGGAAAGGAAGGCTATCCAGAGGCCATGGTTGCCATGCAGTGGAATAAGAAGGTAATACCCAGCCAGGAAGAGGGTCATGCTGATGGCCATGGACAGAAGCATGAGACGCGGTGAGGTGGCGCCAATATAGATACCGTCCCACAGGAAGGATGCGGCACCGCAAACAGGCAGGAGCAGGGTCCAGTGCCGATAGCGGGATACAGCATCCAGCACTTGGGCATCGTCCGTGAGCAATGACATGAAGTTTTCTGCTCCCACACCATACAGCACCACAAAAAACACAGCAAGTGCCCCACCCCAACAAAACAGCCGACGGACAACGGAACGGCATGCCGCCACATTGCCGCCACCAATGGCCTTGCCCACCAACGCCTCGCCGGCATAGGCAAAGCCATCCATGAAATAACTGAAGATGGTAAACAGCTGCATGAGCAAGGTGTTAACCGCCAATTCCACACTGCCCTGTGCCGCACCGGCGGCTATGAACATGAAGTGGACAACTATAAGGCAAAGAGTACGCAGAAAGAGCGAGAAGTTGTTGCGATTTGAAGAGGTATTGACTTTCAAGGACTGCCGCAACATAGTTCCCCATGAGGGCAATTGATGCTTGTGCCAACGCCAAAGACGGCCATAATAGCGGCAACATAGGAGCATAGCTATGAGAAATGCTGCCCATTGTGCCAGAACGGTACCCAAAGCAACGCCTTCGATACGCAGGCCCATGACATAGACAAGGCATACGCTGCATATTATATTAAGCAGGTTTTGCACAATGGCGACAAGCATGGGGATACGTGAGTTCTGCATACCTATGTACCAGCCGTTCAAGGCAAAGAGTCCGAGACTGGGAACGGTACCCCATATACATATATTAAAATATATCCGCGCGAGGGTGGCGACGTCCATTTCCGGAGAAATATAGCATAGTGCCGCATCACGGACAAGAGGGGAAATCAGGAGCAGCGCCAATCCCAGTACCCAGGCAAGCAGGAGGCTACGGACAAGCAAAAGCAGGACGCCGGCCAAATCCCGACGTCCCCAGGCCTGGGCGGTTTCGCCTCCGGTTCCCATCCTGAGAAAACCGAATAGCCAATAGATGATATTGAACAGCATGCCTCCTACCGCTATTGCGCCAACATAGAATGAGGCGGCAAACGAAGAATCTCCCTCCGACATGGAGGAAGAACCCATGTGCCCGGTTACGGCAACATCTACCAAACCCAGCAGAGGTACGGTGATATTGCCGACAATGCTCGGCAGGGCAATACGCAGGATACTTTGGTCCGTCTTGGAGAATGCTGGCATCAGCCAAAGAGTTTTACATCAAGTTCCTTGCAAGAAGAGAGCAGACGACCGTCCTGGGTGCAAACAGAATCCACCCTTGCTCTCAGGCACAATTTCTCATCAGACGCACGATAAATTTCCTGAAGGAAGACGTAGCGTACGTTCTCCTTCTTCACGGTCAAGCGGCAAATAAACTCGTCACGGCTACGCAAGGGCAGTTTGAATTCCATAGTGATGCGTGCCACAACGGCATCAATGCCCTGTGCGTGCATTTCTGCAAAACTGATACCACGCTCCAAGAGAAACTCGTGGCGTGCATGCTCCAGATAATGCTGATAGTTGGCATTATTGACAATGCCCTGCAGATCACATTCATAATCACGAACCTTCAGGCGAAGTTCGTGCATTGGGTTGGGGATAGGCATAGTGAATATTCTTTAAAGTGTAATAGGGAATTTAAGGTCTTAAAAGTCTTTAGGGGCTTTAGGGTCATTAAGGTCTCTAAAGTCCTTAAAGACGTTAAAGTCCTTAGAGTCGTTAGAGGGACAAAGAAAAAACGCCTTGTCAAGGCTGAATTGCCTCGGCAAAGCGTTCTTTCCTTTATAGCATTAATGGTTCATTTAAAAGTCATCGAAGTCGAGACGAGCCTTGCGGTTTGCCAAGGTGCGCTCGTAGTCTTCGCGTGAACCAACGATGATCTTCTCGTACTCGCGCATACCGGTACCGGCAGGAATCAGGTGACCGCAGATAACGTTCTCCTTCATGCCCTCCAGGTAGTCGCTCTTACCGTTGATGGCAGCCTCGTTCAGCACCTTGGTGGTTTCCTGGAAGGATGCGGCACTCATGAACGAACTTGTAGCCAGAGAAGCACGGGTGATACCCTGCAGGATCTGGGTAGAAGTAGCTGGCATGGCATCACGCACCTCCACAATCTTCTTGTCCTGACGCTTCAGCAGAGAGTTCTCGTCACGCAGGCGGCGTGCAGTAACAATCTGACCAGCGTGCATTGTCTCGCTGTCACCAGCGTTGACAACCACCTTCTTGCCCCAGATGCGGTCGTTCTCCTCGGCAAAGTCGAGCTTGTCCACAACCTGAGTCTCCAGGAAGCGGGTATCGCCGGGCTCTACGATCTGCACCTTGCGCATCATCTGGCGAACGATAACCTCGAAGTGCTTGTCGTTGATCTTTACACCCTGCAGACGGTAAACGTCCTGAATCTCATTAACGATGTATTCCTGAACGGCAGTGGGACCCTTAATGGCCAGAATGTCGGCAGGAGTAACCGCGCCATCAGACAGAGGCGTACCGGCACGGACGTTGTCGTTGTCCTGTACAAGAATCTGCTTGGAAATGGGCACAAGATATTTGCGTACATCACCAACCTTTGAGGTAATAGTGATCTCGCGGTTACCACGCTTGAGACGGCCCATTGTAACTACACCGTCGATTTCGGCAACAACAGCGGGGTTGCTGGGGTTACGTGCCTCAAACAACTCGGTTACACGAGGCAGACCACCGGTAATATCACCGCCACCACCTACTACACGAGGTATCTTGACCAGTACCTCACCTACACGGGCCTCAGCACCGTCCACGATAGCAATGTGGCCACCGATGGGGAAGTTGTAGGTACGCAGAATGTCTCCGTTCTCGTCCAGAATGTGGCAAGCGGGAATCTTGTTGCGGTCCTTAGACTCAATGATAATATATTCGCTCTGCTTGGTAGCCTCGTCGGTCTCCACGCGATATGTAACATTCTCGATAACGTCCTCGAACTTGACCTTACCGGCAGACTCGGTTACAATTACTGAGTTGAAGGGGTCCCACTGAGCAATGATATCGCCCTTCTGTACGATGTCGCCCTCGTGCTTGAAGAGGGTGCTGCCGTAGGGAACGTCCTGGCTGAGCAGTACAATACCGGTCTTGGGTTCAACGAAACGTACCTCGGCCAGACGGCTTACAACCACCTTGGCAGTGCCATTGTCGGTCTGTGCGTCTACGGTGCGAAGTTCATCAAATTCCAGACGTGCCTCGTACTTGGCCTTTATCTGTGCGTTGGCAACAGCATTACCGGCCACACCACCGGCGTGGAAAGTACGCAGAGTCAACTGAGTACCAGGCTCACCGATAGACTGGGCAGCAATAACACCCACAGCCTCGCCCTTGTGTACCATACGGCTTGAAGCCAGATTACGGCCATAACACTTCATACATACGCCCTTACGACTCTCACAGGTAAGAACAGAACGTATCTCTACCATCTCAATGGGGCTTTCCTCGATTTCCTTGGCCTTAGCTTCGGTAATCTCGTCGCCAGAAGCAACAATCATCTTGCCGGTTGTGGGATGGATTACATCGTGTACGCTGACACGACCCAGAATACGGTCGTAGAGAGAGCTGATAACCTCGTCACCATTCTTCAGTGCAGTGCACTCCAGACCACGCAAGGTTCCGCAATCCTCCTCGGTTATGATAACGTCGTGAGAAACGTCAACAAGACGACGAGTCAGATAACCGGCGTCGGCAGTCTTCAAAGCGGTATCCGCCAGACCCTTACGGGCACCGTGGGTAGAGATGAAGTACTCCAGCACGCTCATACCCTCCTTAAAGTTAGAAAGAATGGGGTTCTCGATAGTCAAAGGCTCGGCACCTGCCTTCTGGGGCTTGGCCATCAGACCACGCATACCAGAGAGCTGACTGATCTGACCAGCGCTACCACGAGCACCTGAGTCAAGCATCATGTACACGGCATTGAAACCTTCTTCGGCCTCACTCATGGTCTTCATCAGAATCTTGGAGAGGTCATTGTTAACCTTGGTCCAAGTCTCAATAACCTGGTTGTAACGCTCCTTGTCGGTGATGAAACCCATGCCATAGTCCATGGTGATACGCTCAATCTCGTCGTTACCGCGCTGTACGAGCTCTGTCTTCTCCTCGGGAACGATGATATCGCCCAAGTTGAATGACAAACCACCCTCGTAGGCCATCTTGTAACCGAGGTTCTTGATACCGTCAAGGAACTCACAAGCACGAGCAACACCCACACTCTTGATAACCTTTGTAATCAGGCCACGGAGAGTCTTCTTGGCAATCACATCGTTGAAATAGCCAATCTCGGCAGGGATAATCTCGTTAGCGATAAGTCGACCAACAGAAGTCTCAACCTGACGCTTGCCAATAGTGCCATCCTCCAGAAGGTCGTCTACAACAACCTTAATAGGAGCGTGAATCTCTACACGCTTCTGGTTGAAGGCAATGATTGCCTCTTCGGGAGCATAGAAACTCATGCCGGTTCCCTTTGCACCAGGACGCAGTTTAGTGATGTAGTACAGACCCAGCACCATATCCTGTGAAGGAACGGTAATAGGCTCACCATTGGCGGGGTTCAGAATATTGTGGCTCTGGAGCATCAGAAGCTGAGCTTCCAGGATTGCTTCATTTGACAAGGGCAGGTGAACAGCCATCTGGTCACCGTCGAAGTCGGCGTTGAACGCGGTACATGCCAGAGGATGCAACTGGATTGCCTTACCCTCGATCATCTTGGGCTGGAAAGCCTGAATACCCAGACGGTGCAGTGTTGGTGCACGGTTCAGGAGCACGGGATGACCCTTCATCACGTTCTCAAGGATGTCCCAGATAACGGGATCCTTGCGATCTACGATCTTCTTTGCGCTCTTGACGGTCTTAACGATACCACGCTCAATGAGCTTACGAATGATGAATGGCTTGTACAGCTCTGCTGCCATCAGTTTGGGCAGACCGCACTCGCCCATCTTCAACTCGGGACCTACAACGATTACAGAACGTGCAGAGTAGTCAACACGCTTACCCAACAGGTTCTGACGGAAACGGCCCTGCTTACCCTTCAGTGAATCACTGAGTGACTTGAGGGGACGGTTGCTCTCAGACTTAACAGCACTGGCACGACGGCTGTTGTCAAACAGGCTGTCCACTGCCTCCTGGAGCATACGCTTTTCGTTGCGAAGAATAACCTCGGGAGCCTTGATCTCCAACAGACGCTTCAAACGGTTGTTGCGGATGATAACGCGACGATAAAGGTCGTTCAAGTCGCTGGTTGCGAAACGGCCACCATCCAGGGGTACCAGGGGACGCAACTCTGGTGGAATGACAGGCAAAATGCGCAGAATCATCCACTCGGGCTTGTTGATCTCGCGGCTAGCACGGAAGCTCTCCACAACCTGCAGACGCTTCAATGCCTCGTTCTTACGCTGCTGGGCACCCTCGGTGTTTGCGCTGTCACGCAATTCGTAGCTGAGCTTATCAAGGTCTACGCGCTGCAACAGGTCGAGGATAGCCTCTGCACCCATCTTGGCAACAAACTTGTTGGGATCAGTGTCATCAAGATACTGATTGTCGCGGGGCAAACGGTCTATCAATGAAATGTATTCCTCTTCGCTCAGCAGATCACCTTCACGGGCAATACCGTCCTGGATACCACGCTCGTCCTTTTCATCACGAGGAGCCAGCATACCGGGCTGGATAACAACATAGCGCTCGTAATAGATAATGCTATCGAGCTTCTTGGTGGGCATACCGAGAAGATAGCCTATTTTATTGGGCAAAGAACGGAAATACCAGATGTGTGCCACAGGGACAACGAGCTGGATATGACCGCTTCTCTCACGGCGAACCTTCTTTTCTGTAACCTCTACGCCACAACGATCACAGACAATGCCCTTGTAACGGATGCGCTTGTACTTACCGCAATGGCACTCGTAGTCCTTGGTGGGACCGAAGATGCGCTCGCAGAAAAGGCCGTCGCGCTCGGGCTTATATGTACGATAGTTGATAGTCTCGGGCTTGAGCACCTCGCCAAAAGAGTTCTCGAGAATCTCCTCGGGTGAAGCCAGTCCGATGGTTATCTTGGTGAAGTTGTTCTTCACCTTGGTTTCTTTCTTGAAAGCCATATCTTGTATCTGTCAATTTTAATCCAACGTAATTCTCAAGCCCAAACCACGCAACTCGTGCAGCAGTACGTTCAGTGATTCAGGAATACCGGCTGTGGGCATTGCATCGCCCTTGACAATAGCCTCGTAAGCCTTGCTTCTGCCAGTAACGTCATCACTCTTGATTGTCAGGATCTCCTGGAGAACATGGCTGGCGCCGAATGCCTCGATAGCCCAAACCTCCATCTCACCGAAACGCTGACCACCAAACTGTGCCTTACCGCCAAGTGGCTGCTGAGTAATCAGACTGTAGGGACCAATGCTACGTGCGTGCATCTTGTCCTCTACCATGTGACCGAGTTTAAGCATGTAGGCAACACCTACGGTAGCCAACTGATCGAAGGGCTCGCCAGTAGCGCCATCGTACAACTGGGTAGAGCAGTAACGGGGCAAGCCTGCCTTGTCGGTCCACTCGTTCAAGTCCTCAAGATGAGCACCATCAAAGATAGGAGTGGCAAACTTGACACCGAGCTTCTTACCAGCAGCACCGAGTACAGTCTCAAAGATCTGACCGATATTCATACGGCTAGGCACACCCAGGGGGTTCAAAACGATATCAACAGGTGTACCATCGGCCAAGAAGGGCATATCCTCCTGACGCACAACCTTAGATACAATACCCTTATTACCATGACGACCGGCCATCTTATCACCTACACCAATCTTACGCTTCTTGGCAATGTAGACTTTGGCCATCTGGATAATGCCGCTGGGCAGCTCATCACCAATGGTAATGGCGATCTTGGCACGCTTAATCTCTGCATCAAGAACCTTATATTTCTTGAGGAAGTTGATGACAAGAGTTCTTATCAACTCATTGGTGTGGGCATCCTCGGTCCATCCGCTCAATTGCACTGCAGTGTAGTCAAAGGTCTCCAGAACAGGAGCTGTGATCTCCGCACCGGCAGGAATAAGCTCGGCACCCATGTAGTCCTTGACACCAGCGCTGGGCTTGCCGGCAGTAAGTTCGAGCAACTTATCAATAAGAATGGCCTTCAGGTCAGCAACCTTACATTCGAATTCCTCATCGATAGCAGCAATACGCTTCTTGTCCTCGGCCTTGGCAGAACGTGTCTTAATAGCCTTGGAGAACAATTTCTTGTCGATAACAACACCCTTAAGAGAGGGACTTGCCTTCAAAGATGCGTCCTTCACATCACCAGCCTTATCACCGAAGATGGCACGGAGCAACTTCTCCTCAGGACTGGGATCACTTTCACCCTTAGGTGTGATCTTGCCAATCATGATATCACCAGGAACAACATTGGCACCAATACGGATGATACCATTCTCGTCCAGATCCTTGGTGGCTTCCTCGCTGACATTGGGAATATCGCTTGTGAGCTCCTCCATACCGCGCTTGGTCTCGCGAACCTCCAAACTGAATTCCTCAACATGTACACTGGTCAGGATATCCTCACGAACGACACGCTCGTTCAATACGATAGCATCCTCATAGTTGTAACCCTTCCAAGGCATGTATGCAACCAGCAGGTTCTTACCCAATGCCAATTCACCAGCCTCGGTAGAATAACCCTCGGTCAGAATATCACCGGCCTTGACACGCTGCCCCTTCTCACAAATGGGACGAAGGTCAATAGTCATGTTCTGGTTGGTACGACGGAACTTAGGAATACGGTACTCCTTCATTGCAGGCTCGAAGCTTACGAAGTCCTCCTCCTCTGTGCGATCGTACAAAATACGGATTGTTGTTGCGTCCACATAGTCAACCACACCATCGCCTTCTGCAGTAATCATTGTACGGCTATCCTCGCAAACCTGCTTCTCAATACCGGTACCAACAATGGGAGCCTCGGTGCGAAGCAGAGGCACTGCCTGACGCATCATGTTACTACCCATCAATGCACGATGAGCATCGTCATGCTCCAAGAAAGGAATCAAACTTGCTGCAATAGAGGCAATCTGCTGAGGAGCGACATCCATAAGATTCACCTGGGCGGGTGGAACTACAGGGTAATCGTCATCGCGACGGCACTTAACCACCTTACGGATGAATGTGCCATCGTCACGCAAAGGAGCATTACCCTGACCAATAACCAGGTTCTCTTCTTCCTCTGCGCTGTAATAACTGATACCTTCGGGAGAGAGGTCAACAACGCCATTCTCTACCTTTCTATAAGGTGTCTCTATGAAACCGAGGTCATTAATCTTTGCATATACACAAAGGCTGCTGATCAAACCGATGTTGGGACCTTCAGGAGACTCAATAGGACACAAACGTCCATAGTGAGTGAAATGTACGTCTCGAACCTCGAAACCGGCACGCTCACGAGAAAGACCACCAGGACCAAGGGCTGACAGACGACGCTTGTGTGTAACCTCCGCCAAGGGGTTGGTCTGGTCCATGAACTGGCTCAGAGCATTGGTTCCAAAGAAGGTGTTGATAACACCGGAAATTGTCTTGGCGTTGATCAAGTCAGTGGGACTGAAGACCTCGTTGTCGCGAACGTTCATGCGCTCACGGATAGTACGGCTCATACGTGCCAAACCGATAGCAAACTGGTTTGCCAACTGCTCGCCTACGGTACGGACACGACGATTGCTCAAGTGGTCAATGTCATCCACATTGGCCTTGCTGTTGATCAATTCAATAAGATACTTGATAATCTCAATAATATCCTCCTTGGTCAACACGCGAACGTCGCTATCTGTTGAGAGGTTAAGCTTCTTGTTAATACGATAACGGCCTACCTCGCCCAAGTCATAACGCTTGTCAGAGAAGAACAGGTTGTAGATAACCTCCTTTGCACTGGCATCATCAACGGGGTCAGCATTACGCAACTGACGATAAATATATGTAATAGCTTCTTTCTCGCTATTAGAGGTATCCTTCTGCAGGGTATTGAATATAATGCTATAGTCACTGCTCTGATTCTCTGCCTTATGCAACAAGATGGATGTCTCGCCACTTTCCAGAATCTGAGCAATGTTCTCTTCTGTCAATTCGCTCATACGATCCAGAAGCACCTCATTACGCTCAATACTTACAACCTCGCCGGTATCCTCGTCCACAAAGTCTTCAACCCAGCTCTTCAAAACTCTGGCTGCTAACTTCTGGCCAAGGTGTGCTTTAAGATTCTCTGCAGTAACCTTGACCTCCTCGGCAAGATTGAAAATTTCCAAAATGCCACGGTCATTCTCAAAACCGATAGCACGCAAAAGTGTAGTTACTGGCAACTTCTTCTTACGGTCAATGTATGCATACATCACATTCTGGATGTCAGTTGCAAACTCAATCCAACTTCCCTTGAAAGGAATGATACGAGCTGAGTACAACTGAGTACCATTGCTATGCACACTGCTGCCGAAAAATACACCGGGTGAACGATGCAACTGGCTAACGACAACGCGCTCGGCACCATTAATAATGAAGGTGCCATTATTAGTCATATAAGGAATAGGACCAAGGAAGACGTCCTCAATTACTGTATCAAAATCCTCGTGGTCAGGATCGGTACAGTAAAGTTTCAACTTTGCCTTCAGAGGTACACTGTAAGTCAGGCCACGCTCAAGGCACTCTTCGATTGAATAACGGGGTGGATCAATATAATAGTCCAAGAACTCCAGAACGAAGTTGTTGCGAGTATCCGCAATAGGAAAGTTCTCGCTGAACACCTTGTAAAGGCCATCGTTCTTACGCTGTTCTGGGGGAGTATCCAACTGGAGGAAGTCTCGAAAAGACTTCAACTGCACGTCAAGGAAATCCGGATAAGCATAAGGAGCCTTAACGGTAGCAAAATTTACTCTGTTGTTAATAATATTAGACATCTAATTGGTCGTTTATGATGACTTTAGAATTATATAGACACAAAAAGGTAAAGAACCCTCTACCAGAGGATCCTTTACCATAATTCCTTTTCAGGAAGTTCTGATTACTTCAGCTCGATCTTAGCACCAGCCTCCTCGAGGGTCTTCTTCAGAGCCTCAGCGTCAGCCTTGGGCATGCCTTCCTTCAGAGTGCTGGGAGCACCGTCAACCATCTCCTTTGCCTCCTTCAGACCAAGACCACAAGCCTCCTTAACGGCCTTAACAACCTGAAGCTTAGCAGCACCTGCGTCAACGAGAACTACGTCGAAATCAGTCTTCTCCTCAGCAGCAGCCTCACCAGCACCAGCTGCGGGAGCTGCAACTGCAACTGCTGCAGCAGCGGGCTCAATACCATACTCATCCTTCAGGATAGTTGCCAACTCATTAACTTCCTTTACTGTCAAGTTTACCAACTCTTCAGCGATAGCTTTCAAATCTGCCATTTTCTTATTCTTTTATTGATTAGTTTGTTACTATTTGTTTTTTATGCGGCTGTACCGATAATTATTCGGGACGCTCGCCCAATGTCTTGAGGACACCGTGAATTGTATTCTGACCGCTCTGCAGGGCAGAGAGAACGTTCTTTGCAGGAGACTGCAGCAGAGCAACGATGTCGGCAATAACCTCGTTCTTACTCTTGATAGAGCAGAGAGCATCCAACTGTTCTGCGCCAACGTAGATACCCTCCTCGGCATAAGCTGCCTTCAGTGCGGGCTTTTCTACCTTCTTGCTCTTGAGTTCCTTGATCATCTTGGCGGGAGCATTTGCAACCTCTGTGAAGAGGACTGCAGTTGTGCCAACCAAAACAGGATTCAGAGCTTCGAAATCAATTTCGCTTGCCTCAAGAGCCTTCTGCAACAATGTGTTCTTTACAACAACCATCTTCAGGTTGTTCTTGAAACACAAACGACGCAAAGTACTTGTCTGACCTGCATCCATACCCTCAACATCAACGATATAGAAATGAGGATACTGCTTCAGCATTTCGCCGAGCTGTGCAATAATTAAGCCTTTATCTTCCTTTCTCATGATAAATTACTTTTTTAGATTTCCTCAGTGGTCTTGGGATCAACCTTAATACCAAGGCTCATTGTACTTGAAAGATAAACACTCTTAACATATGTACCCTTAGCGGCAGTGGGCTTCAGCTTGATGATAGTAGCCATAAACTCCTTTGCGTTCTCGGCAATCATCTCAGGAGTGAAGCTAACCTTACCGATTGAAGCATGAACAATACCAGTCTTGTCAACCTTAAAGTCAATCTTACCCTGCTTAACCTCACGGACAGCCTTAGCAACATCCATGGTAACAGTACCACTCTTGGGGTTGGGCATCAAACCACGAGGACCCAAAACACGACCCAGAGCACCGATCTTACCCATGATAGCGGGCATAGTGATGATTACATCGATGTCTGTCCAGCCGCCCTTAATCTTCTCAATATATTCGTCCAGACCTACATAGTCAGCACCTGCTTCCTTAGCAGCAGCTTCCTGGTCGGGAGTACAGAGGCAGAGTACACGTGTAACCTTACCTGTACCATTGGGCAGAGATACAACGCCACGAACCATCTGGTTAGCCTTACGAGGGTCTACACCAAGACGTACGTCGATATCAACAGAAGCATCAAACTTGGTAGTGGTAATCTCCTTCACCAAGGCAGAAGCCTCCTTCAGTGAATATGCTTTCCCTGCTTCAATCTTCTCTGCTGCCAACTTCTGATTTTTTGTCAGTTTACTCATTGTTAATTGAAGTTTTAAAATTATTTACCAGGGAATTCACCCTTCACAGCAATACCCATACTTCTGGCAGTACCAGCAACCAATGTCATTGCAGCCTCTACAGTGAAACAGTTCAAGTCAGGCATCTTATCCTCGGCAATAGCACGAACCTGATCCCATGTAATCTCAGCAACCTTCTTACGGTTAGGCTCGGCGGAACCACTCTTTACCTTAGCCACCTCCATCAACTGAACAGCTACAGGAGGAGTCTTGACAACGAAGTCATAAGACTTGTCATTGTAATAAGTGATTACTACGGGGAGTACCTTACCGGCCTTGTCTTGAGTGCGGGCATTGAAAGCCTTGCAGAAATCCATGATATTGATACCCTTAGAACCCAAAGCGGGACCTACTGGAGGTGAAGGATTAGCTGCGCCGCCTTTAATCTGCAATTTGATAAATCCAGCAACTTCTTTAGCCATTTTGTTTTTACTCTTTAGATAATTAATTGTTTTGAGTTGTCATAATATACAGTTCCTTACGTAACCAAGGAGAAACCTGCTCATAGGTTTTGTACCTTATAACTTCTCAACTTGCATAAAACCAAGTTCCAAGGGAGTCTTACGTCCAAAGATCTTAACCATTACCTTCAGCTTCTTCTTCTCGCTGTTTATTTCCTCAATAACAGCATCGAAACCACTGAAAGGTCCGTCGGTTACCTTGATGCTCTCACCAATCTCGAACGGAATCATTACATCCTCTGGGACATCCTGAATCTCGTCCACAGTACCAAGCATATGATTAACCTCCGCCTGAGACATTGGCATTGGCTTGGTATCTGACTTAGTTGCAGAGAGGAAACCGAGAACGTTAGGAACATTTCGGAGTTGAGACTGAGTTTCACCTATCAGCGCTGCCTCTACAAAGACATAACCGCTGAAACGATTCTTCTCCTTAACAACTCTTTTGCCATTACGAACTGTCACAATCTTCTCCGTAGGAATCAGTACCTGAGAAACATTGGAGGCAAAATCACCATGCTGTGAAATCAAAGCCTCAATGTACTCCTTTACCTTGCCTTCCTTGCCACTGATAGCACGCATCACGTACCATCTCTTTTCAATTTCAGCCATTCCTAACAGTTTAACGATTAGTGCAGAAGTTCATAAAGGAACTCCATTCCAGTCTGGAATACAGAGTCCATAGCGAATACAACCAGCGCGATGCAGAGGGAAGCAATTAAAACAACAACAGCGCTACCTGTAAGTTCCTTACGCGAAGGCCAAGTGGTCTTATGCACAAGTTCTTCGTATGAATTCTTGCAATAATTTATTATGCTATGCATTTTCTTTCTTCTTTTATGCACGGGAAGAGAGGCTCGAACTCCCGACACCTGGTTTTGGAGACCAGTGCTCTACCAACTGAGCTATTCCCGTAGATAGAGTCCTACCATTGCTGGCAGGACTCCATAGTCTTTATTCTATTGACTAATTAGTCAAGAATCTCGGTAATCTGACCAGAACCTACGGTGCGACCACCCTCACGAATAGCGAAACGCAGACCTACGTTCAGAGCAACTGCATAAATCAACTCTACATTGATCTCTACGTTGTCACCGGGCATTACCATCTCGATACCCTCGGGCAGGTGGATCTCACCTGTACAGTCCATGGTACGGAGGTAGAACTGAGGACGATACTTGTTACCGAAGGGAGTATGACGACCACCCTCTTCCTTCTTCAAAACATAGATAGAAGCCTTGAAGCTCTTGTGGGGCTTGATTACACCAGGGTGTGTAATTACCATACCACGCTTGATCTCCTGCTTGTCGATACCACGGAGCAACAGACCTACGTTGTCACCTGCCTCACCCTGATCCAACAGCTTGCGGAACATCTCAACACCAGTGATAACTGACTTCTTGTCCTCACCCAGACCCAGGATCTGAACTTCGTCACCTACCTTTACAACACCAGTCTCGATACGACCAGTAGCAACGGTACCACGACCAGTGATTGAGAACACGTCCTCAACGGGCATCAAGAAAGGCTTATCAACAGCACGCTCGGGCTCCTGAATCCAAGTGTCACAAGCATCCATCAACTCCATTACCTTATCTTCCCACTGAGCAACACCATTCAGAGCACCCAGAGCAGAACCACGGATGATAGGAGTATCCTCCTCGAAATCATACTGAGCGAGCAACTCACCCATTTCCATCTCAACGAGCTCAAGCATCTCAGCGTCATCAACAACGTCACACTTGTTAAGGAATACAACAAGACGGGGAACGTTTACCTGACGAGCAAGAAGGATGTGCTCACGTGTCTGAGGCATAGGACCGTCAGTTGCAGCACAAACGATGATTGCACCGTCCATCTGAGCAGCACCGGTAACCATGTTCTTAACGTAGTCGGCGTGACCCGGACAGTCTACGTGTGCATAGTGACGGTTCTCTGTCTGATACTCAACGTGTGCAGTATTGATAGTAATACCACGCTCTTTCTCCTCGGGAGCGTT
>JAZLAC010000043.1:0-65269 GCA_045612965.1 Bacteroidaceae bacterium | reverse complement strand
GCATAGATGAAGAGACATGGTCGGCAGACGGACAGCCTGAGAGACCGAGACTGGAACTGCAGGAGAGATGGTTCCGCTACGTGACGGACGAGCTTATGCCGCAGTATGCTTATGACGGCGACAAGGCGATAACGACAGGCTGCAGCATGGGAGCGACTCACGCGGCAAACTTCTTCTTCCGCCGCCCGGACATCTTCGACTCTGTCATTGCACTGAGCGGTCTGTACACCGCCGGCTACGGTTTCCCCATGTACAGCGACGAGCTCACGTTCATGAACTCTCCCATCGACTTCCTACGCGAAATGCCTGCCGACCACCCCTGGATGGACCTGTACAAGAAGCGCAACATCTACATCTGCGTGGGTCAGGGCAAGTGGGAGGACGAACTCTTGGAAAGCACTCGTGCCCTGGACACCGTCTTGTGCGAGAAAGGCATTCCTGCCTACATGGATTACTGGGGCTTTGACGTAGATCATGATTGGTGCTGGTGGCGAGTGCAGTTGCCCTATTTCGTGGCAAAGGTGCTTTCAGCAAAGTAGTCCCAACGTACTATAGTCCTCCTCGCAAAGAAAGAACCCTGGTTTCAAGTTCTCTTGTGAGGAGGATATTTATTATCCGTCTATGGCAGTGCCAGGCGATGCTGGCGCAAACCTGGACAGAACATATGTAAGCAAATGAAAATAGCAGTATTGGATGCGTATACCGCTAATCCGGGGGACCTGTCGTGGGCAGAACTGCAGGGATTGGGCAAGGTAACAATATACGATCGTACCGCTCCCGAGGACGTTGTGCAGCGTGCTTCGGATGCCGAGGCGGTTTTGGTGAATAAAGTGAAGTTGACACGCGAGGTACTGGACCGTTTGCCCCGTCTGCGCTACGTAGGCGTTCTGGCTACAGGTTACAATGTAGTAGATATGGCGGCGGCCCGTGAACTCGGTATAGTTGTGACCAACGTGCCTGCATACAGCACCATGTCCGTAGCACAGATGGTGTTTGCCCATTTGCTGAACATCTGCAATAATGTGGCACATTATTCCGAGGATGTCAAGGCCGGGCAATGGGCAGTGTCGGAGGATTTTTGCTTCTATAACACTCCGTTGCTTGAACTTGCCGGCAAGACAATGTGTATTGTAGGGTTGGGAAATATAGGTATGGCCGTAGCAAAAATGGCACAGGCTTTTGGCATGAAAGTGCTTGCCTTGAGTAGCAAAACGGCCGAGGAACTGCAAAAGTCAGGGATAAGGAAAGCGCTCTCTTATGAAGAGCTTTTTGCCGGGGCGGATGTGCTTTCGTTGCATTGCCCCTTGGACGAGGGAACGTACCACTTTGTCAATGCAGAACGTCTTGGACGAATGAAGCCTTCGGCTATACTTATAAATACAGGGCGTGGACCTTTGGTTGACGAACAGGCTTTGGCGGATGCTCTGAACTCTGGTCGTTTGTATGCAGCAGGCATTGATGTGCTTACGGAAGAGCCGCCAGCAAATGGCAGTCCGCTGCTCGGAGCAAGAAACTGCCACATAACTCCACATATCGCATGGGCCAGTGCCGAGGCCAGGGAAAGGCTTCTGGCTGTAGCAGCGGAAAATATTAAGGCTTTTGTTGAGGGCAGACCTCAAAACGTCGTTTCCTGACACTGGAGCAGTCGGGTCAGCAAATTTTGAAATAAGTGCCACAAACCTCTATTCCCCATTTTTTATGGAAAAAAGATACAAGGACATATTCATGGATTTCGACGATACTCTGTACGATACTCACGGTAATGCAGACATAGCCTTGGGTGAACTATACGAGGACTTTGCCCTGCATGAATATTTTGATGACATTGAGAAGTTCCGCGTTCCGTACTGGCAGACTAATGTGGAATTATGGAAGCAGTATGCTGCTGGAGAGATAGACCGTGCCACTCTTATTGTGGAGCGTTTTCGTCGTCCGCTAAGCAAGGGCCGGGGATTGGAGAATGTCTCAGAGAAGTTCTGCCTGGAGGTAAGTGATCATTTTCTGGACTTGTGTGCTGTTAAGCCAGGGGTGATAGAGGGCGCGCATGAAGTGATGGGCTATCTGGTTTCCCGTGGCTATGGCTTGCATATGTGCAGCAATGGTTTCCATGAGGTTCAGTACCGTAAGCTTAAGTCCAGTGGCATGACTGATTATTTTGACACGATAGTCCTGTCGGAGGATGCCGGGAGCAATAAGCCTTCCAAGCGTTATTTTGACTATGCTTTCCGTGTTACCGGCGCAGATCCTTGCCACACGCTGATGATAGGCGATAATTTCCAGGCCGACATTTTAGGGGCAAAGGGAGCAGGATTGGATGTGATGTGGTTCAATCCGCATGGACAAAAAGCAACGGAGGCAGTGAATTATGAAATCCGCCGCCTCCGTGATATTATGCAAATCCTTTAGGGAGTCTTTTAGAACCGTTCTTAAACCTTTTCTGGTTTGGTTGCCTGTACTACGTTCAGGATATAGTCGCCGAGTTTTTCACACTCAGAGATAAAGTCGATGTAGAACACGCCAATCTGATAACTGTATACTCCAGCATTGATGTCTTGCAGGTTGCGATTCTTCAATTGCTTGCGGTAGTTGTTTATCTCGTTTTCCAGATTATAGGATGTGTTGTAGTCTACATGGTGACCGCTGAGGATGCTGCCAATTATCTGCTCCATGTGGCTCATAGCCTTCTGTAGCATTGCCATCATGTTGTGCATGTTGTCCAGCTGCTGTTCAGTGAAAGGTATGGAACAGTTTTGGCGGTGGCGGTTGAGTGTGCGTGCCAGGTTGTAGCATGAGTCGCCAATGCTCTCTAATTCTGTTATCTGGCGAAGCATACGCATGATTTCCATCTTTGATTCGATGCTCAGTCGGCCTTCGCTAACCTTGTGCAAGTAGTTGGCAATCTCCACTTCCATGTTGTCGGTGATGCCCTCGTACTTCTCCACACGGTTGAAGATTTTGTTGAAGTCTTCGTCTTTCTCTGCCTTCATGAGGCTGTCCACGAAGCCAGTCATGCGTGTGCATCGTTCTGCAAAACTGTTTATCTCCTTCTGTGCTTCCAGGATGCTCAGTTCTGCAGTAGAGAGCATGCCAGCGGAAATGTACTGCAGACGATATTCCTCCTCGACTTCTTTTTGAGGAATGAGCCAGCAGACAAGTTTCTCTATCTGGCTGACGAAGCCTATAAGTATGCAGGTGTTGATCAGATTGAATAGGGTGTGGAAGGTAGAAAGTTTCCAGGTCGTATCAGCATCATCACGGCCAAGCACTTCGGTGGTGATGTATGTTACTCCGTCGCAGGCATAGGTGAAGATGGGCAAGAGCAGCAGTACGCCAAAGACGTTGAACACAAGATGTGCCATAGCTGCACGACGAGCTTGAGTGTTGGCCGCCAAAGAAGCCATAAAGGCGGTTATGGTGGTGCCTATATTCTGACCCATAGCTAAGGCTGCAGCCTGTGTGAATCCAAACCCGGGGATGTCCATGGCCAGAAGCATCAGGGTAATGGCCATCGCTGCCGATGATGATTGCACTATCATGGTTATCACAGCACCCAATATTACAAACAGGACGATGCCTATGAAGGAGTTGTAAGGTATGTAGGTGACAAGTTGGCTGACAATGGTGTCCACGTGCATGCTTTCAGCATTAACCTTAAGGTATTCCAAACCGAGGAACAGAAGTGAAAAGCCAAAGACAAATTCACCGATGTTCTTGCGATTGCCCTTGCTGGAGAAAATCAGCGGCATGCCTATGGCAAGCAGAGGTATGGCAAAGGCAGCTATGTCCACCTTGAAGCCTACGGCTGTGATAATCCATGCAGTTACTGTGGTACCGATGTTGGCGCCCATGATGACACCGATTGCTTCGGCAAGGGTCATTAGGCCAGCATTTACAAAACTCACCACCATTACCGTGGTGGCAGATGAGGATTGGATAAGTGCGGTAATAGTGATGCCGGTAAGGACTCCCATAAATCTGTTCTTGGTCATCCAGGCCAAAATGCTGCGCAGGCGTTCGCCGGCAAACTTTTCCAAACCTTCGCTCATTATCTTCATACCGAAGAGGAAGAGGCCGAGCGAACCCAAAAGGGCTAAAATGTTGATGATGGTTTCCATGTTTTTATAAAGTTGATAGTGCAAAATTAATGAAATAATCTTAATATTTCAAAGAAAGGGCATAGAAATGTTACCTATCCTGTGCACGAATAAATATAAAAGCGGTTTATGGCAGTCTTGCTTGTGCTGTAGCAGGAAGAAAAATTTGGTTGCCTTTTGCATTATTATTCGCAATAAGAAAACCCTGCAAGTGTTGTTTATCAACTACTTACAGGGTTTTTATCATTTATTTCCACCTATTGTTACCAATGCTTTATTCCAATCGTCTGGCAACTTATACTTCATCTTGCCATCTCGCAGTTCCATTAGCAACCGACCCATAAGGTTTGGTCCTTCATAATTCTGACCCTTTAACTTCACACCCCAAGCATTTGCTCTTGATAATATCAAACAGTCTTAAGATTACTTCTTCCTGTAGATAGCACCATGACCAAAATTCATCTCCCTACCACTAACAGTAGCAGTAGGAAGACCATCGCCATCAACAAACTTGAAAACAATTGAATAACGAGAGAGATACCAAGTTCCTTGACGGGTTTCATCTATTTCTGCGTCATAAAACTCGAACTTACCATTGCTCTTAACTCGATAGAACGCATCACCACTGTATTCATTGTGTAACGCCCATTCGCCAACAACATCAGAAGCGCTGATAAATACAGGTTCAGTAGGTGTTGACTGAACATCGGCACTCCAAATATAGCCAACAACGCCATTCACACGCACCTTGCTCCACTTTCCTTCTACGCCGAGCAATTCAGCACCTTCAGGACCGTTTGGTAGTGTACCTAAAATCTTAGACTTGCTTGTAGGCTCTGCACGAATGTTGAGATAGCCGTCGTAACAATTTGAATATACCTTAAGCTGCCCATTATCTTCTATTTCATCATCTGAATCTTCATCATCTGAATCTTCATCATCCATATCTTCTTCATCATCCAAATCTTCTTCGTCGTCAACTAATTCATCCGACAATGCTTCCATTCCTTTGGCAAGTTCTTTCGAATATGCCTCCATTCCTTCGGCTAATACATTTGAATACGCATTTGGTGCATTAGCGGTAAAGGCTGCAGTTAGATTTACACCTGCCTTAATAAATTCTTCTTGTTGTTCTTCAGAAAATTCACATTTGGACGCAGCCATGCAGATTTGAGCATATTCATTGCTAACTTCCATCCAATCTTGCGCATCCCAATCTTTACCATTCTTTTCGATTTGCTCTGCCAAATCGTTAATTTTACTAATAAGCTTTTCTTCTTTTGATTGACAAGAAGACAAAACAAGAATTGCACACAGTGCAAATGCTTTAAAGAAAATAAATCTCACATTCATAACGTGTTAATAAATTAAGGGGAGTTCTATAAATTCGATTAGTAGCTGGAACCCCATAAGGCTACCACTAATATGATTTTGACTCTGCAAATGTAGCAAAACTTTTCTGATTTTATGCAAAGTTACCGAAATAAAGCGTTTGTTTCTGCCTCTTGCTTCAAATTGTTCTTAATCTGTTTTATATCCAATGCATCAATTAAGCTCTGAATTTCGTTTGCCGTCTCAAAAAGCATATAAAACACTTGGCCGATAAACTCATTGGACCAATGTGTCACCCCTCCAGTGGCTCCAAATGCAGCATCTCCATTATTAACCACAAATAATGGCTTTATGAGATTCCCTTTATTGCTTGAATACCATTCGAGACCTACCCACCAAACCTCAACATCTGGAAATGTTGCGTCAATTTTCTTTTTGAAGTCAGAAATTTTATTGCTTTTTGCCACTTGTTCCCATTCTGTAAATTTATTTTTGCAGTATGCTAACTGAGTTCTGTTTTTTTTGATATCCTCTTCCCCTGCCACTTGTATCATAACATATTCACTGCTTTCGCCAACCACTTGAATAAACACATTCAAAGCCCCCTTACTATCTACTCCGGCTTCAATATTTCGTTTCGTGCCTGACATAGTGTATGTTGCAACAATTTTCTCGGCAGACACGCTCATTGTTAGCAGAACAAATGCAATAAATAACAGAATCTTTTCCATGAAAGTTTGGTCTAATATATACTCAATATTCGACAATGCTACTGCAAAGTTAGCAAAAAGAGAGATACACACAACTATTCATCCCACATTTTTCTCGTCCTCTACGATATGAGGTTGTATACCTTATTTAATAATAAAAAATGGTCACCATAATTCAAAAGGTGACCAAAAGTGACCAATTTTGAGGTCTTAAAAAAGAAAAACCCTCGTAGAAGTTACTCTACAAGGATTTTTTTCGTACCCCATTCAGAAGTTTTCTCGAACAGGTTTTTAGAGGATTTAGAGAAGATTTGGGAGTTACGCTATTATATACCCGACCCCAACAAACTTGAATATGCCAATTGTGATTGCGCCCCATCATCACGCTACAAGGGCAAAAACTTACAAGGTTGGTAATGGTATTAAATAGCAAAACCCACCTCAACGCCCACTCGTAGGCGTTTTTATGTATGTAACCTCTTTCGCTTATCAAAAATACATTTTAGTAGTATAAGTAAAAACTGTTTCCCATTTTGGTGCAAAAATATTTTTCAAAAAAAAGTTACTTACTATTGACTCTTTTTCTACTTATGCTACTATTTATATATAAATAACATTCTAAAATAAATTTATCATGAGAAAATTCAGAGAATTAAATGCTGATACCAAACAGCGTATCAGTCAAGCCCTCAAAGGGCGTGGTTTAACTGACAACCACAAACAAGCTATTAGCGATGGTATGAAAGCTTATTGGGCAACAATTCCTAATAAACCAAGTGAAAATAACGAGAGTAAAAAACTTTTTAATGATGAAAAGAGTATGTAAAAGACCTGTAATTATTGATGCTTTTACTGTTTGCTGTCAAGTGGAAAACAGTGTTTTATTTGACAAGATTGCTTTACTAGAATTTGGCGAAATCATAGAATTTGAAGACTTCACCCTAAAGCGTATAGATGGACGTTACTATAAGAATGTCTATGCCATAACTTATAATGACTGTGGGGATGCCAAGTTGTTTGGGCAATTAAAGTTTGGACTGAATAATGGTAGCGATGAGGCGCATGATAATGGGAAAGCAAAGGTTTGGATAACAGTTGATAATACAGCCCTCTATTCACAAGGGATAACCTATTTAGGGTATATCTGTGAGATACTTCATTTGAATGTGCATAACTTTACAAGTATTGACCTTTGTAAAGACACACCATTTGACGTTAGTCGTGCTTTACATAGATTATATAGGAATAAGAACATAATAACCATTCTTAATGGTAAGCGCATAACAGACCGTAATGAAGACAGACCCGAAATTTCAAGGACTTTAAGCGGAAGCCTCAACAAAGACAAATACCAAACTATCTATGTGAAACAGCGTAACGCAATTAGGGATAAATCTGCAGGGGTTAGTCTTAAAACTTACGATAAACTTGCAGAGATACGAAATGCTTCTGAAAAAGAATACATTCTTGACTATTATAACAACCCTACAAAACTTTATCGTACAGAAGTACATTTGAATAATGCTGAAATCAAAGAGTATTTGCAATCTCATAACATAGACCTAAATCCTTACATGATGGATAATATAGTTCTTGAAGCGATGTTTTTCGATTATCTTAATAGAGTTATACGTTTTCAAGATGGTAAAGAACAAATAACATGGGAACAACTCTTAGGCGGTAGAATTGCATCTTGATAGGAGTATAACAACCCCCTCTATCAATATCATTATATTAGGTGTAACATGTTATAAAACAATTTATCCGTATTAAATTAAAAATGTATCAAAGTAATCAACAAATAGACTACCTTGATACATTCTTTTTGTATTATTCTAATCTAAAATATTATATTGATAAAACATGCATATTGTAATAAAAAATATTACATTTGCCAAATAAAGGAATTTATTATGGCAGAATTAAGAGTAAAAGAAATAATAAATCAAAGGGGTATTTCAGTCCGTGAGTTTGCTCAAATGATAGGTGTAACTCGTGAATATTGTTATTCATTATTAAAAGGAGAACACGCAAGTCAAAAGATAGTCGAAACTATGGGGCGTGCTCTTAATCTTCCAATTAGAGACTTATATACACAACCCAAAGAGATAGAACCTATATACAATCCTTATGAAATTGTTTTTGGTAGAACAGAGCACTACAAGTCTAATGATATTGTAACCTTTGGCAAGTTGAATGGCAAGTATGGTGCATTCTCAAACATGAGCACAGAATATCCAGTTGAATGTTTTGGGTATAATTTCAAGACAAGTGAGCATTTGTTCATAGCCTTGCGATTTTCGGGTTATCCCGATTTACAGCGTGAAATTATGGAATATCCCAATTCCATGTATTGCAAAAAAGTCTTTGTAAATGCTGAAAAATACAAGCAATATCATCATACAAATTGGCATGACAATTATTTCGATGTTGAGGTAATGAAGTATATCGTAAACTTGAAGTATGCTCAAAATGAGGGTTTTCGCAAGTTGCTTGCAAAAACCAAAGGGAAAATCATTGTAGAAGATACTACCATGCAAAATTCCTCAAACAGCGTGCTTCGTTGGGGGTGTCAAGACTTGCAGAAAAAAGACCTTATAAGGGCAGTAAGAACCTCAACAGGGCGTTTCCTTCGTTCATTTGAGCAGGAGGCACTGAAAAAGACAGCTTCGCTAAAGAAACCCCGTAGTGTCTCCAAACAGAAGTTCTATGATGATAAACTCAAAGCACAAATACAATCTATGGAAAAGGTTGTAGATATATGTGAACAAACAATACTTTCCCAATGCAATTATACTTTGGTTGGCGAAAATGCAATGGGTAAGATACTCACAATACTGCGTGACAATGGTTGTATTGATTATAAAATAGATTATCCTTTATTTTTATTTGATAATGAAATCAAATAGATATTTACATTAAATGATTGCCATCCGGTAAAGCGGATGGCAATCATTTAATAGCTTATATTCTGTTACTTATCAGAAAAATCATTGTAGTTTGGTTAGTTTCAAACGCCTTTCAGGATGAGCTGATTTACAATCGTCTATATCTGTATATAAATAACCATTCTTAATTTGGTATGTATAACCATGCTCTCCATCGTTTGCATTAAAATAGATATTCGGACCGTTATTTATTGTGATTTCACATGGAATAGCTCTTGACAATTCTTCCCAATGACCATAATGAGTTTTTGTAGCTGTTTGTTTATAGTCTCCAAATTCGTTGGTTTTTGAATAAGAATTAGCTACTCCGAATATTGTCTTATATTCTTCTTCGCATTTAACAGTTCCATCTTCAGATAACGTAAAAGTTAATTTTGTACCAACAGCGTCTGTTGTTGTATATGTACCTACAAAGCTTTCAGTATTCTTGCTACTATATTTTTCATTGCTATCTGATTTTATACATGCTCTCAAAGCGAAAAAAGCTATAATACAAATTAAAATATAAATACCTAGTGTTTTTGTTTGTTCACTCATAATTTAGATTTTGAAATGTTATAGTAATTATTAGTTAGTCCGAATTGCTGAGATATAGACAAATAAAAAACGTGGACTAAAACTTCATCTATACTCTCTTAGGTATCGCCAAACACCATGCAGTCATAAATGAGTAAAAGCCCACGTCGTAATCGACGTGAGCATTAACTTTTACCCTTGACTGCTTTCTTACAATTTGGCGATTTTAAGAGAGTCAGAATAAAGCTAACGCTTTTTATTTATATGTCTTTAATTTATCAATGCTTCATAGGCTTACATGTTTGTTTCTTCTTTGCAAATTTATAGGTTTTTTATGACTATACCGAATTATTAAATTATTTTTTTATCTTTATTGCTTCTTGCGCCCCCTTGTGGTGGGTTTTACATAGAGTGTACCTTTCCTAATGGTACACTTTTTGTTTTTATAAATAGGTTCATTACTATCTCCCAACTTGCTGAAATAGTTGTTTAATGCCGCTTGTGAGATACCAATTTCCTCTCGTGTGTATTTGTCGAATAGTGAAGATGGAGAACCAAAATATTCGTGTCTATCTTCTATCTGTAAATGTAAAATAGTCCTTTCCATATCGTGAATTTGGTGCAAATTTAGGAAAATATTATCTAATTTGAAATAAAATCATATTTTTATACTGGATTTTTATCGAAATATTAGCAGGATTAAAATAGAATAACTAAATTTGCATTGTAATTGAGAAACATAGAGTATTAACCAACTAACCAATACAGATATGATAGCAGTAGCAAATAATTCAGTAGTTGTAATAAATAATCTTACAAATCGTAGAGCAAGCGTAATTGCACACAGAACCAACAGCGAAGCGATGGGGGTAATCAAGGCACAGATGATTGATTTGCTCAAGGCAAAGTTGCAGATGGGTGTTGCTCACTTTGTATATATGAAGAAAGATGGCACGCTTCGTGAGGCGTGGGGTACAACTGCAAGCAACCTAATGAAAGCAAATATCAATGGTAGAGGTATTTCAAGGGATAGCGTAAACACTGTTTGTTATTGGGATTGCGAAAAGGGTGGATTTCGCTCTTTGCGTTTTGAGAATTTGATTGAGGTTCTTTAATAGTTGTAGGAATATGGCAAAGGTTGTTATATACGCTCGTGTAAGCACTCAAGGACAAGACTATGAACGACAGTTGGCAGAACTGCGTGAGTATGCTCGTAAGATGGAATACGAGGTCGTGATGGAGTTCTGTGAAAAGGTAAGTGGCGCAAAGACTGTGGCAGAACGCCAAGCACTTACAGAGTTGCTTTCATTCGTTGGAAATCACAAAGTGGATAAGGTGCTTATCTATGAGTGCAGTCGCTTGTCAAGGCGTGCAATAGATTTCCTGACTGTAATAGAAAATCTTACAGCAAAGAAAATAAGCGTGTATATACTCCAAAATGGACTTGAAACACTATTGCCCAATGGACAGCCTAACCCCATTGCACAGTTGGTTATGGGCATTCTTGCACAGTTCAACAGTATGGAGCGTAGCCTCATCAGGAGCAGAATGGAGAGTGGTTACAACCATTACAGAGCGATTGGTGGCAAGGTTGGTCGTAAAGAGGGTTATCGCAAAAGTGATGAGGCGATGAGGCTAGAGTATGCAAAGGAAATCCAACTCCTACGCAAAGGGTTATCGCTTCGAAATGTGTCTGCAATCACTTCAACGAGTGTGAACACTTTAAGAAAAATCAAGAATTTGGCACTCTAAATTTGTTTTTTCAAAATAAAAAATATATGTTTGCCATGTTTCGAAACAACTCACTGAAACAAGAGCGCAAAAGAGAATATTCCAACAGTGGGTTACAATCAATAAGGACATAGTAAAAAGACAAGGTGGCAACCCTTGAAAGAAGTAGTTTGTTGCAAACGAAAGGCAACGAGTAGGTGCTTTACGCCCTAGCGTTTCCTCGTTGTTGGTATGCCACAAAGCACCAAAAAATAAGCCACAGAGCGTTGTGGCAAGGAAAATTAAGAATTTAATGTTGAGTTTAGAAGTATGTAAACGAATTTTAGGAAACAACGACAATGAAGAAGTTAAAATGATTAGAGAGTACCTTTATCTGTTGGCAACTCTCCAAATCGAATGTGAAAATAATGTTGAAAATCAAATTTTAGATTAGTTATGAGAGTGATATTGTATTGTAGAGTAAGTAGTGATGAGCAAGCAGATGGTACAAGTCTTGACTTTCAAGAAAAGACTTTGCGCTCATATTGTGAGCGTATGAATTATGAGGTTATACATTGCTGTAGAGAGGACTTTTCAGCGAAACACCACGATTTTCGCCGTCCTCAAATGCAATGGTTGAGGGATTACTGCCGTAAGCATAAGCGTGAGGTGGATATGATACTTTTCTTGCGTTGGGATAGGTTCAGTCGTAACACAGAGTTTGCCCACGCTTTCAAGCGTATCTTTATGGATGAAATGGGTATTTTGTTCAATGCTGTTGAAAATCCCATAGATTTTGAGTCCACCGAATGGAGTACGCTTTTCAACCTATATGCAGGTGTAGCGCAGACAGAGAATAACAAAATAAGTCGTAGAACTCGTGATGGTATAAGGGAAACACTTCTCAAAGGCAAGTGTGCAAACAAAGCGCCAAGAGGTTATAAGAATGTCCGTACAAGCAAGCACGATACCCATATTGAGATTGATGAAGCAGTTGCTCCACTCATAAGGAAACTGTTTACAGAGGTAGCCAAAGGTATTGAAACGCCTAACTACATCCGTAGGAAATATGCGAAAAAGTTTTCCGAAAGTTCGTATTTTGCGATGTTGAGAAATCCTTTCTATATAGGTAAGATAAGAGTTCCAGCATATAAGGATGAACCCGAGAGGTTGGTTGATGGCGTACACGAACCTCTAATTGATGAGTCTATATATAATAAGGTGCAAGATGTTCTTGATGGCAAGAGGCGTAAATCTCCCAAACTCTCAAAACCCCAAGACCCTATGCTGTTCTTGCGCAAGTTCCTCATTTGTCCCATATGTGGGCATTGCCTCACGGGTGCTACAAGCAAGGGGAATGGTGGCAAGTACACCTATTATTTTTGCTGTAATGACAGTAAACATATAAGGGTAAGGGCAGAAAGGGTAAACGACACTTTTGTTCATTACTTGTCTGTATTGAAACCCTATGACACTGTTCTTGACCTCTATAAGGAGATTTTGAACGATATAAGGAAAGAGGATAGAGTGGAGCAGACAAGGCGTACAGAACGCCTTAAAAGCGAATTGAGCACTGTTATCAAGCGTATGGATAGTGTTCAAGACAAATATATTGATGGAGAACTCGACAAGGTGTCTTATAATAGACTGATGGAGAGGTATTCCAATGAGGCAGAAAGTCTAAAAGAGCGTATCGCTCTTGTGGAAACCCCTAACAATGTCAAGGTCGAACCAAAGTTGGGGTATGCTATCTCCTTGATAAGTAATATAGATAGGTTTATTCTAGATGCTCCCGTTTCGCTTAAAATAAAGTTGCTTGGTTCGATGTTTCCTCAAAAAATAGAGTTTGACGGAAATAAATATCGAACCAATGAATATAACAAGGTGCTTGATTTAATATATCAGCAAACCAATGAGTTACGGGTGGGTAAAAAAGAAAACGGAGAGAGTTTTTCAACTTTCTCCGTTTCAGTACCCAGAGCCGGGATCGAACCGGCACACCTTGCGGTATTGGTGTTTGAGACCAACGCGTCTACCTATTCCGCCATCTGGGCTTATTTGCGAGTGCAAAGGTATGGTATTTTTTTTGAAACACCAAACAAATGAAAAGAAAATACGTACTTGCGTCGCTTTTTTTGTTTTATGGAGTATAAAAAAAAGAAAGAGACCATGCTGAACTTTCTGCATAGTCTCTTATGTCTTGTAGCGGGAATGGGACTTGAACCCATGACCTTCGGATTATGAATCCGACGCTCTAACCAGCTGAGCTATCCCGCCATTACCAACCTTATCGTTGACAAGGTATTGCTGATTTGCGAGTGCAAAGGTATGACATTTATTTGAAACTGCCAAGCATTTGTGCGTTTTTTTTGTTATAAAATGTATTTGTGCGCCCTATGTTACACGTCTTTGCTCTATATTTTGTACTTTTGTGAGGATAATCGCGTGCGTGCATGAGAATAATAAAGAGAATAGACTGGTATATACTGCAGAACTTCCTGCTGTTGTTTGCAGGGACGTTCTTTATCTGTCTGCTCATTTTTATAATGCAGTTTGTGTGGTTGTACATTGATGACATGGTGGGAAAAGGTCTTGCTATGGACGTTTTGCTTGAATTCATGTTCTATGCCACACTTACGCTTGTCCCAATGTCCCTGCCTTTAGCCGTATTGCTGGCATCGCTTATTTGCTTTGGCAATATGGGAGAGAAGCTTGAACTGCTTTCCATGAAGGCCGCCGGCATACCATTGATACGAATTCTGTACCCGATATTTATTGTCACTATTTTGACTTGCGGCGCCAGCTTTGTCTTTCAGGATCGGGTGCAGCCCCAGGCGACAAGGCAGTTGGCCACCATGCTGTGGAGCATGAGGCAGAAATCGCCGGAATTGGACATACCTCAAGGAATATTCTATAGCGACATCCCGGGATACAGTATTTTTGTTCAAAGAAAGGATCCTGATACGGGTATGCTACATGGAGTAATGATTTACAGCACTCAAGGAGGATACGACAAGATGGAGATAGTGCTGGCCGATTCCGCACGCCTGCAGGGAACGGAGGATCACAAGCATCTGATGCTTACCTTATATAATGGAGAAAGGTTTAGGAATATGGACTCCCAAACGGGAAATATGCTCAAAGCCAATATTCCTTATATGAGGGAAACGTTCCACACCGAGGTGGACATGATTCCCTTTGATGCCAATTTCAATATGATGGACGCTAACCTGTTCAATGGTGATGCAAAGACCAAGGAACTGGCCAAGATTCTGTCAGGCATAGACTCTATAGACAATGTCTGCGACAGCATAGGTCGCCACTACACGCAGGTAACGAAGAACCAGTATCTGAAAGGTTACTTCCCCAAGGAGGCTGAGGATTCCTCCGCAATAGTTGCAAGGGCTATGGCATGGGAAAACATAGATTCGACCTATGCGCACCTTACCCCTGACCAAAGGAAAACGGTTATAAAGAGTGCCTTGAGTTCAGCGCAAAGCACGCAAGCTGAGTTTGATTTCCGCAAGATGACCACAGAGTACACCAACCTTACTTTGCGCAGGCATCGTATGGAAGCACGTAAGATATTTGCCAATAGTCTGGCTTGTCTGATATTTTTCTGTATAGGAGCACCTTTGGGCGCCATCATTAGAAAGGGTGGCTTGGGCGTGCCCGTGGTCGTGAGTGTGCTTGTGTTTATCTTTTACTACATTATCAATGCTGCTGGAGAGAAGATGGCCAAGACGGGCGAATGGTCCGTGTGGTTCGGAATATGGCTCAGCAGCATGGTGCTGGTTCCCATAGGCATATTCCTTATCAGCAAGGCCAACAAGGATAGCGTCGTGTTCAATATGGAAGGATACCAGAATTTCTTCAAGAGGTTGTTTGGTATTCGCACAAAGAGAAAATTGAACAGGAAGGAAATCATTATAAACGAGCCTGACTATCCGCAGTTGAAACAGGATTTGGAGACTATAATAAATGCAAGCAGGAATTATAGCGAGAGGAAGAAACTGTTGAATGTCCCGTCCTATTATGCCATATTCTTTAAATATCACGAGGATCATGTGGTTAGGGATATTAAGGAAGGGGTAGAGCAGGCGGTAGAGCAGTTGCACAACACCAGGGACATGGCAATCATTGATGCCTTGAATAATATGCCCATTCTTTATACCGAGGCACATGCCCGTCCTTTTGCAAGCAAGAGACGTAATATGATTGCCGGCATTCTGTTTCCTGTGGGTTTGCTGTTATGGCTGAGGATATGGAAGTTCAGGCTCAGGCTGCATCAGGATCTCGCTCAGGTTCAGAAACTGTCTCAGTTCATCATAGAAAGAGTAAATAAACAAGAAAATAATGGATAAGGAAATCAAACTTAGCACAATCGAAGAGGCATTGGCCGATTTCAGGGAAGGCAAGTTCGTTATCGTTGTTGATGATGAAGACCGTGAGAACGAGGGTGACTTCATCACAGCTGCGGAACTGATTACCGAAGAAAAAGTCAACTTCATGCTCAAGAATGGACGTGGCGTATTGTGTGCCCCCATTACAATGAGTCGTGCAAACGAACTGGAACTGGAACGTCAGGTGCAGACAAACACCAGCATGTTGGGCACACCTTTCACGGTGACAGTAGACCTGCTGGATGGTTGTACTACGGGCGTTAGCACCCATGATCGCGCTGCAACTATAAGGGCCTTGGCCGATCCGAACAGGAAACCGACCGACTTTGGACGCCCTGGCCACATTAACCCGCTCTATGCACAGGACCGAGGTGTGCTTAAAAGAGCCGGTCATACGGAGGCGTCTATAGATCTGGCAAGGCTTAGCGGTCTTCAACCTGCGGCAGCCCTTATAGAAATCCTTAATGAGGACGGCACTATGGCACGTATGCCCCAATTGAAGGAAGTGGCACGCAAGCATGGATTAAAGATAATTGCCATCAAGGACCTTATTGCATATCGCCTGAAACAGGAAAGCCTGGTGGAGAAAGGTGTAGAAGCTGACCTGCCCACGGAGTATGGACATTTCCGTATCATACCTTTCCGCCAGAAGAGCAACGGTCTGGAGCATATCGCTATTTTCAAGGGCGAATGGACGTCGGAGGAGCCGGTCCTGGTACGTATGCACTCAAGTTGCATGACCGGTGATATCTTTGCTAGCAAGCGCTGTGACTGTGGCGATCAGTTGCATCAGGCAATGCAGATGATAGAGAAAGAGGGCAAAGGCGTGGTTGTATATCTGCAGCAGGAGGGACGTGGCATAGGCCTAATGAACAAGATTGCCGCATATAAATTGCAGGAGCAGGGAGCGGATACGGTAGAGGCCAACCTTCATCTCGGTTTCCAGGCCGATGAACGCGACTATGGCGTGGGCGCACAGATTCTGCGTGAACTTGGATTAGGCAAGATCCGCCTTATTAGCAATAATCCCGTGAAGCGTGTAGGTCTGGAGGGTTATGGCCTGGACATAGTGGAAAATGTTCCGGTTATTATCACTCCCAACGAATTCAACCGTCGTTACCTCGAGACCAAAAAACTCCGCATGGGACACAAATTATAAGTTGTATTACATACCATAAACAAGAAACAAGATATGAGTAACATCCTTTCTGACAGACTTGGACGTCTGTCCACCAGCGCAACTTTGGCAATGAGCCAGAAGAGCAGTGAGCTGAAGGCTCAGGGCATTGATATCATCAACATGAGTGTTGGCGAGCCCGACTTCAATACTCCCGACCATATCAAGGCTGCAGGTATTAAGGCAATTGAGGATAACTGGAGTCGTTACAGTCCGGTGCCTGGTTACCCAGAACTGAAGAAGGCAATTGTAGAGAAGCTCCAGAGGGAGAATGGCCTGGAGTACAAACCAACTCAGATTCTTTGTTCCAATGGTGCAAAGCAGAGCGTCTGCAATGTTATCATGGCACTTGCTGGGGCTGGCGACGAGGTGATCATTCCCGCGCCATATTGGGTAAGTTATCCTGATATGGTTCTTTTGGCCGATGCTACTCCAGTGTTCATCCCTTCTGCCATAGAACAGGATTTTAAGATTACTCCCGAGCAACTTGAGGCTGCCATTACAGACAAGACACGCGCACTGATCCTATGTTCTCCCAGCAATCCAACTGGTTCTGTATATACTCGTCAGGAACTGGAGGCGTTGAAAGATGTCCTGATGCGTCATGAAAATGTCATTGTTATTGCTGACGAAATCTATGAGCATATCAACTATGTGGGTGAACATGCGTCAATGGCTCAGTTCCCCGAGATAAAGGATCGTGTCGTGATTGTGAATGGAGTCTCCAAAGCTTATGCCATGACGGGATGGCGTATAGGTTTTATCGCTGGTCCCGAGTGGATCGTAAAGGGTTGCAATAAGCTCCAGGGACAGTATACCAGCGGTCCGTGCTCTATCAGTCAAAAGGCAGCAGAGGTTGCTTTCTCCGGCGACCAGCAGTGTGTAGAAGACATGCGTGTGGCTTTTGAACGTCGCCGTGACCTGATTGTAAAGCTGGCTAAGGATATTCCTGGCTTGGAAGTAAACAATCCACAGGGAGCCTTCTATCTCTTCCCCAAGTGTAGCAGTTTTTACGGAAAGAAATATGGTGAAAAGACCATTGAAAACAGTGATGACCTGGCAATGTATCTTCTGGAGGTTGGCCACGTGGCTACCGTAGGAGGAGCATCGTTTGGCTCGCCCGAGTGCTTCCGTATGTCCTATGCTACAAGCGACGAAAACATCGTTGAGGCTTTGAAGCGAATAAAGGAAGCGTTAGCGTTGCTGAAATAACAAAAATAGAAATCCCTTGCCGCGGCAAGGGATTTCTTAACTTTTACAATGTGATGGCGCCTGAGGGGCATGCATCTGCGCAAGTACCGCATTCGGTACACTCGTCGGGGTTTATTACATACTTCTCTCCCTCAGAGATAGCGCCAACGGGACATTCGTCAATACATGTGCCGCAAGCAACACAATCGTCGTTAATTACGTAAGCCATAATAGTTGTTGTTTAAATTAGTGTATACTTACTCGTCGAATATATGCGGTAAACGCATTGCAAAGATAACTATTTTTGATGATTTGCTTCAATATTGACGGGAAAAAGTTGGTTTGAGCCGTCAAAATGGGCGGTATATACAATAAATACGTGTTCGCAGGTGTTATTATATGTATATGAAACGTATTATCACTATCTTGCTTCTTGTATCTGCATGTCTATGTGCTTTCGCTCAGAAGGAACAGATAATGAACAAGCCCTTCATTGATAACCGCAAGTTGCATTGGGGGTTCTTCTTGGGCATTAACTTCATGGATATGGAGATAAGGAACAACGGACAAGTGGATCCGGAAACCGGTGAGCAATGGTTTACTGACGTAAGCAGATACCAGCCAGGTTTCAGCGTAGGTGTCCTCGGTGCCCTGCGTTTGAACAAATACATGGAGTTGCGCCTGACTCCCACTATGCATTTCGGCCAAAAGTTTTTGCAGATGCACGACAATGTGTCGTCAAGGGATACGTCCCAGAACATGCGCACCAATTATATTTCTGTGCCTGTTTCGGTAAAGTTCGCGGCACCAAGATATAACAATTTCCGTCCATATTTCACCTTTGGCGTTTCCCCTTCGTTCTGCCTGAATAATCATGATCAGGAAGCGTTCAAATCCAAGACCGTTGACTGTTATCTGGAAATAGGTATGGGATGCGATATCTATCTGCCGTATTTCAAGTTGATTCCCGAGTTGAAATTCTGTTTCGGTCTTGTTGATATCATTAGCAAAAACCGTAATGATTTGCTTGACAAATCAATGATGAAATTCACTAATAGCGTAGATGGCGGTTCGTCCAACATGATAGTTCTATCGTTCTATTTCGAGTAGCCAGGTGTCTTGTCGTAGCGCAAAAACGCACAAAAAGGGGCATTGTCGGGACATTTTTTCATTATATATTAGTCTGTTTCAATAAAAAAGCGTACCTTTGCACTCGCTTTACCATAGGTCGCTGGCGGGGAGAAGTGTGACCCGTTATGCCTGTGAGTGATGACAAACAACCTATTAATAAAGTCATAGAGAAATGGCAGATTTAATTAAGATTGCAGAAGAAGCATTTGCTACTGGCAAGCAGCACCCCTCATTCAAGGCAGGTGACACTGTAACTGTAGCTTACAAGATCATCGAGGGTAACAAGGAGCGTATCCAGTTGTATCGCGGTGTGGTTATCAAGATTAGCGGCCACGGTGACAAGAAGCGTTTCACCGTTCGCAAGATGTCAGGCACCGTTGGTGTGGAGCGTATCTTCCCCATCGAGTCTCCCAACATTGACAGCATCACTGTCAACAAGATTGGTAAGGTTCGTCGCGCTAAGTTGTACTACCTGCGCAACCTCACCGGTAAGAAGGCACGCATCGCCGAGAAACGTGTTGCTACCAAGGAAGCATAATCCGAGGTCTTCTGACGAGAAAACAAAAAGAGGATGTGACTTAGTTGCATCCTCTTTTCTTGTATTGTGTTGCCTGTATTCTGTATGTATTCCTATGCTCCTGTACAATGCCTAACGTAGTGTCGCTCTTTATCTTTTGTATAATATTGCTAGAGCAGTATTCTCGGCCTCTTCCATTTCCCTGCGTTCCTCCGGTGTGAGGTCTTTCATGCCGCAGAGATGCAGGATGCTGTGGATGATTACACGGTGCAGTTCCTCTTCGTACGGTGTTGAAAATAGCTCGGCGTTTGTACGTACGGTGTCCAGGGATATGTATGTGTCGCCAGAAAGGATATTCTCCTGGCTGTTGTCAAAACCGATGTGGTCGGTGTAGTAGTCGTGACCTATGAACTGGCGGTTGATGCGCAGTATTTCTTCATCGTCCACGAATATGTAGTTTACCAGGTCTATACGCTTGCCAAACGAGGCAGCCACCTTGTCTATCCATATGGAAACCTTTGCCTGGTCAAGGTCAGGCATTGCAACGTTTATGGTGTTGAAGGTAATCATTTATAGTTGTTCGCCTCCTCGATTAATTGTACTGCCTTCTTTACGATGTCGTCATCTTCGTAGATGATGGCAAAGTATTCGTTCATGTCCCACAGGTCTCTTGCGGCCAGGGCACGGAGCATGTTTTTAAGTAGGCTTATTGTTTTCTCCTCCTCGTTCTCGGGATATTTGTCCTTCATGATCTTCTTTGCCTCGGCAAGGATATTGTCTATCAGTTCTTGTGGAACTTTGTAGGCACGTCGGAAGTCTTCGAAATAGGGGTATTTCTTCTTCAGTTCCTTGCGGTGTTTCGCAAGGTATCGCAGATTCTCGTTTATGAGGATGCGCTTGGCGACAATCTGGCGGTAGAGCGAGGTGTTTTTGGTAGTATCCAGTGGAACGAAATAGTCGGGCATGATACCGCCGCCGCCATATACGGTGCGGCCCTCTTTCAGCGTCTGGAACTTCAGCGAGTCGGGGAAATGTATGCTGTCCGCGTTGGTCAGTTCGCCATTGTTGAAACGGTTTATCACATCCATTTGGTACTCTTTCTGCTTGCCCTTTTCATAAGGTTTCTGGATGCAGCGTCCACTTGGTGTGTAGTACTTGGAAATAGTTAGGCGTATCATGCTACCGTCGGGCAGATTTACGGGTCTCTGTACCAGTCCCTTGCCGAATGTCCGGCGTCCAACCACAATGCCTCTGTCTTGATCCTGGATGGCACCGGCAAGAATTTCTGCAGCAGAGGCAGAATATTCGTCCACCAGTACCACAACCTTGCCCTGTTGGAAGGCATTGCCTCCGAAACTGCGCATTTCCTGAGAGGAGTATCCCGTTCTGCCTTTCGTAAATACCACCATATCTCCTTTTGGCAGGAACTCGCTTGCTATCTCTGCTGCTGCCTGAAGATATCCTCCGCCATTTTGTGTGAGGTCGAGGATAAGGTTTTGCATGCCCTGCTCTTTGAGTTTGACGATAGCCTCCACTACCTCCTTGTGTGTTGTTATGCCGAAATTGCTGAATCGTATCAACCCAGTACTGGGTGTTGCCATGAAAGTGGCATCTACGGAATTCAGAGGTATCTTATCGCGTACAACGTCAATGGAGATAATATCTTCTATGCCATCGCGCAAGATACCAAGATGTGCCGTAGTCCCCCGTGGGCCTCGCAGACGCTTCATAATGTCCTCCTGAGGCATTTTAACTCCTGCTATGGCCGTATCGCCTACGGAGATGATGCGGTCACCGGCCATTACTCCTGCTTTTTCCGAAGGACCACCTGTGATTGTCTGTATTACCATCAGTGTATCGTCCAGAATGTTGAACTGTATGCCAATGCCGTCGAACGAACCTTGCAGAGGTTCGTTGAGGCGTTTGGTCTGCTCTGCCGTACTGTATGCTGAATGCGGGTCAAGTTTCTCCAGCATGCCACGGATAGCATCCTCAACAAGTTTGTTGGTATCTACGGAATCAACGTAATGGTCATTGATGGTAACAGCGGAGATTACCAGTTTGCGTATCTGGTCGTCCAAACTCTTCTGTGCTTTGGCGGCGAATATACATGTAAGAAGAAGAGAGGAGATGATAATTGCTTGTTTCATCCTATTACATTATATAATATAATTAAGGCCTTGGGGGAGCCATGGGGTAATGTCGCGTCCGAAGTGATGCAGCTCCCTGACCACGCTGCTGGAAATGCCAGATATGTTGGGGTCGGCAAGGAGTACCACGGTTTCCACATCGGCCAGGCGGCTGTTAATGTCCGCTATGCCCAGTTCGTATTCATAGTCCTTTACCGAGCGTACTCCGCGAAGAATGAATTGTGCTCTTTGGGATTCGGCAAAATCCACGGTAAGGCCGGTATAGCTTGCTACACGTATCTGTGCGTTGTCCTTATAGTATTCACGAAGGGCACGCACTCTTTCTTCTATAGGCAACCATCCGGTCTTATGTTCGTTGTAACCAACGGCAATGATTACCTCGTCAAAGAGTTTTACGGCTCTTTCTACAAGGTTGGCATGTCCTATGGTAAAGGGGTCGAAGGATCCAGGAAATACTGCTTTCTTCATTTGTGTCAGGTGTGTGGCGGAATGGTCAATAAATGTCTTCCTCGGCAATGTCTTCCTCTATTACCAGGTTGTCTATGATGAAGTTCTGGCGTTCCATGGTGTTCTTGCCCATGTAGTATTCCAGCATCTCTGCAACCTGATCGCTCTTGCTCAGGTTTACCTTCTCCAAGCGTATGTCTGCGCCGATGAAATTCTTGAACTCGTCGGGACTTATCTCGCCAAGACCTTTGAATCGTGTTATTTCGGGGTCAGGACCAAGGTCGGCTATGGCCTGCAGACGTTCCTCTTCAGAATAGCAGTATTGGGTGATGAAATCGGACCCGAAGGAGATATGCCTCTTGTGTGTGGGTGCTGTCTTGCTCTTGTTTTCGCTGTCCTGCTCAATGTCAGTGCCCTCGTCGTAAGCCTTCAGTTCCTTTTCTATGGACTCAATCTTCTTCTTGCTTACCTTTGTCTTGCGGTTACGTACGCGGAATAGTGGAGTCTGCAATATGAAGACATGCCCTTTTTTTATGAGGTCGGGGAAGAATTGCAGGAAGAATGTTATCATGAGCAGGCGGATGTGCATGCCATCCACATCGGCATCGGTAGCCACTATCACCTTGTTGTAGCGCAGTCCTTCCAATCCATCTTCTATGTTCAGCGCGGCTTGCAGGAGGTTGAATTCCTCGTTCTCGTAACACACCTTCTTTGTCATGCCGAAGCAGTTCAGTGGTTTGCCTCGCAATGAGAACACAGCCTGGGTATTCACGTCACGGCTCTTGGTGATGCTTCCGCTTGCCGAGTCACCCTCGGTGATGAATATGCATGACTCCTCCTGTTGTGTGCCACGGGCATCGGACAAATGAACGCGGCAATCGCGAAGCTTTCTGTTGTGCAGGTTGGCCTTCTTGCTCATCTCCCTGGCCTTCTTGGCCACACCGGCCATTTCCTTGCGTATCTTCTCGCTCTCCTGCACCTTGGCCAGGATTATGTCTGCTATGTCGGTGTTCTTGTGCAGGTAGTTGTCCACCTGGGCCTTCACGAAGTCGCCAATGAACTTGTCTATGCTCATGCCGCTCTCTGGGGCGGTTGTCTGTGAACCCAGTTTTACCTTTGTCTGGCTCTCAAACATGGGTTCCTGTATGTTTATGCTTATGGCGGCTACAAGTCCGTTCCTTATGTCGCCATACTCATAGTTTTTGCCCGAGTAATCCTTGATTACCTCGGCAATGTACTTCTTGAAGGCAGCCTGATGTGTACCGCCCAATGTGGTGTGCTGTCCGTTCACGAAGGAGTAGTACTCCTCACCGTTCTGCTTGGTGTGCGTGAAGGCTATCTCTATGTCCTCGCCCCTGAGATGGCAGATGGGGTAGAGGGCTTCATAGTCCATGCGGTCGTTCAGCAGGTCGGAAAGTCCGTCGCGCGAATGTATGCGCCTGCCGTTGAACATGATGGTGAGACCTGTGTTCAGGTAGGTGTAGTTGCGCAACATAATCTCAATGAACTCGTCGCGGAACTTGTAGTGCTTGAACAGGGAGGGGTCGGGCTCAAAGAAGATATATGTACCGTTCTCGTCCTGTGTTGCCTCGGTGGTGTCGCTCACAAGGATGCCTTTCTCGAAAACCGTCTTCCTGACTTGTCCTTCGCGGTAGGAATATGCTTCGAAATGGCTGCTCAGTGCGTTCACTGCTTTCAGACCCACACCATTCAGGCCTACACTCTTCTTGAAGGCCTTGGAATCGTACTTGCCGCCAGTATTCAGCATGGAGACGGCCTCCACCAGTTTGCCCTGTGGAATTCCGCGGCCGTAATCGCGGATGCTTGCACGGAGGTTATCCTGTATGTCCACCTCTATGCGCTTGCCGGCATTCATCTTGAATTCATCGATACTGTTGTCAATGACTTCCTTCAGCAGGACGTATATGCCGTCCTCGGGCTGCTGGCCGTCGCCCAGTCGGCCAATGTACATGCCGGGGCGTGTGCGCACATGCTCCATATCCGAGAGGTGTCGGATGTTCTCTTCGTCGTATATTACTTTTTCCGTCTGTGTACTGTCCTTGATGTCTTCCATGGTCTTGGTTGGGGGGCGGTATGTTTTAGATGGACTTTTTCCAGGTGTGTCTCTTCTTTGTCACCTCGGTGTCCAGCGAACGCCAGATGCTCAGCGCCTTGCTGTTGGTCTCCAGCTGCGGGCAACATTCGGCAATCTCGAATCCGCTCTTCTGTGCAGTGGGAATCATGTCGGCAAAGATGAGGCTTATACATCCCGTATCCTGGTATTCGGGCAATGCGCCGATGAGCAGGAGATCGATAATCTTGCTGCGCTTGAAGTAAAGTCCCATGAGCATGTGCCACCATCCGAAAGGAAATAGCTTGGACTTGGCCTTCTGGGCGGCCTTGGAAAGATTGGGCATGCAGATACCCACGGCTATGGGTTGGCCTTCCTTGTTCTCAACGATGGAAATCAGGTCAGGGTCCAGCAGGGGCAGGTACTGCTCGGCATAGTCGTTCATCTGTCGGGGTGTCATGTTGCTGTATCCGTGCAGATTCTTGTATGCCGTGTTGATGATCTCAAACACTTTCAGCACGTAGCCGCTTTTCTTCAGTTCCCTCTTGGTCTTGAACTTTCGTACGGAGAAACCATATCTGTCCTGTACCAGTTTTGCCACGCGGAAGAACTTCTGCTGATTGGCAGAATGTTCGCCCTCGGTACTGGGGATGTTGATAGTTCGGTCAACCCACATGGCGTCTTCCTCAAAGCCCATGTCCTGCATGTGGTCGTTGTAATAGGGGTAGTTGTAGATGGTGTACATGGAACCCAGCTTGTCGTATCCCTCGCAAAGCATGCCCTCGGGGTCAAGGTCGGTAAATCCGAAGGGACCTGCTATGTCCGTCATGCCGCGTTCCTTGCCCCAGTTTTCCACGGTCTCTATCAGGGCCTTGCTTACCTCGCGGTCGTCAATGAAGTCAATCCAACCGAAACGGACAATCTTGGTGCCCCAGGTCTCGTTGGCGCGTTTGTTTATGATGGCTGCTACCTTGCCTACCATTTCGCCATTTCGGAAGGCCATGAAGAACTCGGCCTCGCAAAACTCGAATGCTGCGTTGGCTTTTTTGTCAAAGGTGTTCAGTGTGTCCTCCATGAAGTCGGGCACGGCATAAGGGCAGTCCTTGTAAAGGACGTAGTTGAAACGGACAAAATCTTTCAGTTCACTCTTGGTGGATACTCGTTTAATGCTGATTTCAGGCATGGGAGATTTGTATTTTAGTGGCATATTATCTCCACAAAGATAGTCTTTTTTCTTTGAAAAAGTCTTCATGTGTTACGCTTTTTTGCATTTCAAGTGCTATCTTTGGATAAAAAGGCGCACTTTCCTTTGTCGTGGGGATTAAATGTAATACTTTTGCCTTATGACAACAGCCTATTTGGGTTCCATAGATTATTACCGCCGTTTGCTTCGCGAGGGTCTTGAACCTGACCTGTCCGTGCTCTATCGCAAACAGACCTCAATGAACCGATGCTACATAGATTCTCCTCACGGTGCGCTTGCCCTTACGGTGCCTGTGGTGAATCCGCATAACCGTATGCCTGTGGGTGAAATTCTTATCTCCGAGCATGGCAACTGGCGCCATCAGCATTGGAATGCCCTGGTGTCAAGTTACAAACAGACACCTTATTTTGATTACTATGAGGAGGATTTCCATCCCTTTTATCATGAGCATCGTTGGGAACGTCTTGCCGATTTCAACAACGACTTGCATCATACGGTGATGAGGCTTCTGGAACCGTTCCCTCTGGTGCCCGAGGACAAGCGTAGAGATACTCCGTACTATCAGATGTTTGCCTCACGTCATGACTTCATCCCCAACCTGAGCATTGTGGACCTACTATTCAATATGGGACCCGAATCGGTGTATTATCTGTGAACGGAATTTTCTCACAAACTCCATTTATGAAACTCTATACCCTTGACCCTCGGTGCATCCCTGCCATGGAAAAGGTCAGGGAATACTACCTCTCCGTACCCGAATGGCAAAAGGATGTTCGGGAGGGGAAGATGTTCGGTGTGCTGGTTTATGACAAGGGTTTCCTCGCGGCCTTCTCCGGTACTCTTGGGGGCAAGACGTGCCAACCGGGATTCGTGCCTCCCGTCTTTGACATTCAGGAGGGCGAGGGCAGATATTTCCTAAAGGAGGAGGCAGAGATAAGTGCCATAAACCATTACTTGGATTCGGGCAAGGCCTCTGTCCGTGAGGTGTGCGATCTCCGCCACGAGAGAAAGGAGCGTTCCCGTACCCTTCAGCGGTGGTTGTTCGCTCGTTATTCGGTGCTCAACGTGCGTGGCGAGAGTGCCAACCTGCTGGACATCTTTGCCCCTGCCGTCCCTCCTGGCGGTGCAGGGGATTGTTGTGCGCCCAAACTCCTGCAGGAGGCCTTCCGCCGTGGCATACGTCCCTTGGCGATAGCCGAATGGAACTCGGCAGACAATTGTTTCTATCCTCCATGTACACACCGATGCCGCCCCATACTTTCGCATATGCTTTCAGGCATGGACGTGGAGGCTGACCCTCGCTTGGGAAACTATATGGATTTGGTGTCGCGTCTGTCCACCGTCTACGAGGACGATTTTCTAATGGTAGTAAACAAACCCTCCGGTCTTCTCTCCGTACCAGGCAAGGAATTTCTGCCTTCGGTGGAGAGCATCACAGGAAGTTTGTCGGTTCACAGGCTCGATCAGGATACCAGTGGTTTGCTGGTTCTTGCCAAGACCCCCAAAGTGCAGGCAGAACTTCGTCGCCAGTTTGAACAGCGTGAGGTGGAAAAGCATTACGAAACCATACTCGAAGGTGAAATGCCCGAGGGACAGGAGGGCGAGATTCGATTGCCCTTGCGCCCCGATGTAGACAATCGTCCGCGCCAAGTTGTGGACATGGAAAATGGCAAGAGCGCACTGACCAGATACAAGGTTATAGGAAATGTGGACGGGCATGCGCATCTTCTGCTCACACCACATACAGGTCGTACACATCAGTTGCGTGTGCACATGGCAGAGGGTTTGAAGAATCCCATCCTTGGCGACCGCCTCTATGGCAATCAGAGTGCTCCGCGCCTCATGCTTCATGCCGGAGAACTCTCGTTTACTCACCCACAGACGGGCAAGCGTCTTTGCTTTACCTGTACTCCAGAATGGTAAGGTTCTCGGGGTTGAACACCTCCTTGGCGGCATCCCATACCTGTTCGGCGGTAAGGGCTTGGATGCGTTCTATCATTTTCTCCTTTGTTTGCGTGCGGCCATAATGAAGCATGCGCTTGCCCATACCTATTGCCACGCTCTCAAAGTTGTCGTACGACAGGGCTATCTGTCCGATTAACTGCCTTTTGGCAGCCGCCAGTGCCTTGCCCGATAGGGGAGCATCGCATAGGAGTTGCAATTCTTTCTTTACTATCCTCTTGCACTTCTCTGCATCGTGATGGTCGCAACCGAAGTATATTGCCCACACACCCGTGTCGGTGTATGTGGTCAGTGTGCTCTCCACGGTGTATACCAGGCCTCGTTTCTCCCTCAGTGCCAGGTTCAGGCGACTGCTCAACCCAGGACCTCCCAGGATGTTGTTGGCAAGGAACAGGGCAAGGTGCTTGGGATGGTTGCCCCCGAAGGCATGCGCACCCATCATGATATGCGCCTGGTGTGTGTCCTTATGGATGATCCTCCGGACCCCGGACCCCTCCCCAACCCTCCCGCAAGGGGAGGGAGTATAATGTCCAGCTGATGTGGGCACAAGTCGGTTGTAACCACTCCCCTCCCTTGTGGAGGGGTAAGGGGGAGGGTCTTGGGGTCCGTTGGGTCCTTCGTCCGTTGGCAAGGCGTGTTTTATCTGTTTCATTATCTCCTTCTCCGAGACATTGCCATAGACAAAAAGCACGGCATTGGAGGGGACGTAGAGCCTGTGTGTATAATTCAGCACGTCCTTTGTCTTGTAGGTGCGAAGCCTGTCTGCATCGCCCAGAATGTTTCTGCCAAGAGGGTGTCCCTGGAAAAGCATTGCCTCGAAGTCGTCGTAGATAAGTTCGGATGGCGAGTCGTTGTAGCTCTCTATCTCGTCGATGACCACCTCCACCTCCTTGTCCATCTCCTCCTGCGGATACTGGCTATGGAAGACTACGTCAAAGAGGATGTCCATGGCACGATGGAAATGCTCCTTCTGGCAGGTGCAGTAGTACACCGTCTCCTCTTTGCCCGTGAAGGCATTCAAATCGCCGCCCACACTCTCCATGTAGGTTATTATCTGTCGCGATGTGCGCCTGTCCGTGCCCTTGAAGCTCAGGTGCTCGGCAAAGTGCGCCATGCCGCTTTCCTCGTTTGTCTCGTCCCTGGTGCCGGCATCCAAAGCCAATCCCAGGTACACCGTATTCGTAGGGCTGGGGGCATATGCCACCCGCAAGCCATTGTCTAATGTCAGTGAATTCATAGTTGCAAAGGTACGAATAAGTGAGTGAAAAAGCCATATTCGTATCCATTTAGGAGGTTCATTACTCTCTGTGATAGAACCTCTTATCAATACATTATTTTAGTGACCATTAAGTTAATTCTGGTTACAAAGATAGGAAAAACGAACGAGAAATATGAAGTCAGGATTAATGTTTTTCACAACTAATGCCTATTTCAGGCAAAAGATATGATGGGACACAGATGGAACGGATTTAACAGACTTGCACAGATGGGGTTGCCGTTGTTTTTTAACTGATTAACTGATTGCTATGGTGTAGGTTCTTTGGGTATGTGATGGTAATCAAATAATCAGTTAATCAGTTTGTTTTGTCGCTATATATCTTACGGAAGGCATCACGCCAGAGATAGCTCAGATAGCTCAGTTTCAGTTTATTTGTTTTGCATTCGTTGCTGTTTCTTGTTAAATGACATATATAGTATTATTACTATTATATTATATATATACTTAATAATTAATATATTATAATTTATAATAATATAGTTATTAATATGGTTTTGGAACGGAGAAGGCAAGGAATGGGGGAGAGGAAAATAAATAAACTGAAACTGAGCTATCTGAGCTCGTCATGTAACTGATTAATTGATTAACTGATTGCCTTCTCATTGGTAACATATTGATTTCTAGTTAGGTAAATGTATGGCGGCTTCTCGTTTTTCTCTCATAATCGCACTCTTGCCTTCGCGAAACATGCAAAAATGGGGCAAAATGAGCCGCTTTTTGCACTAATTTCCTACAGAAATGGCATAATATGGCAAAAGACAGAGCAATGTACCTCCTGAATCAATACATTCTCTGCCTTTTGTCGTCGTATTGTCCAAACCCTGTCCTCGTATTGTCTAAGTCCTGTCGTCGTATTGTCTAAGCCCTCACGTCGTATTCTTTATTTGTTTGTGTTGCGACAAAAACACCCTTCTTCAAACAAAACTCTCCCCGATTCTTCACGTTTCTCAAATCTTTTCGCTATATTTGCAACATCGTTCCGCAACTACAGCGGTGGTACGGAATGACTTTATCGAAAAGGTGTTATTGAAATTATCTTCTAAGGTCAAACTTCGCAACTTTGATTAATAGCATGAAGATGATGGCAGTAGCACCACATCTTTTGATACATACGAACCTTGATAGGTCTGTTGTTATCATATTGGTGTGGGCTATTGTTTTATCCATGCTATAGGTAGTGCGAAGACCTGACTTTAGGATAAAACATATATAGTTCCCACACCTTCATTTTATATATAACCAAACAGAGAGAACAGTGAGGTACTAATTTAGGGGTCAAAAGACTTTGGCGAGACATTATTAGTTTATTATTTTATAGTCTATATTACTATGGATTTCAAAGATTATTGTATTCAATTGGCAGGTCGTGTTTCTCAACTAAAGGAGCAGATAGCAACAGAGGAAGCAACAAAGAACGCATTTATCATGCCATTCATTCAGATGCTTGGATATGATGTGTTCAATCCCTTGGAGGTTATTCCGGAAATGGATTGCGATCTGATCAAGAAAAAGGGTGAGAAGATAGATTATGCCATTATGAAGGATGGTGAACCCATAATGTTGATTGAGTGCAAGCATTGGAAACAGGATTTGAACTTGCACGATAATCAGTTGCAGAAGTATTTTGTTGCCTCAAAGGCAAAGTTCGGCGTTCTCACAAACGGTATTACGTACCGATTCTATACAGATTTGGTAAAACCAAATATAATGGATGAGGTGCCTTTCCTTGAAGTCAGTATGGAGAACCTTAAGGACCAACAAATTGAAGAGCTAAAGAAGTTTCACAAGTCGTATTTCGATATAGATAATATTTTGAGTACAGCCAGTGAACTCAAATATATGTCGGAACTTAGACAGGTAATCAAGGCTGAGTTTGCTTCTCCAAGTCCGGAATTGGTAAAATTGTTGACCAAGCGAGTATATGAAGGGGTAATAATTCAGAAAGTACTTGACCAGTTTACTGGACTTGTAAAGCGTACCTTGGCCAACTATATAAATGACGTCATGTCCGAGAGACTGAATGTTGCAATCAAATCTACTGAAACACAACATCGTACCGAATCAGAGCAGGAAGTGGAGCTGTCTGTGGATGTTGCACAAACATCTAAACCAGAGATAGTGACTACCGAGGAAGAATTGGAGGGTTTCTATATTGTTAAGAGTATATTGCGTGAAGTATTCCCTGCCGAACGTGTAACCTATCGTGATGCAGTATCGTATTTTGCCATATTTGCTGATGACAATAATCGCAGACCTATTTGTCGTTTGAATTTCAATAGAGCACAAAAGAAGATAGGTTTCATTACTGAAGACAAAAAAGAAGAATGGTTGCCCATTGCCAATCTTGATGAGATTTACCAATATCGAGAGCGCATAAGAGAGGCAGCACTTAAATATTTGTAGTAAAAAGATTCTTTTCTTAGTTTATAAGCCAACCACTCCCAAATGAGACAGGTTGGCTTTTATTCGTATTTCTTTCAAGCGTTGGCTTAGCAGTATGATTAGGTCTTGATTTGTAGTACATCACAGAGAATTTTATTATAAAAGGTACCTCCTTTGAGTCCACTTGTGCACCTCTGCCTGTCATCCCTCCGCCTCATACCTAAAAATAGTGATTTTTGAGCTCAGAGGATAAATATAGGTGATGTAATGCCTGTGTAATTTTATTTTTTCGTACCTTTGACTCTGTCAACCAAAGACCATGAATGCCTATGACACAGATAACGGATGCTGATCGCAGGTTCATGCAGATGGCGATAGACCTGAGCGTGGAGAATGTGAAGAACGGGGGCGGACCCTTCGGTGCCGTGATAGTGAAGGATGGCGAGGTGGTGGCAACAGGGACAAACCGTGTGACGGCCAACAACGACCCTACGGCTCATGCCGAGGTTAGTGCCATACGCGAGGCGTGCCGGAAGATGAGGCACTTCAAACTGGAAGGATGCATTTGCTATACCTCATGCGAACCTTGTCCCATGTGTCTGTCTGCCCTCTATTGGGCAGGGGTGAGCGCCATCTTCTACGGCAATACCAAGAAGGATGCCGACCGCATAGGCTTTGGCGACGACTTTATATATCGCGAGATAGAGAAACCATACGAATACCGTTCCATCCCCATCCATGGCATGATGCGCAACGAAGCCCTCGAGGCCTTCCGCCAGTGGGAGTTGAAGGACGATAAGATAGAATACTAAACAGACCCACCAACGAAGGACCCCAAGACCCTCCCGGGGAGGGTCCGGTGGGTTCGAATATTTGCAAAGATGACACTTGCAGAACTTAAAATAGGACAGACGGCCACGATACTGAATGTGGGTGGCGAAGGCGGATTGCGACAGCACTTCCTGGACATGGGTGTGCTGCCCGGCGTGCCTGTTACACTGGTGAAATATGCTCCTATGGGAGACCCCATGGAACTACGTGTGCATGGTTATGAACTGACCTTGCGCCGTGCAGATGCACGCAAGATAGAGGTGAGGGAAGACCCCTCCCCAACCCTCCCACAAGGGGAGGGAGTGGTTACAACCGACTTGTGCCCCATCAGCAAAACATTATACTCCACTCCCTTGCGGAGGGGTACGGGGGAGGGTCTTGCTGATAACCGCTCCTTTCTTCCTGAGCCTGAGCATCCTGGTCTTGGCGAGGGTGGACATTACCATCAGGAACAGGAGAAAGCACGACGTGAAACGGAAAACATAACGAACGGAAAACTGATCGATAAAACGTTCAACGACACTCCGCTTACCTTTGCCTTGGTGGGAAACCAGAATTGTGGCAAGACCACGCTGTTCAATCAGTTGACTGGTTCCAACCAGCATGTGGGCAACTTCCCTGGCGTCACCGTTGATCGCAAGGATGGTGCAATAAAGGGATATCCAAATACCGTGGTAACGGACCTGCCGGGCATTTACTCCCTCTCGCCCTATACGGCAGAGGAGGTGGTGAGCCGTCGGTTCATCCTGGAAGAGCGTCCTTCTGCCATCATAAACATAGTGGATGCTACGTGCATAGAGCGCAACCTCTACCTCACCATGCAATTGATGGAACTGGGTATCCCCATGGTGCTGGCCCTGAACATGATGGACGAGATAAAGAACAACCATGGTGCCATACGCATCAACGAGATGGAGGCTTTGTTGGGCATTCCCGTAATCCCCATCTCTGCCATGCGCAACGAGGGTGTGGACGAGGTTATCCGCCATGCCGTGCATGTGGCAAAATACCAGGAGGGCCCCTTGCGCCACGACTATTGCTCGCCCGACGAGAACGGTGGTGCCGTGCACCGTTGCCTGCATGCCATCATGCATCTTATCGAGGACCATGCCCAGCGTGCCAGCCTGCCCATTCGCTTTGCCGCGGCAAAACTGATTGAGGGCGACCCCTTGGTGGTGGATGCTCTCTCGCTCAGCCAGAACGAGCAGGAAACCGTGGAGCACATCCTTCAGCAGATGGAGGAGGAGCGAGGTCTTGACCGTCAGGCGGCCATTGCCACCATGCGTTTCGATTATATCAACAGCATTTGCTCGCGCACCGTGGTTCGCCCTGCCGACACGAAGGAGTACCTGCATAGCCAGATTATTGACAAGGTACTGACGGGCAAGTGGACAGCCCTGCCTTCGTTCATTGCTATCATGGCGGTGGTCTTCTGGCTTACGTTCGACGGTATCGGCGGCTGGCTTCAGGAACAGGTGGAAATGGGTGTGGAGTGGTTCACCTCCCTTACGGACACCTTCCTGTCCTCCATAAACATTGCACCTGCCATACAGAGCCTGGTGATAGACGGCATATACAGTGGTGTGGGAACGGTGATTGTATTCTTGCCGCTAATCCTGATGCTATTCTTCTTCCTATCCATGATGGAGGATAGCGGATACATGGCACGCATAGCATTTGTGATGGACCGCCCATTGAGAAAACTCGGTCTCTCCGGCCGAAGCATAGTGCCCTTGCTTCTGGGTTTCGGATGCAGTGTGCCCAGTGTGATGAGCAGCCGCACCCTGCCCAGTGTGCGCGACCGACGGCTTACCATCATGCTCACTCCCTTCATGTCCTGTACGGCCAAGATACCCATTTATGCCTTCTTTGCAGCGGCTTTCTTTCCCGACAATGCCGCTTTGGTGATGTTCAGTCTTTATTTCCTGGGCATAGCGGTGGGCATACTCGTGGCTCTGCTGATGAAGCACACTTGGTTCCATGGCGAGGCTGTTCCCTTTGTGATGGAACTGCCCAACTACCGCTTGCCGGTGCCGGGCAATGTCCTGCGTCTGCTTTGGGACAAGGCCAGCGACTTCCTCCGTCGTGCCTTCACGGTTATCTTCCTTGCCTCCATGGTGATATGGTTCCTGCAGACCTTCACCTTCCACCTGAAGATGGTTGCCCCAGGCATGGAACATGAGAGCATGCTTGCACAGATGGCAGGTATTCTCCAACCAGTCTTCCAGCCCCTCGGCCTTGGCGATTGGCGCATAGTCACCTCCCTCATCAGCGGTTTGCTTGCCAAGGAGGTGGTTGTCAGCACCCTGTCCACCCTGTTTGCCGATGTGCCCCTGTCGGAAATCTTCACCACCGCCACGGCATACGCCATGATGGTATTCTGCCTGCTCTACACCCCATGCATAGCCGCCATGGCTACGATACGCCGCGAACTGGGCAATACATGGGCAATGATAATCCTTGTCTTCCAGTGCGTCATAGCCTGGTTGGCAGCATTTGCAATAACACTGATTTTATGAATACACAAAGCATCATACTCCTCCTCTTCCTCCTCCTCATAGCCGCACACGCCATATACGTCCGCTTCTTCAAGAAAGGCGGAGGCAAGGGCAATCGTGGGGATTGCGACGGCAATTGTTCCGGAGGTTGTGGGGGATGTTGCGGATAAACGTGTTTTATTTCACCAACACTTTGCATAGCATGTCCTGATACAGACGGCTTTCTTCCACGGGAGAGTTTCGGTTCACTATGGCAAAGGCATACCAGTGCCCATTGCGTCCGTAGGCGTAGCCACAAAGGCTGGATGCTCCTATGCTGGTCAGTGTACCTGTCTTGCAGAAAATACGGTTTTGGAAGAGAGGTCCGTTCATGCGGTATATCAGCGAGCCACGGCGTGTAGGATGTCCTGGGGTAGCCAGGGCTTCGTGAATAAGCACCTGCTTTATGTCGGGCTCTGTCCATGCATATCGGAGGAGGGCAAGCAGGAAATCAGCACTTACCATGTTCTCGGGCGAGAGTCCTGAACCATCGTTAAGGGTGAAACGCCTCGTATCGTAGCAAAGGTTTTCGCGCAGGAAGACATCCAGCGCCCCCTCCCTGTTGCCGGCGGTGTGGATATACCGGTTATAATGGTTTTCTACATGGTGATACAGAGCATCGGCCTTGATGTTGCTGCTATGTATGAGCATCGGTGCTATGACATCCGTCATGCGTGTGCTACGATTCATCAGCACACGGCTTACGGGATACACTCTCAAACCTTCCTCCACTTCAGGTCGCGGGCAGTCAATGCCCCTTTGTCTCAGCAAAGTTCTTATTTCCTGTACAATGCGTGGTGCACCCTTCAGCAGGATGGGCGTGCGGTTGTAGGGTATGTCCCACACGCTGGCCGTGTGGTGGGCCTTCAGGGTATCGGCACGCATGAGGTTCAGTATGAAGCGTCCCTCTACCTTGCGTATGCCGGAACGGGTCAGTGCCCCGATGTATTCATCCAAGGTTTCCACCATTGGATTGTCGTCGGCCTGCAGGATGACGTCCCCTTTCAGTGTGCTTCCTTTCAGTGTGCCCGTAATCATCACCCTTTCGTGATATTTGTGGTTTGCCCCCAGTCTTTTCAGAGCAGAAATGGCGGTAAGCAGTTTCAGGCTTGATGCCGGCACCATCAGTTCGTGGTCGTGCCATTGCAGGACGGGCATGTTGCTGCTCAGGTCCCACACGCTCACGGCAATATCCGCCGTATCCAATCGGGTGGGGGATACGATGAAACGGGCAAGTCTCTCCTCCATGATGGAGTCCCTGCCGTGTGTCGGTTCTATTGTGTAGTTGCGGCTTTCAGTGTTTACGTCGTTGGATGAAGCCTCTGTCCAGTATTTGTGCAGGGCATTTGCTGGCCACCAAAGTATCCATGCCACCAGACTTAGGGCCATGCACCAAAGCACAACCTTCACCCAACTTTTAAGTCTGCGTTTCTTCTTTTTTGCCATTTCGTGTGCAAAGGTACATTATTTTAGTCATTCATGCGATTATTACATTACTTCTTTATACCTTTGGCGTCAAAATTGAAACAAACAGAATAAAATATGAAAAGAATTCTATCACTATTGCTGGTGCTTTGCATGGTTGCAGGCGTCAGCGCCCAGTCTCTGCCACAAGACACAGAGACACGCAAGGGTCAGCTGCCCAACGGCTTGACCTACTATGTCCGGAAGAACGTGAAGACACCCGGACAGGCCAATTTCTATATTGCCCAGAAGGTAGGCTCTGTTCAGGAGGAGGAAGACCAGCGCGGTCTTGCCCATTTCCTGGAGCACATGTGCTTCAATGGCACAAAGCACTATCCCGGTGATGCGCTTCTGCGCTATCTGGAGGGTATCGGCGTGAAGTTCGGTCAGCAGTTGAACGCATACACTTCTATTGACGAAACTGTATATAATATAAATAATGTACCCACGGCACGTACCTCCACGGTGGATAGCGTTCTGCTGATCCTGCATGATTGGAGTTGTGACCTCACTCTGGATGAGAAGGAGATAGACAAGGAGCGTGGCGTTATCCACGAGGAATGGCGTCAGCGCAATTCTGCCCAGATGCGCATACTTGACCGCCAGTTGCCCACTCTGATGTCAAACAGCCGTCCCGGTAACCGTATGCCCATCGGTTTGATGTCTGTGGTGGACAACTTCCCCTATCAGGCTTTGCGCGACTATTACCACAAGTGGTATCGTCCCGACCTGCAGGCAATCATCGTGGTGGGCGATATTGATGAGGCTTATGTCGAGGGCAAGATAAAGGAAATGTTCTCTCCCATTGCCATGCCCGAGAATCCTGCCAAGCGCATCTACTACGGTGTGGACGACAACGAAGAGCCAATTGTTGTTACCGACAAGGATCCCGAACAGTCCATGACCATCGTGTCCCTGATGCAGAAGCACCAGCCCCTGTGGCCCGAGGACCAGAAGAACAGTGTGGAGTACCTGCGCCACAAGGCAGTAAAGTCCATGATTGCAGGTATGTTCTCTTCACGTATGCAGGATATTCTCCAGAAGCCCGAGACTCCATACTTGATGTCCTCTTTCGACGAAGGCATGTTCCTTTTGTCCAAGGTGGCAAAGTGCACCGAGTCTTATGTGGTCCCCAAGGAAGGCCAGATTTATCCTGCCATCACATCAGCCGTCAAGGAGATGTGCACCATCCTGGATCATGGTTTCCTTCAGAGCGAATTGGATCGCCGTCGTGCCTCCTTCCTGTCTTCCATAGACCTCCAGTACCAGAACCGCAACAAGCGAGAGAACTCTGCCTTCATACAGGATTGTCTGGACAACTTCCTGGAGGACGAACCCCTTGTTTCCATCGAGGACGAGGTGAATGCCTACAAGCAGATTTTGCCCACTATCACCCTGGACGAGGTAAATGCCCTGTATGCAAAGATGTTCTCACGCGACATGAAGAACCTCGTTGTCCTGGTTATGAATCCCGAGAAGGAAGGCTATACCCAGCCCTCTGCCGACAGCCTCCTGCTTGCCGTGAAGGCAGGTATGGATGCCAAGACCACAGCCTTTGTAGACGAGACCGCCAGCGGAGCCCTGGTGAAGGATCTGCCTGCTCCCGGCACTGTTGTCAAGAGCAAGGCAGGACGTTATGGAAGCAAGGAACTGACCCTGTCCAACGGTGTGCGTGTGATAATGCTTCCCACCACCCACAATGACAACGAGATTCTCATGCAGGCATACAGCCCTGGCGGCACTAACCGCTATGGTGCCGAGGACTACATCACACTGGAGGTTGCCGAGGAGTTGTGCTCTGTATCCAAACTTGGCGGTTACAAGCAGACAGACATCCGCAAGATGCTTGCCGGCAAGCAGGCTCAGGCAAGCGGTAGCATAGGTTCGCAGAACGAATACATCTCTGGTGGTTCTTCACGCCAGGATCTTGAGACCATGATGCAGCTGGTATACCTGCAGTTCCAGCCGCTCCAGCCTGATATGGATGCCGCACAGAATAAGATGGTGCAGTATTACACCATGCTTCAGGGCAAGGAGAGCAATCCTCTTTCATGGTATGCCGACAGCGTTTCATCTACCCTCTATGGCAACCATCCGCGCAATATTGTCATGAAGAAGGAACTTTTGCCTGCAATCAACTATGGCCGTGCCCTGGAGATTTGGGCCGACCGCTTTGCCGATGCATCCGATTTCACCTTCTTCTTCGTGGGTACATTTGACGAGGATACTTTCTCCAAGTACTGCTGCCAGTATCTGGCCACCCTGCCTACGGTGAAGCGTAATGACAAGCCCGTCTATACCGACCTTGTTATCCGCAAGGGCAATATCCAGAACATCTACAAGGCAAAGATGGAGCAGCCCCAGGCAATGGCATCTCTGATAATGCACGCTCCTGCCAAGAAGAAGAACCTGAAGGACGAGATTGTCATGAGCATCCTGGGCCAGGCCATGCAGATGAACTACACCAAGACCATACGTGAGGACCTCGGCGCTTCTTATGGCGTGGGTGCAAGCGGAAGACATTTTGATGGCAACGACGGCAAGTGGAACTATATGTTCTCCGTTCAGGGCAATGTTAAGCCCGAGATGTACGACACCTGTCTGAGCGTTATGCGCGAGGAACTCCAGAAGGTTGCCGACAATGGTATCCCTGCCGAGTACATGCAGCGTGTGAAGGAGTACATGCGCAAGACCTATCAGGAACGCCAGAACAAGAACGGTGCATGGTTGTCATATCTGCAAAGCTATTACCGTTACGGTATGGATGTACAGAAGGACTACCTCACCACCTTGGAAAAGGTTTCGCAGAAGGATATAATGCGTGTGGCAAAGGCCTTGCTCAATAGCAAGAACGAAGTTACCGTGGTAATACTGCCCGAAGAGAAATAAATGTGTGCATGACGGCCCCTCCCCAACCTTCCCGCAAGGGGAGGGAACCGTTACAACTGCGATATAAATACATTAATGTATAAGAAATAATATTATTATGGAATACAACAATTATTACGACAAAGGCCAGACGCTTGCTCAGAGCAGTGTTTTCGCCGTACTGATGAGAAACGTTTATATCTGGATGACATGTGGTTTGGCTATGACTGCCCTTACCGCCATGATCGTTGGACGTAACGAGAACTGGGTATATACCCTTGCCACCAGTGGCATGTACTGGGGCTTGCTCATTGCCGAGGTGGTGCTGGTTATCTTCCTCTCTGCCCGTATCAACAAACTGTCCTTTGCTACGGCTGGCCTCATGTTTGCCGCCTATGCAATACTGAACGGCGTCACCATGTCCATCATTATGCTTGCCTATACCGCAGAGAGCATAGCACAGGCTTTCTTCGTTACTGCCGGCACTTTTGGAGGTATGTCGCTGGTAGGTTTCTTCATCAAGAAGGACCTCTCTGCCATGGGGCGCACCCTGATGATGGCGCTCATAGGCTTTATCATTGCCACTCTGGTAAACATCTTCTGGCAGAACAGTATGATGGCTTCCATCCTGAACTATGCCGGTGTCATCATCTTCGTTGCGCTTACTGCCTACGACACCCAGAAGATCAAGGTTATGCTCCAGCAGGCTCAGTATGCCGGCATCAGTGACCAGACCAATAAACTGGCCCTGATGGGTAGCCTGACATTGTATCTGGACTTCATCAACCTGTTCCTCTACATTCTGCGTTTCTTCGGCAACAGAAAGTAGTAGTGTTGATATACAAATAAAGACGGAGGAAGAACTGCCGATGTTCTTCCTCCGTCTTTATTTGTTAACCCAAATCGGTCATTAGCGCGTAAAAGTCTAATGGCCGATTTGGGTTAATACAGGGGCTTAGAAATTAGCGTACTGTGGATTGCTGCTCTCCTTGATTGCAATGCACTCCATCTCAATGAGCCAGGTGGGACGGCAAACGGGAGCTAACGTGATTACGGTAGGAATCTCGGGGTAGCGCTCGGCAAACATCTGGCTTACCAGTTTATAGTCGGCGGTATCGCGAAGGTAGACGATAATCTGTGCGCAATGCTCCATGGTCATATCTGCCTCTTCAAGGAGTTTTTCCACGTTCTCCCACATACGAAGAGTCTGCTTGCGGATGTCTCCTACGTGCACCACCTCACCGCTGTTGTCTATGCTTGCAGTGCCGGAGATGTAGGCATGGTTGCGGTCGCCATACTGCATCAGTGTGCCACGCTCGAAGGTCACGCCATAGTCGCTGGTGCGGTTCAGGTGTGTGGGGGCATAGAGATAGCGCTGTTGCTCGGGTTGGAAACCTGTCAGGGCGTATGCACCCAACTGCACCAAAGCCTTGGGGTCGGAGGGATTGCCTCCGATGCCAGTAGAGGAGATATAGTGCGTGTCTGCCGTAAGACCGATGTAGTTGAAATAGTTACGTCTTGCCACCACAAGTCCATGGTATTGAGTGTCCACATCGCGCACAAAGAACCAGGTACGTATGCAGTTGTCCGCCATGGTGGCATGCTGGTCAGTGAGGTTTTTTTCGTATTGGGTCAGCAGTGTATGCGTCTGCTGATGGCTGTCGCCCTGGTTGTCCATCAGCCCCATGGTCCAGATGTGGCGGTATCCGTTGTGGTTCACAATTGTGGAACCGGCCTTGTCGGCCTGGTATTCAATGTCTGCACCTTGCAACAAGTGGATCCACAGAGCCACCTTGCTTCCATCCAAAGGAGGCTGCTGTATGTAGCTGATGGTACAATGAGAACCTTCCTCCTGCATAAGAGGTTGCTGGTTGGTGCTGTCCGAAAGGAAATAGCGTTTAAACACCATCTCTGCGCCCTGCAACATCTCAGCCTTCAAGAGCCAATCCTCGGCCAAGCAAATACGTTGGTACTGCCCCAGGAAAGTATCCTCCAGAGGTTCCACATGCAGCATAGCATGCCACTCCGTTACGCCGTTAGGTGTTGAAAAGGTCGAAATTTCTATGCTGACACCAAGCTCAGCAATACTTAATTGTGAGTATTTCATGCCACAAAGGTACAAAAAAATGGATAATGCCACACGAAAGGTTGTGATTTATTTATAACTTTGCGTGCAAGAATAAATTAGGCATGTCCTATCCAATAACAAAATAGACCCAAGATGACAGACAAATACCGCCCCTCCGACCCCATGAGTGAACTGATAAGCGACGACTACCGCATGCTGCAGGTAATAAGCCGTTTCGGGCTGGCATTCGGTTTTGGCGATGCCAGCATACAGACCGTATGCCGGGAGTGTGGCGTGGATGTGCCCACTTTCCTGGCAGTGGTGAATTTTATCCGAGGAGGTGATCATGTGAAGGTTAGTGAACTGGTGGAGGATGTGGATGTGAATGCTCTGATGGAGTATTTGAAAAGGTCGCACTCGTATTTCGTTGACTTCCGCCTGCCTGCCATCAAGCGCAAGTTGCTGGATGCAATAGGTGTGTCCAGCAACCAGATAGCCGTGCTGATACTCAAGTTCTATGACGAGTATGCCGCCGAGATGTCCCGCCACATGGACTATGAGAACAACCATGTCCATCCCTATGTGGAGCAGTTGCTGGCAGGTCGCCTGCCTGATTCCGAGCATGGTTTTCATATCCTGAGCCACCGCCATCAGGACAATCACAGCAGTATAGAGAAAAGTTCGTCGGAACTGAAGAACATTCTCATCAAGTACTATCCAGCCAAGAGCAATGTGCAGTTGCTCAACGAGGTGCTGATGGATATCTACATGATGGAAGAGGACATGCTCAGCCATTGCCGCTTGGAAGACCAACTCTTTGCCGAGTGCGTACACCGCCTGGAGGATGAAGTCCGTATGCGTGGGGCGCAAGACCCCGATGTCGTCGTTACTCCCCGAGTGGATGCTACAGACACTCTTTCCGATCGCGAGAAGGAGGTCATCGTGGAGGTGGTTAAGGGACTGTCCAATAAGGAAATAGCCGAGAATATGTTTATCTCCGTGAACACCGTCATGACCCACCGCCGCAACATCTCCAAGAAACTGAATATACATTCTCCAGCCGGCTTGACCATATATGCCATAGTAAACGGCCTGGTCAATCTGGACGAGATAAAGTTATAGCATGGCATCAGGTTCGTAGTCAAGTTTGCTAAATCCTGCGTGTATCTGCCGGCATTAGACGTTAAATGAGGAAAAGAGTCTTCCGTCTGCGGTGTAAATGCAAAAGTTTGTTAAAATTCATATATCCGACTATATATTAAAAGGAAGGCGCGCGCATATATAAGGGAAAATCCTTATCTTTGCACGCAGAATACACCACGATAGAGTGAGGGGCCAAGCAGGTTCCTCACTTTTCGTTAAAAGAAGCAGTAATAATCTTGCATTAAGCATTATTCAGAAGATGATCAGTAAGAGTGCCGTAGAACAAGCCGTGAATGAATGGCTGGAAGGAAAAGAGTATTTCCTGGTAGAAGTAAACATCAGTGCAGACGACCGCATCGAGGTTCTCATAGACCACGCCGAGGGTGTGTGGATTGAAGACTGTGCAGACCTGAGCCGTCACATCGAATCAAGAATCAACCGTGAGGATGAGGATTACGAACTGGAAGTGGGCAGTGCCGGTTTGGGTTACCCCTTCAAGGTGCGCCGCCAGTGGGAGATACACCTGGAGAAAACCGTAGAAACGCAGCTGAAGGACGGACACAAATACCGTGGCATATTGACTGCCGTAGAGGAAGAGACCTTTACCATCACCTGCGAGGAGAAGGTAAAGCGCGAGGGAGAGAAACGTCCCAAAATGGAACAGGTGCCACACACCTTCTCCTACGAAGAGGCAGCATACACCAAATATTGGATGAAATAAACAACAACATAAATGGCAACAACAAAAAAGAACAACGCAGTGAACTCCATGGACCTGATAGAGTCTTTCTCAGAGTTCAAGGAGACAAAGAACATCGACCGTGCCACTTTGGTAGGCGTATTGGAAGAGTGCTTCCGTAGCGTCATCGCCAAGATTCATGGCACCGACGAGAATTACGACGTTATCGTGAACCCCGACAAGGGCGACTTGGAAATCTACCACAACCGTGTGGTGGTTGCTGATGGTGAGGTACAGAATCCCAACATGGAAATCAGTCTGAGCGAAGCACGCCAGATCGACGAGGACTATGAGGAGGGAGAGGAGGTAACCCAGCGCGTGGAGTTCGCCGATTTCGGCCGTCGTGCCATCCTGACATTGCGTCAGACTCTGGCAAGCCGTATCCTGGAATTGGAACACGACACTCTGTACAACAAGTTCAAGGATCGTGTGGGCGAGGTAGTGCATGGCGAGGTGTATCAGAGTTGGAAGCGTGAGACCCTGGTAACCGACGATGAAGGCAATGAGATGATTCTGCCCAAGACAGAGCAGGTGCCAGGCGACTTCTTCCGCAAAGGCGAGACCTTGCGTGCCGTTATCAGCAAGGTGGACAATGCCAACGGTAATCCCAAGATTATCATCTCACGTACCGATCCCATGTTCCTTCAGCGCATGATGGAAGCCGAGGTGCCCGAGATTCATGACGGCCTGATTGCCATCCGCAAGGTAGCACGTATTCCCGGCGAGCGTGCAAAGGTTGCCGTGGAGAGTTTTGACGAGCGTATTGATCCCGTTGGCGCATGTGTGGGTGTGAAGGGTAACCGTGTACACGGCATCGTACGTGAGTTGCATGGCGAGAACATCGACGTTCTGCCCTGGACATCAAACGCACAGCTCATGATTACCCGTGCTCTCAGCCCTGCAAGGGTGAACACTATCAATATGAACGAGGAAGAGAGAAGAGCCGAGGTACTTCTGGATAGCGACCAGATTTCTCTGGCCATCGGTAAGGGCGGTGCCAATATCAAGCTGGCAAGCATGCTCACAGGCTATACCATCGACGTCTATCGCGAGATTGACGAGGATATTGACGAAGACGATATCAGCCTTGACCAGTTCAGTGACGACATTGACGAGTGGATTATCGATATCCTGAAGAAGCAGGGCTTGAGCACTGCACGCCAGGTGTTGGGCACCAGTCGCGAGGAACTTGCCCAGAAGGCCGACCTCGAGGAAGAGACCATTGACGAGATCATCCGTGTGCTGAGCGCTGAATTCGAGAAATAATAATATCACATATACAAACCAGGATAATACCCCGGGAGGGATACACACATAATGAGTATAAGATTAAGCAAAGCCATAAAGGAATGTAATGTGGGCCTGCAGACCGCCGTCGATTTCCTGAACAAGAAGGGAACTGCCGAGGTGGAGGCAAACCTGAACACAAAGATTTCCGATGAGCAGTATGAACTGCTCCTTAAGGAGTTTAAACCCGATAGCGTGCTGAAGGATGCAGCCAACCACATGCTCCAGCAGCAGAAGGAGGAGAAGGAACGTAAGGAAAAGGAAAAGGCTGAAGCCAAGGCAAAGGCGAAAGCAGAGGCCGAGGCAAAGGCTGAAGCGGAGGCAAAAGCCAAGGCAGAGGCAGAGGCAAAGAAAAAAACTCTCAAGGTAGTTGGTCACATAGACCTGAATGCCCCCAAGAAGACTGCTCCCGTTGAGGAAGAGAAGTCTGTTGAGGCTCCCGTAGCGGAGCAGGCAAAGCCAGAGCAGACAAACGACATTGAGCCTCAGGTAATTACAGACGGAAAGGTAACCGGCACATTGGAGAACGGAGTCTTCCGTTTGAACGTTCCTCAGCAGCCCAGTAGCGGCTTGAAGGTTCAGGGACATATTGATTTGTCTGCTTTGAATCAGAGTACCCGTCCAAAGAAGAAATCCAAGGACGAGCGTAAGCGTGAACGCGAAGAAAAGCAGCAGCAGGCTCAGGCCGACCGCAAGAAGCAGCGCATGCGCGGTGCAAAGGAGAAGGTGGATGTGAATGCCGTTGTTTCTCAGCAGAAGCAGCAGGGCAATGGCAAGGCTCAGCAACCTCAGGGCAAGGGTGCCAATGCTCAGCAACAGGCTCAGGGCAAGAAGGTCAAGAATAAGCAGAAGAACCAGCCCAAGCAACAGCAGCAGCCCGTGGAAGTAAGCGAGGAGGAGGTTGCAAAGCAGGTTCGCGAGACTTTGGCACGTCTTACTTCCAAGAACAAGGTTGGCAAGGGCGCCAAGTATCGCCGTGAGAAGCGCGAGGCCTTCCGAGAGCAGATGGAAGAGGAGATGATGAACGAGATGGCAGAGAACAAGGTATTGAAACTTACCGAGTTTGTTACTGCCAACGAACTGGCCACCATGATGAATGTGCCTGTTACCAGCATTATTGGTACCTGCATGAGCATCGGTATCATGGTCAGCATCAACCAGCGCTTAGATGCCGAGACTATCAATATCGTAGCCGAAGAATACGGATTCAAGACAGAATATGTAAGTGCCGAGGTTAGCGAGGCAGTTATCGAGGAAGAGGACGACGAGGCAGATCTGGTTCCCCGTGCTCCAATTGTTACTGTGATGGGTCATGTTGACCATGGTAAGACCTCTCTGCTTGACTATGTACGTAAGGCCAATGTAATTGCCGGTGAAGCAGGTGGTATTACACAGCATATCGGTGCATACAACGTGGAACTGAAGGACGGCCGTCATGTAACATTCCTTGATACTCCCGGTCACGAGGCTTTCACAGCCATGCGTGCCCGTGGTGCTCAGGTTACTGACATTGCCATCATCATCATTGCTGCCGATGACAGCATCATGCCTCAGACCAAGGAGGCTATTGCGCACGCTACGGCAGCCAATGTGCCTATCGTATTTGCTATCAACAAGATTGACAAGCCAACCGCTAACCCCGAGAAGATCAAGGAGGGCCTGGCTGCCATGAACTTCCTTGTGGAGGATTGGGGCGGCAAGTATCAGAGCCAGGACATCAGTGCCAAGGCCGGTATTGGCGTGGAGGAACTGCTGGAAAAGGTGCTTCTGGAAGCAGAAATGCTTGACCTGAAGGCTAACCCCAACCGTAAGGCAACAGGTTCTATCATTGAATCTTCGCTGGACAAGGGTCGTGGCTATGTTGCCACAGTGCTCGTAAGCAACGGTACACTGCGTGTTGGTGACGTAATGCTGGCAGGTACAAACTACGGTCGTGTGAAGGCTATGTTCGACGAACGCGGACACCGTGTCAACGAGATAGGTCCCTCACAGGCTGCAACGATATTGGGTCTTAACGGTGCTCCCACCGCTGGTGATACCTTCCACATTATGGAAAGCGACCAGGAGGCACGTGAGATTGCCAACAAGCGTGAGCAGTTGGCGCGCGAGCAGGGTCTGCGTACCATGAAGCGTGTGGACTTGAACGAGATTGGCCGTCGTATCGCTCTTGGCGACTTCCAGGAACTGAACCTGTTGGTAAAGGGCGACGTGGATGGTTCTATCGAGGCTCTGAAGGACTCATTCGAACGCCTGTCTACTGAGAAGATCAAGGTTAACGTCATCTACAAGGCCGTGGGTCAGATCAGCGAGAGCGATGTTACCCTGGCAGCCGCTTCTGATGCCATCATCATTGCCTTCCAGGTACGTCCCAGCGCCCAGGCTCGCCGTTTGGCAGAGCAGGAGGGTGTGGACATCCGCCAGTATAGTGTTATCTATGATGCTATCGAGGAGGTTAAGGATGCCATGGAAGGCATGCTTTCTCCCGAGATCAAGGAGGAGGTTACCGCTCAGGTGGAGGTACGCCAGGTTTACCACATTTCCAAGGTTGGTACCGTGGCAGGTGCCTACGTTATTGACGGTAAGGTCAGCCGTACCAACAAGGCTCGTGTCATCCGCGACGGTATCGTTGTCTACACAGGCGAGATCAATGCCCTGAAGCGTTTCAAGGACGATGTGAAGGAAGTAACAACCAACTTCGAGTGCGGTATCTCGCTGGTAAATTACAACGACCTGCGTGAAGGCGATATACTGGAAACATTTGCTGAGATAGAAATCAAGGCAAAACTGTAATAGACAGACACTGATGGAGATATTTCAGGAACTCGGCAGATATGTCGAGATGATACCTCTGAACACTACTGAGATAGTCGCCCTGGCCATATTGCTTTATGGCGCTGTTATGGGGTTGAAGAACGGATTTTTGAAGGAACTGGCCAGCATGGCCGGTTTCTTCATTGGTCTGTTTCTTGCATGGAAGTACTACGAACAGATAGGTGGCGGTGTCATCGCATTTCTGGCAATATGGATTGTAACTCCCATCACATTGGGCATATTGGCAGCCTTGGCTACCAAGTTGCTCGACTGGACCTTGGTGGGAGGACTGATGAATCGTTTGCTGGGATGCCTGTTCGGTATCATCAAGTGGGCAGTGCTCATCGTATGCGTCATGGTGATGACGGGGCAGGTGGAATATCTCGATAAATACGTGGACCGCAAATCCATACCGGGTGTCACCTATATTGAAGAGAAATGGAAGACATTACGCGAGAATTTGTAAACAAGGACTACGAATATGGTTTCCATACGGACGTCAACACGGAGATAATAGAGAAGGGACTGAACGAGGACATCGTTCGCCTTATCTCCGAAAAGAAGGGCGAACCGGAATGGTTGCTGGAGTTTAGGCTTAAGGCCTTTAGATATTGGCAGACTCAGGAACAGCCCACATGGGCGCACCTTGATATGCCGGAAATAGACTATCAGGACATATCCTACTATGCTGATCCCACTGTAAATGCCAAGAAGGACGGCCCCAAGGAAATAGATCCTGAACTGATGAAGACTTTTGACAAGCTGGGCATACCCCTTGAGGAACGCATGGCGCTGGCTGGTGTGGCCGTGGATGCCGTTATGGACAGCGTGTCGGTGAAGACCACCTTTCAGGAGAAGTTGCGCGAGAAGGGCATAATCTTCTGCAGCATTTCCGAGGCGGTAAAGAACCATCCCGACCTGGTGCGCGAGTACCTTGGCTCCGTGGTCCCCTATCGCGACAACTATTTTGCCGCCCTGAACTCTGCGGTGTTCTCCGACGGCAGTTTCGTATATATCCCCAAGGGAGTACGCTGCCCCATGGAACTTAGCACTTATTTCCGCATAAATGCCATGGGAACCGGCCAGTTCGAGCGTACACTGATCGTTTGCGATGACGATGCCTACGTGTCCTATCTTGAAGGGTGTACGGCTCCCATGCGCGACGAGAACCAGCTTCATGCCGCCATTGTGGAAATAGTGGTTAAGGACAGGGCAGAGGTCAAGTACTCTACCGTCCAGAACTGGTATCCCGGCGACAAGAACGGCAAGGGCGGTGTACTGAACCTCGTGACAAAGCGAGGACATCTTCGTGGCGTGGACAGCCGTCTGTCCTGGACCCAGGTAGAGACAGGCAGTGCCATTACATGGAAATACCCCTCATGCATACTCTCCGGAGACGGTTCGCAGGCAGAGTTTTACTCGGTGGCCGTTACCAACAATTATCAGCAGGCCGATACCGGCACCAAGATGATACATATTGGACGCAACACCAAAAGCACTATCATCAGCAAGGGTATCAGTGCAGGCAAGAGCCAGAACTCATACCGAGGTCTGGTAAAGGTGTCGGCGGCAGCCGAGGGAGCACGTAACTATTCCAGTTGCGACTCGTTGCTGCTGGGCAGTTCCTGCGGAGCGCACACCTTCCCCTATCTGGACATTCACAACGACACAGCAATAGTGGAGCACGAGGCTACGACAAGCAAGATTTCCGAGGAACAGCTCTTCTATTGCCAGCAGCGTGGCATATCCACCGAGGATGCCGTGAGCCTTATTGTAAACGGCTATGCCAAAGACGTGATAAACAAGCTGCCCATGGAGTTTGCTGTAGAAGCGCAGAAACTTCTTGGCGTAAGCCTTGAAGGCTCGGTGGGATGAAACGAACGGAAAAGGGAGGACCCCTCCCCGGCCCTCCCCTGTATGGGAGGGAGTAGTTACAACTGGGGATGAAAACGAAGACGAAGACGATAAGTCAAGTCAAACGGAAAAACTATCCATCCCCTCCCCCCTTCGGGGTACTACCCATGTCTCAGGGGTAGAGTCAGTTACAATAGAAAACACCGCGCCAGCCCTTCTCCCCATAGAGGGGGCGAACAAGGTCCTCGGAGAATTGACCCAAAGTCAATTCGTGCCTGGTGAGGGGAAAACTCCCCAGTTTGACGAGAGGACATTGCCCGCAGGGCAGAGGGGGTCTTTAACGTTAGAAACTATGTTAGAAATACGCAACTTACATGCCAGTATCAATGGCAAAGAAATATTGAAAGGCATAAACCTCACCATAAATGATGGCGAGATTCATGCCGTGATGGGAACCAACGGTGCCGGCAAGTCCACGCTGAGCAACGTTATTGTGGGTAATCCTGCGTACGAGGTGACTGAGGGAGAAATCATTTTCAACGGACAGAACATCCTGGACATGAGCACCGAGGAGAGGGCCAATGCCGGTATATTTCTGTCGTTCCAGCATCCTGTGGAGATTCCTGGTGTGTCCATGACCAACTTCATGCGTGCCGCCGTGAATGCGCGCTATAAGGCACAGGGGCGTGAACCTCTTTCTGCCGGTGACTTCCTCAAGCTCATGCGTGAGAAGCGCAAGATTGTTGAGTTGGACAACAAGCTCACCAGCCGTTCCGTGAACGAAGGATTTTCCGGTGGCGAGAAGAAGCGTAACGAAATCTTCCAGATGGCTATGCTGGAACCAACCTTCTGTATCCTTGACGAGACTGATTCCGGTCTGGACGTTGATGCACTGCGCATCGTGGCGGAGGGTTTCAACAAACTCCGCAAGCCGGAGACGAGTGCCATAGTCATTACTCACTACCAGCGCCTGCTGGATTACCTGAAGCCTGACGTGGTGCATGTGCTTATAGATGGCAAGATCATAAAGACCGGCGGCCCCGAACTTGCTCTGGAGATTGACGGCAAGGGTTTTGCCGACTATGTTGCCCAGTAATCGAGTAACAAATGAAAAACAACCAATATACCGAGTTCTACACTCAGGTGGAGGAGACCATTCGCCAACGCTCGTGTCCTGTGATGAATGCACACAGGCAGGAGGCTTTCCGTGTGTTCTCTGCACAAGGTTTCCCCTCTAAAAAGGTAGAGCATTACAGATATACTGATGTTGCACAGGACTTCGCTCCCGACTACGGCATACAGCTTTCTGCTGCCTCGGCCGAGCGTACAGAGTTCTGCTGTTCCATAAAGGATGCGCCCATAGACGTTACACCTTATTATAATAATATAGCGGACCGGGAAGACAGTATCGTGGCACTGAACACAATGCTTGCCGTAGACGCTCTGGTGGTCTATGTTCCGCGCAATGCCCGTCCCAAGCATCCCATCCAGATAAACAATATGCTGAAGGGCAATCAGGACACCATGGTAAACCGCCGTATGCTCATCGTCATGGAGGAGGGCGCACAGGCCGACATCATCATCACCGACCATGCCGTGGACCAGCAGCAGTTCCTCACCAACCAGGTAATCGAGGCATATTGTGCCGATAATAGCCACCTGAATCTCTACGAGATAGAGGAGACCAACCTGATGTGCACGCGCTATAGCAACGTGTTCATACGTGAGGGCAGGGACTGCTCCGTGCGCCACACCGTGCTCACTCTCTTCAACGGCCACACGCGCAATGCATGCCGTGTACAGATGGTTGGTGAGAATTCCGAGGCCATACTGAACGGTTGTGTTATTGCCGACAAGATGCAGCGCGTGGACAACAACACCGTGATAGAGCACATGGTGCCCCATTGCAAGTCAAGGGAACTGTACAAATATGTTCTTGATGATAGTGCCGTGGGTGCCTTTGCCGGAATGATTCTCGTGGACAAGGACGCACAGAAGACGTCCTCCACCATGAACAATGCCAACCTCTGCTCCACACGCCAGACACGCATGTACACCCAGCCCATGCTGGAGATTTATGCCGACGATGTCAAGTGCTCGCACGGAAGCACCGTGGGACAGATGAACGACCAGGCCCTGTTCTACATGCGCCAGCGTGGCATATCGCTCAGCGAGGCCCGTCTGCTGCTCAAGTCGGCCTTCATCACCGAGGTTATAGAAAACATTCCCCTGGAGGCTCTGCGCGACCGCCTTCACCTCATCGTGGACAAGCGCCTGCGTGGCGAACTGAGCAAGTGCGAGGGGTGCAAGCTGTGTTAATACCATGAATCGACAAGACTTTCCCATACTCGATAAAACCATATACGGCAAGTATCCGCTTGTGTATCTGGACAATGGTGCCACGACGCAGAAACCGCGCTGTGTCGTTGAGGCCATGAGTCACGAATACTACAACGTGAATGCCAACGTGCACCGTGGCGTGCACTTTCTTTCACAGGCTGCTACGGATCTCCACGAGGGCAGCAGGGAAACGGTGCGCCGTTTTATCGGTGCCGCCAACACCTCGGAAATCATCTTCACCCGAGGCACCACAGAGAGCATCAACCTGGTGGCGTCGTGCTTCACCCAGGCTTTCATGAAGGAGGGCGACGAGGTGATCCTTAGCCAGATGGAGCACCACTCCAACATCGTCTCATGGCAACTGGCACAGACCCGATGCGGCATCAGGATCAGGGTGATTCCCATGACCGACGACGGTCGCCTTTGCATGGACGAATACGAGCGCCTTTTCAACGAGCGCACGCGCCTGGTGTCCGTCACCCATGTCAGCAACGTCATGGGCACCATCAACCCCGTCAAGGACATCATCCGCATTGCCCACGAGCACGATGTGCCCGTTCTCATCGACGGTGCACAGAGCACACCGCACTTTGCCGTGAACGTTGGCGAACTGGATTGCGACTTCTTTGCCTTCTCCGGTCACAAGACATATGGCCCCACGGGCATAGGCGTGCTCTACGGCAAGGAGAAGTGGCTGGACATGATGCCCCCCTATATGGGCGGTGGCGACATGATAAAGACCGTATCGTTCGAGAAGACCACCTTCAACGACCTTCCCTACAAGTTCGAGGCAGGCACGCCCGACTATGTTGCCTCCACCGGCCTTGCCAAGGCGCTCGGCTACCTCTCTGCCATAGGCATGGACAAGATAGAGGAGCACGAACGCAGCCTCACACGCTATGCCATAGAGAAGATGCAGGAGATCGAGGGCATGCACATCTTCGGTCCCCTTGGCGAGCATATCAGCGAACACGATGCCGTCATTTCCTTCGAGGTGAAGCCTCTTGGCGCTGACAAGGATACTCCCTACATCCACCACCTGGATATGGGTACCCTGCTCGACCGCCTCGGCATAGCCGTGCGCACCGGTCACCATTGTGCCGAACCGCTCATGCGCAGACTGGGCGTGGAAGGCACCTGCCGTGCCTCGTTTGGACTTTACAACACACGCGAGGAGGTGGACACTCTCGTAGCTGGAATACGCCGTATTCAGGGCATGTTCTGAGGCGCCTTTCCCTTGCCACCAGCAATACTCCCTTTTTACCCCCAAAATAGGTCCTCCCGAGGACCGACCCGAAAGAACCGGGAACTCTCGCCTCGGTCCTCGTGAGGACGGACCTTTGACCTCGGGAGAGCATTTTTTCGCCCTCCCGAAGTAATATATCTACCCATAGGCAGAAACTTCCTGTCACATGAGGCGCTTTAATCATAAAATTCATTAACTTTGTCCGTAGTATCACCCTATGCCGATATGTATTTTATGACAAGCACTTCACTCTCATCCTCCGGTCGCCGTACCCCCCTTTCTTTGTTCCTTCTTGTCCTGTTCATGTTGCAGGCAGTGCCCCTTCATGCCCAACTGTCGCGTGGCATAGGTGTGTATCCTGGCAATCCCGACGAATATTTCGGTCCGCAGATAGAGAGGGACACCGTGTATCGCAACCTTGCCCTGCACCGTGCCGTCTATCAGTCGGGGGCACACGACCTCAACCTCACCGCCCAACTTCTCACAGATGGCGTGGTGACCACTGGCCAGCCGGCCTTCCTGGAGGTGCTGGCAAATGGCAAGCCTCTGCCTCACAACGAGCGCAAACTGACCATCAACAATAGCGAATGGTCGCGCATACCGGTAGAGGGTAGCACGGCCACACTGACCTACCGCTGGTCTAATATGGACATTGAGGCCGACGAGGTGATAGTAGAGGGTTTCGTGGCATACGACCAGGACAAACCCTTCGAGTATTACTCCATGCAATGCGAGGTCATGGGTGCCAAGTCATATACCTATACATTAAAGAGCGACACTCTGCCTGGACGACTTCGTAGAAGGAAGGTCATCAACGACCCCAACAAGCAGACCGAGGAGGCTACCGCCATGGCACGCGAACTCAGGGAGACCTTCAAACTGAAGGGAAAGCGCAAATTCAATTCCGTTGAGTTGACCTTCTGTCAGAACAATGCCTTCTACTGGTCCATCAAGGAGGTTACTTTCATGCGCAAGGGCAAGGCCGTTCGCACAATCTTCCCTGCACAGCGCTTCACCAGCGTATGGAAGGCTGGCAAGGACGATTGGGCATACGTAGACCTTGGTGCTGTGGCAAATATTGAAGAGGTGCGCCTGCATTGGCTGGACGAGGGTAGCAATGGTATCCTTGAAATCTCGGACGATGCCAAGAACTGGAAACCCTATGCCGTGCCGGCAAACAGCAGCCATCGTTATTCGTTAAACGTTCAACGATCAACGTTATCCGCCTCTGCACGCTATGTCCGCGTCAGCAACACCGATGCTGCCTGCCTCAGCGAAATAGAGGTTTACGGGCGTGGTGGCGTCCATGCCGTGGCACATGCCGGGCAGGGATGGAGCAAGGATAAATACATGCTCAACGGCGGCAACTGGACAGTATGCCCCATCAGCGGTCCCACACCGAAGGACGTGCCCGTAGGGCCCGAGATAGTGGCCACCGTGCCCGCCACCGTGCTCTCCAGCTACTACAATGCCGGTGTCTTGCCCGACCCCAACTTCGACGACAACCTGGCCATGATATCCGAGTCGTTCTTCAACCGCGACTTCCTCTACAAGCGCACATTCCAGGTTCCCTCAAAGATAAAGGGCAGACGCATCCTGCTCAACTTTGACGGCATCAACTGGAAGGCCATTGTGGTTCTCAACGGCAAGCAGGTTGGCAAGATAGAGGGTGCCTTCATGCGCGGAAAGTTTGATATTACCGACTATGTCAAGGATGGCGATAACGAACTCCGTGTCTATGTAGAGAAGAATGCCAATCCTGGTGCACGAAAGACCAAGACTGGCGAGAATACCAGTTTCAACGGCGGTGTGCTGGGTGCAGACAATCCCACGTTCCATGCTACCATCGGCTGGGACTGGATAACCACCATCCCTGGTCGTGAAGTGGGTATATGGAACGATGTCTACCTCACCTCCACAGATGCCGTTACCATCTCCGACCCCATAGTTAATACATCCATTGCTGATGGGAAAGCCACGATGACTCCATCCGTCTTCGTAAAGAACCATCTGGCCACTCCTGTTAAGGGTATCCTGCGAGGCAACATCGGCGACATTGTCTTTGAAAAGGAAATAACATTGGCCGCTTCTACCGAAACAGAGGTAACTTTCTCTCCCGAGGAATACAAGCAACTTGCCAATCAGCAGATGAAACTATGGTGGCCCAACGGATATGGCGAGCCCTACATGTACCCTGCCGCCTACACCTTCCACACCCAGCAGGCACAGGCCGACGCACGCACGGAATACCTTGCCGGTATCCGCCAAGTTACCTACAGGGACGAGATGTCACGCCTGCAACTCTACATCAACGGACAGCGTTTCATTCCTCTGGGCGGAAACTGGGGATTTTCGGAAAATCATCTGAACTATCGTGGGCGCGAGTACGATATTGCCGTGAACTACCACAAGCAGATGAACTGCACCATGATACGCAACTGGGTGGGGCAGACTGGCGACGAGGAGTTCTACGAGGCTTGCGACCGGCATGGCATCATGGTATGGCAGGACTTTTGGCTGGCAAATCCTGCCGATGGCCCCAACCCACATGACGAATCCATGTTCATGACCAATGCCAATGACTTTGTGCGACGCATACGCCGGCATCCCAGCATAGCGCTCTATTGCGGACGTAACGAGGGCTATCCGCCCGAAACCCTGGACAGGCAACTGGCACAGCTCGTACAGCAACTGGCCCCCGGTGCACTGTACTTCCCCAGTTCTGCCGACGACGGTGTCAGCGGACATGGCCCATATCGTGCACTCCCAGTAAAGGATTACTTCGAAATACAGACAGGCAAGCTGCACTCCGAGCGGGGTATGCCAAATATCCCTAATTTCGAGAGCCTCCGCCGCATGCTGGCTCCCGAGCACTTATGGCCTCAAAACGAATACTGGGGCAAGCATGATTTCACACAGAAGGGCGCACAATACGGCTCTGCCTTCAACCAGCTGCTGGCCGATCGCTTTGGCGAAGAGAATGTCTTTGGCAAGGAGAATCAGATGCGCATAGGCGGACATCCGGCCAGACGGTACACCGCCCTGGCACAGTGGCAGAATTACGACGGATACCGTGCCATGTACGAGAGTGCCAATCTGGACCGCCAGGGCCTCATCATCTGGATGAGCCACTCCTGCTGGCCCTCTATGGTGTGGCAGACCTACGACTACTACTTCGACCCCACGGCAGCATTCTTCGGCATAAAGAAGGCATGCGAACCTATCCATGTGCAATACAATGCTTCCACAGGTCAGGTGCAGCTTGTCAACCTCATGCGGCCCGGCCAGGATGTACGTGTAATAGCCACCATGTACGACCTCAATGGCAAAGAGGTTTGGAGAAAATCAGCATCAGTGTACCTGCCTTCCGACTCTACGGTGAATTGCTTTGAGGCTATCTCGCCAAATGGAAGTCAGGAGACGGTAATGCTTAGGCTTGAGGCTGTATCCGCACTAAACAGCGAGATACTGTCCGTCAATACATATTTCCTCTGGTGCGAAGATCCAGGCAGGAATTTCGCTTCCATGGGCATAGGAACGGTGGACGTGCAGCCCGTACCGGGAACTGATGCTGCCAGCTTTGTCCTGACCAATACCGGCAATACCGTTGCCCTGATGATACGCCTGAACCTTTGCGGATCGGACGGAGAACAGATCCTGCCTGTAGAATATTCCGACAACTACTTCCATCTCTTGCCAGGAGAACGCAAGATAGTCAGCATAAAATGGAACACTTCTGATGCACGCGGGACGGAACCCGTACTCAGGGTTTCCGGTTTCAATGTCAAGGACCGCCAAATATAGGTGCAGTCCTCAAAAAAAAGCAAAATAGTGGGAACGTGTGTCCCCACTATCTTCAAGTGTTTCTGTATGAAATGATGCCACGGCCTTTTCTTGGCCGGTGTGTGATTGCGCTACCACCCCATTACGATGCAGAGCACGGTACTGAAGTGAGCAGCCGCACCAAGGAGAACGAAGATATGCCAGATGGCATGGAAATTATTCTTGTCGTCGTGGGCAAAAAAATATGTGCCCATGGTGTAGAAGAACCCCTCGGCGAGCAGGCATGCTATAGACCATGGAGTGAGGCGGTCGTAAACCTTGTTGGCAATGAAGATTCCGCTCCAGCCCATGAACAGGTACAGGCCTAAGGACAGACGCGGGTACTTGCCTATGGCCACAATCTTGTATGCAGTGCCCAGTAACACGATGCCCCACTGGATGCCGAAAACGACCCAGCCCAACCATCCTCCCACTACGCCTATGCAGATGGGAGTATAGGAACAGGCTATCATTACATAGATGCTGATGTGGTCGCACTTGCGGAAGGCTTTCTTTACCTTGCCTGGGGGCAGCATGTGGTATACCGTGCTGGCAAGGAACATGAGGAACATGCCAACGATGAAGAAGATGACGCCAAAGGTCATCTGCCATCCCTGTTCCGTTGCCGGCCATATCAGCCAAATACAGCTGAGGGCAAAGACAACTCCTGCCAGGTGTGTCCAGGAATTGCCGTGTTCAAAGGGAACCTCCTTCATTAGAATTCCAGTTTCTCTATCTTCAGCAACCCGCAATCATTGATTATGCTGGCATATTCAATGAATTCGGGTGTTTGTTCATGCAGATCCAGAGACTCCTGGTCCTGCCAGGTTTCGCATATCAGGAATACGTCGGGACGGGTAGCGCTCTCAAAGACGTCGTAGGCTTTGCATCCCTGGTGTGACTGACTCTTGGCTGTGAGGGCAATTGCTGCTTGCAATGCCTCGTCATAACGGCCTTCATTGGCCTTGAAAAAACAATTCAAACGTAACATAGTGGTACTTTTATGGTTGTAGTATGTTTGTAATCCCTTTATAGCTTGCTCATGAACTTGTCCTTGTTGATGACGTAGCGAACATGCTCGCCCTCGCCTATCAGTCCTTGGTCGTCGCGTGCCTCTACATGGAATGTGAGTTTGCGCCCTTCGCGTGAAAGCAGGGTAGCTGTGGCAGAAACTTCCTTGCCCAGGGCGGTTGGCTTTATGTGGGAGACGTTGACATGTGCGCCCACGGTAGACTCTCCTTCTGCCAATTCTCCCTGAATGCACAGCATGGCGGCATTCTCCATCAGGGCCACCATCATGGGAGTAGCCAATACCGGAAGATCACCGCTGCCAACGGTGCATGCAAGGTGTTGCTCGGAAACGGTTATGGTGCTTGTATATGTCATAATTCTATTTGCTATTGTCCAGTATGTCTGTTATCTCCTGGCGGAAATCATATTGCACGGGAGTCTTGTACACGTTGTATCCCAAAGCCTGTGCCGCATCCACATTTGTCTGTGCATCGTCAATGAACAGGCATTCCGACGGTTCTGCCTCCAGTTGTGACAGAACGGCCAGGAAAATATCAGCGTTGGGTTTTGCCATATGCATCTCCTGAGACAGGAAAAGATGGTCAAAGTATGTGGCGGTTTCCCCGCCGAAATGCTCTTCGGCAATGTACTGCCAGTGTGCGTCGTTAGTGTTGGAAAGAAGGTGTGTGGCGTAACCCTGTTTCCTCAGTTCCTTGATGAATTCCAGTTTGTAGGCAGGGATAGATAGCAGGCATTGGTTCCAGGCATCTAAAACCTGTGCGGAAGTTGTTCCGGGGTTACAGAAACGTTGTATGCCGGCAACGAAGTCGGCAGTAGATACGTCTCCAGTCTGATATAGGTCCATGGCGCCATTTGCCACAAGTCCGTCGCATAGCGTGGCCTTTGCCTTGCCTTCATTTGCTGAGGTCTCCGGGCGTTGCAAAAGAATGCTTGGATCTGCTCCCAGATTGCGGAAACTGTCCAGGCAACGTGGCATGTCCAAGTCTATCAGCACGCCACCGAGGTCAAATATTACATGCTTAATCATAGAATTGCATTTAGTCCTTCTTTATTCCTGCTTAAATGGGTTGGGTTTCTGGATGTCCCCTTTAGTCATAAAGGTCCAGGTATTCATAAGTGTTGCCCACAAGCGAGAGGTAGAACTCAAAGTCGGTCTTTGCTATTACCACCGTGCCACGGCAATCGTTGGGGTGAAAACTGAGGGAATCCGCCTTTTGAAGCGCAGCGTCAAGGAACAGGTGCACGTGGTGGTCCCCGTCATTAATAAGTCCGAATGGCGAAACGCTGCCAGGTTCAAGCCCCAGGTATTTCATCATGCGTTCCGGTGACGCAAAGGATAATTTCCCCGGTGCAGGCAAGCCTCTGCTCTGCAGGGCAGCCTTTAGTCGTTGCTCCAGGCTGTGTATGTCCAGATTGTGGTCGCAATGATAGCATACCAGATAGTGACGGTTGCCTTTGTGGTTGCGCAGGAATATGTTTTTGCAGTGCACACTGCCGTCATCCTTCCACCAGCGCTTGGCCTCCTCTATGGTTTTGCCTTCAGGATGGCTGTAGTTGGTGAAGGGGATGTCATGTTCGCGCAGATATGTCAGTACGGTTTCTTCTCGTGTCATAAAATACATTTTGCCAAACAAAGATACAGACTTTTGAGCGTTCTGGCCTATCTTCCTCTGTTTTTTTTGTATTAGGCAACAAAAATGCCGTCACGAGTCCTCGCATAGAGCATTCTGTAGACTTAAAACATTCTTTCTATAAGTAAATGAGCGTTTGTCTTGATGTTTTTGTGTATCTTTGCGTTTGATATGATGCTGTTTCAGAATCCCATAGTATGGTTGTTTAGGTTCCGTAAGCGCAAGGGCTACGGAGTACACTCTCCCTTTGCCTTCAACTTTGTGACGGATGTGCTGTACAATAGTAATCGCTATTATGCATACGAGGAGATGGACAGGGATTTGCGGTGGTGGCAGAAGGGGAGAGTATGCAGCGTGCGTCATCTGTTGTTCCGTTTGGCAAACTACCGACAGCCCAGGACCTTGTATTGCAAGGGCATGTGCAACGCTTTGCAGGAGGCTGTGAACTACGGTGCGAAGTGTCTTGAGACAAGAGACGTTGCGGACGAAGCGGTGGTGGACATGATTTTGGCCGAGGGCGGCGACATGGAGGCCTTGTGCCATGTGGGAGAGGGAACAATGATGGTAGTGAGGAACATTCACCATCACAGAGCATACTGGAAGAGGGTGAAGGAGGATGCGAGGATAACCATTACCTTTGATTTGTACGATCTGGGTATTGCCTTTGCCCGAAAGGACCTGAATAGACAACACTATATAATTAATTGGTAGTATGGCAAGGATATATACAAGAACGGGAGATGAGGGGGAGACTTCCCTGATAGGAGGCAAGCGGGTGGCAAAGGATTGTTCCCGTCTGGAAGCATACGGTACTGTAGACGAACTGAACAGCCATCTGGGACTGCTTCTTGTATCTTTGTGCGATGAAACGGCTAAAAGCTGTGTGGTGAGATGCCAAAACGTTCTCTTTTGCATAGGTTCTGTACTGGCTGCTGAGTGCGAGGAAGGAGAGGAACTGCCTCTTGCCGTCCTGCCCGATGATGTAGAGGCTTTGGAAAAGCAGATGGACGAGTGGAACGAGGTCTTGCCTGGGTGGCGTGGCTTCGTGTTGCCAGGAGGAACGGAGTCGGCAGCCAGGGCACAGGTGTGCCGCACCGTTTGCCGCAGGGCCGAGAGGCGCATACTGGCACTGGCCAGAGAAGCCCACGTCCCTGCTGTAGTGCTGCATTACATGAACCGCTTGAGCGATTTTCTCTTTGTCTTGGCCCTTAAGGAGAACTTTTTGGCAGGTAAAGACGAAATTCTTTGGCAAAAGTGTAGGTAGTATAGATAATAATACTATCTTTGTGCCATGAAAAGGCGCCTAAGCCTGGAATTGTGGACTAAAAACAAAAAGCAGAATAAGATATGTATTGGACTTTGGAATTGGCATCCAAACTGGAGGATGCGCCTTGGCCTGCAACCAAGGAAGAGTTGATTGACTATGCCGTGAGAAGCGGTGCACCGCTGGAGGTTATAGAGAACCTGGAGGAGATAGAGGACGAAGGCGATGTGTACGAAACCATTGAGGACATATGGCCCGACTATCCCCAAAAGGAAGACTTCCTTTGGGATGAGGAGGAGTATTAATGGGTAGAAAAAGGCTTAACGCCTAAATATCAACGATTTACGATGGCCGATTGGGTAGTCCAATCGGTCATTTTTATGTCAAAAATTACCAGAAACAGCCCGAAAATGAGGCGAAAGTGCCCGAACCCTACCTTTAATTACGGTAGCCATTGTCGTTTTATGTCTGTTTCTTATATGTTATGGTAGCAAGAAGATTGAAGATCACAACAAATACTCCGAGTGCTGCAAAGTTATGCCACATCTCCACAAATGCCGTTCCCTTCAGATATACAGCACGCATAATCTCGATATAGTAGCGAGGAGGCAGAATGATTGTAAACTTCTGCGCCCACTCGGGCATTGAACTGATCGGTGTCAGCAGACCGCTCAATAACATAAAGATTATGATAAAGAAGAACATCACAAACATCGTTTGTTGGATATTATCCGAGATATTAGCCACTGTAACACCAAATCCCGAGAAGCCGAGGATAAAGAGAATTGTCGCCAAGTAGATATTGCCAAATGAGCCGAGAGGTACCAGGCCATAGACTAACCACGCCACAAACATCGCCACAGTGATAACAAAGAGTCCTATTAGCCAAAAAGGAATAAGTTTGGCGAGCACGAAGGTAAACTTACCTATCGGGGTAACATTTATCTGTTCGATAGTGCCATTCTCCTTCTCGGTTACGATATTTATCGCTGACATAAAACCACAAATAAGAATCAGAAGCATAATCATCAGTGCAGGAATCATCAAATACCGATAGTTCAGCGTAGGATTATAGCGATTCTGCACCACTACAAGGTCTGAGAGTTGAGTTGCGCCCTGCTCGCCAATATATTTAGATAGGGTAGATGCTATGGTTTGTACAAGATATTGGCTTCCGAGCGACCCTTTTGTTGCATTTACAGCATTGGCAGATATATCCAACTTTTTAGGCTTGATGCTTGTTATATCTCGCTCAAAATTTTTGGGTATTTGCAGGATTATATCTATCTGGCAATCTTCCAATAGACTATGCGACCTATCGAGTGTCGTTGCTTCATTATTAACAGTAAAATACTCGGCAGCACGAACATCACTTGTTATGCGGTGAGAGAGCGTGGATCCATCTTCGTCGATAATTGCCACACTGACATTACGCACATCCATCGTTGTTACCCACGGCATAACAAGCATTATCATCACAGGAAAGACGATAAAGAGTTTAGGAAGGAATGGATTACGAAAAATCTGCGTAAACTCCTTTTGTATCAATATAAATAGTTGTCGCATAGACTATTCGAGTTTATCTTTGAACTTTTTGAGCGATACACCCATAAGCACAAAGGTCATTAGTATAAGAATAAGCACCTCTTTTACTGCTGCCGAGAGGGGTAATCCCATAATCATCATCTTGCGTATGGCTTCAATATACCATCGTGCAGGTACGATATATGGCAGGGGTTGCAATACCGTAGGTAGGTTTTCTATCGGAAATACCATTCCCGAGAGCATCATCATTGGCAGTAGCATCACCATTGCAGATATGAGCAGTGCAACGACTTGCGAAGAGGCAAGCGTAGATACAAGCAATCCCAATGCAAGGGCGAGAATTAAGTAGATTAACGAGATTGTGATAATTCCACCCAAACCGCCACTCATTGGCACATCAAGCAGATGGTGAGCAATGAGCAGTATGGTCGTAAGATTTATACACGAAATCACGAAGTATGGAATCATCTTCGCAAGTATAATCTTGATAGGTCTTACTGGCGACACGAGCAATACCTCCATTGTTCCCATCTCTTTCTCTCGTACGATTGACACGGATGTCATCATAGCACATATTAGGATAAAGATAAGTCCCATAATGCCAGGCACGAAGTTGTACGCCGACTTCATCTGTGGATTGTAGAGCAGATGAAGGTTTAGTAATTCTTGTCGTGTATGGTCTGCCGATACTACATTTTGTAGATATGCCGCGCCAGTTTGTGCTATGTTCGTATTTGAGGCATCAAATATAAACTGTATTGCAGGGTGGGTGTCTATCCCCTCTGCCCGCTGTGCTATCAAATGTTCGTAATCCTCATCAAAGACAACAACAGCATCAGCCTTGCCACTACGTAACACCTTATCTATATCGATACTGCTATCGTAGTCGATAACTGTAAAATATGGATTGTTTGCCAGCCTTTCAACCACTTGTCTTACACCCTCTGTACGATTAGGAGCGACTATTGCCACATTAAGGTTATTCACCTCGGTAGATATGGCAAAGCCGAAGAGTATCATCAGCACTGCGGGAATTAGCAGCACAATCATCATCGTACGCACATCTCGCAGGATGTGTAACGACTCCTTCTTTACAAACGACAGAAAATTATTTCTCATAATGCCTACTCTCCTCGCTTTGCGCCACGAGCCAAGATGCGAAAAACCTCATCCATCGACTCTGCAGCAAATTGTTCTTTAAGGCGTGCAGGGGTGTCAAGTGCACGCACCTCGCCATCAACCATAATGGATACTAGTGAGCAGTACTCCGCCTCATCCATATAGTGCGTGGTAACAAATATAGTCGTGCCATTATCGGCAGCCTCGTAAATCATCTCCCAAAACTGACGGCGTGTGATTGGGTCTACTCCACCCGTAGGTTCATCCAAAAAGACCACCTCGGGACGATGAATGGTTGCCACGGCAAACGACAACTTCTGCTTCCAGCCGAGCGGTAACGAGCCTACAAGGGTATTGCGCTCCGAAGTGAAGTTGAGCCTTACGAGGGCTTCGGCAGCACGCCTCTCCATCTCGACTTTTGACAGCCCGTAGATACCCGCAAAGAGTCTTATATTCTCCCATACTGTTAGGTCGTTATACAGCGAAAATTTCTGGCTCATATAGCCGATATGTCGTTTTATCTGCTCACCCTCACGCATAACATCCCAACCTGCAACTGTTCCACTGCCCGAAGTCGGATAACTCAAACCGCAGAGCATACGCATCGCCGTAGTTTTTCCTGCGCCATTAGCACCCAAGAAACCGAAAATCTCACCTCGCCGGACATCAAACGATATGCGATTGACAGCAGTAAAGTTGCCAAAGCATTTTGTCAGTTCTCTGACAGATATAATGTAGTCGTTCATTGCTTCATCAGTTTTATAAACATATCCTCAATCGTAGGCTCAGCAGGCTTTATACGCAAGCCCTGAACATCAGCAAGTTCCACCTCGAACTGCTTAATATCGAACACAGCATCGGCGACAAGATGGTGTGTCTCGCCAAATGGATAGCACTCCACAACACCTGTTGCTTTACGAACCGCAAGGAGTAGTTTGTACATATTATCTGCTTGCACGGAATATAGTGGATTATCAAAGCCTGCAACAATATCGGTTGGGGCATCTATACCCAAGATGCGACCCTCGTTGCACAAAGCCACTCTATCACATCGTGAAGCCTCATCCATATATGGCGTAGATACAAGGATGGTTATTCCCCTCTGTTTAAGGTCGGAAAGCATATCCCAAAACTCACTTCTTGATACGGCATCAACACCCGTTGTCGGCTCATCCAAGAATAGTACGCTTGGACGATGTATCAAGGCACACGATAGGGCGAGTTTCTGTTTCATACCCCCCGAGAGTTTACCTGCTCTACGATTTTTGAACGGCTCAATTTGGCGATAGATAGGCGCAACAAGGTCGTAAGAGTCCTTCATCTTCACACCAAACAACGCAGCAAAGAAGTTCAAATTCTCCTCTACTGTCAGGTCTTGATATAGCGAGACACGCCCAGGCATATATCCCACACGCTCACGAATGGCGTGATAATCTTTGACAATATCATAGCCATCGACCTCAGCCCGTCCCTCATCGGGATTAAGCAGTGTAGTGAGCAGTCTAAACAGTGTGGTTTTGCCTGCTCCATCGGGACCGATAAGACCAAACAGTTCGCCTCGTTCAACCTCAAAAGAGACGTGGTCGAGTGCCTTTACCTTTCCGAAACACTTCGATATATTTTCAACTTTTATGGCAGACATAATGTAGCAGGATTATAGCCTTACCTCTCCCGCAAGACCTATTTTTAGGCGACCATCATTCTCTACGGCAATCTTAACGGCATAAACGAGGTTTGCCCTTGTTTCTTTAGTCTGAATGCTCTTTGGTGTAAACTCGCTCTCAGCAGAAATCCACGCCACACGACCCTTATAGTCATATCGCTCATCACCGCCGAAGTCAGCCGTAACTATTACTTCATCGCCCAAATTCACATTTGCCAATTGGTCGGATGTGAAGTATGCCCGCAGATAGATATTTTTGAGGTTTGCCACCTTCATAAGAGGCTTTCCAACAGCGGCCAACTCTCCTTCCTCGGCATACTTAACCAATACCGTTCCGCCCACTGCCGATGAGATGCAACACTTCGCAATGCGGTCATCAAGGGCTACAATCTGCGCTTCAAGTGCTGCGGCATTCTCGTTTATAGTCGATGTATTGTTGTCGATTGTAGAGAGGGCTGCCGATAACTGACCTTCGAGAATGGCAATTTGCGCCTCGATGTCATCACGCTGCTTCGTTGTCGCAGCACCATCACTGAGCATATTCTCAATACGCTGTAACTCAGTGCGTTGCTTTGCTACCTGACTGCGCAGTGATGCCACCTGCTTCTCCTTGTCGGGACGACTGCTCAATAGAGCAGACTGCTGAGCCTTTAACTGCTCTCGTTGCAGATGTAGTTGGAGGCTATCAATAGCACCAACCACACTATTTGCTTCAATCGCTTCTCCCTCTCGAATATCAAAATTTAGGATTTTACCCGTAGCCTCGGCTGATATTACTACC
>JAZLAC010000042.1:0-21314 GCA_045612965.1 Bacteroidaceae bacterium | reverse complement strand
CAAAAGTATGTAGACTTGTGTGGTGAAAAGGCTAAGGTGGCAGACTACTTGCGCTTGGGACAAACTTACGTATTCGCAGCTCAACAAGATGGTTTGACTCCTGAAAAGAAGGATGAATACGTAAAGAATGGCGACGCTGTATTGGTTAAGGTCCTCGAAATGGATTCAACTGCTTACCAAGCAATGCTCTATCGTGCACGTATCAATATCAAGAATGGTAACGCTCCCGAAGAACTTCCTAAGCAATACTACGAAGATGCTATCAAGATGATGGAAGGTCGTGACAATATTACTTCTGCTCAAATCGAAGCTTACCGTTATTTGGCATTCTACAGCTTGCAAACTGACGACTTCGCAAATACTCGTCTCTATGTAGACAAGATTCTTGCTATCCAGCCAGAAAATGCGTTCGCTCTTCAATTGGATGGCGCGTTGAAGTCAATTGGAAAGTGATTTAATCCAAACCTTCGATTCATGGTAATCTAAAAGGATTACGCATATATATAATATAAGTAGAGGTTGGTGAGATGTATTTCTTGCCAGCCTCTACTTTTTTACTCTCTTTTCTTGCACTTCTATTTATTTATGTGTAACTTTGCAAAGACGTAAACTTTGTGTTCGAAAATTATACAGAATAATCAAATATTAACCTAAAACCAGTTAAAATTATGAACATGAAAAAGTTCTTTCTTTTGAGCTTGGCAGTAGTGCTCTCTTTCTCTGGCATCATTGCTCAAGCACAATCTCTGTCACCTTCTACTAAGTGGCATTGGGACAAGGGTACAATCGTTATTGATACTCCTCAGCGTCCTGCAGGTCAGCAACACGCTCTCGGCTTGAAGGTTGCTCCTATCAAGACAGTACGCGTAGCTTTCGTTGGTCTTGGTATGCGTGGCGAATGGGCTGTTATGCGTTTCGCTCACATCCCCGGCGTTGAAATCGTTGCACTTTGCGACTACGAAGAACCCCGTGCAGAACGCTTCCAGAAGTATCTCCGCGAAGCAGGTCTTTCTCCCGCTGACATCTACTATGGTGAAAACGGTTACAAGGAAGTTTGCCAGCGTCCCGACGTTGACCTCGTTTACGTAGCAACTGACTGGAACCACCACTTCCCCGTAGCTAAGTTCGCTATGGAAAACGGTAAGCATGCTGCTATCGAAGTTCCCTCTGCAATGAACCTCGAACAGTGCTGGGAACTTATCAACCTTTCTGAAACTAAGCGTCTCCACTGCTTCATCCTCGAAAACTGCTGCTATGACGAGTACGAAATGACAGCGCTCGCAATGAAGCAGGACGGCTTGTTCGGTGAAGTTATCCGCGCTGAAGGTGCTTACATCCACGGCCTCGAATGGTTCTGGGATTCTTACTGGCAGGATCCTAACGACAACGACAAGGACAACCTCCGTTGGCGTATGAAGTACAACATGGAAAACCGCGGTGACGTTTACGCTACTCACGGCCTTGGTCCTGTTGCACAGTGTCTCGACATCCACCGTGGTGACCGTTTCACTACACTCATCGCTATGGACACTGAAAGCTTCGTAGGTAAGGAATGGGTAGAAAACAAGACTGGTAAGGAATGTAAGGAATTCCGTAACGGTGACCACACAACAACTCTTATGCGTACTGCTCAGGGTAAGGTTATCGAAATCCAGCACAATGTGATGACTCCCCAACCCTATAACCGTTTGTTCAAGCTCACCGGTACCAAGGGTTATGCTACCAAGTATCCTACTCCCGAGTATGCTCTCTCTGGCGAGGCTATGAAGGGTACTGGCGCTCCCAAGATTGACAACCTCAACGCTCACGGCTTCATGAACGCTGAGCAGAAGGCTGCTTTGGAGAAGAAGTACTATCACCCCATCCTCACCAAGTATGGTGAACTGGGTCGTGAGATGGGTCACGGCGGTATGGACTACATCATGGAGGCTCGTCTGGTTTACTGCTTGCAGAACGGTCTGCCTCTGGATATGGACGTATATGACCTGGCTGAATGGTGCTGCTTGGCAGAGCTCGGCACATTGTCTATGGACAACAACTGCGCTGCCGTTACTTTCCCCGACTTCACTCGTGGCTACTGGAACCAGGTAAAGGGTTACAAGCACGCTTACGCTCCCGCTGAGCAGGAGGCTAAGGCTGAGGCTGCAGCCAAGGCTTACACCGCAGCTCAGAAGAAGGTTACTGCCGACTTCAACCTGTGGGGTCTTTATGACGCTATCAAGACAGCCAAGAATCCCAAGTCTGCTCAGAAGAAGTATGACGCTGCTGTTGTAAAGGCAGAGAAGGCTCTCGTAAAGGCATTGGCCAAGAAGTAAGAAGGCAATCCGAAAAATACTTCCATATTATGGCGACTTCCAATAGGAGGTCGCCTTTATTTTTTGGGGTGTTTTTCTCGTAAGACTTTATTTATAGCCATCTATGCACAACAATGACGTTGCGTATGTTACGGACGAGTGTATGCCCGTCCTGACGAAGAATCATCTAATGCTGTTTGTTACACTTGTAAAGAGGCGGTGCAGAGGTTTCATCCTGCGTTGATTGATGGTTATAATTGTGGTTCCTGAATAGAAATCCGATCAAGGCCCCACCTGTTGCATTTCAGGTCTCCGCAAAAGTTTGGAGGCTGTGGTATCGCCACAGCCTCCAAACTTTTGTCTCCTTCATTTGTCGTTTTGGTGTGAAGGGAACTAATATCAATCGTCAATACGCATAAACTCACCTTTTAGATTGAATATAAGTTCCATATCATTGGTTAATTCGACTACTTGTGTGCTCCTTTTTTTCTTCCACTCAATTATTTTTGCTTTGGGGAATGTTGCCTTTACATGTTGGGTAATCTTTACTGGAAGAACAGAATTGGGTAGTGCTGTCTTGTCGTCCAGAGACTCAATGTCTTTTATATTACCGCTCCTGTCGAATTTCAATTTATAGGTTGCAGAATTGCGGGTGATGTACAACTTGTGCTCAACTTCCAGAATCTCAGTATCCTTTTCGTAATGGCTGATGTTATATCCATTGAAGTGCTTTGCAATGTAATCCTTGGCATTCTGTGGCATGCCCTTGTAGTTTTGTGCCTGTGCTGTAAAAATAGCAAGTATGGCAACCATAATGGTGAGAAAATGTTTTTTCATGGGTTGTCTATTTTAGTTATCTATGTTATATTATATATTATAATGTGTTTCGGTTTTGCGGAGAATAACCATTTAGTGTTTGTTTCTCTTTTCTTGTTCAAAAGTACGCTTAAATACTTTATCCTGCAAATAGGTTTTAGCGTTTCTAAATACTTATGTATTCATATTAGTATTTTTTCACTATTATTTTCTTGTCCTTTGCTTTTGTATACATCGGGGTTGAACATTTTGAATAAATATCATGACGTAGGTTTTGTCATTTGCATAAAAAAGCGTAACTTTGGCACGTAATACTTGAAATAACCAAACAGAAATTTACTATGTACGGAAAAATGAAAGAGCATCTTTGCCAGACTTTGGCAGAGATTAAGGAAGCAGGACTTTACAAGAACGAGCGTTTGATAGAGAGCCCCCAGCAGGCAGAAATACAGGTTGCCGGCAAGGAGGTCTTGAACTTTTGTGCCAACAACTATCTGGGTCTTTCTAACCATCCCCGTCTTATCGAGGCTGCTAAGAAGGCATTGGACAGCCGTGGTTTCGGTATGTCAAGTGTTCGCTTCATCTGCGGTACCGCTGACATACACAAGGTATTGGAGGCAGAGATCAGCGAGTACTTCAAGACCGAGGACACCATCCTCTATGCCGCTTGCTTTGATGCCAACGGTGGTGTGTTCGAACCTCTTCTGACCGACGAGGACGCTATCATTTCCGATGCCCTGAACCATGCATCCATCATCGACGGTGTGCGCCTGTGCAAGGCAAAGCGCTATCGCTATGCCAATGCCAACATGGAGGAACTGGAGAAGTGCCTTCAGGAGGCTCAGGCTCAGCGCTTCCGCATCATCGTGACCGACGGTGTGTTCTCTATGGACGGCAACGTGGCACCCATGGACAAGATCTGTGACCTGGCTGAGAAGTACGATGCACTGGTTATGGTGGACGAGAGTCACTCTGCTGGTGTGGTAGGTGCTACTGGCCATGGCGTGAGCGAGTTCTTTAACACCTACGACCGTGTGGACATCTACACTGGCACACTGGGCAAGAGCTTCGGCGGTGCTATGGGTGGTTTCACCACTGGCAAGAAGGAGATTATCGACCTGTTGCGTCAGCGCAGCCGTCCCTATCTCTTCTCCAACTCTTTGGCTCCCTCACTCGTGGGCGCAGGCATAGAGATGTTCCGCATGCTCAAGGAGAGCAACGCCATCCACGACAAGCTGGTGGAGAACGTAAACTACTTCCGCGACAAGATGATAGCAGCCGGCTTCGACATCAAGCCCACCCAGAGCGCCATCTGTGCCGTTATGCTCTACGATGCAAAGTTGAGCCAGGACTTCGCCGCACGTCTTCAGGACGAGGGTATCTACGTTACAGGTTTCTACTATCCCGTTGTTCCTAAGGGCCAGGCACGTATCCGCGTGCAGGTTTCTGCCGGTCACGAGCGCGAGCACCTCGACAAGTGTATCGCTGCCTTCACCAAGATCGGTAAGGAAATGGGCGTGCTGAAGTAAAAACACTTCTCTGAACTTAAATACCAGCAATCCCCCATCCAACATAAATGCCTCACGAGGCGACGGACTCGACAATACGAGGCGAGAGCCTTCACAATACGAGGCAATGAACTCGACAATACGAGGCATTTTACATAGGGAAACTTTGCTGGAAATGTAAAGAATATAAATACCGTCCCCGATTCCGCAATGCGACGGTTTCGGGGACATCTTTTTAAAGACCTATTGGCGGTAAACGATATAGGAATATTGCCAAAAGTACAAAAAGAACCATATATAGAGATGAACGTAGGAGACAGAATACCCGAATACCTTGGCAAGGACCAGGACGGCAACGAGATAAAGGCCAGCGACTACAAGGGGCGTAAGATAGTGCTCTACTCCTATCCCAAAGCCAACACCAGCGGCTGCACCGCCGAGGCTTGTTCCCTGCAAGCTCACAAGGCAGAGCTGGAGGCGGCTGGCTACAGCATCATCGGTGTGAGCAAGGATAGGGAAGGCCTGCAGAAGAAGTTTGCCGAGGCACAGGGACTTGAATTCCCCCTGATTGCCGACACCGACACCACGCTGCTCCAGCTCCTCGGATGCTGGGGCGAGAAGGTGGCTTGCGGTCGCCGCACCATAGGCACACTGCGCACCACCTACCTTGTCAGCGAGGACGGAGTAATAGAGAAGATTTTCACTCCCAAGGAGATAAAGACCAAGATTCACGCCGAGCAGATACTTTCTTATATAAATGGAAATAATTAAGACAGGCATTGAGGGACTTCTCATCCTGGAACCACGCATCTTCAAGGATGCACGTGGCTATTTCTTTGAATCCTTTTCCCAGCGAGAATTTGAGGAAAAGGTTGGTCCTGTACATTTCGTTCAGGACAACGAAAGCATGAGTTCATATGGTGTGATGCGAGGGTTACACTTCCAGCGTCCGCCTTACACGCAGAGCAAACTGGTGCGTTGCGTAAAGGGTGCCGTGCTCGATGTGGCCGTGGACCTTCGTCAGGGTTCGCCCACCTATGGCCAGCATGTTGCCGTGGAACTCACCGCCGAGAACCATCGCCAATTCTTCATCCCCAAGGGCTTTGCCCACGGTTTTGCCGTGCTCAGCGAGACGGCCATCTTCCAGTACAAGTGCGACGAGTTCTACCACCCCGAGGCAGACGATGGCATCAGCATTATGGACAAAAGTCTGGGCATAGATTGGCATATCCCCACGGACAAGGTCATCCTGTCCGACAAGGACACGCGTCATGGCATGCTCGACGATTTTAAGAGTCCCTTCACCTATCCCGTAACCATTAATACCGAGGCAAAATGAAAAGAAGTATAGTCATCACCGGCGGAGCCGGATTCATAGGCAGTCATGTGGTACGCCTGTTCGTAAACAAGTACCCCGACTACAATATCATCAACCTGGACAAACTCACCTATGCCGGCAATCTTGCCAACCTGAAGGACGTGGAGAACTGTCCAAACTACAAGTTTGTGCGTATGGACATTTGCGACTTCGAGGCATTCTATGCCCTCATGCAGGAGGAGAAGGTTGATGGTATTATCCACCTTGCGGCTGAAAGTCATGTGGACCGTAGTATCAAGGATCCTTTCACTTTCGCACGCACCAATGTGATGGGAACGCTTAGTCTTTTGCAGGCAGCCAAACTCTATTGGGAGTCTTTGCCCGAGAAATACGAGGGCAAGCGTTTCTACCATATCTCCACCGACGAGGTGTACGGCGCACTTGAGATGGATTGTCCCGAGGGTATCGCTCCTCCCTTTACTACTACGGCATCTTCTTCCGAACATCATCTGGCATACGGTAGCGAGTTCTTCCAGGAAACCACAAAGTACAATCCTCACTCTCCGTATAGTGCCAGTAAGGCAAGTAGCGACCATTTTGTCCGTGCCTACCATGATACTTATGGTATGCCTACCATAGTAACCAATTGTTCCAATAACTATGGCCCCTACCAGTTCCCGGAGAAGTTGATTCCTCTGTTCATCAATAACATCCGCAACCGCCGTCCCCTGCCTGTATACGGCAAGGGTGAAAACGTGCGTGATTGGCTTTATGTCGAGGATCATGCTCGTGCCATAGACCTGATCTTCCATAAGGGAACGGTGGCAGAGACGTACAACATCGGTGGTTTCAACGAGTGGAAGAATATTGATATCATCCATACCGTCATTCGCACTGTTGATCGCCTGCTGGGTCGTCCCGAGGGTGCCGACCTTGACCTCATAACCTATGTTACCGACCGTCTTGGCCACGATGCGCGATACGCTATCGACAGCACCAAGTTGCAGAAGGAATTGGGTTGGGAACCCAGCCTGCAGTTCGAGGAGGGTATAGAGCGCACGGTACGTTGGTACCTGGACAACGAGGAATGGCTCACAAACATCACCTCAGGTGAATATGAGAAATATTACGAAAGCATGTATGCCGGCCGTTAGTTAGTATAAGTTAACGTGCGGAATACAGTAGGTTGTAACCTGCTATAAAAGAGACTATCAAGGCGGAATCACTTGTTTAGTGTAATTCCGCCTTGATAGTCTTTTACAAATCCTAAATTTTCTTCAGTCTTTCAGCATTGCCTCTGCCAGAGTTTCAAGGGCAGGGATGTCCGTATCCTTGAGTTTACCCCAAATTGTAACGAATGGGTCTGCTATTTCGCACTGCTTCATGCCTTCTATCATCTGGCGCATAACCTTGGCGGCAGTTGGAGCCCAGGTGCCGTTTTCCACTATGCCGAAACGGCGACGTTGGAAGTTCTTTATTTGCAGATGGTGCAGGAAATCGTGCATAGGAGGGAATACACCGGCATCGTAGGATGATGCACAGCAGATAATCCGAGGATATCGGAAAGCATCCTCTATCACCTCGGCCATGTCATCGCGGCTCAGATCGCTCACTACCACCTTCATGGTTCCCTTTTCTTTCAGGATTTCTGCCAAACGGTGTGCTGCCTCAGCGGTATTGCCGTGGATACTGGCAAATGCTATAAGTATACCTTCGCTTTCTGGTTCATAGCGGCTCCAAAGGTCGTAGAGGCGAATTGCCTCTGCCATAGCCTCGTCCTGAAGCACTGGTCCGTGCAAAGGGAGGATAGCTTTGATTTCAAGGGTGGAAGCTTTCTTAAGTACGTTCTGTACCTGCATACCGTACTTTCCGCAAATGTTGAAATAGTAGCGGCGTGCCTCACAAGCCCAATCGTCGGTTTCATTGCAGAGTGCACCGAATTTTCCAAAACCGTCGGCGGCAAACAATAGTTTTTCCGTGGACTCGTATGTCATGATAACCTCGGGCCAATGTACCATAGGTGCGGCAATGAAGTTGAGCATGTGTTTGCCCAAGGACAAAGTGTCTCCCTCCTTGACCACCTTGATGCGGTCGGCAAAGGCAGCGTAGTCGAAATAGTGTCCAAGCATCTTTACCGTTTGTTGACTGCATACGAGTGTCAGGGTGGGATAGGTCAGCATCATCTTGCCAACGAGTGCTGAATGGTCAGGTTCCATGTGCTGGCACACAAGATAGTCGGGAGTACGCCCTTCCAATGCAGTCGCAAGGTTGGTTGTCCATTCCTGCTCCTTACGTCTGTCGGCGGTATCCATGATAGCAACCTTTTCATCTAAAATCAGCCAACTGTTGTAACTCATGCCTTCGGGCACAATGTACTGGCTTTCGAAGAGGTCGATGTCCAGATCGTCCACTCCAATGTAGCGTATATCCTTTGTAATTTCGTTTGTCATATTTGATGTGGTATTTGATTTGACTTCCTTATCCGATAATAGCCTTGCGTACACGTGCGGTCAGCACGTCGTAGTCTTCTTGCTCTGCCTGGGGCATGATAGGTGTAAGATATTCCACCTTGACATGTTTGGGCCTGGGTAATTTCTTGCTTCTTGGCCATGCCTCGTATGCCCCGCTGATTCGTACTGGTATGATAGGTACGTTCAACTCTGTAGCCAATATGGCAAAGGTCTTCTTGAAATCTCCTACATATCCAGTCTTTGTTCGTGTTCCTTCGGGGAATATTACAAGATTCTGTCCCCTTTTCAATACGGCGGCCATTTCCATTATACCTTTCTTCAGATTGGCTCTCTCCATAATGATAATGTTGTTCCTATTGGCCAATGTACGGCGCAGTGAACCCTGCACATGCTCTTCCGTGGCATAGAAGTAGCAGTTCCTTATCTGACTGGAACTGAGTCCTGTCATTACTAACGGCGCATCTATGAAACTTTGGTGATTAGGAACCAGAATGAACGGACCTTCGGCTGGTATGTTCTCGTGCCCTTGTATCTCAAGACCGTTGTAGAAACTGATGAATCCTTTCAGAACTTTATACCACATGCCCATCAATGGCGAGGTGTGCCGGCGGCAATTCTCTTGACCGCTTCCGTCATTGTTGTCGTCCTCAGGGCATGACAACAACCTGCTCCAGTCTATTTCCTCCACCTCCATGCGCGTCTTGTTTTCCTGGATATGTTGTGCCAGGGCACTGATGTCGGCAAAGGTTGTCAGGTTCTCGGCGTTTATCTGCATGCCGAAGGTATTTTCTATGAACGTCTGCATGCTGATGCGATCTAATGAATCCATGCCCAAGTCTGTTTCCAGGTTGTCATCTGCATGTACGATAACCTTCTTTTCTCCTTCGATGTATTGCTTTAGTATGCGGTATTCTTCTGTATCAGGTTCGTTTACGGGCATCTTCTCGGCAGGTGCAGCAGCCAACTCTCCCTCCAGTATATCCTTGAGGCGGAAACGTTGCAGTTTCTCCAGTTTTGTACGTGGCAGGTCGCCACGGAAGATGCATAGCGACATCACCTTTTTGTATTGGGGTACACTGTGGTTGTAAGGTTCCAGTACCTCTTTCTTCACAATCTCTTCTACCTGCTCGTCAGACAGGTCTTTTGCCCACTCCGCCTGAGGTACGACAATGGCGCATAGCATGTCGCCCTTTTGTGTAATGGCCACCTCTTGTATCCACTTGGTATACTTCTGTAGCTTTTCTTCTATTTCTGTCGGCTGTACATTCTTGCCGTTGGACAGGACAATTATTTCCTTGCATCGTCCAGTGATGTATATGCGTCCGGCCTCGTCGAAGCGTGCCAGGTCACCCGTGTGTATGAACCCCTCCTCGTCAATGGTTGATGCAGTCTCTTCGGGACGGTTGTAGTATCCGACCATCACGTTAGGGCCTTTTGCACAGAGTTCACCTATGACCACTTCGCCGTTCTCCGTCACACCCATCTCGCTGGGGATAATCTTGCACTCTACCGAGGGTAGAGGCAATCCTACACAACCAGGGATATAATCTCCGGGACGTGTGAATGCTATGATAGGGGCAGTTTCCGTCATGCCATAGCCTTCAAGCAGGTTCAGTCCTAATGTTTCCAATCCTTGGCCAATTTCCTTGTCCAATGCGGCACCACCGCTTACGCAGAACTTTATGTGTCCGCCCATTTTATTGTGTACTTTCCTGAACACAAGACGAGAAAGTGCCGGACTCTTTGCCCAGGTGCAAAGACGGAACATGGCACGGGACAGAGCATTGGCGTTTACCTGCTTCATTATTCCGGTGTAGAGGGTGTTCCAAAGGCGTGGCACGCCCACGAATATGCCAACCTTGCCACGGCACAGGGTATCCATGATTTCTGGTCCGGACATGCCTGGACTGATGGCAACTCCTCCTCCTCTAGTCAATGGCGCAACCATGCATCCTTGCAGGGGCAATACGTGGTGCAAGGGCAAGAGAATGAGGGCACGGCGCTCGCTGTTGAATATGCATACCTCGTCTGCCACACCACGTATATTGGCCATCAGGTTGGCAAAACTCAGCATCACTCCCTTGGGAGAACCTGTTGTTCCTGATGTATATATGATAACGGCCACATCCTGTTCCTCGCGGTCCCATTTGGATGGTTCCGGCGCATCGTTTCCTTTTTCGGGGATATAGGTGTCCTCGTGGTCGTCTATGCTGAGCAGGCGCACCGGTGCTCCTGACAATGAAATTGCCTGTTGGGCTACTGCCTCCTTTTCGTCTGAAGTCCAGATGCAAAGACTGCCACTGTCCTTCAGAATGTATGCCAGGTCTTCCACCGTGGACGAAGCATCCACGGGAATGGCTATGCCACCGTTTTTCCAAATGGAGAAGAAGGCATATATCCATCCCTCACGGTTTTCGGAGAATATAATGGTCTTTGCCCCAGCTCCCTTTGGGGTGTGTCGGGCAAAGAGGTCTATATGCTGAAGCATTGACCTGTAACTGATATCACCATGTAAGGTGACTATGGCTGTTTTGTTGAAATCCTTTATCATTGTAGTTCGAAAGGTGCCTGGGGTATCCACAAACAAAGCAAAATTATCCTTTTTTTGCCAAATGACCAAGGGAGAATGAAAAAAAGTTCCTGCAAGGACCCAAATAGGTTTCTTTGCAGGAATATTATGTATTAGAATGGTGTTTCAGGTCGCTCTTATTTGCCTTGTGGCATGTGAATACGTGTTGCATTCAGGGCTTCCGCTATGCTATCGGTCCGTGCGATGCTGTCTTGTATGTGAGCAAATTCAATGGCCTCGATATGGCTGTGTCCATACACCTCCTTGTTGCCCGAAAAATTCAGTTGTCCCCTGCGTCCCAGGCGCCGGTATGCTAAGGGGATGTTCCTTGGACCGATGTATATATCCTTGTTTAAGGGGCGGTTCTCGTCTGTTGTGCGGTGTGAGAAAAGCCAGTCGTATGTCTCGTACATATAGAACAATCGGCATGGCTGGCTATGGTTGTAGTCTTTCAGGCGTGAGTAGATGAGTCGTTGTGGCACGGAATCTCTCCGCATGGCTGCCACCACACGGTCGCTGCAATTTATGGGTACGGCCACGTCTGCCGTACCATGTAGTATCCAAAGCGGCACTTGGTTCAGATTTCCTATCATTCTGCTTGTCGCACCGCCACAGATGGACATTGATGCCGCAATGCGTTCGGGGTAGGCGGCAGGCAGGTCCAGGGCCCCGTAACCTCCAAGGCTCATGCCAAGTACATACACCCTTGTAGTGTCTAGGCCTGGGTGTTCACGCGAGGCCCATTCCACTAGTTTTATCAGTTTTTCCGGGTTCCATGCTCCGCCAGGATTTTGGGGTGCAAGGACGTATGCGTCAACCTCCAATCCACGATCCATGGCATCCAGGGTGCCGTATCGCAACACGTCCTTCAGGTTCTTGCCGCATAGACTGGCCCCATGCAGGAATATTACAAGTGGCTTTAGTTTTTCCATGCGTTTTGCCTCTTCCCTTTCTTTCCACTTTTTCCACTCTATGGGTTTTGCGTGAAAGAGTTGTTCCAGGTTTGTACGTTTGCGCAGTTCCGCATCGTCGGGGAGCAGGGGTATGAGGGATTTAGGTGGCGGTTCGGGCGAATAGAACCAGAAATGGTATCCTTCGGGTGCCAGGTTCCTGTATGCATGCAATTGTTGCCCGTATCCTCGGATAGAGCAGAGGAAACAAAGGCAAAAGGCCATGAGCATGCCCGGTGTCAAGATGTGTAGTGATGTGTTTCGTTGGTTCATGGTATGTGATTCGATGGTCAGGGCATGACGTTGTGAAGATATATAAAGTGTGCCCTGTGTGTTTTATCTTGGCAGGTTGAACCTTAGGCCCGCATACAGCATCCATCCGTCTATGGGACCCCATGTCATCGTGGGGTCAAAGTCGTTGCCCCAAGGCTGGTCTGCTGCTATGATTGGATTCTTTTGTGTAAAGTCGGTAAGGTTTTCTCCTCCAATATATAACGAGAAATTCTTGCGGATATTGTACGTCACCTGAGCATTAAGTTGCGGGAAGGCCTTGTACTCTCTTTCCCATGACATGGTGCCATCTGCCTTCTTGTAAGGATCGGGCAAACGTCCGGGGCCGTTAAGTGCCAGAGTGGCATCAAACCAGAACCGGTCGTTAGGGGTCTTGTATTGAAGGGAGCATAGTGCCTTAAAGCGTGAGGTCAGCGGTCGTTCGCGCAGAGTCTTATTGCCCTGTGCGTCAATATATGTTGTCTTCGAGTCGGTGTAACGGTATGCCAGTGTGGCGTTGAAGCCGCGGAAGAAGGGGTAGGAGGCCTCCAGTTGGAATACGTGCGAGCGGCTTTTGCCATCCAATTGGTAGATGTATACGGCATGTGGATTGCGGTCCATATCAATGACAGCCTGCTTTTGGAAATCGGTGTAGTAGTATTCTGCCGTGATGTTCAGTTCCTGTCCGCACACTATTGGCTTGAACATGACCGAAGCACCTACGTTCCAGTCTTCCTCGCGTTGTGTCTCGTTTAGCATGTCTATGCGCCTTGATCCAGAGAGCAGGTAGTTGTTCTCGTCCAGGGTGAAGGACGTGCGGTACCCCTTGCCGGCAGAGGCGCGCAGGTTGATCCATTCTGTTGGGGTCCAGCGCATATGCAGGCGTGGTGTTACGAACGCTCCCCACAGGTTGCTGTAGTCCACGCGTATTCCGGGTTGTACCAGAAATATGCCCTCGTGTCCGTGGTCGTCGAAGATGGAGAATGTATATTGAGCATATCCGCCACCCACTATTTCGTGGCATGAAGAATGCAGTATGGATAGATCAAACGATTGCTGAAGGTGTTCGTTCGGACGGCGGGTATATCCGTCATAGTTCATGGACAGACCTACGGAAAGTTTGTGATTCTGTGTCCATTGGTTTTCAAAGATAAGTGAAGCGTATGCCGTACTTTGGTCTACGTCGTAATGCTTTAGACCGAAAAGATTGTCCTGGCAATGGTAGGAACCTGATGTGATGAGTGCCAAACTGCTTTCGTGCTCATTGTTCCACATGTATCCGTTCTTCATGAATCCCTCCACACGGTTCGTCTTCATGCTGATGAGATATGGATTCTCCACTCCGGCACCCAACTGTCCGCTATGCCGGTTCTCGTTCAGGTAGCGTGCGCCTATCTGGAATTCGTATGTGTCCGACAGGAATGTCCATCGGTTCATTACGTTCACCTGCTCCGTATTGGGCATATCCTGAAAACCGTCCTTGTTCTCGTCGTGGTTGACTAAGTCCTTGTCGTAGTGTACCAGCAGGGTAGTGCCCCATCGTGGATCCTTCATCTTGAAGGTGGCGTCGGCATTGCCCTCAATGCGTCCTTTGCTGTTTCCGTAGATGTTCAGGTTTATCCAGTCGGTCTCGGGCATCTGGGGTTTGCGGTACTCGATGTTGATCTGTCCGGTCATGGCCTCGTATCCCTGTTTCACGCTGGTGATGCCCTTGCTCACCTGGATGGATTGCATCCATGGGCCAGGCACGTAGCCCAGTCCGTATGGTACTGCTACAGCGCGGAAGTTGGGGATGTTCTCCGTGAGCATCTGCACATACGTTCCGCTCAGTCCCAGCAACTTGATTTGCTTGGCCCCGGTAGAGGCGTCGCTGTAGTTCACATCTACCGCAGCTGTGCTTACGAAACTTTCACCCAGGTTACAGCATGCCGCATGCTTCAGACCTGCGGCGGAAATCAGTTCGCTATGGTCGGCCGAATGCCACATCTTCAGACTTGTCTGCTGGCGTCCCAGGACTTCAGTCTCGTGCATCTCGTGTGCGATTTCGTGCAGACGTATAATCAGCGGTTTGGTGCTGTGTGTGCATGTAGTGTCGTTCCTGAATCCCATCATGCTGGTTACTATCTCATGCAGGTGCCCGTTTTTTGCCAAACGGAATTTTCCCTCTTTGTTCGTAGTGGTTCCCACATTTGTGCCTTCCCAGCATACGGTGGCGCCGGCCAGAGGTTCTCCGTGCTCGTCCACGACCTTGCCTTCCACCTGTGAAAAGGCAGTCAGTGTCATCAGTGCCATGGTGGCAAGGCATGCAAGTCTCTTGGTAATCATGATGTGTCTAAATCTTCGTTGTGTTACTGTTCCGTGTGCAAAGGTACATAAAACTATTTGCAAGTAGATTGCAAATGTACATACCTCCTCCTCTTTGTTACCATTCCAGCAGCGCGAAGGCTGAGGATGCTATTACGGTCAGTATGCCGCTGGTTACGATAGCCAGCGAACTCATTGCCCCTTCGGTCTGGCCCAACTCCATTGCTTTGGTGGTGCCTATTACATGCGAGGCAGAGCCTATCGCTATGCCTTTGGCTATCGGCTCCATGATTTTCAGGAATCTCAGCAACGGTTCGGCAAACATGTTTCCTGTTATGCCGGTAATTACTATGGCCATGATGGTTACGGGTATGTTGCCGCCAAGTTCTGCCGAGAGCCCCATACCTATCGGTGTGGTTATGGATTTGGGCAGCAGTGTCACGTAGTCATAGTGGTTCATTCCAAAGAGCAGTACCAGGGCAAATATAGTGAGGGCGCTGGAAACAACTCCCGACACAATGCCCATTATCACGGCTTGCGGGTTACGCTTCAAGTGTTCCAGTTGTTCGTACAGCGGTACGGCAAGGCAGATTGTGGCCGGAGTAAGCATGTAGCTTATCATCTCCGTCCCGTCGGCATATACTTCGTACGGAGTATCTGTAAGGAACAGGAATCCCATACACAGGAAGATGGCCACGAGCAAGGGGTTCATCAGTGCCCATCCGGTCTTGTTTTTCAGCCACATTCCTATGCCATAGGTGCCTATGGTCAGCAATACGCCCAGATATACGGATTCCGTCAGTATTTCGCATGTCAGTTTTTCCATTCCTCTGTTTGTTTTGTCGTTGTATTGTTCTTTTTTCTTTGGATTATGCTCTGTGTAATCCATCCCGAGACACCCATCACCACGAACGTACTCACTATGGTTATGGCAAGGTACCCAGGCCACTCCTCCCTAACGCTGGCCCATGTGTCCATCAGTCGTACGGCAGGTGGCACAAACATCACCGGCATTGCCTTTATCAGCGTGGTGCTCACCTCCCGTATGTGCTGCAACCTTACTATCCTCAGTTCCAGGGCAATGAACAGCAGTATTATGCCGTATATGGCAGACGGGAAAGGTAGGGGGAGTATCATGTGTAGGACCTCGCCCAGAAACGAGAAGAAAATGATTATCAGCAGTTGAAGTACGTAGCGCATCTTTTGTCTTATTATATATATAATGTGTTTATGCCTGTTTTAGTTAAAAAGTGTTTTTGCTTACAAAATCATGCAAAAATACAAATAAATTCTCATAAAATGTTTGTAAGGCAATAGAAAACATCATACCTTTGTAGTGATTACAGATTTGAACTGTACCTAATACGGACCAAATTAATAACTATAAAAACAATAAGATTATGTCAAAGTACAAAGGAACACAGACCGAGAAAAACCTGATGGAAGCATTTGCTGGTGAATCACAGGCTAGAAACAAGTACACATATTTCGCATCCAAGGCCAAGAAGGAAGGGTTTGAGCAGATTGCTGAAATCTTCCAGAAGACAGCCGACAACGAGAAGGAGCATGCCAAGCTTTGGTTCAAGGAACTGGAAGGCATTGGCACTACTGCCGAGAACCTTCTGGCTGCTGCCGAGGGCGAGAACTACGAGTGGACCGATATGTATGAGGGATTTGCCAAGACTGCCGAAGAGGAGGGTTTCAAGGCTCTTGCCATGAAGTTCCGTCTGGTTGCTGCCATTGAGAAGCGCCATGAAGAGCGTTACCGTGCCCTGCTCAAGAACGTTGAGTTGCAGGAGGTGTTTGCCAAGAGCGACGTGAAGGTTTGGGAATGCCGCAACTGCGGTCATATTGTAGTGGGCGAGAAGGCTCCCGAGATTTGCCCCACCTGCGCACATCCTCAGGCTTACTTTGAGATTCATGTAGACAACTATTAATCACAGGTTGCCGATCTACAGGAAAACCTCAAATAAAAACAGGACAAAGACTATGAAGAAATACATTTGCGACGTATGCGGCTGGGAGTACGACCCCGAGGTTGGCGTACCCGAGCAGAACATCGCACCAGGCACTGCTTTTGAGGACCTGCCAGAAGATTTTTTCTGCCCTCTGTGTGACGTAGGTGCGGACCAGTTCTCTCCCATGGACTAAAAAATGGTCTCATACGACCCTAAACTTATAGCCATCGGTAACACGGTGGCTTTTTTTATTTATCCAAGTTTTTGGAGAATTAGGTAATTTTTATAACTTTGTACGTTGAAAGCGAACAACAAACATGATTATACGGATATGAGTTACGGATTATTGAAAGGAAAGAGAGGTGTTGTATTTGGTGCGTTGAACGAGCAGTCTATTGCATGGAAGGTAGCCGTCAAGGCTGTTGAGGAGGGTGCTGCAATAACCCTGTCCAATACGGCCATAGCCATCCGTATGGGTCAGGTGAACGAATTGGGCAAGCAACTCGGTTGTGAGGTGATTCCGGCCGACGCCACCAGTTACGAGGATTTGCAGGAGGTGTTCCGCCGTTCCCAGGAGGTGCTGGGCGGCAAGATAGATTTTGTCCTCCACTCCATAGGCATGTCTCCCAACGTGCGCAAGGGCCGTACCTACGACGACCTGGATTACGGCATGCTGGACAAGACCCTGGACATCAGTGCCATATCATTTCACAAGATGCTTCAGGCTGCCAAGAAGCAAGATGCCATTGCACAGGGCGGTTCCGTCCTGGCCCTGACCTATATGGCAGCCCAGCGCACCATGTTCGGCTACAACGACATGGCCGATGCCAAGGCTCTGCTGGAGTCCATAGCACGCAGTTTCGGATACATTTACGGTCGTGAGCACGGCGTGCGCATCAATACCATATCCCAGTCTCCTACGATGACCACCGCAGGAAGCGGTGTGAAGGGCATGGACCGCTTGTTCGACTTTGCCAACCGCATGTCCCCCCTGGGCAATGCCAGTGCCGACGAGTGCGCTGACTACTGCATAGTGATGTTTTCCGACCTGACCAGAAAGGTGACTATGCAGAATCTCTTCCACGACGGCGGTTTCGCCAGCATGGGCATGAGTTTCAGTGCCATGTCCACATACGAGAAAGGCCTTGAGGAGTACATGGACGAAAACGGCAACATCATCTACGGCTAAAAGTTCCCTTCTCACACACTTGCATAGACAGAAAATGGAAACAAGCACTCTTTTGGCGCCCCCCCGTAAGACAGAGGACAATGGCGGAATCATGCTCATGCTCCTCATATTCATCCTGGCCGGAGCCTTCTCCTCCATAGCCCGGGAAATGGGATGTGTGGACAGTGTGGTAAACCTCACCCTGTCGGTATTGCCTTGCAATTTCATTCTTGTGGGATTGTTCGTGGCTTCCTGTCTTGTATCCCTGAGCATAGGTACCAGTTGTGGCACCATTGCGGCACTCGTACCCATCGCCGTGGGTGTTGCCTCTTCCACATTCTCCAATGTCCCCATGGCCACGGCCGCGGTGGTCGGAGGAAGCCTCTTCGGCGACAACCTCTCGTTTATCTCCGATACCACTATCATGGCCACGAAGACACAGGGCTGCCGCATGTCCGACAAGTTCCGTGCCAATCTGGGCATTGCTCTTCCTGCCGCTCTTGTGGCGGTGGTGGCATACTTGTTTCTCGGTCGTGGCATAGAGGCACAATCAGCAACGGAGTCTGGCAATCTGCTTAACATCCTGCCCTATGTGCTGGTCTTTGTCCTAGCCTTGGCGGGCTTGAATGTGATATGGGTACTGGTTGTGGGAATCGTCTCTGCAGGTGCCATAGGCCTTTGCCGTGGGGTTATGGATCCCAATTCCTTGTGGGAGGCTACAAAGAACGGCGTGCTGGGCATGCACGACCTCATTGTCATAACCATTCTGGCTGCCGTGGTCATTGACCAGTTGCGAAAGCGTGGTGCAATAGAATGGCTGACAAAGAACATGGGACGCCTGGTGTCCACCCGCCGTGGCGCAGAACTTAGCATCGCCGGAGCGGTGGTGGCTGTGGACATGCTCACCGCCAACAACACTATAGCCATTCTGGCCGTAGGTCCTGTGGCACGCAGCATTTCCTACCGCTATGGCATAGACGCCAGCCGCTCGGCTTCCATCCTGGATACCATGTCGTGCTTTGCCCAGGGCATCATACCATGGGGAGCGCAGTTGCTCATAGCGGCAGGCTTGGCCTCCATTAACCCGTTGGACATTATCCCGTATTTGTACTATCCCTATATCTTGGGAACATTTACTATATTGTACATACTTTTTCGCAAGAAATAACACACACTCTTCCTACTTATGAAAAGACCCGCCTTTAGACCATACATTGCGTTTGCGGCATGTTTCCTTCTTGTCTCCACTCTATTCGTTTCCTGCAAATGGAAGGGGGGCAGTGCTGGCACGGATCATGGACAGTCTTCCACCGAAACCAGGGACATTGTTTCCGAGTGCCAGGATTCTCTCCACATTGCCAATATGCCAGATGGTCCCCTGCACATAGAGTACGACATCCGGTTCCTCAAATCGGAAGGTCTCGTGGCAGATAGCATAAACGCCACTATAGCGCAGTTCCTCGTTTCCGGTCGTCGCGACACGGATATCCGCCAGGCAATAATGAACGGCATTGTGGACGAGGAGAAATCCCTGCTTGCCGAGATGCAGGAGTACTACGACCCAGACGACGAGACATACGGGCAGCAGGAGTACACCATTGTCAGGACAGGCCGTTTTGACACCGATGCCCTGGATTCCGTCATTGTCTACAAGGCTGCGATAGACATGTACACCGGTGGCGCCCACGGCACCTACACTCCGTTCACCCTAAACTTCTCGCGCCGTACGGGACGTAGGATACTTCCTTCCGACATCTTCAATATGAAGCAGGAACAGGCCATTCTTGACCTCATGATGGTCCAGTTGCTCCGGGACAACGACTGCACCACACGCGAGGAACTTATGGAGAGGACCTGCCTGCTCACTTTGGGAGACTTGTCACTGACCCCAAATTTCCAACTTGGCAGCCAGGGCGTAACCTTCTGTTTCGGACAGTACGAGATTGCACCATATTCCGCCGGCATCACTTACCTTACCCTGGGTTACGACGTGCTGGAACCCTATCTGAAAAAACAGTAAACCACACGACCGCATAATGCAAATCATAAGCAAATACTTCCCCGGCCTAACTCCGGAGCAGCACGAGCGCTTTGCCGCCCTCGATGCCCTATACCGTGACTGGAACTCCAAAATAAACGTCATCTCCCGCAAGGACATAGACAATCTCTATGAGCACCACATCCTGCATTCCCTGGGCATAGCGCAACTGGTTAGTTTCAAGCCAGGCACACGCATCATGGATCTGGGCACGGGAGGCGGTTTCCCAGGCATTCCCCTGGCTATCATGTTCCCCGAAGTGCAGTTCCACCTTGTGGACAGCATTGGCAAGAAGATCCGTGTGTGCGACGAGGTGCGCACTGCCCTGGGCCTTACCAACGTGACTACGGAGTGGAACCGTGCCGAGAACGTGAAGGAAAAGTACGATTTTGTCGTTTCCCGTGCCGTGATGCCACTTGCTGATCTCGTAAAACTCATACGCAAGAATATTGCCCGTGATTCTAAGAACGCCATGCCCAACGGGCTCATCTGCCTGAAGGGCGGGGAACTGGAGCACGAGGTAATGCCCATGAAGAACCATACTCTCATCACTGATTTGAGCAATTATTTTGAAGAGGAGTTCTTTGTAACCAAGAAGGTCGTCTATGTTTCATTATAAGAGATTTGTCTTTAATCCCATCGAGGAGAATACCTATATCATCTGGGACGACACAACCCGCGAAGGAGCCGTGCTGGATTGCGGCGCATGGACTAAGGGGGAGCACACCCAGCTTGCCAACTTCATCCGCGAACAGGGAATCACCTTGAAGTATGCCTTGCAGACGCACATGCACTTTGACCACTGTCTGGGTCTGGGACAGATAGCCGGGCGCTACGGCCTTACCCCCATGTGCCACCCCGCAGACATTCCCGTCTATGAGGGTGCGGCAGACATGGTGCAGAAATGGTTCCGTGTGGACATTTCCGACATGTTGCCCGAGGCATCCCCCTGTATCAACGAATCCTGTACCCTGAGCCTTGGCGACATAGGCATACAGGTGCTCCACACCCCCGGTCACACCCCCGGCGGAGTATGCTACTATATTCCCCAGGGACGTGTCCTCTTTACCGGCGACACCCTCTTCCGTATGGGCATAGGCCGTACCGACCTGCCAGGAGGGGATTACCGGCAGGAACTTGACAGCATAGAGAACAGGATTTTCACCCTTCCTGCCGATACCAAGGTGCTGCCAGGGCATGGTCCGGAAAGCACCATAGGCGAGGAAATCAGCGCCAATCCCTACATCCCCTGATGCCCTGGCATGGCAAATTAGGTGCTAAAGGGCATAAAAAGATGGCAAAGGCTTTGTTTTCTTGTAAAGAATTACTAACTTTGTACGAAAGAATCCAAGTTTTAATCACATAAACTGATACAAAAATGAAAATCCTGTTAACTGGTGGTGCAGGCTTCATCGGAAGCCACACCTTGATTGAACTCACTGAAGCCGGTCACGAAGCCGTAGTAGTTGACAATCTCGACAACTCATCTCCTATCTCGCTCAAGCGCGTTGCCAAGATTATTGGTAAAGAGGTACCTTTCTACAAGGTAGACATCCGCGACCGCGAAGGCTTGCAGAAAGTTTTTGATGAACACAAGTTTGACGCTTGTATCCACTTTGCTGGCTTGAAGGCTGTAGGTGAGAGTTGCGC
>JAZLAC010000041.1:0-184734 GCA_045612965.1 Bacteroidaceae bacterium | reverse complement strand
GCTTTCTCTGGTTGCTCTGGTTTGACCTCGGTTACTATCCCCAATAGTGTGACGAGCATAGGGGAGGGGGCTTTCTCTGGTTGCTCTGGTTTGACCTCGGTTACTATCCCCAATAGTGTGACGAGCATAGGGTGGAGTGTTTTCTCTGGTTGCTCTGGTTTGACCTCGGTTACTATCCCCAATAGTGTGACGAGCATAGAGCCTTATGCTTTCCGTGATTGCTCTGGTTTGACCTCGGTTACTATCGGCAATAGTGTGACGAGCATAGGGTATAGGGCTTTCTATAGTTGCTCTGGTTTGACCTCGGTTACTATCCCCAATAGTGTGGAGAGCATAGGGGGGGATGCCTTCGAGGGTTGCTCTGGTTTGGCCTTGGTTACTATCGGTAATAGTGTGACGAGCATAGGGGATTATGCTTTCTATAATTGCTCTTCATTAAGGAGGGTTGTGAATTTTTCAAATTTGAATATTACCAAAGGAAGCAGCGGTTACGGTTATGTTGGATATTATGCTTATGTGGTAGCAAATAATGCAGAACTTATTGATAATTATGTATTTTCTCCTTATGGTAACACATACGCATTGTATGGTTATATGGGTACGGATACAAATCTCCAACTACCAGAAAAATATAAGGGAGAGAATTATATCATTGGTGATTATGCTTTCTATGGTTGCACTGGTTTGGCCTCGGTTACTATCCCCAATAGTGTGACGAGCATAGGGCATTATGCTTTCTCTGGTTGCTCTGCTTTGACCTCGGTTACTATCGGCAATAGTGTGGAGTGCATAGGGGGGAATGCCTTCGAGGGTTGCTCTGGTTTGACCTCGGTTACTATCCCCAATAGTGTGACGAGCATAGGGGATTATGCTTTCAGGTATTGCTCTGGTTTGACCTCGGTTACTATCGGCAATAGTGTGACGAGCATTGGGGATTATGCTTTCAGTGGTTGTAATTTAAAGAATCTCATTATTGGCACAGGTGTCTTGTCCATTGGTTCTAATCAATCAAAACCCACCAAGGCTATTTGGTTGACTAACACACCTCCCAATGGATACACAAATTTAGCAGGCACTATAAACTATGTAGCTAATGACAACTACACACAGCTTTCAAATATAAAGGTATATAAATACCTGAGTTCCTACTTTGAGGTTGATGGCATAGTATATGTTCCAGTGAATCCTTCCGCTCGCACATGTGATGCTATCTCATGCAGCTACGACAGCACCGCAACATCCATAAGCATTGACGAGACAGTTTCCTATAAAGGAATTGCTATGAGTGTGGAGAATGTTATGCCCTATACAGCATACAGACAAACATCCGTGAAAACATTACGTCTTTCACCTAAAAGCAACATTGGCGACTATGCTTTCTATGGTTGCACAGGCATTACAAACGCAACTATTTCTAATGAGGGAAATATCGGGGCTAATGCTTTCTCTGGTTGCACAGGCATTACAAACGCAACTATTTCTAATGAGGGAAATATCGGCACAAGTGCATTTGAAGGAGCAATGACATCAGCAAACGTCACATTGAATGTTACCAATAAAGGCGATATTTATAATCTGGCTTTCTCTGGTTGTACAGGCATAACCAACGCAACTATTTCTAATGAGGGAAATATCGGAGCTAATGCATTCTATGGTTGCACAGGCATTACAAACGCAACTATCTCTAACGAGGGAAATATCGGCACAAGTGCATTTGAAGGAGCAATGACATCAGCAAACGTCACATTGAATGTCACCAGTAAAGGCGATATTTATAATAGGGCTTTCTATGGTTGCACAGGCATAACCAACGCAACTATTTCTAATGAGGGAAATATCGGCACAAGTGCATTTGAAGGAGCAATGCGGTCAGGCGATGCCATACTGAAGGTAACAATTCCTGGTGTGATAGAAGACAGAGGATTCAATGGGTGTACTAACCTAAAAACTGCTGAAATCAACATCGTTAGTGGAGAAGACACAGAAGACACTTCTGCTCCTTTAACTTTTGACGATTGGACTTCAACAAATACGGCAAATAGTTCTGTCAGTTCAAAAACTTACACATTTACTGTACAGGGAGAAGCAACCCTGTCTTTTGACTGGTGGGTAAGCAGCGAGGCTGGCTATGACAAATTGATTGTAACACTGGACGGAAGTACTATTTTAGATAAGAGCGGAGATAGCTACAGCGGAACTTTCACAAAAACAGTAGGAAGCGGTTCGCATACACTGGTTGTGAAATATTCTAAAGACAGTTCAAGTAGCAAAGGTCAAGACAAGGCGAAGGTTTCTAATATCAAGGTAGTTCTTGAACCATCGGCATCTACATCAGTCTTACTTTCAGTCGGAAACGAGGCATTCAGAGGATGCAACAATCTTTCAAGCATCACCTTGGGTGAAGGTATCAAATCAATTGGGGATTACGCCTTCTATGGCTGTTCAAAACTGGCTGAAGTGACAATTCCCAATAAAACGACTTCATTGGGCGAATATTGCTTCTCAGGCAATTCATTGCTTGCTAATATTGATTTGGGTAATGGTTTGAAAACTATCGGCCAGTATTGCTTTAGCGGATGCAATATGCCCGAAATCTCTATTCCAGCAAGCGTTACCAGCATTGGCAACTACACCTTTAATAATTGCAACAGCCTGGCTGATGTTGTGATAGAGGACCGCACAAGTGAACTGACTTTAGGTTCAAATGGTTCTTCTCCCTTGTTCGCTTCTTGTCCCTTGGATTCTGTCTACATCGGTGGTAAGATAAAGTACAACACCTCAAGTTCAAGTGGCTATTCTCCCTTCTATCGCAATACCTCTCTGCGTACCATCGTGATTACGGACGAGGAGGAGGAAATCTATGACAACGAGTTCTATGGATGCACCAGCCTGAAGAATGTGACCATGGGCGATGGCGTGAAGAAGATTGGCAATTGGGCATTCTCGGGATGCAGCAATCTGGACTACTTCAACTTTGGCAGTGGCATGCAGAGCATAGGAGACGAGGCCTTCTCGGATTGCACCAATCTGACCATGCTGATCAGTTATGCCGAAGTTCCTCCCACCTGCGGCAGCATGGCATTGGACGACATCAACAAGTGGGAGTGCGTGTTGAAGATTCCCCAGAACAGTCTGAGTGCCTATCAGGCAGCCGACCAATGGAAGGAGTTCTTCTTCATAGAGGATGTGCTTAGCGGCATAAACGAGATAGAAGCAGAAACCGAGGGTGATGCCCAGGGTGATGTCAGGGGTGATGTGTATTCACTAAACGGAACATTGCTGAAGCGTAATGTGAATGTCAACCGCCTTAACAGCATCCTTCCTGCTGGCCTGTATGTCGTTAATGGCAAAAAAGTGGTTGTAAAGTAATTCCCAACTAAGTCCTGAAATACAAAGGCGCCTCAGTTCAATACTGTTGGCGCCTTTGTTATTTTCATCCGGTCGTGTGAACTGTTACCGTAACAACCAGTTTATGGTTTGGACGCTGTTGATTGTATGTCCATCCAGTTCTAAGGCTCGTTCTTTTGGCCATGACGTACCTGTTTTATGTCCACAACAGATTGGTTTTGCCGTACAAAGGTGGTATTGTTTTCTGGATTACGCACCCTTTCAGTGCACGAAATGGAAAATATGGCGAGGTTATTTGGCTATAACCTGCACTTTCTTTCCCGTGTTGTGGGGAGTGATGGAGATGAGGGGCTTGCCTTGCTTGGGGAATAGTATTTCCAAGGTGGCGCTTGTTAACCAATCAACCCAGTGGAGTTCTATGTTCAGTGTGTCCTTTCCTTGCCATCCATAGGAGCCTGCCACGTGCCAGGTGGCGGGGAGGTTGCTGAAGTTGCCCTGGAAAGGAGGGTTGTAGTAGGGAAGGGCATTGAACTCGGATTCTATCCACTTGCCGTAGCCAAGGGCGATGGTGTACTTGCGTCCATTGGTGTCGAGTATGTTCAATAGCAGGGTGTCGTTGCATTGAGTAATGCCAAGTCTATTCCATCGCAGGGGATTGTCGTCAAGTACGAGGGGAGTAGCGATATTCACTTCTGTACCATGCGAGGGAATGGAGTCGGAACAGTATGCCTGGCCCTGAGCGAGGGGCAGGGTGTAGTCCTTGAGGGGGCGGGACTCTTTAGGGTCTTTAAGGTCTTTAGGGTCTTTAGGGTCTTTAGGGTCTTTAGGGTCTTTAGGGTCTTTAGGGTCTTTAAGGTCTTTAAGGTCTTTGGGGGCCTTAGGGAGTTTTGGGGAGGTGGGGTGGATGGGGTGGATGGGGTGAGGCAATGCTTCCGCCTGGCAATTGTCTACGAGCATGGTCTTTATCCATCCCGGTATGGGGGCGCTTTTGCAGGTGCATTGGGTGAAGCTTACTACCATGTCGCTTTCTGGAATAATGAAGATGAACTGTCCGTATGCACCGTTTGCCTCCGCCCAACCGGGGTATTGGGTTTGCCAGATGTGGTAACTGTAGCGCCCGTTTACGCTTTGCGGTTTCATCATTTCGTCTACCCACGAGGAGGCGAGCAATTGCTTGCCATGCCAGTGGCCCTTGTTGAGCAGGAACTGGCCAAAGGCAGCCATTGCCTCGGGACGGATGTAAAGTCCCCATCCTCCGCAGGTGATGCCTTCGGGACTCTCTTCCCACAGGGCATCGGTAATGCCAAGGGGATGGAAGAGGCGTTCCTGAAGGAAGTCCATCAGCGTCTGCCCCGTTGCTTTCTGCACTATGGCGGAAAGTATGTAGGACATGATGCTGTCGTATGCCCAACGGGTACCTGGTACGGCGGTAGGTTTCTTGGAAAGGTAGGCACGGAGCCACTCTGTTTCGTGTATCCTCATCTTTGTGTCCACGGGTATGCCGCTTTGCATGGTGAGCAGGTCGCGCACGGTGATGGCACGTATGTTCTTGGAGGCAGAAACGGGCATGCTGATGTACTTGCCGATGGTATCACCGAGGGCGATGAGGCTGTCCTGTATGCACATGCCCACGGCAACGGAAGTGAAGGTTTTGGAGATGGAATACATGGTGTGGCGGTAATCCTTGCGCCAAGGCTGGGGGTACATCTCGGCAATCACATGCCCATGTCTCATGACAATGCACGAATGCACCTCGGTACGAGTGTCTCGCATCAGCGTGTCCATGAACTCCTGTATGTGCGCAGAGGATATCCCCTGTGCTTCTGGAGTGGAACGTGGCATAAGGTCCTGCGCATGCGAGGCATTGAAAAAAGCACTGCCCACGAGCAGTGCTATGATAAGATTTATGATGTGATGTGAGGTATGCATAGAGTTTGAGTTTAGAGGTTTAGAATGGCTCTTACTCGTATGTAGGGACGCAGCGTGCTGCGTCCGCGTATTATAGGATTGATGTTTTCGGACGCTGCACGCAGCGTCCCTACTTGCGTCGTTTCTCGTTTTTACCTTTCAATCTCCACCGCTTCCGACTCGTTGCCGAAGTCGTCCAGTTGCGTGATGGCAAAGTGCTTGTTGAAGAGGCGTGCTATGAGTGCGTTATACTGAGGCTTGCCCCAGAAGATGCGCACGATATTCTCGGGGTTGGCGGTGTCCACGGGATAGGTGTCCGAAGCGTAGAGCACATAGCGTGGTGTGCGTTTGGCAGAGGTCTTGTACTCCTTGGTGTTCTTCAGCGGAGGCAAGAGGGCAGGGGAGGTGTAGTAGTGGTTGCGCACCCATGTTTCCAGCCCCTTCACGTTGTCCAAGAGGAACTGGGCACGGAAGTATGCCGCACCGCCCATGTTCATCTGGCGTATGAACTGTAGTTCGCGAGTTACCTCGTGCAGATGCCAGTCCTTCTCCCTTGGGTCAAGGAAGTAGATGCCCAAGCCAGGTGCCACCACCTTGCCGTGGCTCTGCTCTTGCCAGTCGGCGGCGAAGGGGAAGAAGTTGTCGCCCTTGAAGTACATCATGGGTGAAATCATGTCCATGATTCCCTCCTTCATCCACAGGACGGCGTCCTGGTATACGGCGTTGTAGGCATTCCACCCCTTGGCGGAGTAGCGTGAGACATTGCGGTACTTGCCCACGGGGCTTGAGGAAACACGAACCCAGGGTTTCTCCTCCTTGATGGCGTTGTAGAGTTGGCGCACGATGCGTGTGATGTTGTCGCGGCGCCAATCCTGCTTGGTCTTCTCTGTCTTCTCGGGATAACGGATATAGTCGAAGTGGATGCCGTCAATGTCATATCGGCTTACTATCTCTCGGCAGAGGCGCTCGAGATAGTCGGCTGTGCCCTGCATGGAGGGGTCCATGTAATAGGAACCGTTCTTTCTGTAGAGCAGTTTGGGGTGGGTGTAGTATAGCGACTTCTTGCCCAAGGCCTTGGCATCGGGAATCTTGAAGGCGGGGATCGTTACCAGCCATGCATGGCACTCCATGCCACGCTTGTGGCATTCCTCGATGGCGAATGCCAAGGGGTCGTAGCCAGGGTGCTTGTCGTAGCGACCGGTCAGTGCGCCATCCCAAGGCTCGATGGCAGAGGGATATATGACCGCCCCACGTGTGCGCGTCTGAAGATATACGGTGTTGATGCCATCCTCCTGCAAGCGGTCCAGGATGTTGCAAAGTTCCTGTTGCTGGACCTTTCTGCTCTCCTCGGACACAGCCCTTGTCTTCGGCCAGTCAAGTCCCATTATGGTGGTGAGCCACACGGCACGCACCTCAAATTTAGGCATGGCAATGGATATCATGCACCATAATGTCATAAATAATGTAAAAAATACTCTCATGTGTGCAAAGGTAAGAAAAAAAGTTGTATTTTTGTGGGTGTGAAATATGGAAACGCATCTTTAACACGGAATAAATAACTAATAAACAAATATCAACACAAAAAGAACCATTATGAAGAAGATTCTTATGCTCCTGTTCATGGCAGTTGCGACACTTGGCGCCAATGCCCAGTTTGACAAGGGAACCCACTATGTAGGTGCAGGCCTTTCTGGTTTGGGAATAGGTTGGGAAAAGGGTTGTTTTAATTTTGGTATAGGTGCCGAATACGGTTACTTTGTTGCCGACAGCTGGATGATTGGCGGTGCTGTAAACTATGCCCACAAGGGAGGAAGCAATAGCGTGCAGGTAAAGCCGTATTTCCGCTATTCATTCAAGGCAAACGGCTTGAACTTGGGTTGCGGCTTGCAGTATGAGCATGTGGGATTTTCCCAGAACTATATCCAGTTGTCTCCCCAGGTGGGCTACACCTTCTATCTGAACGACAAGGTCAGCATAGAACCTGCCCTCTATGCCGACTTCGGTATGAACGATTTCAGAAATGGAACTAATGCCGGCCTGAAGATAGCCTTCGGCCTGTACAAGTAAGACATAGGATACTTCTTGTGATCCTAAGATAAAGGGAAATCCCCTCTCCATGTCCACGCCGGTATTGGAGAGGGGATTCCCATTTGTATGTTATAAAGGATATATGTTGCTATTTCCTGGTGAATTGTTTGTCTGTAATTATATTTTTTGTTACTTTTGCATAATAGTAAATGGGACAATATGCCCCTATAACTAAAAAGAGTGTATATCATTACATGTCATGTATTAAATACAATTGCCTATGAAACATCGCGTATAGTATGATACGCACACTTTAGGAACATATTGGAAAAGCGTTTAGCTTTGTATCTTGTCTTTGAAACTTCGACACTTTCACAGATAACCAAGAGTAAAGCGATGAACGCTCGCGTCATATGGCGTGGGCTTTACTCGTATATTTGGTTATCAGGTAGTCGAAGACCTCAAAGACAGATACACGGAGATTGTCCACGCTTTTTTGTGTGCGAATCTAAATGGACCAATGGACAACGGAGTAACCGAAAAGCCGCATAAGTGAGTAGGTATACCTTGTAAATCAAAAATAAAGCAATGAAAAAGTTTTTCCTAGGCCTTATTGGCATAGTATTTGTGTCTATAATGGCACTGAGTTTGTCTTCGTGTGGCGAAGATCCTGTGGCAAGCCCTGAAAAGGATCTTGAGAATAATGTTTCTCTCATGGTTGGTAGATGGAAAATGCCATGGGGAACAATTATGGAGTTTAAGTCAGATCACACTGGTGTTTGGGCTGATAATGAAGGAGAAAGCGGAGATTTGATGTGGGTTTACAGTGAAATGACTAGCATTCTTGACATTACATATACAGATGAGCGAGTAAGACATTTCGTTGAATGGGTAGACGATAACTCTATGTTATGGTATGAAGTGAATAGTGATGGTTCAAAAGGAAAAGACTATTATACTATTATTAGGCAATAAGGATCAATAGAGCAAAAAAGGGGGGCATGGGCGATAAATAATCGCAGCATGCCCCTTTTTAGTAATAATGTGTATTGTATTTGCTCTAAATCAGGTTCATGCCCAGTTCCTTGCACTTCAGGCGCATGTCTTCGGGCCAGATGCTGGATTGTGTCTCACCTACGTGAGCCTTTTGCAAGAGTATCATGCATAGACGGCTTTGTCCGATGCCGCCACCGATGCTCAGGGGAAGTGTGCCTTCCAGAAGACGGCGGTGGAAGTAGAGTTCCTTGCGGTCGGTCTTGCCCTGGAGTTCCAATTGGTGCATGAGCGCTTCCTTGTCCACACGGATACCCATGGAGGACAACTCTATGCTTCTGCCCAGGATGGGGTACCAGATGAGCAGGTCGCCGTTCAGACCCATGAAACCGTCGCCGTTGGGGGTGCTCCAGTCGTCATAGTCGGGAGCACGGTTGTCGTGAGGCTCGCCATTGGAGAGTTTGCCACCTATGCCGATGATAAATACCGCACCATACTTCTGGCAGATGAGGTCCTCACGTTCCTTGGCGGTTTTGTCGGGGAACATCTGCATGAGTTCCTCGCTATGTATGAAGTGTATCTCCTCGGGCAGGTAGGGACGCAACTGGGGGTAGGTCTCGCATATGTAGAACTCGGCACGCAGAATGGTATTGTAGATACGGCGCACGATGTCTTTCAGGAAGTCGATGTTGCGCTGCTCGGCCGTCATGGTGCGCTCCCAGTCCCACTGGTCAACGTATAGCGAGTGCAGGTTGTCCAGTTCCTCGTCGGCACGGATGGCATTCATGTCGGTGATGATGCCGTAGCCGGGCTCCACCTCGTATTCCGCCAGAGTAACGCGTTTCCACTTTGCCAGAGAGTGCACCACCTCTGCCATGGATTCGTTCATGTCCTTGATGGGGAACGATACGGGACGTTCTATGCCGTTCAGGTCGTCGTTCAGGCCAAGGCCACGGAGCACGAACAGGGGTGCCGTTACTCGGCTCAGGCGCAACTCCGTGGAGAAACTGCGCAGAAAGAAGTCCTTTATTTGCTTGATGGCCAACTCTGTCTGCTTGAGGTCGAGTGCCGCTTTATAGTCTCTCGGTATTATTAGATTGCTCATATCTATTATGTCTATTTGACGGCAAAGTTACGAAAATAAATCAATAATGCACTACAAACGGAATAAAATAAATGCAAAGGAACTGCTAATGATGCAAAAGTGAAGCAATGTGTTAAATGTTAAAACCAAAAGCGAATATGTTAATGACTGGAAGTATTCTGTTAAATAGTTAGGTGCTTGGTGGTACCTTTGTTCGGTTTTCCTTTAATATATTTGGTAAATCGCCCGCATAGTCGTACCTTTGCACCGCTTAACTAAGTAAACATTAAGACAATGAAGACAATTAAGTACATGGTATTAGGTGCTGCCGCCACTATGGTATTGGGCAGTTGTGTAAGTAAGAAGGAACTTGTTGCTGCCCAGCAGCAGTTGCAGGAATGTCAGGATAAGGGCAAGTCTCTTGGTCAGAAGTACTATGAGGCTCAGCTCCAGTTGACTGAGTACAAGACAAAGAACGAGAACCTCCAGGCACAGATTGAGGACAAGAACGCTCAGCTGAAGGAGAAGAACGAGGCTATGCAGATTATGCAGAAGACCCTTGACCAGAGCATCTATCAGGGTGGCGCAAACATCAGCAAGCTGGTGGACGAGATCAATGCAAGCAACAAGTACATCCAGCAGCTGGTAGAGGCAAAGAGCAAGAGCGACTCTCTGAACGTGGCACTGACCAACAACCTGACACGCAGCCTCTCTCGCGAGGAGCTGAAGGACGTGGACATCCAGGTGCTGAAGGGTGTTGTGTATATTTCTCTGAACGACAACATGCTTTACAAGAGCGGTTCTTACGAGATCAGCGCCAAGGCTGGCGAGACTCTGTCTAAGATTGCCAAGATTATCACCGACTATGACGACTATGAGGTACTGGTAGAGGGCAACACCGACAATGTGCCCATCAGCCGCACTAACATCCGCAACAACTGGGACCTCTCTGCCCTGCGTGCAAGTAGCGTTGTTCAGGAGTTGCAGAACAAGTATGGCGTTAACCCCAGCCGTCTCTCTGCCGCAGGTCGTGGCGAGTACAACACCGTTGCCGACAACGACACTGCCGAGGGCCGCGCAAAGAACCGTCGCACACAGATTATCATCACTCCCAAGCTTGACCAGTTCCTGGAGTTGATAGACAAGGCTCCTGCTACTGAGGAGAGCGCCGGCGTGACCGAATAATAATAATAGGCAAGGTAAATCTGCACACTGATGAAAAGAAACCTCATCCTCCTGCTTCTGCCGTTCATTGCCTTTTGTGCATGTTCTGAAAGCAAGAAGAGCGATACATCGGAGGCCGGCAAGATAAAGACAAACAAGAAGGAGAGTATCCTGCATCGTCTGCCGGCATTGTACGTTCAGGACACAACCAAGGTGGGCAGTAACCTATATACCTGGGTAATTGACCGCAAGGCTTGCGATACTCTGGCGGTAGTTACCGATGAGATGGGTGACCGATATGCCGACAATGTTCTGAAGATTTCCGTGAAGAAGAACGGGGCATACTTGTTCTCACGCACGTTCAGGAAGACCGATTTCACGCATCTGCTAGACAAGGACTTCATGAAGTACGCAATCCTGGACGGATGTCGTTTCCTGGACATTCACGAGGGCATGGTAACCTTCTCCCTGGCCGTCAGTTATCCCGATAGCGACATGTCTCGTCCTTTCAAACTCAATATCGGCCCCGACGGTAGCTATATGATCGTCAAGAACGACGATATGGAAGAGGACTACGAAGCGGAAGGTAATGACGGAGTCTAACCTCGCAACCCATTTATAGTAATAAAGTTGGCGCATGCAGGAAAGTATCCTCGCATGCGCCAATTTCTTTTTAGAGTTCTTTTATCGTTCGTTGTAATGTGTCAAGGAAGTGTGCGGCATGCGCCCCGTCCATCTGCGTGTGGTGGAACTGGAACGAAATGACAAGGGTGGTTTTCAGCCACGAGCGCTTGTACTTGCCCCATATAATGAAGGGATTGTTGAAGATGCCGCTATACATGCCCACGGCACCGTCTATCTCGTAATGAGCAAGAGCAGAGGTGCCGATGACCATGCTTTCTTGTGAGAGGTCGTGGTCAGTGCAGCTTTCTGCCACCTTTCTTGTCAGGCGCAGGTAGTTGTCGTTGAACTTCTGTAAATCCTTGTCGAAGGGTATGTCGCATGAACTTACCTCCCCGGCGCTGTTGGCAACGATGGTGTTTACGGCAATCGTGTCGTACTGCATCAGTTTTCCGTCCACGGGAAGCAGGTAGAACTCCTTGATTGCGCTTGCCGCCCGACCTATGCAATAGCACATGAGCATATTGAACCTCATGTCCTTCCTGCGGCTGATTTTCAAGAGATGCGAAACATCAAGTGTCTTGAAGAATGTTACCATAGGCATGGGAGCCTTCATCCACATGTCAAAGGCATATGCACGGGTCGTTTCTTTTGGATTTACTTCTTTCATAAAGGTATGCTTTTTACATTGACTCTTTCTCTGTCCTTGTTTTCAAGACCTGATTGTTCGTGAACCTCACCGAAACTTATCGGATGAGCCCCGGCAAGGCTTCCAACAGTGCGGCATGGTTGGGGAAGACGATGTCTGCTCCTGCATTGTACAACACCTCATCGGCCAAAGGACCGGTGTTTACGGCAATGGTATAGATGCCTGCTCCCTTGGCAGATTGTACGCCTAAGGGGGCGTTTTCTACCACCATGGCTTGCTCGGCGGTGAGGCCTGCCTTTTCCAATCCCATCAGATAGGGTTCGGGATGAGGCTTTCCGTGCTTCACATCAAAGGCCGTAACCATAAGGTCGGCGCTGAATATGCCTGGGAAGTTCTTTTCCAGGCGTTCCAGGAGGCTCTTCTGTCCGCTACCCGTTACGATAACGCGCTGAAGCCCCATCTGCTTTACGGCCTTCAGTACCTCCCATGCGCCGTTCACAGGTTCTACATGTGGCAGGGTGTTGAAGATGTCGCTCTTTACCTTATATATATATTCCTTCTCCTCGTCGGTGGCGTTGCGACCCCATTGCACCTGTGCAAAGAGGTCGATGGTGCCCCCACCGGTGCGTCCCTCGTTCATGTACACATCCTCGCGAGACATGATGAGGTTGTTCTCCTTCATGGCACGCACCCACGCCTCGGCATGGTTCTTCATGCTATCAAAGAGAACACCGTCCATGTCGAAGAGGATGGCACGAATGTCTTTCTTTGTCATACGTTTTATCATCAAACCCAAATCGGTCATTAGCGTTATGATGATAATAGCCTTTATTTTTGAGCAGATGTTTTGCCGCTTTGAGGACGCAATGGGGTTCCATTGTAACCGAGAAGTGACGAAACAGATGACAAAAAGAAGGTTTCATTAGCGCATAACAGTCTAATGACCGATTTGGGTTAAATAAAGGCACAGGTGTCTGTGCCTTTATTGTTGGTGGGTATATCGCCAGTTTCCTTGTTCCCCGGCATTTGCCGTGGTAGAGGAAGGGCTTATTAATCATGTATTACAGACGAGCCTTGATAGCTTCTGTCTCTGCCTCGTAGCCGGGCTTGCCAAGGAGAGCGAACATGTTCTTCTTGTAAGCCTCCACACCGGGCTGGTCGAAGGGGTTAACCTCGAGCAGAAGGCCGCTGATACCGCAACCGCGCTCGAACATGTAGATGAGCTGACCGATGTGGTACTCGTCGAGCTTGGTGATGCTCAGCTTGATGTTGGGAACACCACCGTCGACATGAGCCAGCTTGGTGCCGAGTTCAGCCATCTTGTTCACCTCGTCGATACGACGGCCGGCCAGGAAGTTGAGGCCATCGAGATTCTCCTCGTCAGATGGAACTTCCAGGCAGGTGTTGGGCTGCTCTACGCTAACTACGGTCTCGAAGATGGTACGCTCGCCGTCCTGGATCCACTGGCCCATAGAGTGCAGGTCAGTGGTGAGGTCTACGCTTGCGGGGAAGATGCCCTTGCCGTCCTTGCCCTCGCTCTCACCATAGAGCTGCTTCCACCATTCGCCCAGGTTGTGCAGCTTGGGCTGGTAGTTGGCCAGGATTTCAATCTTCTTGCCCTGCTGGTACAGTGCATTGCGCACGGCGGCATATACGGCGGCAGGGTTCTCCATGAAGGGAACCTCGGGAGCTGTCTGTGCCTCCATGTCCTGAGCACCCTTTACCAAAGCGGCAATGTCGAAACCTGCTACGGCAATGGGCAGAAGGCCAACGGGAGTGAGCACGCTGAAGCGGCCGCCCACGTTGTCGGGGATGATGAATGACTTGTAACCCTCCTTGTCGGCGGTAACACGTGCTGCACCGCGCTTAGCATCGGTGATGGCCATGATTACCTTTGAGGCCTCGGCCTTGCCGCGCTGCTCCTCGCAGAGAGTCTTCAGCAGACGGAAGGTGATGGCGGTCTCGGTGGTGGTACCGCTCTTGGAGATGTTGATGACACCAAAGCGAACGGTCTTCAGGTATGCGATAAGTTCAGAGAGGTAGTCCTCGCCGATGTTGTTGCCTGCGAACAGGATGCGGGGATACTTGCTCTCCTGCAACCAGCCGAAGGTGTTGCTCAGGGCATCGATTACCATGCGTGCACCGAGGTATGAACCGCCGATACCTGCAACAACCACGGCATCGCACTCCTGCTGGAGGGTCTTGGCCGCATCGTTGATCTCAGCGATAAACTCAGGGGTGATGCTGCTGGGCAGGTGCATCCAGCCCAGGAAGTCGTTACCCTTGCATGTTCCCTCCTCCAGAGCCTTCTGTGCGGCTGCTACGGGAGCCTCGAACTTTGCAATAGCGTCAGCACTCAGGAACTGTGCTGCCTTTGAAATATCAAGTGTTACCATTTGTTTGTGTATGTTTTGTTTGTTATTTGTCTTTGAATTGTTGCTTTTGAAGCGATGAGAGGTGTTTTTTATGCCTCGTGAAGCGATGACTCTCGTCTCGTGAGGCGATGGCCTTTGTCTCGTGAAGCATTAACCCTGAAAACACATTGTCATGCCTTCAAGAATATATTTTCGGGCGTGTGAAAATACGACGCGTAGGCTTGTATTATCTGAAGGCTTCGGACAAGAGTTTAATCTCGATGTTGGGGCTTATGCGCTCGTACAGGATGTTGTAGACGGAATCCAGTATGGGCATGTTCACGTGCAGGTGCTTGTTGATGTCTTTCATGCATTTGGTGCCGAAGTAGCCCTCGGCTATCATCTCCATTTCCAGCTGGGCGCTCTTCACAGAGTATCCCTTGCCTATCATGGTGCCGAAGACACGGTTGCGCGAGAAGTTGGAATAGCCCGTTACCAGCAGGTCGCCGCAATACACACTGTCTGTGATGCTTCTGTCCAGTGGGAATACGGCGGTGAGCAGGCGTTGCATCTCCTGCAGGGCATTGGATATGAGAACGGCCTGGAAATTGTCGCCGTACTTGAGGCCGTGACAGATGCCCGAGGCAATACTGTACACGTTCTTCAGCACACTGGCATATTCTATGCCCACCACGTCCTGCGATACCTTGGTCTTCACGTAGTGACTCTCCATGCACTTGGCAAAGGCCTGTGCCTTCTCCAGGTCGGTGCAACCGATGGTCAGGTACGTGAGCCTGTTCAGTGCCACCTCCTCGGCATGGCTGGGTCCGCCTATGACGGCCAGGTTCTCGTCGGGTACGTTGTACACCTGATGGAAGTACTCCGAGCAGATGAGGTTCTCTTCGGGTACGATGCCCTTGATGGCCGTTACCAGGAACTTGTCGCTCAGGCGCACCTTCAGTTTCTTCAGGTGTCCCTTCAGGTAGGGCGAGGGTGTAACGAACACCAGTGTCTGGCAATTGCGCACCACCTCGTTGATGTCCGATGAGAAGGTGATGCGGTTCACGTCGAAGTGTACGCTGGTCAGGTATGCCGGATTGTGTCCCAGGCGCTTGAAGTCCTCTATGCGGTCGTCGCGACGGAGGTACCACCATATCCTTTCGTTTCTTTCCAGCAATATCTTGGCTATGGCCGTGGCCCAGCTGCCACCTCCCATTACTGCTATTGTACCTATCATACTCATTCTGGCGTTTTATCTTTTGGGGACCTTGGAGGCCTTGGAGTCTTTAGAGTCTTTAGAGTCCTTAGGGTCTTTAAGGACTTTAAGGTCTTTAAGGTCTTGGGAGACCCTAAGGGGTGTTTGCTTTTGTTTTGAGCTTATGCCTCTTCGGCCTCCTGCTTGGGTGCAGATGCTGGGGCGCTCTTCTCGGGCTTCATCTGGGGGAAGAAGAGAACCTCCTGGATGAAGGGCTTGCCTGTCATGAGCATAACCAGACGGTCGATGCCTATGCCGATACCGCTGGTGGGAGGCATACCGTATTGCAGGGCACGGAGGAAGTCCTGGTCGATGATCATCGCCTCATCGTCGCCCTTGTCGGCCAAGCGCATCTGTTCGCGGAAGCGCTCTTCCTGGTCGATGGGGTCGTTCAGCTCGGAGTATGCATTTGCCAACTCCTTGCCGTTTACCATCAACTCGAGGCGCTCGGTCAGGCCGGGCTTGGTGCGGTGCTTCTTGGTAAGGGGAGACATCTCTATGGGATAGTCGGTGATAAAGGTAGGCTGGATGAAAGTGCCCTCGCAGGTCTCGCCGAAGATTTCGTCAATCAGCTTGCCCTTGCCCATGGTGTAGTCAACCTCCACGCCGCACTTCTTTGCCACCTCGCGCATCTCGTCCTCGCTCATGCCCTCCAGGTCGTAGCCGGTCTTTTCCTTGATGGCCTCCAGGATGGGCAGACGGCGGAAGGGTGCCTTGAAAGAGATTACCTTGCCGTCAATCTCTGTCTCGGGCTTGCCGTTTACGGCTATACAGATACGCTCGAGCACCTTCTCGGTGAAGGACATCATCCAGTTGTAGTCCTTATACTGAACGTACAGCTCCATGCAGGTGAACTCGGGGTTGTGGTTCTTGTCCATACCCTCGTTGCGGAAGTTCTTGCCAATCTCGTAGACACCCTCGAAACCACCCACGATGAGGCGCTTCAGGTACAGCTCGGTGGCAATACGGCAATAGAGGTCGATGTCCAGGCTGTTGTGGTGTGTGATGAATGGGCGTGCGCTTGCACCGCCGGCAATGCTCTGCAGGATGGGAGTCTCCACCTCGGTGTAGCCTGCCTCGTCCAGACACTGGCGCAGAGTGCTGATTACCTTTGTACGCTTCAGGAAGGTCTCCTTCACGCCCTCGTTTACGATAAGGTCAACGTAGCGCTGGCGGAAACGCAATTCGGGGTCGGAGAAGGCGTCAAATACATTGCCCTCTGAGTCGGTCTTCACCACGGGCAGGGGGCGCAAGCTCTTTGCCAATACGGTCAGCTCCATACAATGGATGCTGATCTCACCTGTCTTGGTGCGGAACACATAACCCTTCACACCGATGAAGTCGCCCAGGTCCAGCAGCTTCTTGAACACGGTGTTGTACATGGTTGTGTCCTCGGCATTGGGGCAAAGGGCATCACGGGTTACATAAACCTGAATGCGGCCCTTGCTGTCCATCAGTTCCACGAAACTTGCCTTGCCCATAATGCGGCGGCTCATCATGCGGCCAGCCACGCACACCATGCGGCTGTTCTCTGGTGTGGCAGGTGTGGGAACTTCCTCGCCCTGCTCGTTGGTCATTGTGGGCAGGTCAACGAACTCTGCCTTGATATCTGTAGAGAAGGCATCGGTGGGATACTCGGCAGCAGGATATGGGTCGATGCCCAGGTCACGCATCTGCTGAAGATTGCCACGACGAACTATCTCCTGTTCACTCAATTCTTGTACGCTCATATTGCTTTGTTAATATTATAGTTTCGCGTGCAAAGGTACGAATAAGCGAGCGAAATACAAAATTAAGATAGTCTTAATTTGGCATTTACGCACGAAAGTGCCTTGAAGAAACCATATATATAATGTCAATGAAGTAAAAAAAGGCGTAAACGGACGCTAATAATCGTTAAATAGTATTACCTTTGTGTCTGCAATGTAACAAAAACAAATAGACAACGATGAAAGCAAGACACATGCTATTGGCCCTGTTGGCCACCGCGTTTTCACTCACCTCAAAAGGCCAGTTGGCCATGAACGAGGAGTATCAGGACGGTTACGACCACTCCCTGCAGAACTACATCACCGAGAAGATTTCTCAACTCAAGGACAAGCAGGAGGAGAAGGCCAAGGAGGGCAAGAAGAAATGGAAGATAGCAGATTATGTTACCGTACCCAAGTTCGGCGGCTATGTCGTTTCCACCTATAAATATAGTAGTGAGGAGGGCAAGAACGGAGGCGACGGTTTCGGTCTTCGCTACCTGCGTCTGTATCTGGACGGTACGGTGCTCAAGGACTTCAAGTACCGTGTGCAGATGAACGTTTCCGGAGAACCTGGCACTACGAGCAGTGCCCGTGTGATAGACGCTTTCGTGTCATGGCAGAAGTTGGCGCCTCTGGGCATCAAGATGGGTGAGTTCAAGCGTTGCTTCACCTTTGAGAACCCCATGAACCCATGGGATATCGCTTCGGGAGACTACACCCAGCTGACCAAGCACTTTGCCGGCATGAACGGAGATTTTTACAAGGGTGGCACAAATAGCGGTGGCCGCGACCTTGGCATACAGGTTTATGGCGATGCCTTCAAGGTGGGCAAGACCCAGCACTACCTGCTCCATTACCAGGCAGGTGTCTATAACGGTCAGGGCATCAACACTTCCGACAAGGATGCAGAAAAGGACTACATTGCCACTGTTCAGTTCCAGCCCATCAAGGGTCTGTATCTTGGCGTCTTCGGATGGAGCGGTTCTTTCTATAACGGCACACAAAGCAACTATTTCAAGCGTTGGGCGGCAGGTGTTTCCTACGAAGGCCTCTTCTCTGCCCGTGCCGAGTATGCCAGGAACATATTTGCCGATGGTGCTGCGCTCAATGGCCTCGGTCAGCAGTCCGATGCATGGTACGTCCGCGTAGGCATTCCCACATGGCGCTGGATTCGTGTGAACCTCGGTTATGATGCCTACCGCAAGGACGTGTCCACCTGGACATCCCTCAATTCCATCTACACCCTTGGTCTTCAGGTTCGTCCCCACAAGAACCTCCAGTTTCAGCTCCAGTGGAACTATTGCCACGACAATTCCAAGAACCCCGGTGTAGGCAAGGGCTACCACCAGTTGTGGGCACAGGCTTACATCAGATTCTAAAGACATTTTCGTATACAAACATTATCAACCAGGGGGTGTGTCACACATGGCACACCCCCTGGTTGATAAGTAATAGGATTAACACGCAAAAGGTGTTAAAGTGTTTTTGTTAAGAAATAGTAATTACAGAATCATTCAAAGTACTTTCGTGTATTATCAAATTATAGTTAATGTGCGATAACCACCATCGTCTAAGTCGGGCAATACCATTTCGTTTTGTGGTATATCACGAAGTGACCATGCTTCAGTCGTTCATATACGTCATTATTCCTCCGGAAATCTGGTGCAGGGAGATTTCGCAGAGCTTGGTGTTGTAGAGTGCCACCAGTATGCGCTCCTCGGCATCCAGGAGGGATTGCTGGGCTTCGCGCATCTCTATGCCTGATAGTGAACCCAGCATGTAGCGCTCGTGGGCAATGTAGTGGTTTTCCTGAGCGGTGATGAGGTTTTCACGCTCCAGGGAGAGCAGGCGCAGGTTGTTCTTGTAGGCCTGCCACAGGTCGGCAAGGTCGGCGCGCAGGGTCTGCTCCAGTTGCAGGTGAGCCAGGTCGGCATTCTCTATATCAAGCCTTGCATTGCGCTTTTGCATTGTGCGCTTGCCGTCGAACAGGTTATATCCCACCTTCACACCGAAGTCCACGCCGCCACGGCCACTACCGCCTATAGTGTGCTGGTAGTTGTAGCCGGCATTCAGTTTGATGTAGGGGAAGTCGCGGCTCATGGTAGCCTTGTAGTCAAGTTCCGCCAGACGAATGCCGTGCTTGCGGTTGAGCAGTTCGGCGTTCAGCGCCATGGTGTGCTCCAGCAGTTGGTCGTGTGTCAGCGTAGTGTCCACCTCTATGATGGAGTCTTGCAGGGAGAGGGTTGTGTGCATGTCCTTCACCGCCATCAGTTCGTATAGACGTATGCGCGAAGTTGCCATCAGTTCGTGCTGCTTCAGGCTCTGCGCACTATCGGCGTTGAAGTCCACCTGAGCCTGCTGGAGGTCCAGGCGTGAAGCACTGCCTATGCTATAACGCTCGAGCACTATGCGCAGGCGCTCCTTGGAGAGTTTCACCGCATTGTTGAGGTTGCGCATGCGTATCTTCTGCTGGATGAGGTTGTAGTACTCTGAGGTGAGAGTTGCCACATAGTCCTCTATGGCCAGACGCGTGCGTGTGGCACCCTGGCGCTTCAGTTCCTGGAGTTTGCTATACGTGGCCTGTATCTTGAAACCGTCGAACACGGTCCATTCTGCATTCACGCCAGCCTGCAGGCCGTGTCCCAGTTGGCCTCCGTTACCCGTGTCCACCGTGCCGCTATATCCAGCCGTGGCATTCACCGTGGGCAGGTATCCCGCATTTGCCGCCGTGGCACTGTTGGCACTGATGGTCTCCTCGTTGCGGGCAATTTTCAGATCGTAGTTGTTCTTCAGACCTGTGGCTATCACCTCGGCCAGGGATTGTGCCTTGGCCTCTGCCAGTGTGCAGAGAGCCAGGACTATGAGTATGAACTTAGAGATTTTCATTTCATTTTCTTCTTTTGTAGCGATGTTGCCACGAATGAATATATTGCAGGTACCACAAACATGGTGAGCATGGTGGATATGAGCATGCCTCCCACCACGGCCGTACCCATAGCCACACGTCCGGCAGAGCCCTCGCCCGATGCGAACATCAGGGGCAGAAGACCCAGAATGGTGGATACTGAGGTCATCAGGATGGGGCGCAGACGCTGCACCGAGGCTTCCTGTATGGCGGTCATCTTGTCCTCGCCCATGCGCTGGCGCTGATTGGCAAACTCCACGATGAGGATACCGTTCTTCGCCACCAGACCTATGAGCATGATTATACCAATCTGGCTGAAGATATTCATCGTCTGTCCGCCCACGAGCATGAATATCAGTGCACCGGCAATGGCCAAAGGCACGGTGAGCATGATAACGAAGGGATCCTTGAAACTCTCGAACTGAGCCGCCAGAATCAGGTAGATGAGCACCAGTGCCAGGCCGAAGGCAAAGAGCAGGCTTGAGGAACTCTCGCGGAACTCCTTGGAGTCTCCTGCCAGTGCCGTGCGGAAAGTGTCGTCCAGTACCTCCTTGGCTATCTTGTCCATTTCGTCAAGACCATCGCCAATGGTATGCCCTGGTGTGAGACCTGCCGAGATGGTGGCCGATACGAAACGGTTGTAGCGGTAGAGTTTCGGAGGAGCAATGCTCTCCACCAGGTCCACCAGGTTCTCCATCTGCACCATCTTGCCGTCCGAAGAGCGCATGTATATGGCCTTCAGGTTGGCAGGGTCGTTGCGTTGCTGGCGGTTTATCTCGCCCACGATTTCGTACTGCTTGCCGTTCAGGTAGAGGTAGCCCATACGCTGACCGCTGAGTCCGTATTGCAGGGTCTGTGCTATGTCCTTGGTAGAGACGCCCATCAGGTTGGCCTTCTCGCGGTTCACGCTCAGTCGCACCTCGGGCTTGGAGAACTTCAGGTCCACGTCGGCCATCTGGAACACGGGGTTGTCGTACACTTTGGCCATGAACTTGGGCAGAACCTCCTCCAGTTTCTCTATGGTCGTTGCCTGAAGCACATATTGCACGGGCATGGAACCGCGTCGTCCGCCGAAGGTGCTCTGCTGCTGCACAAATGCACGGGCGTCAGTCTTTGTCCTTACTGCCTTGCTCAGCCGGTCTGCCACCTCCATCTGCGAGTAGTCGCGCTCGGCCAGGTCCTTCAGCGTAATCTGTATGTTGCCGCCGCCGTCCGACACACGAGCCGTGATGAACTCTGCATCGGGCATCAGCGAGTCGGCCAGGCGGTTTATGTCCTCAGTGTAATCGCGCATGTATTCGTAGGTAACACCCTCGGGACCCATTGTGCGGATGGTTATGCTGGAGCGGTCCTCCAGTGGAGCCATCTCGGCAGGTACGTTTATCCACATTGCCACGCAAGCGCCAAGGGCAACTATCATCAGAGGTATTGCCATCCAGCGCCGGCGCAGGAATGCACCAAGCCATCGCGAGTAGACATTGTTCAAGCCCTGGAAGAAGGGCTCTGTCTTGCGGTAGAACCAGTTCTTCTCTTCGCGGTTTACCAGCAGTTTTGTGGCAAGCATGGGAGTGATGGTAAGTGCGGCAAAGGAGGATATCACCACCGAGCCTGCCACCACGAAACTGAACTCGCGGAACAATCGTCCCGTCTGTCCCTCCATGAACACGATGGGCAGGAACACCGCCAGCAGGGTTACCGTAGTGGATATTACGGCGAAGAAAATCTCCTTGGCACCCTCGATACCGGCGTCAAAGGGGCGCATGCCACGCTCTATTCGTATGTAGATGTTCTCCGTCATCACAATGGCATCGTCCACCACCAGGCCCACGGACAGCACCACGGCCAGCATGGAGAGCACGTTGATGGAGAAGTCCAGCAGGTACATCACGAAGAACGCACCTATCAGCGACACGGGGATGACAAGGCACGGTATGAGAGTCACGCGCCAGTCGCGCAAGAATAGGAAGATGATGATGATAACCAGCACGAAGGCCTCGTACACGGTGCTCTCCACCTCGGCAATTGAGGCGCGTATGAACTTCGTGTTGTCGAAACCATAGGCATAGTGCACGTCCTCGGGCAGGTCCTTTTCCATGATTGCCATGCGCTCGTGCACGGCATCGGCTATCTCTATGTGGTTGGCACCGGGCTGGGGTATAACCACAACACCCACCATGGGCACGTCGTTCATCTTCATGTAGCTCTTTATGTCGCGAGCCGAGAGTTCGGCACGACCAATGTCGCTGAAGCGTATTATGCGTCCTTCGGCCTCCTTGATGACCAGATTGTTGAACTCCTCCGTGGTGGACATCTGTCCCATGGTGCGTATGCTCAGTTCGCGAGTGTTACCTTCGATGGAGCCCGAGGGCAGTTCCACGTTCTCGCGGTCCAGTGCGCTCTTCACGTCCATGGGTGTTACACCGTAGCCCGACATCTTCACGGGGTCCAGCCACAGACGCATGCAATACTTCTTCTCGCCCCATATCATCACGCTGGACACGTCGGGGATGGTCTGCAACTGCTCCTTCACCGTCAGGTCGGCAATCTCGCTCAACTCCAGCAGGTTGCGCTTGTCGCTCTGCAGGGCCACCATCAGAATGGGCATGGCATCGGCATCGGCCTTGGACACGGTGGGAGGGTCGCAATCTCGTGGCAGGAAGCGCTGGGCCCTGGACACCTTGTCGCGCACGTCGTTGGCCGCCGTTTCCAGGTCCACGGAGAGTTCAAACTCCACCGTTATTCGGCACGAACCCTGTTGGCTCACGCTCGTCAGCGAGCGTATGCCGGGTATACCGTTGATGTTCTGCTCCAGGGGTTCGGTAATCTGGTTCTCTATCACATCCGCATTGGCGCCAGGGTAGGAGCACGACACGGAGATTATCGGGTTGTCCACCGAGGGGTATTCCCTCACGCCCAGATACAGGTATCCTACGGCACCGAAGATGAGAATGAGCAGAGTCATCACCGTTGCCAGCACCGGACGTCGGATGGAAAGTTCGGAAATGTTCATCAGCCTATTGTTTATTTTCTTAGGATATCCTAGGTCTTCCTAGGTCCTCCTAGTTTTTCATATTGTAACCTTTTCCAAGGCAGGGGGGAGGGTCTGTTTTATTTTACTGTCACCGTCACCTTCTGTCCGGCACGTAATTGCATGGTACCGCTTGTTATCACCGTATCTCCCACGTTGAGGCCACGGAGCACCTGCACCTGTGCATCGGTGCGCAAGCCCTTGGTTATCTCCACGGGCTCGGCCTTGCCGTTGCGGTAGAGGTACACCTTGTCTATACCCATTTCCGACACTATTGCCTCGCTGGGTACAGCCAGGGCGTTGGCAAATTCCTGTGTGGTCAGATGCACGTTGGCATATCGTCCGGGCACCAGTTTGCCATCCTTGTTATCATAGAGGGCACGCACGGTAAAGGTGCGTGTGTTCTCGTCCACGCGCGAGTCGGAGGCATACACGCGGGCCTGTCTTGGGGTCAGGTCGCCTTCCACGGTAAACTCCAGTAGGGCACCGTCGGGCAGAGTGCCGGCATAGCGCTCGGGCACACTGAACTCCACCTTCAGAGGGCTGCGCTTCGTCAGCATTGCCACGGCCGTCTGTGTGGTGGCAAAGGCACCCACGCTCACCTGGCGCAAGCCTATCACACCAGAGAAGGGAGCACGCAATTCCGTCTGTGCTATCTCGGCCTTCACACCGTCTATCTCGGCACGCAGGGCAGAGAGGTTGGCTTCGGCCTCCTGGAAGGCCTCCTTACTCACCGCCTCCTTTTCCAGCAGAGCCTTGGCACGGTACACACGGTCCTGCATCAGTCGCAACTGAGCCTCCTTCCTGCGCAGTTCTGCCTGCAAGGGAGCATCGTTTATCTTGGCCAGCAACTGACCCTTTTCCACCATGGAACCCTCCTTGAAGAAGATGTCCGTTATCTTGCCCGAGGTCTCGAACGAGAGGCTAACTTCCTCGTCGGGCACCAGCGAACCGCTCATGGACAGTCCGTCGGCAATCAACTGCTGCTCAATCACTACGGCACGTACGTTCAAGGCCTGAGTAGGTTTGCGCTCGGTCTTTGGTGCCTCCTTCAGGTCGCTGTTTTCCTTAGGCATGAAGGTGTTGACGGCCAGAGCCACACACCCCGCTACAATGATGCCTATGAGACTGTATTTCGTTATTTTGTTCATGTAATAAAATCTAGAGTTTTTTATCCCAGGAATGCCGCAAAAGCCTTTATGCAGTTCTCGTGATCCTGAATGCTTGCCGTTTCGCGCACAGAGTGCATGCCCCAGATGGGGTTGCCCATGTCCACGCCCTTCACGGGGAGAGAGGATGACAGGATGTTGCCCAGTGTGCTACCGCCAGCCACGTCGCTATGGTTCACGAAGGTCTGGTATGGAGCACCAGCCTTCTTGCAAGCCTGCATGAATACGCTGGCACCCACGGCATCGCTCAGGTACTTCTGGCTGGCGTTGTACTTTATCACGGGACCTCCGCCCATTACGGGATGGTTGGTGGGGTCGTACTTCTCGTTATAGTTGGGATGCCATGCATGTGCATTGTCGGCGCTCACCATGAAGGAGTGCTCCACGCACATGGCAAAGTCCTCGAAGCAGGACTGGGCATCGGCGCTCTGCCTTGCCACCAACCTCTGCACCAGCGAAGCGAAGAAGGGTGAACCGGCACCCTGCTTCGTCTGGCTGCCAGTCTCCTCGTTGTCGAAGATGGCCAGGCACTTTGTCACCTCGGGAGTTTCTGCGTCGGTCAGCAGAGCCTCCATGCCGGCATGCGCCATGCTTAGGTCGTCCAGGCGTCCGCTCTGTATCAGTTCTCCGTGCAAGCCCACGCACTGGGCAGAAGTGGTGTCGTACAGATAGAGGTCGAAATCCAGAATGTCCTCGGCCTTCACGCCCAGTTTCTCCGAAATCAGCGCCTTCAGTATGCTTCCGCTCACTGCTCCACGCTCATCGCTCACCGTTTGCTGGATTGTCAGCACCGGCAGCATGTCCTTCTGCTTGGACAGGGCCACGCCGTCGTTCACCTGACGGTTGAAGTGAATGGCCAGGTTGGGGATGGTCAGTATGGGGCGTTCAATGCGCATGAGGCGCACCTCGGGTTCCGTCATGCTCTCACCCGCTAGCACCACGCGGCCAGCCAGGGACAGCGGACGGTCCATCCACGTGGACATGATGGCACCGCCATAGAGTTCGGTGTTCAGTTTCACCAAACCGCCCTCGCACTTTATCTCTGCATTGGGCTTCACGCGGAAGCAGGGGCTGTCCGAATGTGCCGAAATGATGCGCATGCCACCCTCGGCCAGGGACTTCTTGCCCATATGGAAAGCAAAAATGGCGGAACCGTTCTTTGTAGAAAACAGTTTGTCGCCACTCTTCACCTCGGGGCAAGGCTCGCCAGCCTTCCACTCCTTGTAACCAGCCTCTGTGAGGCACTTCTTTATTGTCTCCACCGCGAAGAAGTTCACGGGCGAGGCATTCATAAAATCTTCCAGTCTCATATCTTATATATTTATTAGCGTTAATTTGACCGCTAAGATATAAAAAAGTTTACCGTTGCGGGAATAAAAAGAGAATTATTTAATGCTGTTCAATAAACTTTTTTCCTATCTTTGCAACACAGTTAGTTCAAAAGAAATGATGAAGAATAAACAATATGACAGTCATGTAGCGGAAGTATCCCATGTTTCGGAGTCTGCGTTTGCATACGTGGGGGCAGTTCCTGTGGCAGGTACATTGCCGCAACATCCTTCATTTGCCATGGAGAATGTTACCGACAGGTCTACCCAAAACCGGATGACTTATTTTGTCTATTGCATCAATGCTTTTGCCGAACGGTATGGACTATCCTCAAAGCAGGCATTTGCATACCTGCATCGATTTAAGGGATTGGATTTTTTGGAAGAATGCTATGAGGCTGAGCACCAATTGTCAATCTGCGAAGCAGTGAACGACCTGTCAATCATCTGCAAACGTAATGGAGGAGCACTAGAATGATTACTCTGTATCATGGTTCCAATGTCTCCATTGAAAAAATAGATCTCACCCGAAGTCACCCTGATAAGGACTTTGGAAAGGGATATTATTTGACCGATATACGCACTCAGGCCGAAGCGATGTCTATACGCAGAGTACGTATTGCAGGTGAAGGTGAACCTACATTAACCGTTTACAGTTTTGATGAAAGTCAGTTGCATAGTCCAGAGCTGAGAGTAAAGGTGTTCGATGAACCCACCGAGGAATGGGCCCTGTTTGTACTTTCCAATCGTGAAGCAAGTCTTACGGGATATACGCACGACTATGATATCGTGATTGGTCCAATTGCCGATGATGGAGTTGCCTTTCAGTTAGACCGTTATACCCGTCATATGATTACTTTGGCCACACTGGTAGAGGAACTTACATATCGCAAGTTAAATCGTCAATACTATTTTGGCACGGAACGTGCCTTGCAAACCCTTATCCGACAATGAACGAACAGATTGCATACCTCACCAGTTCCCTCGTAGAACAATTGGCTCTGCTTGCAATGAAAGACTACGGACTGACCATGATAGAAGCCTTGTTTCTCGTCTATAACTCCCAATGGTACGAAAAGATTACAGATATTGAGACTGGGCTTTACATTCAAAGTCCAGCCTATAATTATCAACTCCTGCGCCATGAAATAGCCTTCGGTAAAGTTATATAGTCAGCACACAAGGCACAGAAGCCTGCTTTCACTCAGGTCCTGTGCCTTTTTCGTTAAACCTTATTATTCACCCTGATTCGTCGAACTAAGCAGTCGCCTTCGCTCATCAACAAGGCAAGTCCGTTTTCCGTACAATTCATGCATGCTTGCAAGTTCCTGCCATAGGGTGATAATAACCACTATGCCTACACCCATCAGCAAAGCCAGGCCTGTGAGTGATATCATGCGACTGTTCTGCTCCAGGAACAGGAAAGGCATGGAGTGTATGCCGAAGGAGAAGGTCGGTTGGCCAATGGGATTGTCCATAATGTAGACAAGCAGGCCTCCGCTTACTATCACGCCCATCAGGAAGGCTGCTATTATGGCATAACGGTAGCGCCTAAGTTGCCTCTCTTGCAGCTGTTTGATGTACTCCACGGCTTCCAGTTTCTTTTCCAGACGTTGCATGAAGAGGTCTTCTTGTCCAAGGTCGGGAGTAAAGCCGTTGAATAGTTCCTGTAATGTGTCTTTCTGTTCCATCATTTCTTCAATTTATCTTTCAGGTGCTCGCGTCCTCTGGACAATTGTTTCTTTATCGCATCCTCGCTGCATTCCATTATCTTGCTTATCTCACGTACGGAGTATCCCTTTATGTAGAAAAGCAGAATGGAGGTGCGCTCCTTGGGTTGCAGTTCGTTCAAGGCCATGTACAGTTCCTGGTAACGGAACGTATTGTCTGCCAAGGTTGAAGCATCCGTCAGCGAGGACGCCATCTCCAGCGGTTGGTTGCATCTGCCAGCTTTCTTGTGGTCCAGGAACGTACGGTATGCAATCTTGTAGAGCCAGGAGGTGAAACTGCCCTCATCCCGATACCCACTGGAGGAAAGATAGGCCTTGACAAGACTTTCCTGCGCTATGTCGTCAGCCTCATCGCGGTTACCCAGGCATAGGGCAAGCAGGAATCGCCTCAGTTGCTCCTGCTCGCCCCGTATGTGTGCTATGAACTCCTCTCTGTTCATGTTTTTGCTTTTGCAACAGACGGTTATTTCTTGTTGGTCTCAGCCTCCAGTTCCTTTGCCATCATCCTCTTGCTAATGAAGAAGACAAGCAGTATGGCCAGACCTATGAGCATGGTAATGCCACCGCAGAAGTAAGACCTTTCCATATCCTCTACAGACATGCCACCTACGAAGTCCATATATAGGGCATATCCCAGAAAACCAATACCGATAGCAGAGATAACACTGCCCCACATAAGTTTCTTTAGCAATTTCTCCTTTAGAGTTGCACTCTTTGGCGTAGTCTTCTGCATTAACTCCTCCAGGTCGATGTTTGGATTCTTCTCCAAGGCCGCCAGAATGATGTCTGTACGGTTCTTGTCTGCCTGTTTCTTACTGCGAAGGTTCAGCCACACCATTGTGATGGGCATTATTACACAGATGCTGATAGGGATAAGGATGTCTTCCAACATGCCACCAATTTCTTCCAATACTTCCATAATCTTGTTTTGTTGTTATAGGTTAATGAATCGTTTTCTTGAGCTTGCTCACAAATATAACGATTCTTACGAAGAAAAGGTGACACCCGTGCAGACATTTCGCATGGCAGGCATGCGTTCTTGTGCCAATTTACTGCCATTCTCGGCAGGAAAAGTGTATTGAACTTCCGTTGATTCGCTTAAAAAAGTGTTGGCGCGTCAAATTATTCGCTTGAAAAAAATGTATTTTTGCACTTGCATCTAATACGATGCAGAAAAGAAAAATTGAGTCAGTTTTGGTTGAGTGGAAAACCTCTGAATCCAAGAAACCACTTGTGATAAAAGGTATTCGCCAATGCGGAAAGACATGCATCGTCCAAAAAATGCAAAGGAGAATTATGAGAGTGTGGTTTACATGAACTTCATTCTTGAACCATATAAAAAATCAGGAAGAGGGCTATGGTGCCTTCTTCCTGATTGCTTTTAGTGACCTCGCTGGGACTCTAACCCAGGACCTTCGGAACCGGAATCCGACGCTCTATACAACTAAGCTACGAGGCCTTATTGTTTTCCGTTTACTTCATGCTTTCCTTGAAATGATTTACCAACTGGCGGAAGAGGTGGTTGCGGGTGTTGCCACCGTAGATGGAGTGGTTGCGGTTGGTGTAGGTGAGCTGGCGGAAGTCCTTGTCGGCATGTACGAGGGCTTCGGTGTACTCTGCCACATTGCGGTAGTGCACATTGTCGTCGGCTGAACCGTGGATGATGAGCAGGCTGCCGCTCAGGTTCTTGGCACGAGAGATGGGACTGCAATCATAGCCATCGGGGTTCTCCTTGGGGGTGCGCATGAAACGCTCAGTGTAAACCGTGTCGTAGTAGCGCCAAGAGGTGGGAGGTGCTACCGCTACGCCGGCATAGAATACGGGGCGTCCCTCGGACATGCTCATCAGTGTGTTGAAACCACCGAAACTCCATCCCCAGATGCCTATGTGCTTGGCATCAACCCAGGGCAACTTGCTCAGGTAGATGGCTGTCTCCACCTGGTCGTGACTCTCAAGCTGGCCCAGTTTCAGGTAGGTCTGCTTCTCGAACTCTGCACCGCGGCCTCCAGTACCGCGACCGTCCACGATGACGCTGACGAACCCTTCCTGAGCCATGTATCTCTCCAACAGGGCGGCAGAGCAGTTGCCCACGTACCAAGAATCCTGTACCTGCTGGGAACCAGGACCGCTATACTGAAAGAGGATGACGGGGTACTTCTTGCTGGCATCGAAGTTGGCAGGCTTTACCATGACGCCGTTCAGGTCCACGCCATCCTGTGTCTGGAACTGGAAGAACTCTATGCTTGCCAGGTTCATGCCGTCCACCTTCTGCTTCAACGCAGCATTGTCCTGCAGGGTCTTCTGCACCTTGCCCTTGTCGTTGCGCAGGGTGTAGGTGGGAGGTGTGGCGGCAGAGTGGTGTGTGAGCATCAGGTGCTTGAAGTTGGTAGAGAAGATGGCCGAGTTCTGTCCAGCCTTGGTGCTGATGGGGGTTACCTTACCCTTGGCATCGCACTTGTAGACACCGGTGCGCAGAGGACCGCCGTCCTTGGCCTGGTAGTAGTATGTGCCGGTCTTCTCGTCGTATCCGTAGAAGTCGGTGATGATGTCCTGACCCTTGCCAATCTCGCGTTTCAGCGTGCCCAGGAGGTTGTACTGGTAGAGGTGTGCATAGCCAGAGCGCTCGCTAAGCAGGATGAAACCGTCCTGTATGGTGGTGAAGAGGGTATAGGCATTGTCGGCCACGTAGGGCTTCACCTCGTCGGACACGATGCAACGGCACTCGGTGGAGCGGGGGTTGGCTGCCCACACCTTCAGGTTGTCCTGATGACGGTTCTGCGTGAGAATGAGCAGCTTGTTGGGGTCGCTGCTGAACTTGATGCGGGGGATATAGCCCTCGGCCTCCAGGGGAACCTTCACCTCGCGTGTGGCACGGCTCTTGATGTCGAAGGTGTGTACCGTTACCTTGCTGTTGGGCTGTCCGGCAATGGGATACTTGTATTCGTAGGCACCAGGATACTCGGCATTCTCCTGCATCTCGGGCAGCATGCCCTTGTACATGGGGAAGGAGAACAGGGGCACCTGGCTCTCGTCGTATCGGATCCATGCCAGCATGGTGGCATCGGCATTGAAGTCGAAACTGCGATTGGTGACGAACTCCTCCTCGTACACCCAGTCGGCCTTGCCGTTGATGATGCTGTTGAACTTGCCGTCCTTGGTAACCTGCACCTCGGCATTGTCGAAGAGCAGTTTCACGAGGAAGAGATTGCCCTCGCGCACGAAGCCCACCATGTTGCCGTCGGGGCTCCAGAGGGGGCACTCCTGAGAACCGCCATCGGAAAGGGGAGCCAGGGTGCGGTTCTGTACATTATATATATAATATACGGCGGTGGTGCTATGACGGTAGATGCCGCGTGTCTGTGTGCGCAGAAGGATGTGTTTCTGGTTGGGTGAAAGTGTGTAGCCGTCTATGCGTGAAAGTTTCACCTTGCCCTTGGTGTTGTCCGCATCAAAGAGGATGCCCGTCTGCTCGCCCGTCTTGAACGAACTTACCACAATTCTCTTGCCGTCCACCAGCTGGCTGTAACTCTCGCCGTCGGGCAAGGGATTTACGCCATATATGCCATGCGCACCGAATGTTCCGTCGGTGATGGACTTGAGGGTGAGGGGACCTTCCTCTGCCTGAATGTGGCCTGAAATGAAGGGGGAAACAATCAAGGCCAGTGCAAGTAGAATCTTCTTAATCATCGTGCTTTACGTATCTTAATCTACGCAAAGGTAGTGTTTTATGTTTGAAAATGCCATGTTTTGATACACTTTTAGTGTTATTTTGATAATTCTTTCGCATTTTTACATTGTTTTGATGTCTTTTTGTTATCTTTGCGCCCAAGTTTATACATGAAAATGGTCATAGGCACTACAGCACTCTCCTTTGCAGACCTTTCCACGGGTTATGGCAACAGGGTGGTATCATTCGGTTTGACCGCCGGATTGTGTGCTGGCAAAGTAACTTGCCTACTGGGACCCAACGGAGCAGGCAAGAGTACCTTGCTCAGGACCATAGCAGGATACCAGAAGCCGCTGGCAGGAAAGATGGACGAGGTGAGTCCGGAAACCCTGGGCGTGGTGCTTACGGAGCGCATGGATGCCATGGGGCTCAGTGTGAGGGAAGTGGTTGCGATGGGCAGACACCCCTATACGGGCTACTTCGGCCGGCTGAGCGCAGAGGATGAACAGGTGGTGGACAAGGCCATGAACCTGACGCACACCAAGGAGTTTGCAAACCGCGCCTTTCAGTCGCTGAGCGACGGAGAAAGGCAGAAGGTGATGATAGCCAAGGCGTTGGCTCAGGAAACTCCGATAATACTGATGGACGAACCCTCTGCTTTCCTGGATTTCCCCTCCAAGGTGAAACTGATGCTCTTGCTCAGGGACCTGGCACACAAGCAGGGAAAGGCCATACTGCTGTCCACCCACGATGTGGGCATAGCACTGAAGACAGCCGACGTGCTCTGGCTCATGCAGGACGGAGGCATGACAATAGGCACCTCGCAGGAATTGCAAGAAGCGGGCGCCATAGATGCATTTTTGGGCGAAAGCCGCTTATATATTTAAGGAAAAGCAAAAAAGAACAATAATAACAAATTAAATTAAACAAAACAAAATCAACAAACTATGAAGAAGTTGTTTGTAGTACTGGCCGCTATGGTTATGACACTGAGCGCCAGCGCATTTGAATTTGACGGCATCAATTTGAATGCCAGTGTGAACAAGATCTCTGCCGAGATTGCAAAGCGTGGTTATTCCTACAACGAGGAAAAGGATGCATTCACAGGCTTGTGCCGCGGTACAGAGATTTCCCTGTCATTGAACTGGAAGGACGTGAAGGAGGCCGGCAAGCTGGGTCAGCTTATTGTTGAGGTTCCCATGGCAGAGAAGGATGCTTTCAATGCGGTTTCAAAGATGTTCAACGTAATCTACCACGTAGCAAAGGGCGGTCAGACCAATACCTATTCAGTTTCTGAGGACGGCACCACTCTGGTTGTTAGTCCCACCGAAAACGGCGTACGTCTGGTTTACAACACTCCCTTCTACAAGAAGTAATACAAATTACTTTTCTTTACCCCGTACCTTTCTTGAATTCAATGTCGGGGCAAGGATATGATAGACGATTACTGGCGCTCCTATTAGGGGCGTCAGTACGTTTATAGGCAGGACACTGCTTTCTGGGAGGTTACAAAGAAGGTTGCATGCCAAGGCAATGCTTGCACCCAGGGCAATGGTGTGCGGCAAAAGCGAGCGGTGGGAACCCGATGAAGACAAGAAACGTGCCATGTGCGGTGTGGCAAGACCAATGAAACTGACAGGTCCGCAGAAGGCCGTGGTAATGGCCGAAAGCAACCCCGTGGCAAGCAGAAGCATGTGGCGCGTGCGTGTGGTGTTCACACCCAAGTTCTGCGCATAGCGGTCGCCCAAGAGCAAGGCATCCAAGGGCTTCATCATCAGTAGAGCCATGACAAGTCCAATAGCAACCAAGCCGATGAAGAAGGGCAAGCGCTCCGTGCTCACGCTGGAGAAGTTGCCCATGCCCCACAGGACGTATGCCTGAAGGCTGTCGTGGCTTGCCCAGAACTGGAGTAGCGAAATCAGGCTTCCGGTGATATAGGAGATGATGACACCCGTAATGAGAAGCATCACCGTACTTCTGAGCAAGGCATTCAGTGCGGACAGAAGCACCATTATTCCCATGGCACCAGCCAGTGCCGCCGCTATGGTTAGCATGTAGCCGCCAAGGGACAGCCCGCCCATCGTCAGGCTTCCGCCGAAGAACATCATCGCCAATGCCACACCAAGGCTGGCACCGCTATCTATGCCCAGTATGGAAGGGCCTGCCAGAGGATTGCGGAAAGCCGTTTGCAGAAGCAAGCCGCATGTGCCAAGCGCCGCACCGCAGAAGGTAGCGGTAAGCATCTGGGGCACACGGCTATGCCATACGATGTACGACCACGAGGGATGTCCCTCTATCTCCCTGCCCAATAGAATGTCGGGCATGGCGCTCAGAGGTATGTCCAGCGAACCCCACAGGATGTTTGCCGCCATCAACAGGAGAGGTAGGGCAAGAAGAAGTATTGTTCGGCCTTTGGCAAAGTATTGTGAGCCCTGACTCATCGTATTGTGTGTGGTTTGGTTGTGCATGGTTGTTTTGAGTTCTGAGTAGTCTGAGTATTTCGATTACCGCTTTGACTTCGTCGAGCCTGCTCCCGCTCGGCAATTCAAACAAGTTTGATTGCTCTCGCTTACTCGCAGCCTTCCGTTTTCCGTTTACTTAAAGTACTCGTGCTCTGCTTTCAATCCCAGTTCGGGATGGAGCACGCTTATGAGGTTTTCCAGGAGATATTCGGGATGGAAGGGAGTTTCTTCGAAGAAGGGCACCTCTTCCGTATTGCACACCAATAGGCGTGCAGGGATGTGCTTGCATGCTGGTGTGTCGTCTATGATTTGCTCCTTGGTGAGAGAACCGAAACTCTTTATGAGCCACAAGTCGGCATGCATGGCCCTGTCCAGCACCATTTCTATGCTCATGGCACTGGCTCCGCTACCGGGGATGTCGGCAAAGAGATAGTCGGCACCGGCATTGCGGTATAGTATGCCCGTAGTGCTCTCTCCGTTGGGCACATGCCATGTGCCGCTTAGCGGACGCTCGGTGAGCAGACGGGGACGCTCCTTGCATGTCGATGCCAAGCCCTTCAACTCGTTGTACCTTTGCTCTATTTCCTGGAATAGGCTGTCTGCCTGCTGCTCCACACCGAAGAGCATGCCATACACCCTTATCCACTCGGCACGTGCCAGAGGCGACACCTCCATATAGTCGGCACACTCCATGATGGGTATGCACATCTGTTCCAGTCGTCCGTAGCCTCCCTGACTCTCGTAGGGCGAAGGCATGAGCAGGTCGGGCTGGAGGTCCATCACTTGCTCTATGTTCACGGCATTGCTCGTGCCTAGGTCGCGTATATCACCCTTGGCGATGTCCTCCTTGAGATGGGAGTTTCTGAGGTACTTGGTGTCGAAGATGCCCCCGATGTGTCCCGCTACACCAAGTTCCTCCAACAATGCCGCGTGAGTGGCAGAGTAGACGGCGGCACGCCTTACGGGCACCTTCACCTTGATGCTTCTAAGTAGGGTGGCCGTATCCCACGGATTGCGTATGTCTATGCTCACGATATCTCCGCACCTCACGGCACACACATAGCGTGCATGACGCAGGGACAGAGTGTCTCCCTCTACGGCCTTGCCCGTCCTGCCGTTGGTGCACGAACAGAGGAGCACGCACGCAAGGATTATCGTACAAAGGTGTTTCATTAGGTTGTACATGAGTTTGTCGTATGCAAATTTACACCTTTTTCGTTTAATTATTTCCCTTGCTTGGTCTTTTATGATATTTTCATTAACTTTGCGAGGAAATAACATCAAATACTAATGATTATGAAGAAAAGATTTTCTCTTTTGGCTTCAGTGATGTCGTTGGCATTGCTGACTATGAGTTGCTCGGGAGCGGAATCTGCTGCCGAACAGAGCGAGAGTGTTGTTACCTTGTCGGGCAATGCGTATGTAACGGCTTCTCCCGAAAGCGAACCTGCTTTCATCGACGAGGGCAGATGTGCAATTCGCAACTGGGACGACCAGGAAACGGTTGTAAGTTTCTACTTCAGAGCAATGAACAAGGGCAAGATGACCGTTTCGTTGCAGGCAATGGGACATTCTCTGGTGGAGGTTTCTCTGCTGGGCAAGACCGAGGAAGTGGAACTGGCAAGCGACACGCTGACACTTGTTGAGGTTGGTACCTTCAAGGTAAAGGAACCCGGTTACGTCAAGGTGGACATCCGTGGCAAGAAGATTAACGCAGGCGACAGTTTCGGCAATGTGGAATCTCTCGTGGTGAAGGGCAATGTGGGTCCCGTGGTTTGTGTAAACGGCGACTTCAGCACCCACTTCGGCCGTCGTGGTCCCTCCACACACATGAGCTACACTCTGCCTGAAGGAGATGTGGAATGGTTCTACAACGAGGTTGTGGTACCCGAAGAGGGCGACATCCCCAGCAGCTATTACATGGCTTGCGGTTTTGGCGAGGGCTACTTCGGCATGCAGAATAACACTCCTTACCCCAGAAGAATCCTCTTCTCTGTATGGAGTCCCTTCGTAACCGACAATCCTGCCGAGATTCCCGACTCAATGCGTGTACAGCTCGTTAGAAAGGGTGCCGAGACAACCATAAACGACTTCGGCAATGAGGGTTCTGGCGGCCAGAGCTACATGCACTACGACTGGAAGCCAGGCGAGCGTTGCCGCTTCCTCATGGGTGTGCGCCCCGACAAGAACAATACCACCGTCTATACCGCCTACTTCTACGACAACCACCAGAACAAGTGGTCGCTCGTAGCATCATGGCGCCGTCCCCAGATAACCACATGGTACACCCATGCATATTCATTCCTGGAGAACTTCAACCCCGTTATGGGCCATATCACCAGAAAGGCATACTATTGCAACCAGTGGGCACGCACTGCTGACGGCAAGTGGGTACCTGTGACACAGGGCCGCTTCACATGCGATGCAACAGGCAACCAGAAGCAGCGCCTCGACTACAAGGGCGGCGTGGAGAACAACGACTTCTTCCTCACCATGGGCGGTTTCTTCAACGACTTCCTGGAGTCCGGCACACCGTTCACACGCGAGGGCAACGTAACAGAGGCTCCCGATGTGGACTTCTCTACATTGGAATAATACCCTGTTGTCCTAAGCCATAGTACAACGGGAAATATCATTTGCAATACACCTTTGCGATATAATGAATAAACCATATTCTATATGCAAAACCATCCAGAACCAGATCCAGCATCTGGTTCTGGTTCTTCTTTTATTGCCCCTCCTGTGCGGATGCAATTCCAAGCAGAAGCGTAGCATTGTCATCATCTACGAGAACGATGCACATTGCGTTGTGGGCGGATATGCACGTCTGCGCGGTTTGGCAGATGCTGTCGAGGACACCTCGTGGGTGGGACTTACCAGTAGCGGCGACTTCCTGCATGGTGGTACCGCAGGTGCCATCTCGGGTGGCAGGTTCGTGGTGGACATAATGAAGGAGATGGGGTACGATGCCGTGGGACTGGGCAATCACGAGTTCGACTTCGGCACACCGCACCTCACCCAACTTGTGGCGGAGAGCCAACTGCCCGTGGTGAACATGAACCTGCGCTCCCTGCATCAGGACTCCCTGTTCTTCACACCTTATATTATTAAGGACTTCGGCGGAACGAAGATTGCCTTCGTGGGTGTTGTTACTCCCGAGACGCTGATAAGCGAGGCATACTCCTTCTTCGACAAGCAAGGCACGCAGATGCTGGGACTTTGCGAGGACAATCTGGTGGAAGAGGTGCAGAAAACCGTGGACGAGGCCCGCAAGGAAGGTGCTCGCTATGTCATCCTTCTGTCACACCTGGGCGAGGCATCGGCAAAGAACTTCCTTACCAGCCATCGCCTTGTGAGCAGTACGCGTGGCATAGATGTGGTGCTGGACGGACACACACATAGCACCATTCCATGCGATACCGTGTTCAATGCCGAGGGTGAACCTGTGCTCATAACGCAGACGGGGTCCAGATTCAAGAACGTTGGCAAACTCGTTATCCGCCCCGACGGACACATGCATACGGAACTCATACCCATGGACTCCCTGAAGCAAGAGAATGCCCACGTCCGCCAGGTAACTGATAGCATAAAGGCCATGATGGAGGAGGTGACAACAAAAAAGATTTGCCATAGCAACTATCGTATGGACATCTTCGACGAGGACGGGCGCCAGATGGTCAGAACACGCGAAACGCCCATTGGCAACCTTGTTGCTGACGCTTTCCGTGCCGTTACAGGTGCACAACTCGCCGTGAACAACGGTGGTGGCATACGTGCTCCACTTTCGGCTGGCGACTGGTCGTATGGCAACATCGTGGATGCCTTGCCTTACAACAACTACCTCACCGTGGTCAGGATAAAGGGTTCTAAACTATTTGAACTCCTTGTTGCCACCACTTCCAACTCGCCCATGGAGGACGGTCAGTTCCCCCAGCTTTCTGGCTTCCGCTTCAATCTCAACACGAAGGCCGTAGGCAAGGCCCGTATCTCTAAGGTGGAGGTACTTGACGACAAGACTGGTCGCTACTCTCCATTGAAGATGGATGCCGAGTACACCCTTTGCACTACCGACTATTGCGTGACTGGCGGTGGTATGTACAATGTCCTTCGCGATGCCCACATCCTTCAGGAAAACATCATGCTCTACAACCAGGCTTTCATCAACTATGTCTCCGAGCACCTCAAGGCCGAGATTCCCGAGCGCTATGCCACGCCCGAGGGCAGAATTAGCATGAAGTAAGACATCCCCTTTCCCTCTCAGTAGAGCAAGGATGGATGACAAATTGATACGCATTTTTGCCGGTATCGGCAAAAATGCGTACTATTTTAGTGCTATTCACGGCAAAACTTGCCGATAGAAAGGAGTATGTGTCTACTCTTCCGTTATCTCTTTGTCTTCAAATTCTTCCTCAGCGTCAGGGAGAGGCGCTTTTGGCTCGGTCAGTTCTCTGGGCATCAGCACCACGGCTTCCTTTTTCATGCCGTCTATCTTGATTGTAAGGGGTTCGCTAAGGCGGACGTGTGCCACGTAGTCGGTTTCCTGTACCACGGGCAAGCCTTCAAACAGGGAACAGTCGTACTTGCCATTGCCCCGGAAGGCATCTATGGTGAGGTATCCCACGCCCAGGGAGGTGAGGTTCTGGAAGAAGTGCGTGCCTTGCGAGGGATCCACCTGGAAGTTCTCCAGTCCAGCCTCCACTATGACCTGCGCGCTGCTTATGTGAGGCCATTTCACGGGTATGCCCAGCCACGAGTCGCTGGAACCCCAGCGTCCGGGACCTATGAGCAGGCATTTGCGCTCTTCCTGAAGCAGGGAGCGGTTTATGCGCTCCACCTCGTCGGCAATCTGCGGATTCTTGCCAGGAGTGTACTTCGACTTTTCCCCCGTCTTTATGTAAACAATGTCCGTGATGTCCGTGATGTTGCCATGGCCTATGGCATTGTGGCTTCTGAGCAGGCACTGTTCGTCTGCTATGGCAGAGAGGTCTTCGTCCAGTTGCATGCGGTTGTCCACCATGGGGCGTATCTGCAGGAGGTAGAAGTCGCCCGTCTTGTCCTTGTTGATATTGCACGCAAACTCTATCTCCACGGGGCGTTTCATCTCCTCCTGACCCAGTTTAAGCACCAGGCGGAGCAGTTCTGGCATGGGCCACACTCCATTCTGGAGCACACCGGCAAAGGAGATGAGCTTGCGGTTGCGTCCCTCGTAGAACCCGTCGTAGATGCATTGGTCCACAGGGTCGAAGGTGGAGCAAATCCATTGCAAGGAACCGTCCTGTTCGGCTTCGCGCACGGGTATCTTCACCAGGTTGAAGCCGTCGTCCACCTGGAACACGGTCTTTATCCTGTATCCGAACTTGTCCTTTGGTATGCTTGTTTCCAGAGCGTAGAACGAGGTTTGCGTGTCGCGCAGGGCAATGTCCATTTCCGACATCTGCAGGACCTGCGTGGGGTGATACGGGCACACACGCAGGGAGGTGCCGCCGTCCACGATGTACTTGCCCAGGCCCATTGCCAGGGAAACGGTACCCTCCTCGGCCTTTTCGTCGCCGATGGGGTAGTAGTTCACGGAGCGTGCCACACCGGATACGTTGGGATAGAAGCGCGTGCCATATTGCTGGCCTACCACTTCCTGCAGGATAACCGCCATCTTCTCCTGGTCGATTACGTTGGACGTGGCGGTCATGTAGTCCTTGCTTCCACGGAAATACACCGAGGCATACACACCCTTGATGGCGTTGGCAAGCATCTCCAGGCGGCAATACTTGTCCTCGTCGTAGGGAATCATGTAGGTGGAGTAGATGCCGGCAAAGGGCTGGTAGTGGCTGTCCTCCAGAAGCGAGGAACTGCGTATGGCCAGGGGTGTCTTCACCACCTCTATGAACACCTCCAGGTCGGCAAGCAATCTGTGTGGCAACCTGCCTCGCAGGAAGCAGGCAAGCATCTCCTCGTCCGAGATGTCGCTCATGGCTATGGAGTAGAGTTCGTTCGTCTCCATGAACTCGTCAAAGATGTCCGTGCAAAGCACCAGTGTCTTGGGGATGTGCAGGAGGTCGGCATGCTCTATCTCGTTCTCCCTCACCTTCTTTATCATGCGGTCCAGGAAAGCCAGGCCGCGTCCCTTGCCTCCAAGCGAACCTTCGCCTATGCGGGCAAAATTGGAATACTGGTCGAAGCGGTCGCGCTGGAACACCGCCACCACGCCCTGGTTCTTCATTCTGCGGTATGCCACGATGGCATCCAGGATTATCTGTCGGTGCACGTCCACATCCTGCTCCTTGTCCCACGTAATCTTCTTCAGGAACTCGGCAATGGGGAACAGGGCACGGCTGGAGAGCCATCGGCTCACGTTGTTGTGCCTCAGATGGTATTGCAGGGAGTCGAATGGCAGGGTCATGATGTTGTCCTGCAACTCCTTCAGATTGTGTATGCGTGCCACCTCGTTCATGGTGGTAGGATCGCGGAACACGAAGTCGCCGAAACCGAAGTAGCGGCTCAGCAGGTCGCGTATCTCCACGTTGAGCAGTTTCGAGTTCTTGTCCACGAAGTTTGCCCCGCACTTCCATGCCAGTTCCTTGCGTGCCACCTCGCTGGACTCCATGATAAGTGGCACGTAGGGGTCGCGGGCACGTATGCAGCTGAGCAGCTTGTAGCCTGCCATTTCGTCCTTCTGCGTACTGTTGTTGTAGATGGGGAAACGGCAATCGGAGATGACGCCCAGGGTGTTGTCGGCAAACTGTTCGTACAGGCTCCATGCTTCCTCGTATGTTCGTGCCAGCACTATCTTTGGACGGCCTCGCATGCGCAGGGTTTCCAGTGAACTGTTCAGTGCCTCTGTAGCAAAAGCCAGAGACTGGTTCAGCACGTATTTGTACAGGTTGGGCAGGATGCTGGAGTAGAATCGTATCGTGTCCTCCACTACCAGCAGCATCTGCACGCCTGCCGAGCGGATGTCGTGCTCCAGGTTCATCTTGTCCTCTATGAGCTTGATGATACTGAGCAGCAGTTCCGTATTGCCAAGCCAGCAGAATACGTATTCGAATGCCGAGAGGTCCTCGTTCTTCATTCTTCGTGTCACGCCATGGCTGAAGGGCGTGAGCACCACGATGGGTATATTGGGGCTGTGGCTCTTCACGCTACGTGCAATGTCAAACACGTCGTTGTTCTCTGCCGCCGGCATACAGATGACCAGGTCTATGTCGCCATAGATCATCTTCTTACGTGCCTCGGCCTTGGTGGACACCTGTATGAAGCGTGGAGGGAAGCGAAGGCCCAGTTTGGCATATTCCGTAAAAATCTTTTCGTCTATGCGCCCGTCGTCCTCCAGCATGAAGGCATCGTAGGGGTTGGCTATGAGCAGTACGTTGCAGATGCGTTTCTGCATCAGGTCAACGAAGGGAGTGTCTTTCAGTTGCATGTGTGCATGTATGTATTTCAAGACAAAGATACGTTTTATTTGTTACAATGTGCCCTTGTCCTCCTGCCTTTTTTGCTTGTCCTCCTTGTTTTGTGCCGGTATCGTCATGAGAACACTCCAGTTCTCTCGTTAGGGAACTTCAGTTCTCTCGTTAGAGTACTCCAGTTCTCTTATTGGGAAACTGTTCTATTACTATTACAAATAAACCCCGAAAGCCTTTAAACTTCCGGGGTCTGCATTTATAGGTTGGAATTTATAGTTCAGGCTTCGCTCACCCTCCCTGCAGGGAGGGCGGGGTGGGTCTTTTTTACACCACGCCCTGAGCCATCATGGCCTTGGCCACCTTCATGAAGCCTGCCACGTTGGCACCCTTCACATAGTTTACATAGCCGTCGGCCTCGGTGCCGTACTTCACGCAGTTCTCGTGGATGTTCTCCATAATCCAGTGCAGCTTGTTGTCAACCTCCTCGCTTGACCATGAGATACGGCCAGAGTTCTGAGACATTTCCAGGCCGCTCACCGATACACCGCCAGCGTTGCTGGCCTTGCCAGGAGCGTACAGAATCTTTGCCTCCTGGAACACACGGATGGCACCGGGTGTAGAGGGCATGTTGGCGCCCTCGCTCACGGCGATAACACCGTTTGCCACCAGGGTCTGTGCCTGCTCCTCGTTCAGTTCGTTCTGTGTGGCAGAGGGCAGAGCAATGTCGCCCTTCTCGCCCCAGGGACGCTCGCCAGCCACATACTTGGCATTGGGATAGCGGTCAACATATTCCTTGATACGTCCACGGTACACGTTCTTCAGTTCCATGATGAAGTCCAGTTTCTCGCGGTCGATGCCCTCGGGATCGTAGATGTAGCCGTCGGAGTCGGACATGGTCATAACCTGACCGCCCAGCTGGAGCACCTTCTCTGCGGTGTACTGGGCCACGTTGCCGGCACCAGAGATGAGCACCTTCTTGCCTGCTACGCTATCGCCCTTGGTCTTGAGCATTTCCTGCAGGAAGTACACGTTGCCATAACCTGTTGCCTCGGGGCGAACCAGTGAACCGCCGAACTCGCGGCCCTTGCCGGTGAATGTGCCGGTGAACTCGTGGGTCAGTTTCTTGTACATGCCAAACATGTAGCCAACCTCGCGGCCGCCTACGCCGATATCACCTGCAGGTACGTCCACGTCGGGACCGATGTGGCGTGTCAGTTCCAGCATGAAGGCCTGGCAGAAGCGCATAACCTCGGCGTTTGACTTGCCACGGGGGCTGAAGTCTGAACCGCCCTTACCGCCGCCCATGGGCAGGGTGGTGAGGCTGTTCTTGAAAGTCTGCTCGAAAGCCAGGAACTTCAGGATGCCCAGGTTCACAGACTTGTGGAAACGGATACCGCCCTTGTAGGGACCGATGGCGTTGTTGTGCTGAACACGGTAGCCCATGTTGGTCTGGATCTGACCCTTGTCGTCCATCCATGTAACACGGAACTGATATACTCTGTCGGGGATGCAAAGGCGCTCTATCAGGTTGGCCTTGTCAAACTCGGGGTGCTTGTTGTACTCCTCTTCAATAGTTGCAAGAACTTCCTCTACTGCCTGATGATACTCGGGCTCGTTGGGGAAACGTCTTTTCAAATCTTCTAATACCTTAATTGCGTCCATATCGCTTGCTTTTATTTGTTTTTGTTAGTGTTAATTTTAATTTGGCGCAAAGTTAACATAAATCTTGTATTCTTGCAACAAAATGAAAGAAAAAGTTGTCTTCGCCCACAAACTTCGTGAAAATGCAAGCAAAACTATCTTTTTGATTTCTTTTTGACAAAGAGGGCTCGGTTTTGATGGTCCTTGCAATACGGCATACAATCCTCTCCAATAAGCATGTCGTTATGTCTTGACACATGTATTTTTGTGTTATGTCTGCTACGATGTGCTATACCTTATTGTATATAGGTGTTTTCATGAACACGATACATTCGTTTTGCGAAGGCAGAGATTTGTGCCCAAATAGTATTAAAAAGGTCCTCCCGAAGACCGAGGCGAGAGTTCCGGGTTCTCTCAGGTCGGTCCTCGGGAGGACAAGGCTTTGCCCTCGGGAGGGCTATTGTGGATATATATCACTACTCAACTCTTGTCCAGATTATTTGTCGGCTACCATGAGTGCCAGTTTCTTCATCAACATTGTATGTTACCATAGTTGACTCATAGAGTTTAAATACGTACCATATGAATTCAAGATCGCCACCCATCCAGTACCAATTTATATATCCATTTTCATATGAGTAAGTGTGATATGTGGTTTCGTCTTTAGTTCCATTTGTGTCGTGCCAAATCAATGTTCCATCTTCTTCAAGAGTGATTCGGTTATACTCGCTGTTACGCCATGTTCCGATAATTGTCACTTCATCTTCCTCCTTTTCAGGTTCCACTTCTTCTTTGCTACATGAAGACAGGCTGAATGCCATTGCTGATACGAACATTACGCCAATAAGGCCAATAATAAACTTTTTCATTGTCTTGTTTTAATAATTAGAATCTCCCTACTCACTTATACGGCTTTTCGGTTGCTCCGTTGTTCCAGTTTAGGGGGGTACGCACACAAAAAAGCGCGGAACTTTCAGTGTATTCCCATTTCGAGGTGTTTGGCGTAACCTAATCAACAGAATAACCAAAAGCCCACGCCGTATGGCGCGAGCATTTCCGCTATATTCTTGTTGATTTCCTTTAGTCGCCAAACTTTCGAAATGATAGAATAAAGCTAAAACGCTTTTCCAAATATGTCTTACAGTATGCGTATAGTGCTATACGCTATGCTTCATAGGCAGAGATGTGTTTGTGTTTATACTAAGGTTGGTTTATCAGATTATTTGTGTGCTTGATTCAGCAGGTAATAGTCCAATATGGTCATTGCGGTCATTGCCTCCACCACGGGAACGGCACGTGGTAGCACGCACGCATCGTGGCGTCCACGTGCTTTTAGGGTGGTGGCTTGTCCGTCCTCGGTAACGGTGTCTTGTTCCATCAGGAGGGTGGCAACGGGTTTGAAGGCAACGCGGAAGTAGATGTCCTGTCCGTTGGAGATGCCACCCTGTATGCCACCGCTACGGTTGGTTTGGGTGGTGATGCCTCCATTGCCGTCGGGGATGAATATGTCGTTCTGCTGACTGCCCCTTAACTCCATGCCAGAGAATCCCATTCCGTATTCAAAGCCCTTTACGGCATTTATGCTGAGCATGGCCTGTCCAAGGGCGGCATGCAATTTGCCGAAGCATGGTTCGCCAAGTCCTACGGGACAACCCTTTACTACGCATGTGATTATGCCCCCGATGGTGTCGCCCTTGCCCTTAACCTCCATGATGAGGTCCGCCATGCGTTGGGCTGTGGCGGGGTCGGGACAACGGACGGGATTTTCCTCTATGCGCCCAAGGTCATAGTCCTTGTATGTGCCAGGCAGGGCAATGTCTCCTACCTGAGAGGTATAGGCACAGACGCTGATGCCAAGTTGGCGCAATGCCAATGTGGCAAAGGCACCGCCCACGACACGGCTAATGGTTTCGCGTGCCGAGGAACGTCCTCCGCCCCGATGGTCGCGTATGCCGTATTTGGTGGCATAGGTGTAGTCGGCATGCGAGGGACGGAACACGTGGCGCATGTTCTCGTAGTCGGAACTGTGCTGGTTGGTGTTCCTTACCATGAAGCCTATGGGGCAACCGGTGGTGCGACCCTCAAAAACTCCGCTGAGCAGTTCCACATGGTCTTCTTCCTTGCGTGCCGTGGTGAGACGGCTCTGGCCTGGACGTCGGCGTGCAAGCTCGCCTTGAATGAAATCAAGGTCCACTTCTATGCCGGCAGGCATGCCGTCAATAACGCCACCTACAGCCTCGCCATGGCTCTCGCCAAAGGTGGTAAGGCGGAATATGTTGCCAAATGTGTTCACTTATGAAAACGGAAATGTGAAATGTGTAAACTAACCGCTCACGACTAAGACGATTTTATCCCCCCCCCCTCCGTCGCTTCGCTCCTCGTCCCCCTGTCTCAGAGGGACAATTGGCTGGCGCGGTGTTTTATTGTAACTGACTCTACCCCTGAGACAGGGGGAGTACCCTGAAGGGGGGGAGGGGGTGGATAAAAACGCTCAATCTTATCAAACGAAGACGAAAACTCACCACTCATCCTCTCCTCCCTCCCCCTAGGGGGATTGAGGGGGGCTCACCCGCTCACCTTTAATTACAACAGCATCCTCCTTCGCCGCAGGAACCGCCACAATCGCCGCCTCCGCAACCGCCACATCCACCGCAACCGCCCTGGCTGTTGAGGTAGTCCTGGATTTCCTGGTTGGTGGCAACGCGGTTCTCTACTACGGTGCCTTCGAAGGTCAGTTCCTTGCCTGCCAAGGGATGGTTGAGGTCAACGACAACAACCTTTTCCTTTATCTCGGCAATGGTACCGTTGAAGCGCTCGCCATCGGCATTCATCAGGGGAACAACGGCGCCTTCATAGATATGCTCGGTGTCCAGCTTGCCCTCGATGAAGAAAGCCTCCACGGGCACTTCCTGCACACCCTCGGGGATGAAGGGACCGTATGCCTCTTCCTCGCTGAGGGTAATCTTGAATGCCTCGCCCTCCTGCATGGGGTAGAGCTTGTTCTCCAGAGCCTCCAGCACCATGCCCATACCGCTGATGAACTGGAAGGGCATGTCGGGGCGTGTCTCCTCTATCATTTCTATCTTTTTCTCCTCGCCCATGGGAGCGTAGAGCTTGTACTGAACTTTAATGTTGCGATTTTCCATAAATACGTGTTTCTTTGTTATACAATCATTTGCAAATGTACGAAAAATATCATGAATAAGGTTCTCGCTTGCCTTGAAAATGCCGTGGTGAAGTCTTTTTGACGGGAAAATGCTACGTGTGGCATACGTCTTAGGGCTTTTTTCGCTATCTTTGTACACTGATGAAATACATTATTATATTAGCGGCACTGTTTGTGTCGGCAATCTGCAAGGCAGAGGGCAGTCTGTCCCCCAAAGAGAAGACGGAGTACAAGGATGCGGCGCTCAATCCCAAGCGCGAGTTTCGTGGCGCCTGGATACAGTGTGTCAACAACCAGTGGACGGGCATCGGCCGTGAGCGGATGCAGCAGACACTGACCATGCAATTGGACGAACTGAAACGTTGCGGCATCAATGCCATCATGTTCCAGGTGCGTGCCGAGGCTGATGCCTTGTACGAGAGTAAGATGGAACCATGGAGCCGCTACCTGACGGCAGAGCAGGGACGTGTGCCCCAACCCTATTGGGACCCCTTGGCGTGGATGGTGGAGGAGTGCCACCGTCGCGGTATGGAGTGCCATGCATGGATAAATCCCTATCGTGCCAAGACGAAGGGCACGATGGCATTGGCTGCCAGTCATCCGTATTTCAAGAACCCCGAGCGCTTCTTCCATTACGATGGCCTCATGCTCTTTGATCCCGGACAGCCGGAGAACCGCGACTACATCTGCCGCGTGGCAATGGACATTGTAGAGAGGTACGACGTGGACGGCTTGCACATAGACGACTACTTCTATCCATACCCTGCCAACGGACTTCCCATACCCGACGATGCTTCGTACGGGAAGTATGGCAACGGCATGTCGCGCGACGACTGGCGACGCGACAACGTGAACAAGTTCATCAAGCAGCTGAACGAATCGGTCAAGAGCGTAAAGCCCTGGTGCAAGTTCGGTGTAAGTCCTTTCGGCATTTATCGCAACAAGAAGAACGATCCCAATGGTTCTGAAACCAACGGCTTGCAGAACTATGACGACCTGTATGCCGACGTTCTGGAGTGGGTGCGCCAGGGATGGGTGGACTACAACATTCCCCAGATATACTGGCAGATAGGACATCCCACAGCCGACTATGAAACCCTCATAAGATGGTGGAGCGAGAATGCTGGTGCCAGACACCTGTATATAGGTCAGGATGTGGAACGTACCGTAAAGTACAACGACCTGCGCAATGCCGGCGAGCACCAGATGCGTGCCAAGTACGACCTGCAGCGCTCTCTGCCCGGAGTGGAGGGCAGTTGCCAGTGGTATGCCAAGGCCGTAGTGGACAATCCCGGTAATTATGCCACTATGCTCAAGGATTCGTATCATCGCCATCTGGCCCTGGCTCCTCTGATGCCCTGGATAGACAACAAGGTACCCAAGAAGGTACGCAAACCAGCCATCATAGCCACCAAGGACGGTCCTACGCTCTTCTGGACAGCACCCAAGGCCAAGACGCCCATGGACCAGGCTGCATGGTATGCCATATACCGTTTCCGCAAGGGAGAGAAACAGAATCTGGACGATGCCACCAAACTGGTGCATATCACACGCAACACGTTCTACAATCTGCCCGAAGATGCACTTGGACACGTCTACGTGATAACTGCCCTTGACCACATGCAGAACGAGAGCAAGGGAGTGAAGGTGAAGTTGTAGGATTTTTTAAGTGTCCTTAAAGTCTCTAAAGTCTCTAAGGGTCTCTAAGGTTTAGGGGCATTAATCAGATAATTGTCATGGAAAGCATAAAGATAAAAGGCGCCAGGGTCAATAACCTGAAGAACATAGACGTGGAGATACCACGCGACAAGCTGATTGTCGTCACGGGTGTATCCGGTTCCGGCAAGTCAAGCCTTGCCTTCGACACTCTGTATGCCGAAGGTCAGCGCCGTTATGTGGAAAGCCTTTCCAGTTATGCCCGCCAGTTCCTGGGTCGCATGGGCAAGCCCGAATGCGACTACATAAAGGGCATCCCGCCTGCCATAGCCATAGAGCAGAAGGTAAGCAGCCGCAATCCTCGTTCTACCGTGGGCACGAGTACCGAGATATACGAATACATGCGCATGCTCTTTGCCAGAGTGGGGCGCACCTATAGCCCCGTCAGTGGTGAGGAGGTGAAGAAGCAGGGTGTGGAGGACGTGATAAGGTGTGCGGCATCGTACACCCAGGGTACACGCTTCGTGGTGCTTGCTCCCATGCATCTATGTAAGGAAAACGGCACGGCAGATGTGCGCGAGTGTCTGAAGAAGTACCAGCAACAGGGTTTCGTGCGCATAGAGGTGGACGGACAGATAACTACCATAGACGAGTATCTTGCCACGGAGAGCAAAGCCCTTCCCTCGGAAGTGTATCTGGTAATCGACCGTCTTTCCGTGCGCGACGACAACGACTCCATCTCCCGTCTTACCGATAGCGTGGAGACGGCATTCTACGAGGGTGGGGGAGAGATGATGCTCAGATTCCTGCCTGCCGGCATACTTCATAAGTTCAACTCACGCTTTGAGGCAGACGGTATCGTCTTTCAGGAACCCACCGACCAGCTTTTTGCCTTTAACTCGCCCCTGGGAGCATGTCCCGAGTGCGAGGGCTTCGGCAAGATTATGGGAATAGACGAACGTCTGGTGATACCCAATTCCGCCCTTTCCCTCTACGAAGGTTGCGTGCAATGCTGGCGAGGCGAGAAGATGAGCGAATGGAAGACATGGTTCATCCGTTTCAACTCCGAGCGAGGCTTCCCCATACACAAGCCATACTACGAACTTACACAAGCCGAGAAGGATTGGCTCTGGCACGGCAAACCCAGCGACAAGGCCCTTGCCGAGTGGACGCTTTTCCCCGAGGAACAGGAGTGGGGACTTATCTCCATAGATGCTTTCTTCGAGATGCTCAAGGCTGGCCAGTACAAGATACAGAACCGTGTGATGCTTTCCCGCTACAGAGGCAAGACCACGTGCCCCAAATGCCTTGGCCGCCGACTGAAGCCCGAGGCCAACTACGTCCGTGTGGCTGGCCGTACGATATCGGAACTTGTGGAATGGCCTATCTCCAAACTGGCAGAATGGTTTGCCAAGGACCTGACCAAGGACCTGACGGAGAACGAGCAGAAGATAGCCATGCGTCTGCTCGTAGAGATAAGGTCCAGGCTTCAGTTCCTGATGGACGTGGGGTTGCCATACCTTACTCTGAACCGTTTGTCCAACTCCCTGTCCGGAGGCGAGAGCCAGCGCATCAATCTTGCCACCTCGCTTGGCTCGGCTCTTGTGGGTAGTCTTTATATCCTGGACGAACCTTCCATAGGTCTGCACTCTCGCGATACGGAAAGACTAATAAAGGTGTTGCTTCAACTTCGCGACTTGGGCAATACCGTCATAGTGGTAGAGCACGACGAGGAGATCATGCGTGCTGCCGATTGGATAATAGACGTTGGCCCCGAGGCGGGGCGCCTGGGGGGACGGATAGTATATAACGGCCAAGTGAAAACGGAAAACTGTGCGGACGGCCAAGTGAAAACGGAAAACGGAAAACTATCCACCCCCTCCCCCCTTCGGGGTACTACCCCTGTCTCAGAGGTAGAGTCAGTTACAACAGGAAATACCGCGCCAGCAGACTGTCCCCCTGAGACTGGGTGGACGAGCGAAGCGGAGGGGGTGGATAAAACCGCTTACCGTTCACCGCTCACCGTTCCTTCCTTACCTCTCACCGAGATACATTCCCATACCCTTGATTTCCTCTCCGGTAAGGACAGCATTCCCGTACCCGAAGGACGCAGGAAATGGAACCGCTACATAGAAGTGCGTGGCGCCCGTGCCAACAACCTCAAGGGAATAGACGTGCGTTTCCCCTTGAACGTGATGACTTGCGTGACTGGTGTTTCAGGTTCCGGCAAGTCAAGTCTGGTGCGCGACATCCTGTTCAATGCCATCAAGCGCAACCTTGATGAGGTGGGAGAGCGTCCAGGTGAGTTCGCTGCTTTGGAGGGCGATACCAATGCCATACAGGCGATAGAGTTCGTTGACCAGAACCCCATAGGCAAGAGTTCACGTTCCAATCCCGTTACCTACGTGAAGGCGTGGGATGAAATACGTAAACTCTTTGCCCAGCAGGCCCTATCCCAGCAGATGGGTTTCACGGCGGCATACTTCAGCTTCAATGCCTCTGGAGGCAGGTGCGAGGAGTGCAATGGAGAGGGAACCGTTACCGTGGAGATGCAGTTCATGGCCGACCTCGTCCTTGAATGTGAGTCGTGCCATGGCAAGCGCTTCAAGCAGGAGATACTTGAGGTGCGCTTCCACGGAAAGAACGTCTACGACATTCTGGACATGACCATAAACCAGGCCATCGAGTTCTTTACGGAGTGGAACGAGAAGAAGATCGTAAAACTGCTCAAGCCCTTGCAGGACGTTGGTCTTGGCTACATCAAACTTGGCCAGTCAAGCAGCACACTTTCCGGAGGTGAGAACCAGCGCGTGAAGTTGGCATACTATCTGGGCATGGATAAGCATGCACCCACTATGTTCATCTTCGACGAACCCACAACGGGCCTGCATTTCCACGACATAAAGAAACTGCTTGCTTCCTTTGATGCCCTATTGAAGAAGGGGCACACGCTTGTCATCATCGAGCACAATCTGGACGTTGTCAAGTGTGCCGACTATGTTCTGGACATTGGTCCTGAGGGCGGTGAAAAGGGTGGCTACCTTGTGGCATGTGGCACGCCCGAAGAGATAGTACAAAGCAAGCAGAGTTACACCGGCCGCTTCCTGAAAGCGAAATTGGGTGTGTTACCCACATTGTAGAGGAGTGTTTCCGGTTCTCGGGACGTCAGCCTTCGGTTCTCGGGACGCCATCCTCTGGTTCTTTAGGTTTCGATTTTTGTCTTAGGAAAGTCCTCCCTCCTTGTGTCGGCCTTTATTGGCACAAATTCATTTCCACACCAATACTTTCGGCATTGACTCCGCAAGGAGGGTTCTCCTTGTCAATACGTATGCTAAGGGATTGGATTGCGCCAAAATCGGCAAGCAGTCTTTGTCCAGTTCTGTATGCCAGATGTTCAAGCAGGGCTGCCGGTTTTGTCATTTCCTCTCGGACACTATCTATTATGTCGGCATAGGATACTGTGCCTGAGAGTTCGTCTCTTAGAAGGGCATCGTCGGAAACTTCCACATCAATGCTTAGCGTGACATAGAATATCGCGCCAACCATCCTCTCCTGAGGCATTACGCCATGGAAGCCTTGGAGAGCAAGACGACTGATATGTATGGTGTTAATCATTGACCTCCTCCTGTGTCTGGGAGTTTTCCTGATCTGCCCCTGTATTGCTCTGTACATAGCGTTTCAGTGCCTTGGAAACGCCGGAAACCCATGTGTTCATGTTGTCTGAGTCCAGTTGGAGTGAGGAAATCAGTGCTATGACGTTTTCCAAGGGCATGCCATAGCGTAGAATGCCGGAGATAAGTTTGGCATAGTTCCAGTATTCGGGATTGAAGCGTTCGGAAAGTCCCTCGATGGTAATCTTGTATCCACGTTTGTTCATGAACTGGAAGTCGTAGCGTCGTGAACCGTCCTTGAGTACACGGCGCAGGATGTGTCCATTGCTGACACTCTTGGGTATCATGATACCTTCGTCGTCGTCCAGTATACCAGTGAAAATCTCGTAGGGGCGTCCGTTCAGTAGGCCTACGAAAGCAACCCAGCGGTCCTTCTTGTTCTGGAAACGCACGATGTCGCATTCCAGGGATTCGGGACGTGGATTCTTTTTGGCTACAGAGTTGTTGCCCTGGAATCCCTGACGGCGGATGGCTTCGTCCAAAGTTATGGAAATGGCTTCGTTGGCCTCGGCCGTGTATCGTATGTCGGTAAATACCTGTGCAAGGGTTTCCTTGTTGTTTATCTCCACAAAATGACGATTCTCGGGCAGAGATTCCTTGTGAGCATATAGGGAGTCAATGCGTTCGGGAGTGTATGGAGCATAGGTTTCCTGATGCACAATGGCTTCAATGGGCAGGCGGTCGGAGGGTTGTGGCTTTTCGGCCGGCCATCCAAGGGTGATGGTTGCCACGGGGAAGGTGAGATTGGGCAGATGCAGGGTGTCTATGATGTGCTGGGGATTGTATACTGTAGTTCCCAGAAAACAAAGGCCCAGTCCTTCGGCTTCTGCAAGGTCACAGAACCTTTGGCAGAAAAGCAGGGCATCGGTGGAGGCATTCTGATAGGAGAGGAAATTGTTGTAGCCGGGATTTGCCTGTCGGTTCAAAGCCCAATCCGTTGTTCGGCGGAAGTCGGCACAGAATGTAAGCAATACCGGTGCTCCAGTTACCATAGGTTGGGAAAAATGTGCTGGAGCCAGGCTCTCCTTCATGGCTTGGTCGCGTGTTACCACTACGCTATATAACTGAAGGTTGCCCATCGTTTGGGTGTGGGACGCCTTTTCCAAAAGGTTGTTCAGCAGTTCGTCGCTGACAGTGTCGGTGGTGTATTTGCGGACAGATGCTCTCATGTCTTGCTACATCTTCTTTTCAATCTCCCTGACCTCTTTACGGAAGGTAGGGTTCTCTTTCATCTTTTTCTCTATATTCTGGATGCCGTGAAGCACGGTTGCATGCGTGCGACGTCCGATGACGTAACCAATGTGCTTGGCCGTATCTCCGGTGTGCTTCTGTGCCAGATACATTACCACTTGGCGCGCCAGCACGAATTCGGCCTTGCGGCTTTCTCCGTACAGTTCTTCGTGGGTTACCTTGTAATGGCGGCATACAGCCTCCACAATGTCCTCTATAGTCAAGGTGCGGCGTCTGTGGCGTGTGTTGGCTTTCAGTATCTTGCGTGCAAAGTCAAGGTCGATGTTTGAGCCATGCACCACACTCCATGCCAGCATGGAATGTACGATGCCTTCCAATTCGCGCACGTTGTCCTGAAGATTTTCTGCTACATAGTTAATTACATCCTCTGGGATGTCAAGGCCATCTTTGCGTACGAGGCGCTTGAGAATGTCGTGGCGCAATTGAACGTCTGGTGCCTCCAGTTCGGCAAGCATGCCCCACTTGAATCGGGTGAGCATACGCTCTTCCATATCCTTCAACTCTACGGGAGGACGGTCGCAGGTCATGATAATCTGGCGCCCGTTCAGGTGCAGGTGGTTGAAGATGTGGAAGAATGCTTCCAGGGTCTTCTCCTTGCCGGAGAACTCCTGCACATCGTCCACGATGAGGCAATCTATGCTTTGGTAGAAATGAATGAAATCGTTGGTCTTGTTGTTTATGCGTGCATCCACATACTGAACCTGGAAAATATGTGCGGAAACATATAGCACACGCTTTTCTGGGTGTTTCTGACGTAGGCGCACGCCTATGGCATTGACCAGATGTGTCTTGCCGCAACCGCTTGGTCCGTAGATGAAAAGCGGGTTGAAGGTTTTGCGTGCAGGGAAGTCGGCCACACTTTGTCCGACACTACGGGGAAGCCGGTTGGATACGCCCTCGATGAAGTTGTCGAATGTCTGCTCAAGGTTAAGGTATGACTCGAAATCCGAAGCAGGCACAACTGTGTGCATCACGCCTGGGGCGCGATTAAGCATGCGGTTGGTGGTAGGTTCACGCAAAAGGGCTGTGCGGTTTCCTTCCTCGCGAACCACCTCATCCTCGATTACAGCCACCTGGTACACCAGGCGAGTGTCTGCCCCAAAGACGTGGTACAGGGCGAGGTAAATGAGCTGGCGGTAGTTCTCCTCCAGGTATTCGTAGAAGAACTGGCTGGGTACATATATGGCCACCTCCTTGGTCTCAAACTCATAGGACTTGAATCTTATGGGTTCGAACCAGGTAGAGAATTGTTGTTGGTTAAGCCTGGAGCGTATCAACTCAAGGCATCTTTTCCACTGGTCTTGCGGAGTTGTCATCAATTATTTTGGGTTAATGATGATGTGATAGTATTAGATCTCACTTTGTGTGATGGCCGTTTCCCCTTGTTCCCCGGGGCAGGGATGCTACTTGTCTTTTCTGCCGAAGACGGAGAAGTGTATGTATCGCTTGGGATGAGCCTTGATGTCAACCATCAGTGAATCCATGCTACCCACGGTCTTGTTCAGGGAGTTGTACAACCCTCTGTCGTACATCAGTGCACCGAGAGTGCCGTTAGGATTGCGTATCTGGTCCACCATGGTATTCACGTTCTCTATCGTAGTATTTATGCTGGCAAGGGTGGGCTGCAGTTCAAGTGTCTTGAAGTTTTCGGTAATTACAAGGACGTTTTCGCCAACCTGGTTGTATGTCTGGGCAAGTGCAGGGAGGTCACGTCCGACGATGGTGTTTAGATGTTCCGTTGTCAGGGTAAGGTCTTCCGTTACCTGTTCCATGTTGTTTATGATAGCAGGCAGATTGGGGTCGCTGACAATGCGGTTCAGCGAACCGATGAGTGTGTCTAGCTTGTTAGCTATCTCGGTAACCTTTGGCATCAGGTCCTCGGCCTTGCCCATAAGCCCAGACGTGTCATCGCCGGGAATGGTGTCGCCGACATGGTATACCTTGTCGTTCAGTTTTGCTGGAGTGATGTTCATGGTGCAACCGCCCATAAGTCCTGTCTCCAAAGTTACTGCTGTTCCTTGGCATAGAACCAGTCGGGGGTCAACGCTTATCTCTATGAGTACATTGCCGGGATTGCTGTAGTCATATATGATGTCAGAGACTATGCCTACATCATAGCCGTCAACAAACACGGTGCTACTCTTTGCCAATCCCTTTGCATTGGCAAAACGCACGTAATATTCCTTGTTGGTGGTGAAAAGAGACTTTCCCTTAAGGAAATTCATTCCCAGAAAAAAAGCAATTAGGGCAATGATGCCAACCAATCCAATCTTGAATTCCTTTTTCATAATTCCATCGCGTTATGTTGTCTTTACCTTGGAGTGTAACTTGTTTTTATCTGTTGTGCTGGCATCTCCTCGGCGCAGACTTATTTATCTGTTCTTTTTGTAGTATGCCTGAAAAGCATTGTATATACTCTTGGCCAACTGTTTCTGTCCCCAATCGCTGGCGAGATATTTTTCTTCCTGGCGGTTGTTGATGAAGCCAAGTTCTATCAGTACGCTGGGCATGCTCACCTCTCGTAGCACAAGGAAACCAGCCTGATGCACGCCTTTGTTTATGCGTTTTGCCGTTGTGGCGAACTGCTTCTGTATCATCCGGGCGAAATCCACACTTGATGCCATATACTGGTCTTGCATGAACTCAAATATGATGTACGACTCGCTGCTGTTGGGGTTAAAGTCTTCGTACGTCTGCTTGTAGTTGGCCTCCAGGGTGATGACAGAGTTTTCTCTTTTTGCAACCTCCAGGTTGTCTGCCGCACGATGCATACCCAGGGTGTATGTTTCTGTGCCTTGTGCTTTTGTTCCTTTGCGTCCGGCTGCAGTGCTGTTGGTATGAATGGAGATGAACAGGTCGGCCTTTGCCTTGTTGGCAATGACTGCCCTGCGACCCAATTCCACAAATTTGTCCCGGTCTCTGGTATATACCACCCTTATGCCGGGATAGTTCTTCTTAATTAGATTGCCCAGGGCTAAGGCTACCTTAAGGTTTATGTCTTTTTCGCGGGAGATGCGCCCTACGGCCCCCACATCCCTGCCGCCATGCCCAGGGTCTATCACCACGGTATAGGCCGTGGCTTGGACACAAAGCATCAGCAATGAGAATATTATCGTCAGTATACGCTTCATTTTCTCAAAATAGGGATATTAGTGGTGCAAAGTTATATAATTAATATGAATAGAGGACCATGCGTCAATACTTTTTAGTCAAAAAAAGAAAATTAACTTGCCTGAAAGTCCGTGTATACATTATTTTTATATATTTGCATGCGAGAAAAGTACGATAGCAGCGACACTAAACCTAATCTATACAATCAAATGAAACAAATTCTTACTCTTATTCTTCTTGCCATACTTCCCAGTATGGGCGTCTTTGCTGAGCATATGCGCAGTACAGACAATCCCACACGTTACATCTATCTGAATGATGGCCAGGTAGTTGCTATCCCTGAGAAGTATATTCTTGCAGAAGAGGTAGTGAATGGCATCTGTACCCTGACATTGGAGGGTGACACTACATTTACCTATAGCCAGGTTAACGTAGAAAATATCAGCAATGAATACACTGGTGCCAAGGCGAACTTGCTGTCTTTCGGCTTTACCCATGCAGATAATGACCAGGTTTATGCTGATGTTGCCGCCACAATTGCGGAAAAAGGTGATACCGTCATAGTTACTGCGGCTGTGCCTGTGTTGGGAAAGCGTCTTCGTCCCAGTTTTACCTTGAGCGAGAATGCTACACTTTGGCTTGATAACGAGCAGCAGATAAGCGGACAAAGCAGTCTGCGTTTTACAGATCCTGTAGAGTATACCATCGCTCAGCCCAAGCACTGGATTTATGAGGTAAAGACTATAGAACCAGAGGAGGAGGAAGATCAGGATCAGGGTAAATGGGATCTGACTCTGTTGGATATTTCCAATGCGACTACCAATGCTCCTTCCAACATGGATGGTGAGGGACTTGAAAGTTTGTGGGATAATGACCTATCCACGTTCTACCACTCTACTTGGGGTTCAGGCATGTATCCCAAACTATATTGGGAAGAGGGCGGCACATATGGCGATGGTATCACAGAGTGGCCTTATGTGGAGATTGAACTTGCCGAATCTATTGAGAACTTCTGCATTGCCTATACTACATCAGGGCAGGCTAATCGTTTTCCGCAAGGGTTCTATATCTTTGGCAGAAATATAACTACTGGCAATTGGGAAAAGATAACCTCGTTGAGTCAACTGCAGGACGATCTTCCGCAGACAAATCTTGCCGAATTCAAATCTCCCGTATTTGAGTTGGGCAAAGATTATGATTGCTTGCGTATAGAACTGACCAAGGCTTCATACAAGAACTACCTTGTCCTTTCAGAACTTAAACTTTACAGTGCCAAAATGGTTGAGATAACGCCATCAGAGCCTGCTGCCTCTACCGTAGTAAAGGGTTTCAAACCTTTCGGCCGTCCCTGCAAGGTGGATGTGACTTACCTTACCGACCATGCCCGTGGTACTTACAAGATTCCTACTGTCTACATCACCTTTGGAGATGATACCACACTGTGGGATGCTAGCCAATGGATTGGCATGTACACCTATGATAGTGATGGAAACTGGGTTTGGACCAAGGAGGAATGGATAGAGGATTGTACCTTCCAGTTGGATGGTGCCGGTGTGTGGCCGGATATAGCCAAGGTGGAGGATTGTGAGATACGCGGACGCGGCAACAGTTCGTGGACGCAGAGCCATAAGAGCAAAAACCCCTTCCGCATCAAGTTCCCCAAGAAGAATAAGCAGTCTCCCTTCAATCTGACGGAAGACCGCCAGTGGGTGTTTATCGCCAACAAACAGAGTGGTTCCATGACCTCCAACTCCATTGCGCAGAAGATTGCCGCCATGGTGGATGCCGAGGCTCTGTGCCACATGATTCCAGTGGACGTCTACATCAACGGACACTACCGCGGTTCCTATTGCTTCACGGAGAAGATTGGCATTGCCGACAATAGCGTGGCCATAGACGAGGCAACGGGTTGCCTGCTGGAATTGGACGACTACTTCGACGAGACTTTCAAGTTCAAGGACGAGGCCTATGAACTGCCTGTAAATATCAAGGATCCCGACTTCTCCGAGGAAGACGATGAGCGTGTGGTTACTTTCGAGGCAATACAGAATTCTTTCAACAGCCTCACCGCCATTCTTCAGACAGGTGGCGATATCTCAAGCAAGATAGATATGGAGTCTTGGGCCAAGTTCTGGTTGGTAAACGATCTCGTACGTAATGCAGAAACACACCATCCCAAGAGTTGTTACCTGTTCAACGAGAACCCTATGGAGGGCGAGAAATGGAAGTTTGGTCCCGCATGGGACTTTGACTGGGCGTTCGGATACGAGGAGTCGCACGATTACTTCATCTATGGGGCCGATGAGGACTTGTACAGTGTAGTAGGCAAGAACAATAAGCCTGGTTATAAATTCTATGATGCTATCCGAAAGAGCGACGCAGCCAAGCGTGCCTATTATAAGGAATGGGTAAATTTCATGGCAGAGGGTCGCTTGCAGGAAGTACTGGAGTATATTGATGATTACATAGAGTTTGCTATGCCCAGCATCAAGCACAATAACGATGCAGACGTGAATGAGAAGAGTTATCATGACTATACTCAAGTGGCCGAGAGAAGTAAGGAGTGGATTACCAAGCGTGCCAACTACATCTTCAATAGTTTGGAGGCATTCGACATTTCTCCCGATATCATTGAACCTGACGACTACGGTCAGCCTACAGAGATCACAAACGTAACTTCCAACAATATAAATCGTCTGGTAGATGTTTATACCATTGGTGGAATATTGGTGCGTCGTCAGATCCCGTATATCCAGAGTACAAATGATCTTGAACCAGGTATGTATATCATTGGTGGAGAGATTGTTGTGGTAAAGTGATACCAAGAGATTCTTTTAATATACTTGACAATGCCCCCAAGACGGTTCTGATCTCTTGGGGGCATTGTTTGTACTCCATGTGTACAAAATGGCAAAAAGGTTGTTATAATCAAATAAGAGAGTTGTGATAACTCTGTATTATCTGCCAAACGATGCTCCATTTCTTTATGGGACAAACCATCGGAGTAGAGTTTTATTATCTTTTGTCTGGTTTTAATGACGCAACGTGCTGCATTCTTTTTGACGTATTGCAGATGCCTTAGTGCCTAGTTGCTAAGCCTGTTGCAACGGGTTGCGTTTCTACCCTTGTCCAATGTCAATGATTAGATAGATTGAAGAAAAAAGTGCTATTATATTTGTAATAATAGTTATTTGTTATAACTTTGCAACGCATTTGGTTCGTTGGTTCGCTAACGATTAAAAGGGAATGGGGTGTGAGTCCCCAACAGTTCCCGCTGCTGTAATTTCCATACTTGCCTCTGCAAGAAAAGTTTTCTTCTCCTTCGGTAAGACTATAAGGATATCCGAAAGATAATGTCACTGGTTAAAAAAGACTGGGAAGACAAGAAAGAAAGCGGAATAAGTCAGAAGACCTGCCACCTGCATCAATCGATTATTCAGTCTGCGGGTAACGGATTGGCGAGAGGCAAGGTTATAGTATTGTTGATTGACGCATTTCTGCGATAATTGGTTGATTCTTACATGTTGGACAACTAATTGATAGCAGAGATGCATTTCTTTTTTCTAAACACATCGTCATATGGTAGGACCATCACATTGCGTGTTTGGTTTTCGATGCTAACCTTTATGGGCATATGTTGTACCTGGGCGCAGGAGGTTACTGACTCGGCAAGGCATATGAGTGAGGTAATGATAGTGGCCAAGAGGATAGAGAACCATGAGGTAGGACCGGTGCAGGAACTGAAGGGTAGGGAACTAAAGGAACTTAGTGTGTACTCGGTGGCAGATGCCTTGCGCTATTTCTCTGGTGTGCAGGTTAAGGACTATGGTGGAGTGGGAGGATTGAAAACGGTGAACATACGTTCGCTGGGCACAAACCACACGGGTGTGTTTCTCAACGGTATACAACTGGGCAATGCACAGAACGGCCAGATAGACCTTGGGCGCTTCTCTATGGACAACATGGAGGCCCTGCAGATGTATAACGGACAGAAGTCCTCTTCCCTACAGACAGCAAAGGATTTTGCTTCGGCCTCTGCTATATATATGCGCACGCGCAAACCTTATTTTATAGGTACGGAGAAAGGCTATAGGTGCAATGTGGGCATGAAGGTGGGTTCGTTTGATACCTATAATCCAACGCTCATTTGGGAACAGAGACTTTCGGACAAGGTGTCAGCTATGTTGTCGGCCGAGTACATGACCACATCTGGCAAGTATCCTTTTTCCTATGCAAAAAAGAACGGTTATGACACCACTGAGGTGCGCAAGAATGGTGATGTTATGTCTCTGCGCATAGAGACGATGTTAGCAGGTGAGATACAGGGAGGAGAGTGGTGTGGACAAATGTATTTCTATGATAGTGAACGTGGTTTCCCTGGTGCTTCTGTGCGTGAAGAGCCTGGCAAGTTTCGTCATCAAGACAGACAATGGGATACATCGGTATTTGTCCAAGGTTCGTGGCAGAAAAGGTTCACTAAACGCTACCAGCTGATGCTCAACGGCAAGCTGGCATGGGATTATCTCCACTACCTTAGCGATCCGAATCTTGATATCACCACCATGTATACAGATAACGAGTACCGGCAAACGGAGGCTTACCTCTCTGCGTCACACCAGTTTGGCATAACTCCATGGCTAAAGGCCTCGCTGGCCAATGATGTACAGTACAATTATCTGGATGCTAACCTCACAAATTTTGTATATCCGTGGCGGTGGACGGTGCTCAGTGCATTGGCTATGAATGTAGAATGGAAAGGGTTCACTGCTCAGGCCTCCGTGCTTCATACCTGGGTCAAGGATGAGGCTTCAAAGGTAGGAAGCACGGAATTGCACAAGAGTGTATTCACTCCATCAGTGGTGTTGGCATACAAGGCTATGGACGACAATAGGGGTATGCTGAACATCAGGGCATTCTATAAGCGCATCTTCCGTATGCCTACGTTCAACGACCTGTACTACACCTTTATAGGCAACAAGGCCTTGAAACCCGAATATACCACACAGTACAACATTGGACTAAACTACAATCGCACTATGGGACAAGGTTGGTTGAGAAGGTTGGAATGGCAAACGGATGCATATTTCAATCTGGTGGAGGACAAGATTGTGGCTATGCCAACGAGCAACCAATTTCGGTGGACGATGATGAACTTTGGCTTGTGCCACATTTGGGGAGTGGAAACTTCGCTGAAAGCCTCCTGGCAGATAAAGAGGGTAGGAGTTGGCACCTCGTTGACCTATACTTTCAATCGTGCCATGGACAAGACGGACAGGCAGAGTGAGTTCTACGGTGGACAGTTGCCCTACATTCCATGGCATGCCTTTTCTGCCATAGTGTCGGTAGAGTACAGAGGATGGGGATTGAACTACAGTTTTATCTACACGGGCGAGAGGTATGAATCCAGTGCCAATATACCCGAAAACAAATCCCAACCATGGTACACCAGCGATTTGGGCATTTCCAAGCAGTTTAGGATAAAGAAGGTGGGGTTGCGCATTAGTGCCGAAGTGTGCAACATCTTTAACCAGCAATACGAGGTGGTGCAATGCTATCCCATGCCAGGCACTAATTTCAAAGCGAAACTGAATGTGGAGATATAGAGGAAAACAATAAAACTTACAGATAATGAATAGAGTACACATTTTGATGATTGGCTTGTGTGTAGTATTGATGGGATGCCGTACCGATGCCGAGGATATCATCCCCTCGCAGGATGAGGAAGTTGGCACTGGCAATAATACACAGACAACAGAGAGCATAAAGGGGTTCTATCTGCTTAATGAAGGCAATATGGGTAGCAACAAGTGCACGTTAGACTTCTATGATGCTACCACAGGTACGTACACGCGCAACATCTATGCAGAGGTGAATCCAGGAGTGGTGAAAGAGCTTGGCGATGTGGGCAACGACCTGCAGGTGTACGACGGAAAACTATGGGCGGTGGTAAATTGTTCGCACTTTGTGGAAGTGATGGATGCCGAGACGGCAGAGCACATAACACAGATTTCCATACCAAATTGCCGTTATATATGTTTTGACAAAGAGTATGCTTATGTGAGTAGTTATGCCGGTCCCGTACAGATTGATCCCAATGCACGACTGGGTTATGTGGCAAAGATAGACATCATGAGTCTTCAGGTGGTGGATACATGCACTGTTGGGTATCAACCTGATGAACTGCTGGTTTCGGGCGGAAGGATATATGTAGCGAACTCTGGTGGCTATCGTGTGTCAAATTACGACCGTACAGTATCTGTCATAGATATTGCTTCATTTCAGGTGGTGGAGACTATCGATGTTGGCATCAATCTGCACCGAATGGAAGTGGACAAAAGAGGATATGTGTGGGTAAGTTCTCGAGGTGATTACTATGGCAGGGATTCCAAGACCTTCGTCATTGATACTAAGTGCAACGAGGTGTGCGACTCGTTCGAGGTGGCTAACTCGGAGATGACCCTATCGGGTGATTCGCTTTACATAATTGGTTCGGAATGGAGTTATGTCAGCAACTCATGGCTTGTGACTTACAAAATCTTAGACACAGAGAAGCGCCAGGTGGTTAGCGGGAATTTCATTTCAGATGGTACGGATAGCAGGATACGTATGCCATATGGTGTGGCGGTGAATAGCGATGCTGGCGAGTTTTACATCACGGATGCAGGAAATTATGTCTCGCCTGGGACACTGTATTGTTTCTCGCTCGACGGAGTGTTGAAATGGAGTGTTCGTACTGGTGACATACCTGCACACTTTGCTTTTGTCAGCACACCTTGGCACAAACCCAATAAGAAAGAAAATTAGGAAGAATGAAAACTAGACTTTTTTGTACACTATTTGTGTGTTGCATAGCAACAAGTATATTGGCACAGCAGCCTTACATAAGCCGTGTGTTTGAATTTATGCCTGCGCCAGGTCAGTTTGTCAACGTTATGCCATATTACGACAAGGGCGATACACACCAGGATATGGCCAGAAAGGCAGAAGAATGCCTGGCAGATGATGCTCGTGTGGTTGTTTCCCTGGGTGGATATGGTGGCTACATCGTCTTTGGATTTGATCATGCCGTAGAGAACAGACCAGGACAGATGGATTTTGAAATTCTGGGCAATGCCTTCTATAGCAATGCTAATCCTAATGCATCCAACGGCAAACAAGGTGGTTCGTGCGAAGCAGGTATAGTGATGGTAAGCCACGATGACAATGACAATGGATTGCCAGATGACGAGTGGTATGAGTTGGCTGGAAGCGAGTACTATAAACCCGGCACAACAAAAGAATATAGCATAACCTATTATCGCCCAGCCAAGGATAAACCATCTGCTCCCGATTCACAGAATCCAGCCATCAGCGACACTTCCTATATTGCATGGCGAGACAACCAAGGTCAGCACGGTTATGTGCAACGTAATGCATATAATAGCCAAAGTTACTGGCCCGAATGGGTGGATGCCGATTCGCTCTGTTTTCAAGGTACTCTGTTGCCAAAGAATGCGATGGACGAGAGTGGCTTGGGCACCTATTACATACTTTATGCCTTTGATTGGGGGTATGCCGACAATCATCCCAATACCGATGCACGAAGTTCGTTCAACATAGAGTGGGCTGTGGACGATGAAGGTAAACATGTTAATCTGCCGGCCATACACTTTGTTAAGGTCTATACGGCACTTAACCAGACATGTGGATGGCTGGGTGAAACGAGTACCGAGGTGATGGGAGCCAATGACTTGCATTTGCTAAATCGACAGATAGAGGACACTACTCCAGTACAGGCTCCTGATGCACCTCGTGACTTTGCCAATGAAACACACTACACCTTGCTCAATGGCGTGAGGGTGAACTCTTTGTCAACACCAGGCGTCTACATTGAACACTCTGCTAAAGGCATAAGAAAACTTGTAGTTAGATAATAAAGCACGTGAATATATTCAATTATTAACCTCTAACAAAAAGCATTTTATGAAGAAGACTTTTACTCTTTTGATGATTGCGCCCCTGATTGTGTCAAATGTTCTGGCCCAAACTCGTGGCACAGATGATTCCAAGAACTATGTCCTGCGCACTCTTACCTTTGAGGATAAGGACTACAAAGGTACGGAGGACAATGCACAGACCTATTGGTCGGACCTTATACCAGCTTCCGAGTATGGCAATGGCAATGGGCGTGATTCGTGGTACGACGAGAATAATACAGAACTCTCTTTCTCCCCCTCCGCAACGTCTTTGTTCCCAGGCTATGGTGGTCATGCCATTTCATGCTATGTGGGCAACGACCTTGAGCAATGTGGTAATTATATGTATGATCTTCAGGCCTACAATGTAACTGGTGGCGCTAATGCTTCGGATAACTTTTGCGTACACTTTGGCTATCTTGACGATTCTGGTATGGGCATGATGAACGAACAGGTTTATTTTGAGTTTGGTGATGGCAGGGAACGTATGATAGACCATATGTATGTGACAAACACCACTTATGCCTACAATATACTTGAAAATGGCGATGGTTGGATGGTGCCAGCTGGTGGTGTCAGTGACGATTGTTGGTTCAAGATTGTGGCTTATGGTTACAATCTTAAAGATGAACTTACTGGCATTGCAGAGTTCACTCTTTGGGAGAACGGTGCTGGCATAAAGGATTGGATAAAATGGGAACTTAGTTCTTTGGGGAATGTAGTTCGTGTGGAATTCAATATGATTGGTAGCGAGGAACTCTATGCCAGTGGCTGTGGTCTTGGGGCGCCAGGTTACTTTGCTTACGACAATGTTGCCGTTCGTTTTGATAAGAATACAGATACAGGAATTGCAGATTTACAATCAACCTGCAACGGACAGCAGTCACCAGTTATTTTTGACCTTAGCGGTCGTCGTGTACAGAAAACAAAAAAGGGAATCTTTGTCCAAAATGGCAAAAAAGTTGTTATAGCCAAATAAAAGAGTTGTGATAACTCTGTATTATCTGCCAAACGATGCTCCACTCCTTTATGGAACAAACCATAGGAGTGGAGTTTATATTATCTTTTGTTTTGTTTATCCCAAATCGGTCATTAGCGCATAGCAATCTAATGACCGGTTTGAGTTTAATGGCGCCACGTGCTGCGTTTTCTTTTATCGTATTGCATAAGCCTTCGTAACCCGTTGCGAGGCCTGTTGCAACGGGGCGCGTTTCTACCCTTGTAGGGATGTGGCTTGTGGGAAGAATTATCTTGATATCCTTGTGCTTTAGAGGAAAAAAACGTATCTTTGCGCCTCCAAAGGGCGCTTATATTATATATAAGGTATATTATAGATACTGGATATGAAGGGTAGGGAAGAGTGCTCGCTGAAACGATACTAACAAGGAAACAACAATACAAGAATGGAAAATTTAGGTATAGGTCTGCAATTGCTCGTAGTGGGCATGCTCACCGTCTTTGCCATCCTGCTGATAGTTATCTATGGTGGCAAATTGCTGATAAAGGTGGTCAATGCCATTGCCCCCGAGGAAGTGGCACAAGCCAAGAAGACCGTTGCCCAGGCAACACCCGGCGCCGTGGATGCTCCCACCATGGCAGTGCTTCAGGAGGTTGTAAAGCAACTGACCGGTGGCAAGGGACGTGTGGAGAGTGCAAAGAGAGTGTGATTAGAACGGAAATGTGAAAACGGAAAGCGGAAATCTGCGAGTAAGCGAGAGTAGAAGCAAAGTAGGGACGCTGCGTGCAGCGTCCGAAAGGCAACGATATGATATAAGGCGGACGCTGCACGCCGCGTCCCTACTGTCGGGCGACAAGTAGGAAGACAGGAGTTAAACTTGTTTGAATTGCCGGGCTGGAACCAGATGGACAAAGTCAAGGTGTAAAGTTGCTTTGCGGGTTTAAGATTCGAGTACTCTGAGAATTCTGAATACTCTGATTATTCCGAAAACTCCGACTTCTCCGAAAAGAATCATTAACGACAAATAAAGAAAATAACAATATGAAAGAAGTAAAGTTTAGTTTGGTCTTCCGCGATATGTGGCAGAGTGCAGGTAAGTACCAGCCCCGTGTGGACCAGCTTTTGAAGGTAGCCCCTGCAATCATACGCATGGGTTGCTTTGACCGTGTGGAAACAAACGGCGGTGGTTTTGAACAGGTAAACCTGCTCTATGGCGAGAATCCCAACAAGAGCGTGCGCGAGTGGACAAAGCCCTTCCGCGAGGCAGGCATACAGACACACATGCTGGACCGTGCACTGAATGGTCTGCGCATGAGTCCATGTCCCAAGGACCTTCGCAAACTGTTCTACAAGGTGAAGAAGGCACAGGGAACGGACATTACCCGTATCTTCTGCGGTTTGAACGATGTGCGCAACGTAATTCCCTCCATCAAGTATGCCAAGGAGGCAGGCATGATAGCACAGGCTTCGCTGAGCATCACCCATAGCCCCATCCATACCGTAGAGTACTATGTGGACCTGGCCAAGAAGTTCATAGATGCCGGTGCCGACGAGATTTGCCTGAAGGACATGGCAGGTATCGGTCGCCCCGTTAGCCTGGGCAAGATTGTAGAGGGTATCAAGGCATACAAGAAGGATATCATCGTCCAGTACCACTCCCACGCAGGTCCCGGTTTCTGCATGGCTTCCATTCTGGAGGTGGCAAAGGCAGGTTGCGACTATGTGGATGCAGGTATGTCGCCCCTTTCTTGGGGTACTGGTCATGCCGACATCATCACCGTGCAGGAGATGCTGAAGGATGCCGGTTTCAAGGTGAAGGAAATCAACATGGAGGCCTATATGGAGGCACGTACTCTCATTCAGGAGATGTACGACGACTTCCTCGGCTACTATATCCCCGCACAGAACCACATCAACAACGCCCTGCTGGTTAAGCCTGGTTTGCCCGGCGGCATGATGGGTTCGCTGATGACCGACCTGGAGGACAACCTCAAGAGCCTGAACAAGTGGAAGCAGAAGAACGGCCAGCCCGAACTTACCACCGACCAGTTGCTTGTGAAACTCTTCGATGAGGTGGCATACGTATGGCCCAAGGTGGGCTACCCCTGTCTGGTGACACCCTTCAGCCAGTATGTCAAGAACCTGGCTCTGATGAATGTCATCCAGATGGAAAAGGGCAAGGAGCGCTGGAGCATGATAGCCGACAACATCTGGGATATGATTCTGGGCAAGAGCGGTCAGTTGCCTGGTCCCGTTGCCCCCGAAATCATAGCCATGGCCAAGGAGCAGGGACGCGAGTTCGAGACAGGCGATCCCCAGAACTACTATCCCGACGACTTGGAGGACTACAAGAAGAAGATGCAAGCCCAGGGTTGGGAACTTGGCGAGGACCTTGAGGAACTCTTCGAGTACTCTATGCACCCATCTCAGTACGAGGCATACAAGAGCGGTAAGGCCAAGGCCGACTTCGAGAAGGACCTGGCCGAGCGCAAGGCAAAGAAGAACGCCCCTGCCGCAGGTGTGGCAGAGTTGCCCAAGACCATAAAGGTGAGTGTGAACGGACAGACCTACGAGGTGAACATAGTCTACGGCAACGAGGCTCCTGCCGCCACTCCCGCTGGTGCTCAGGCACCCGTGGCAATGGGCGAGGGCGAGGATATCCTTGCACCTCTGGAGGGTAAGTTCTATCGTACCAAGGACACTCAGGAACAGCCCATTCAGGTTGGTCAGGAGGTGAAGGTGGGCGATACCCTCGGCTACATCGAGGCCATGAAGACCTACAACGCCATCCGTGCTGACTTCGACGGCATACTTACCGCCGTGGTGGTGAACTCTGGCGACTCCGTAGAGGAGGACGATGTGATAATGAAGGTACAGAGAAAGTAAAGAAAGAGGAGGAATACTACTTATGTTCAACGAGATTCTGGAAAACCTCTATAGCATGACCGCCTTCCAGGCCATTGCCGAGAACCCCTTGTTCCTGGTGATGTACCTGCTGGCCTTTGTGCTTCTGTATCTGGGTATCGTAAAGAAATACGAACCCCTGCTTCTGGTTCCCATAGCCTTCGGTGTGCTCATAGCCAACTTCCCTGGTGGTGGTATGGGCGTGACACAGGCCGATAGCGAGGGAATGGTGGAGTTCATGAAGAATGGAGTGATGGTAAAGAAGGACATATATTCCATGCCCCTGCACGAGATTGCACACGACCTGGGATTGATGAACTACCTTTACTATGCACTTATCAAGAGCGGACTTCTGCCTCCCATCATCTTCATGGGTGTGGGTGCGCTGACTGACTTCGGTCCCATGCTCCGCAACCTCAAGCTTGCCATCTTCGGTGCTGCAGCACAGATGGGTATCTTTGCCGTACTGCTGGCTGCCCTGGCCATGGGATTCACCCTACAGGAGGCTGGTTCTTTGGGCATCATCGGTGGTGCCGACGGTCCTACCGCCATCTTCACAACTATCAAGCTGGCTCCCCATCTGCTTGGTCCCATTGCCATTGCGGCATATAGCTACATGGCCCTGGTACCCGTGATAATACCTCTTGTGGTTAAGTGCCTGTGTACCGAAAAGGAACTCCGCATCAACATGAAGGAGCAGGACCGTCTCTATCCCGACGGAACCGAGATCAAGAACATGCGCGTGCTGAAGATTATCTTCCCCATAGCAGTTACCACCATCGTGGCTATCTTTGTGCCCTCGGCGGTAAGCCTGGTGGGTATGCTCATGTTCGGTAACCTGGTGAAGGAGATTGGCAACGACACATCACGTCTGTTCGATGCTGCATCAAACGGTGTCATGAATGCCGCCACCATCTTCCTGGGCCTCTGTGTTGGTGCCACAATGACCGTAGATGCCTTCATCAACGTGCAGACCCTGGGTATCGTTGCCGGCGGTTTCTGTGCCTTTGCACTGAGCATCGCTTCTGGTATCTGCATGGTGAAGGTGTGGAACCTCTTTGCCAAGAAGAAGATTAATCCGCTCATCGGTGCCACAGGCCTCAGCGCCGTGCCCATGGCAAGCCGTGTGTGCAACCTTATCTCCACCAAGTACGACCCCAAGAACCACGTGCTCAACTACTGCATGTCATCCAACATCTCTGGCGTTATCGGTTCGGCCGTAGCCGCAGGTGTGCTCATCTCGTTCCTGGGATAATAAACGGTGGAGCGGTCAGTAAAGTAGGGACGCTGCGTGCAGCGTCCGAGTGATTGAGGGTTGGTAGCAGATCTTTTCGGAAGCTGCACGCAGCGTCCCTACAAATCCATCGCAGCAGTTCATTAACCATGAACTCTCAACCTTCAACGTTAAACTTTATTATTCGCCTGCGCTCATCAAGATAAACAGTCGCATACGCTCATCAAGCTACGCAGTCAACGTTCAACTTTCAACGTTCAATTAACGTTCTATGGAAATATCAAAGATAGGATTCTATACGGGCCTCTGTTGGAGTGCCTCGTTCATATTGGCCATGCTTAGCCTCACGCAGCCAGCGTGGGGCTTTGCCGGTAATTTCCTGGGTGTGCTCAGCATCTGGGTGGCAGGTGTGCAATTGCGTGCCGCTCAGGCATCCATGCCCAAGGACGAAGAACCATGGGGAGTGCGCCAGCGTTGGCACAAATCCCTGCAGGTCCAGTTGTTGGCGGCCTTTGTGTGCACCTTTGTCCAGTACATCTATTTTCGCTATGTGGACAACGGGCGCATGCTTACCGTCCTGACCGAGGTGTACACCAATCCCGAATACACCGAACTGATGAAGCAGGCCATGCCCGAATACAAGCCTCAGGATGTGCTCAATCTGCTTTCACAGATAACGCTTCGCGACCTGGCGGTAAACTTCATGCTCATGAACTCCTTCCTGGCCATCGTGCTCAGTCTGCCCACGGCTTTCGTGGCAAGGTTCAGAAAGCAATAAGACAAACCTAAAATACACCATATTATGAAGAAAATTCTCTCATTCATCATGCTTTGTGCAACATCTATTGTTGCCTCGGCACAGATTGCTTCCTTGGACGAGATTTCTCAGGACAAGGCCTACACCATCCGCAATCCTTTCTACACCACCTATGCCGTGTACAATGCACAGAAGAGCACCTCTCTGGTTTGGGCGGCTGGCATGACCTCGTCGGACAAGACCATAGCCGACCAGTCCTACACCACTCCTCTAAATCCTGCTGACCCCTCGTCCTCATGGATGATAGTTCAGTACAACGACGAGTGGTATGTCTACAACCTCGGCGCCCAGAAGTTCCTTGCCGTTGGACACACACCCGATAAGTCAGCATCTGCCTCTGCCAAGTTGCAGGACACTCCCGTGGCTGTTGAGTTCACAAGCAATGGCAACGGCGGTTTTCATCTGCTGAGCCATCCGGGCAATCTGCACTACCTGTGTGCCGCACCTCAGTTGGCATACCCCATCAGCATCTGGTCCAACGACGATAAAGGTGCAACATGGCAGATTGAGGAAAATCCTCAGGTGGAGGCAGATTATGAAACATGTTTGCAGAAACTAAAGGACGCCTTCCCCGAAACCGTGGCTCTGAAGATAGATACACGACATGGTTATGTGTGGAGTGGCAAGGACGGTGGAGCCATGCCCGAGCGCATCGCTAAGGGTTGCGACTTCACCTTCTATACCCGAGCACGCAATGGTTGGAATTGTGTCGACGGTCTTACCATCAAGCATGGTAGCAACGAGTATACTTTTGCCGATATGCAGAAGGGTGCATACGCAACCGAAATAATCATTCCTGCCGATAAGGTGGACGGAGACATTACCATTACCGGTGAATGGGTGTATGATGCAGGTAACAAGAATGCTATGATTCTCACTTTTGATGAGGAGTTTGAAGGTGAGGGCGAACCAACATCAGAGTGGTGGAAGCGTACCGAGCGTCAGGGCGCTACATGGAACCGTTGGTGCTCCAACTCTCCTCTGGTAGTGTATCAGCAGGATGGAGCCTTGCATTGTCGTGCCATCCCCAATCCCGATAGGACTTCCGACAATGTTCCCATGATAACTGGTGGTGTGAAGACACAAGGCAAATTCTCTTTCCAGTGGGGCAGGGTCGAGGCTCGTATCAAGACAATACCTCACCGTGGAACTTTCCCCGCATTCTGGATGATGCCTGCTGACAATAGCCTTGGTTGGCCCAACAATGGCGAGATAGACATCTGGGAGACCATTGACAACGGCAATGTCGCATACGGTACAGTTCATACCAACTGGACATACAACCTGAACATGGGTGGTAATGGTGGAAATATGGGCGGAATCGACTACTCCTTGTGGCATGTATATACAGTGGAATGGGATGCAACCTCCATTACTTGGTATGTGGACGGACAGAAGATGTGGACCTACAACAAGAGTACCGACCAGAATGCCCTGAACAATGGCCAGTGGCCCTTCGATGCACCATTCTATCTCATTCTCAACCAGAGCGTGGGCAACGGTTCCTGGGCGGCCCATGCCGATGAGTCCTTCACCTATGAAACTCAGTTCGACTGGGTTCGCGTATACCAGAAACCAGAACACACGGCTATTAGTGATGTGTTGACAGAAGATTTGGATCCTGCTTTTGCCCAGAACACCGAATACTATGACTTAAGCGGACGTAAATTTGAGAATTCACCTAAGAACGGTGTGTTCATCCACAATGGAAAACTTGTCTTAAGATAAGGGATACCTTTTAGTATATATGCTAATCTCCCCTCCTCGGCAACAGTTATTGCTGGGGAGGGGAGATTCATTGTGCCAGTAGTCTTATATCCTAATTCAGATAGGAGGTGCATTTTAACGTTTTTAGTTGATTGTTACTCGTTTTCTTTCACGGTTAGGATGAGTGGTAGGGCAGATTAACCAAAGGAAATCACATAAATCCCCAAGAATAACCGAAAAGGCTTTTCTGTTATGGCATTTTTTGCTACCTTTGTTTACGGAATCTCAATTTAACGTATATACGCCTGATTTGATAATGGAGTCATTGATTAATGAGCCATTGTGCCAGGGTAGGGTATTGACCATAGATGATGTCATCGCTCCCGAGGCATGTGAACTTCCTGGATACAAATGGTATGTGCTGAGGGCATCGTACAGCAGGGCGCAGAAGGCTGCTGACATTGTCTCTAAAGAGGGAGTGCTGGCATTCCTGCCTATGGAATGCAGAAGTACTGTGGTTGGAGGAGCAAGGTATTGGAAGAAAGTACCTTGTATGTCATCCATGTTTTTCGTATATGGAACATACGAGGATGTCTTGTCCTTTACACACAGGAATGCCGAATCCGGGAGAAGTATACCCTATGTGGATTTCGCCTTTGATCACACAGACAAGAGAATGGATGGAAGGGATAGGATTATGACAATACCTTTTGCCGAGATGCGTAATTTCATACGTATAGTGCAGGCCGCTGTACCGGAATCATACAGCGTTACACCACAGGAAATACACTATCGTCCCGGAGGTTTGGTACGTGTGACAGAAGGCTGCTTCAAGGGTGTTGTGGGAAAGGTGGCTCGTATACATTCTCAACAACGTGTAGTGGTAACTATACCTGGTGTGATCTCTTTTGCGACCACATATATTCCCAAGGCATATCTGGAACCGGTGGAATAGAAGACTACTTTTCCGCCAGATACATGGTGCAGATGCCAAAGGTGAAACGTTGCCACTGTACTGAACTAAATCCAGCCCTCTGCAGTATGCCCTCCATGACTTCGCCCTGTGGAAAAGCCTCCATAGTAGCAGGTAAGTATGAATAGGCGCGGCTGTCGCGACTCACAATCCATCCGACCAGAGGCATGACTACATGAGCGTAGAGCCAAAACAGTTGTCGCATGGGAAAACGTGGGGGGGTGGCTAGTTCTACAATAAGAAGATGGCCTCCAGGACGAAGTACACGATGCATTTCTGCTAAACCAGCGTCAAGGTCCTGGAAGTTCCTAACGCCATATGCTACGGTGACGGCATCGAAACTTGCATCAGGGAAGGACATGCGCAGACAGTCTTCCTTTTGGAAATGAACTTCGGTGCCATGCAGTTCGTCCTTGTCGGCAAGCACCTTGCGCCGTGCCACTTCCATCATGCCTTCGCTGATGTCGGCTCCAACTATTTGTTCTGGGTGTAGCATTTTAGCCGTAAGAATGGCAAAGTCGCCCGTCCCGGTGGCTACATCCAGTACCCTTTGTGGCCTGTGCTGTCCCAAAGTTTTTATGGCCTTGCGGCGCCATCCTTTGTCAATGCCCATGCTGAGGGCATGATTAAGAAAATCATAGGTGGGGGCAATGCCGTCAAACATTGCCTCCACCTGCTGTACCTTTTCTCCTTCTTGGGAGTATGGCTTTATCTTTTCCTGATTGTAAGACATTATCTATTCTCCAACCACTGAGTCACATTGCGCTCAATGCGCTTCTGGATGTCGCCTTCGCTGTCGGCAGGAGAGAACTTGGTTCCGGTAATGTGCTCGTAGAGTTCAATGTAGCGGTCGCTCACGCTCTGTGCATATTCGTCGGTAATCTCGGGCATAACGTCGCCCTCACGATTCATGAAGTCGTGCCCGATGAGCCACTGGCGCACGAATTCCTTGGAGAGTTGTTTCTGGGGTTCACCCTTTTCGAACTTTTCCTCGTAACCTTCAGCATAGAAATAACGAGAACTGTCGGGAGTGTGGATTTCGTCAATCAGGATGACCTTGCCGTCACGCTTGCCGAACTCATACTTTGTGTCAACAAGAATCAGACCCATTTTGGCTGCAATTTCAGTTCCACGCTGGAAGAGAGCGCGTGTGTACTGCTCCATCTGCTCGTAGTCTTCCTTGCTTACGATGCCCTGGGCAATGATTTCCTCTTTGCTGATGTTCTCGTCGTGACCCTCATCAGCCTTGGTCGTAGGAGTGATGATGGGTTCGGGGAAGCGCTCGTTTTCACGCATACCTTCGGGAAGGCGTACGCCGCATATTTCACGGCAACCGTTTTTGTATTCACGCCATGCGGAACCAGTGAGGTAACCACGGATTATCATCTCCACGCGGAAACCCTCAGCGCGCAGACCAACGGTAACCATGGGGTCGGGAGTGGCCAGTTTCCAGTTGGGAACGATGTCGGCGGTAGCATCCAGGAATGAGGCTGCAATCTGGTTGAGACACTGTCCCTTAAATGGGATACCTTTGGGCAGGATAACGTCAAAGGCAGAAATACGGTCGGTAGCCACCATTACCAGAAGGTCGCCATCAATGTCATAAACGTCACGGACCTTACCGTGGTAAACACTCACCTGACCAGGCAGGTTGAAATCAGTACGGGTTAATGCTTTCATATCTTTTCCTCTGTTTGCTTTTTGTACTTGTCGTATGCTTCCACAATTCTGGATACCAGGCGATGGCGCACGATATCCTTCTTGTTCATGTGAATGAATCCTATGCCACTGACACCATCCAAAATCTCCAGTGCTTCGGACAGACCGCTGCGCACGCCACGTGGCAGGTCTACCTGTGATGTGTCGCCGGTGATTATCATCTTGGTATTGGTGCCCATTCGGGTCAGGAACATCTTTATTTGAGCCGAAGTGGTGTTTTGCGCCTCGTCCAGGATTACCACAGCGTCGTTCAGCGTGCGTCCTCTCATAAAGGCCAATGGCGCAATCTGTATAATGTTCTGCTCCATCATCTCTCGGAGTTTTTGCGAAGGAATCATGTCTTCCAATGCATCGTAGATCGGTTGCAGGTAGGGGTCTATCTTGTCTCTCATGTCGCCAGGCAGGAAACCAAGTTTCTCTCCAGCCTCCACGGCAGGACGCGACAGTATTATCTTGCGTATTTCCTTGTTTTTCAGTGAGCGTACTGCCAATGCTATGCTCATGTATGTCTTGCCGCTTCCTGCAGGTCCTGTTGCGAATATCATGTCGTTTTCCTGGTAGGAACGCACCAGTTTCTGCTGGTTTTCGCTACGGGCGGATATGGGCTTGCCGGTAACACTGTATACCACAACTCCTTCCACGCCTTCTTTGCTGACACGTTCGCCACGCAAAATGTGCAGAATGTCTTCTTCTGTCAGACTGTTGTACTTGAGGCAATGTCTCTGCAGTTTCTCCACATTCTCCTCCAAAGCACACATTTCCAATTCATCGCCCATGACATGAAGCACATTGCCTCGAGCCACGATACGTAGTTTGGGATAAAGGGCCTTTACCATCTGGATATTGGTATTGTTTACCCCATAGAACACTACGGGGTCCACGTCTTCCAGTATGATATGCTTTTCTATCATTGAATGTATGTTTTGCGTACAAAGTTACAGAATATATTTGGAATATAGTCCTTTTTGTGCTAACTTTGTCTCGAAAATCATGAGACGACTCAAGAAAAACTATTTTATAACCCTGTTTTGTGCTACGGTGGGCGTGCTGGGATTGGTCAGACTGTGTAGCAGCAGGCCTGCCCCGGAACAGATTTCCACTCAACCATTCCGTGGGGGAGGAGAGTGTTGTGTGGAGGCAGGACACGATGTTAGCGATTGTGTCTCTGACACGACAAGAGGAAATCTCAGTCAAGATGTCAGTTCCGCTTCTTTGCGGGAGGGCGAGGGGAGTGGCCGCCGGATTCGTGGTTCCTATCACCCGATTTATTCAGTACCTTCCTTTAGCGGTACTTTCTGTGATCTGCAAGAGACGCAGATTGTGAGTGCGAGGAAGTGGGGCGTAAAGCCCGTGCGCAATCGCCAGGAGGCAGAGTGCAGGAAGGACGAACTGGTATATATCGGTTCTAATCCTTATTATAAGATAGATCCGGGAATGAGCAGCAGTATTCCTTATTTAGTTCCTCATGCTGCAAGAGTTTTGGAAACGATAGCGCGCAACTATCTGGACTCGTTGCATATAAAGGGGATTCCCATGCACAAGGTTCTGGTGAGCAGTGTGTTGCGCACCGAAGAGGACGTGGAACGTCTGCGTAGAACCAACGTCAACGCCTCGCCTGAATCCTGCCATAGATTTGGTACCACTTTTGATATACCCTATAACCGATACAGCACGGTTACTCCTCCTGACGAACAACGGCGTGCTGTCCAGAACGATACGCTCAAGTGGGTGCTGGCTGAGGTTCTCAGGGATGCGCGTGAGGACGGGCTGTGCTATGTGAAATACGAGGTGAAGCAAGGTTGCTTCCATATAACGGCAAGATGAAGGAATATGGACTCATAGGCTATCCGTTGGGCCATAGTTTTAGTAGGGCTTTTTTTACGGAAAAGTTCGAGAAGGAGCATGTAGAAGCCCTCTATCTCAACTTTGATATCCCTGATGTGGCAATGCTCCGGAATATTGTTTTGGAACATCCGGATTTGGTTGGCCTGAATTGTACCATACCTTACAAGGAGTCGGTGATTCCCTTGTTGGATGAGGTGAGCCCAGAGGCGTTGGAGATAGGAGCGGTGAATGTAATAAAAATTCAACGCAACGATGGTTCGGTAGAAGGACTTGTGGGCAATGGCGTCCGTTTGCTGGGGTATAATACCGATATAATTGGTTTTAGCCAAAGCATATCACCCTTGTTGCAGGAGTGGCATAGGCGTGCCCTTGTATTAGGTACAGGTGGGGCCGCAAAGGCGGTATGCCTCGGACTTAGCCGTCTTGGAGTGGAGTGTACTTCTGTAAGTCGCAAGTCAAGGGAGGGATGCTTGGCTTATCAGGATTTAACTCCAGAAATGATTTGTGGCTTCAAGGTTATTGTTAATTGTACTCCTGTCGGGATGTTTCCGCATGTTGACGAGGTTCCTGCTATTCCTTATGAGGCCCTGACGCCAGATCATGTGCTTTACGATCTTGTCTATAATCCGGAGGAAACAGTTTTCTTGCGTCGAGGGAGAGAGGCAGGGGCTGTGGTGAAGAATGGCATGGATATGCTCAGGTTGCAGGCCCTGGCAGGTTGGGATATCTGGACGAAATAAACAAGATTGTGCTTGCGTCTTTCATATATTTTGCGTATCTTTGTGCCGGTAATACTAAAACAACTAAACGTTATGAGCAATCAGAGATATATGATGCGTGGCGTCTCAGCCGCCAAGGAAGATGTGCATAATGCTATCAAGAACATAGACAAAGGACTGTTCCCACAGGCTTTCTGTAAGATTATTCCAGACATTTTGGGCGGCGATCCGGAGTACTGCAACATCATGCATGCTGATGGTGCCGGCACCAAATCTTCTTTGGCCTACATGTACTGGAAGGAAACCGGTGATCTCGGAGTCTGGAAGGGTATTGCGCAAGATGCACTCATCATGAATACCGACGACCTGCTGTGCGTGGGTGCTGTGGACAATATTCTTGTGAGTTCCACCATTGGCCGCAACAAGATGCTTATTCCAGGCGAGGTTATTTCTGCTATCATCAACGGAACTGACGAGCTGATGGCAGAAATGCGTGAAATGGGTGTGGGCATCTATGGTACCGGTGGCGAGACAGCCGACGTTGGCGACCTTGTGCGTACTATCATCGTGGACAGTACTGTTACATGCCGTATGAAGAGGAGCGATGTTATTGATAATGCCAACATCCGTCCCGGTGATGTCATCGTGGGTCTTTCAAGCACTGGTCAGGCAACATACGAAAAGGAATATAACGGAGGTATGGGTAGCAATGGCCTGACTTCGGCCCGCCACGATGTATTCAACAAGTATTTGGCGGAGAAATATCCCGAGAGCTATGACCATCAGGTGCCAGAGGAACTTGTGTATAGCGGCAAGTACAAACTGACAGATGCCGTAGAGGGTGCTCCCGTTCCTGCAGGCAAGCTGGTGCTTTCTCCTACCCGTACCTATGCTCCTGTGGTAAAGCGTTTGCTGGACGAAATGCGTGCAGAAATCCATGGCATGGTGCACTGTACGGGAGGAGCGCAGACCAAGGTGCTGCACTTTGTCGGCGACAATTGTCGTGTCATCAAGGACAATATGTTCCCTGTTCCTCCTCTGTTCCGCGCTATCCAGGAGGAAAGCCAGACGGATTGGAGCGAAATGTATAAGGTTTTCAATATGGGTCATCGTCTTGAGGTGTACGTTTCTCCTGAAATGGCCGAAAAGGTAATTGCCATTTCCAAGTCATTCAATATCGATGCACAGATTGTGGGACACATCGAGGAGGGCAAGAAGAGCCTGACCATCAAGAGCGAGTTTGGCGAGTTTAATTATTAAGCAAGACAAGGAATACTGATGGCAAACAACTTGCTTGAAAGGCTGGAAGGATTGGTCTCACGCTTTGAGGAGGTTTCTACATTGATAACTGACCCCAGCGTGATTGCTGACCAGAAAAGGTATGTGAAACTTACCAAGGAGTACAAGGACCTCGGTAAGATAGTGGATGCTCGCAAGGAATATGTAGGGTGTCTGCAGAATATTGCTGATGCCAAGGAAATGCTGGCAATGGAAGACGATGCCGAAACCAAGGAGATGCTGCGTGAGGAACTTTCCGAAAGCGAGAAACGCATCCCGGAACTGGAGGACGAGATAAAGTTGCTCCTTGTTCCTGCAGACCCCGAGGACGACAAGAACGTTATCATGGAAATCCGTGGCGGTACAGGTGGCGACGAGGCTGCCTTGTTCGCTGGCGACCTTTTCCGCATGTACAGCAAATACATCGAGACCAAAGGCTGGAAGATGGCAGTGTCCAGTTTCAGTGAAGGCTCTTCCGGTGGATACAAGGAAATCATATTCAGTGTTACCGGAGAAGGAGTCTATGGCATCATGAAGTACGAAAGTGGCGTTCATCGTGTTCAGCGTGTTCCGGCTACGGAGACCCAAGGTCGTGTGCATACCAGTGCGGCTACGGTGGCAGTACTTCCCGAAGCAGAGGAATTTGATGTGGAGATAAATGAAGGTGCCATAAAGTGGGATACCTTCCGCTCCAGCGGAGCCGGTGGCCAGAACGTAAACAAGGTGGAATCTGGTGTGCGTGCCAGATATATGTGGCGCAATCCGTTTACCAACGAGGACGAGGAAATCCTGGTTGAGTGTACCGAAACCCGAGACCAGCCCAAGAATAAGGAACGTGCCTTGGCCCGTTTGCGTACATTCATCTATGACAAGGAGCATCAGAAATATTTGGATGACATTGCCTCCAAGCGAAAGACTATGGTCTCCACCGGCGACCGTTCGGCAAAGATTCGTACCTATAACTATCCCCAGGGGCGTATCACTGACCATCGCATCGGTTATACCATCTATAATCTCAACGCCTTTATGGACGGCGCCATTCAAGACTGCATAGACCATCTTATTGTTGCCGAGAATGCCGAGCGTCTCAAGGAGGCAGAACTCTAATCTCTGTTGACTGTTGCTCTGCTAACCAACCATTAATTGCTAATAACCATTAACCCAAAATATAATGACCAGACAAGAACTCATCCAGAATATCAAGGCAAAGCGTAGTTTCCTTTGTGTTGGCCTTGACACCGACCTCAAGAAAGTCCCTGCCCACCTTTTGAGCGAGGAAGATCCCATTTTCGCTTTCAATAAAGCGATTATCGATGCTACCGCACAGTACTGTGTTGCATACAAACCCAACCTGGCCTTCTACGAGGCTTTCGGCGTTAAGGGTTTGATAGCCTTCGAAAAGACTGTGAAGTACATTCAGGAGAACTATCCTGACCAGTTTATCATTGCCGATGCCAAGCGCGGTGATATCGGAAACACTTCTGCCATGTACGCACGTACATTCTTTGAGGAATATAATTTGGATTCCGTTACCGTTGCTCCCTATATGGGCGAGGATAGCGTGACCCCTTTCCTGGGCTACGACGGCAAGTGGGTAATCCTCCTTGCGCTGACCAGCAATAAGGGTAGTCATGACTTCCAGCTTACGGAGAGTGCTGAGGGCGAGAAACTTTTCCAAAAGGTTCTGCGCAAGAGTCAGGAGTGGGCAAGCAACGAGCAGATGATGTATGTGGTTGGTGCCACTCAGGGCCAGGCATTTGAGGAAATCCGCAAGATTGTTCCTGATCATTTCCTCCTTGTTCCTGGTGTAGGTGCCCAGGGCGGCTCGCTGAGTGAGGTTTGCAAATATGGCATGACGCAGGAGTGCTGCCTGCTTGTAAATAGTTCGCGTGCCATAATCTATGCCGACAACACAGAGAACTTTGCCGCCGCGGCGGCTTCGGCAGCCAAGGCCGTACAGCAGGAGATGGCTTTGGAACTGGATAGCCGTGGCATCTGAATCTAATGAATAGACCTTAAGATACCTAACTCCCCTAAAAAAATACACATGGAATTCAGCGCACAAATGATAGCCGGACTTGTAGGAGGAACCGTTGTAGGTGACCCCGAGGCTGCTGTTTCGGACTTTGCCAAGATAGAGGAAGGACGTCCCGGATGCATAAGTTTCCTGGCAAATGACAAGTATGAGCACTATATCTACACTACGGAAAGCAGTATTGTTCTTGTCAACGACTCTTTTGAGCCAAAGCAGGATATCAAGGCAACATTGATCAAGGTTTCAAATGCACGCGAGGCGGTTGCTAACCTTATCAATATTTACGATAGTATGAAACCCAAGCCAAAAGGCATAGACCCTACGGCCTTCATAGACCCTACGGCTACCATCGGCAAGGATGTATATCTTGGGCCTTTTGTTGCTGTCGGCCCAAAAGCTGTTGTCGGCGATGGCTGCATACTGCATCCTCATGCCACGGTTGGGGCAAAGGCCATAATTGGCAAGAATACGGAGATGTATCCTAACAGTGTGGTGTATCACGATTGCAAGGTGGGCGAAAGGTGCATACTGCATGCCGGTTGTGTAATTGGCGCAGATGGTTTCGGCTTTGAACCTACGGCGGAAGGTTACAAGAAGATTGCCCAGATTGGCATTGCTGTGCTGGAGGATGATGTCGAGATTGGTGCAAACTCGTGCATAGACCGTGCTGTCATGGGCGAGACCGTTATCCGCAAGGGTACCAAGATAGATAATCTGGTGCAGATTGGACACAATTGCGAGGTAGGCAGCCATACCGTTATGTCGGCCCAGGTTGGTGTTGCCGGTTCTACCAAGATTGGTGAATGGTGCATGCTTGGCGGACAGGTTGGAGTGGCAGGCCATGCCACTATTGCCGACAGGACACATGCCGGTGCTCAATCTGGTATCCCCAACAACGTGAAGAAACCGGGGCAGCAGCTCATGGGAACTCCTGCCATCGAGCCTCGCCAGTGGTGGAAGGCCCAGGCTATAGTCAAGCAGCTTCCTGAGATGTGGACTTCAATGAATCGTATGAAGAAGGAAATAGAGGAGTTGAAGGCGCTTCTGCAGGACAAAGGGCAATCAGAATAACAAGACTTAATTCATATTATAATATAGGTATATGAAACAACGTACATTGGCAGCGTCCTTTTCCCTTCGTGGCAAGGGACTGCACACAGGTTTGGATCTTACGGTAACGTTCTGTCCCGCTCCAGAGAACCATGGCTACAAGATACAGCGTGTGGACCTGGAGGGAGCTCCTGTTATTGATGCTGTTGCTGAGAACGTGGTAGAAACGACCAGAGGCACTGTTCTTGGAGTCGGCGAGGCGCGATGCAGTACTGTGGAGCATGCGTTCGGCGCTATGTATGCCTTCGGTATAGATAATGTGCTGGTACAGGTCGATGGTCCGGAATTTCCTATTTTGGACGGCAGTGCTTCGCTCTATGTGGAAAAGATCCACGAAGTAGGGATTGTTGAGCAGGAATCCGAAAAGAACTGGCTTACGGTTACCGAACCGATAGAGTTTAAGGATGAAAGCACGGGTTCTCATATCATGTTGCTGCCAGCGGACGATTTTGCAGTTTCGGTGACAATTGATTTCAATTCCAAGATGATGCCTATCCAGACGGCTACTTTGCGTGAACTTGCCTGTTTCGAGAAAGAAATCAGTGCGGCACGTACTTTTGTCTTTGTTCGTGAGATAGAGCCTCTTCTCTCTCTCGGTCTTATAAAGGGCGGTGATCTGGATAATGCCATTGTTATCTACGAAAGGCAGACTACTCAGGAGAATATGGACAAGCTCTGCAAACTGACTCATGCCGAGTGGCACGATGCTACAGAGCTGGGATATATCCAGCACAAGCCTCTTGTATGGGAAAATGAGCCTGCCCGACACAAGCTCCTGGACGTAATCGGTGATGTTGCTCTTGTGGGCAGACCCATAAAGGGCCATATCGTTGCGGTCAAGCCTGGACATACAGTGAACAACAAATTTGCAAGATTAATTAAGAACTTATAAACTTATAAACATATGATTAGTCCATTAGCATTCATACATCCCGAAGCCCAGATCGGTGAAAACTGTGAGATAGGCCCCTTCTGCTACATAGACAAGAACGTAGTAATAGGCGATAACAATGTCCTGATGAACAGTGTTACCGTACTTTACGGTGCACGTATTGGCAACGGCAACAAATTCTTCCCTGGTGCGGTTATCAGTGCCGTTCCTCAGGATCTTAAGTTCCGTGGCGAGGAAACCACTGTGGAGATTGGCAACAATAACACATTCCGCGAGAACGTTACTGTCAATCGTGGTACTGCAGCCAAGAACAAGACTGTAGTAGGGGATAGCAATCTCTTTATGGAGAGTGTTCACATCGCTCATGACGATATTGTAGGCAGTGAATGTATCATTGGCAATGGTACCAAGTTGGCAGGTGAGGTTGTTGTAGACGACCGTGCTATTCTGTCGGCAAACGTTCTTGTACATCAGTTCTGCCGAATTGGCAGTTATTGCATGGTAGGTGGCGGCACACGAAGCGCTCAGGACGTTCTTCCCTTCTCCATGATTGCTCGTGACCCTGCAGCATATTGTGGCTTGAATACCGTAGGTCTGCGCAGACGTGGCTTTGAGCGTGATATAATAGACAATATCCACAGGACATATCAGATTATTCTGCAGGGTACTGGTCTTCTGAAGGATTTGCTTGCCAGAGTAGAGGAAGAGGTGCCGGAATCTCCAGAGATAAAGTACATTCTGGATTTCATCAGAACAAGTAAGCGAGGTTTCATACGTTAAATATCATGACATACCGTTTTCTTCTGTTTAGTGAGGAGGTTGAGAACTTCGTTATGGAAATCATATCGCCCTCCTCGGCTACTTTTCATGAACTTCATGCTCTGATACAGGAATCTTGTGGCTATGTGGAGGATGACAACCATGTTTTCCTTGTTTGTGATGAGGCTTGGAAGGTCAAGGAGAAGGTTTATCTGCGCGACACAGCTTCGATAGGCATGGACGAGGATATCTACTTGATGGAAAGTACCATTTTGGACGAATTCATCGAGGAAGAAGGTCAGCACATGGCTTATTTGTATGATGGTGCCTCCAAGAAGACCCTTTTGCTTGAAATGGTAGAGTCTATATTCGGTGAAAAGGCAGATAAAGCGTATGTCAGCCGCCGCAAGGGCGTTCCTCCCTGTCAGTTCGAGCACTTTAGTGAAGAACCGGTTGTTCCAATAGTTCCCCAGACGGTTCCCTCCAATGATGAGACGGAGGTTTCCGATGCGGACGATACAGGTCTGTTCATGGAGGATGAATTGGATATGGAGGGATTTGAGGTTAACGAGATGTAGGCAGATATGAATATGCCTGCCGCAAGGCTATCTGTATAAAATAATGACACCGTTGCTGATTGTCGTATTGGGGCCTACTGCTGTGGGCAAGACGGAACTTACGCTTTGTCTTGCCGAGAAGTTGCAGTGCCCTGTCCTTAATTGCGATTCGCGCCAGATATATCGCGACATGAAAATCGGCACGGCTGCACCTACGGAGTCAGAACTTCAAAGGGTGAAGCATTATTTCGTTGGAGAACTGGGCTTGGACGACTATTACTGTGCTGCTCGTTATGAACAGGAGGTGTTGCAGCTGACTTCCACTCTTTTTGAAAAGCACGACACTTTACTGATGTCGGGAGGCAGCATGATGTATATAGATGCTGTGTGTAACGGCATAGACGATATCCCGACTATAGACGATGAGGTCCGGCGTACTTTGGCAGAGAGGCTCGCCAATGAAGGCCTGGATGCTCTTTTGGCGGAGTTGCGCCTGGTGGATCCGCAGCATTATGATTATGTAGACAAGAAGAATGCCAAGCGGGTGGTGCATGCACTGGAGGTGTACTACACGTCGGGCAAGCCCTATTCCAGTTTCCTGACGCGGAATACGCTTAGAAACTCTTCCGGGCAGAACGGCACGGCGCAACGGCCTTTTAGAATTCTAAAGATAGGACTGGAACGTCCTCGCGAAGAATTGTTCCAGCGCATTAACTCCAGGGTGGACGATATGGTTGCTTCCGGCCTGTTGCACGAGGCTATGACGCTTCTGCCGCACCGCGACAAGAATGCTCTTAATACCGTAGGGTATAAGGAAATGTTCAATGTATTAGACGGTACATGGGAGCTGCCTATGGCGGTAGAGCGCATTAAGAAGAACACGCGTGTATATGCTAAGAAACAGATGACCTGGTTTAAGCACGATGCAAGTGTTGCCTGGTTTCACCCGGACGATAGGGCAGGTATAGAGCGGTACATAGAGCAGCATTTACGATAGTGCTGTTCCCGCTTTTGTCCCCGCCTTATATTTTTTTGCCTCTATTTTTGTTGTTATGAATGCGGTAGAATATGTGTTGTTCTGCCGTTTTTTGTATTTATGCCCTTTGCTGTAATATTATTGAAAAATTCATTACATTGACATGGGTTTTCGTTGATGCCTTTCCTTGTGCTGCGGAGGCCTGGTTCTGGTTCTCCCGAGGACCGGCCCGAAAGTACCGGGAACTTTCGCCTCGGTCCTAGGGAGGTCAGGCCTTTGTTCTCGGGAAGGGTTTTCTCTATTGTCGTGAGTCCTGCTCGTGACGGCAAGTATATTGATGTGCCTTCTTCTTGCGTAGGGCAGTTGTCTATATGTTGTTGTCTTTTGGAATACACTGGTATTCAGCGCTTTGTGTTCGGGTTAGGGTGTTTGTCTTTTTTGTGGTGTGCGGTGTTGCGTTCTCCTTTGTGACTTTACTCGGACTGCGATTTCCTTTTGCTTGCCCCTATGGTCGGTTCTTGTGGGTTTTGCGATTGAAAAAATATTACATGCCCCATTTGCTTGTTCGCTTTGCCCTTTACCAGATTTGAATGCTTATGGACTTCTGCCGATAAAGGCAGGTACAGCATGCATTTCCGTGTCGAAGAATTATTTGGTTTGTGTGGTTTTGCATGTGTGGCTGCCCCGCTTTGCCAAACTTTATCTTCAAGTCGGCTCGCTTTTGGATAAGTGTATATAGTACACATGTTGCACGGTCCGTGTTTTTTAACGAACGGCAGTCTGGTTTTCACATTATTTTGCAAAAAGCCGCAAAAAAAGCGGTAAGAAGTCTTCGTTATGTTGTCATTTTTGAAAAAAAAATCTTAAATTTGCTTTCGCATACCTTAAAAATGCGTGCAAACAAAGGGGTATACTATGCACAGAAGTCATTGTGCTCCCTATTTGGACTTGAAGTCAAAAACGTGAAATAAGCGAAAAAAAATATTAATCTAACCAAACAAAACAAAACTATGCGTATGAGAAACCGTTTAAGCAAATGCAGCAGGCACCTGGCCTTTGCCACATGTTTGCTGGCCCTCGGCGGAAGTTTCTCGTCATGCCAGGATGAGTACTACTTGGACGAAGAGAAACCAACGTGGCTCAACACCAGCATCTACGAGACTCTTGAAAGCAACGGCAACTACAAGAACTACCTTAGGTTGTTGGAGGACCCCGATGTGAACGTTCAAGGTGACGAGAATGCATCTTTGAAGGAAATCCTGAGCCGTACAGGTTCAAAGACAGTCTTCGTCGCTGACGATCAGGCATGGAATGAATTTTTCGTTGCCAACGGCAATTTGCCAAAAACAAATCCCTGGAGCACTGCCACCAGCTATGACAAGCTCTCAAAGAACCAGAAGAAGCTTCTGCTTCACACAAGCATGCTCAACAATGCTATCGTGATGGAGAACCTCTCCAGCAGTTCTGGTTCCAACCCGACTCGTGGTGCATTCCTGCGTCGTCAGACCGACGTGGAGATTGTGGACTCCATTACCAAGATTGCTGTAACGGACTTGCCCAAGAGCTATTGGACTGCCGACAGACAGACTTCTGAGGATAATGCCAAATTGGTGGAGGCCGACCAGTGGAGCCGAATTCGTAACGGCGGTTTGCTCAAGTACGATTCCATCTATCTGGTTCAGGACAATTCCCGTTCTATGATGCTGCAGTTCACCAACGAGTTCATGGCCAAGAAGCTCATTACCGACAATGATTTCAAAGTCATAACCGGTCAGGAACGTGTAACAAGCGACATACACATTAACAATCATCGTCTGGATAGTGCCGACATTGTGTGCCAGAACGGCTATCTCAACAAGACACACCGTCCTCTCGTTCCACTGTCAAACATGGCAGAGGCTATCCGTACAAGCGGCAAGACCAATATCTTCAGCCACATGCTGGATCGTTTCTCTGTGCCTCTGCAGAATACTACCGAGGCCTTGCTGTTTGCCCGCCTGAACCCCGATAAGTTCAAGGATACAGACACTCTGTACAACAAGCGCTACTATTCCAGCAGATCTTACGGTGGCGGCAAGTTGGACAGAAACGAGCGCGGCGAGATATTTGGCGGTACTGGTACTGCCCTCCTGAAGTTCGATCCGGGATGGAACGGATATTATCCCGCTACAGCTGGTTCTCCTGAGGAGGATATGGGTGCCATGTTTATCCCCAATGACAAGCAGATGCTGGAGTTCTTTACTCATGGAGGTGGTAAGACTCTTATTGAGGAGTATACCAAGGAACCTCTGTTGAGCTACGATCTTAATAATCTGGAGGCTCTTTATCAGGATATCGACCAGATACCTCTGGACAAGATCTCTCAGATTATCAACCATTGTATGCAGGAGAGCTTCGTTAACTCTGTACCAAGCAAGATGCAGACTTTGCGTGAGGAAGTTACCTTGGAGCAGCTCTATACTCCCGAAGATATCAATAGCATTGAGTCTACATTGCTCGCATGTAACGGTGTAGTTTACGTGATGGACAATGTCAAGATTCCTTCGGATTTCAATTGCGTTGCAACCCCCGCATTCCTCCGTTCTACCAATAAGATTATGTACTGGGCAATCTATAGTGACCAGAAGACAACGGGTATGAACCTGCACTACTATGCTTATCTTAAGGCCATGCAGAGCCGCTTCAGCTTCTTCATGCCTTCTGACGAAGCCTTGGGCTATTACTATGACCCCATGTCTTTCTCCAGCCTGTATCCCCGAATGCTCAAGTTTAAGTATGTAAAGAAGGACAATGCCAATGCATTCCCCATTTCTACCGACCGCAACGAAAACATCAACTACAGTTACGATGTAGCTACTGGTCAAATTGGTAATTCCAACCTTGCTTCTACACTGAACCAGACCGACTTTATCGATCGTCTTCGTCAGATTCTGGAAGGCAGTACAATTGTGCATTCTGGTTCTGCCAATACCATCAATAGCGATGCTGACGAATATTATGTCGCTAAGAACGGTATGGGTATCAGGGTAGAGCGCGAGAACGGCAGAGTTGTCAGGGCACAGGGCGGTTTCCAGGTTGAGAACTGGAAGGCCGGTCTGACAGCCACAAATCCCGGTATTATATATTGTAATGTGAACTTGAACGAAAACACAGAGTTCAAGAACGGTTACACCTTCACTATGGATGCTCCCCTGATTCCTGCTTCACGAAGCGTATTCAGCGTATTGTCAAACATAGAGAGAGGTTCTGAAGGTGCTTCTGCAGATTACCAGGACCAGACAGCCGATACCAATCCTTATTATGAGTTCTTCCGTCTGTGTAACGAGTTTGATGAAAACCTTGTATTGAAGTCAGGTCTCGTGGACGAAAAGGAGTACAACACAGATATTCCTAAGGAAGCAAAGGCAAGGCAGAGAGCCCTGAATCTGTATAAGACATTCCTGGACGAGAAAACTGTAGACAAGAAGGTTCAGTTCTTCAATAACTACAACTATACTGTATATGCACCCAGCAACGATGCTATAACAGAGGCAGTTGCCAATGGCTTGCCCACATGGGAAACAATTGAAAACGACTTCCGCCTGATGGACGACGATCCCGATAACGATACTAATCTTGAATTGGGCCTCGGTAGCCTTACCACACATGAGGATAGTGTCAATATCCAGGCTAAGATTATCTACCTGACCAACTTTATCCGTTGTCATTTCGTGGATAAGTCCCTCTTCGCTGATAAGTCCAGCATTGATGAAACCGAAATTACCTCAAGCTCTTTCAACCGTAAAACCGGTATGTTTGTGAAGCATAAGGTAAAGCGTGCAAATGACATGCTCAGTGTTGGTAGCTATGACAATGCTGCAGCTGGGGCTCAGGTTGAAGACTGGAACACCACCATTCCCCTCTGGAACAATGTGGATGTCAGAAATGTAATGACATGTGACCGTGAACTTAGTGCAGAGGTAAAGAAGAGCATAAACACCCAGGGCAACCTGAGCGGTATCAAACTGGATGGTTCCAGCTATGCTGTTATCCACCTGATTGACGGCGTGCTGAACTTTACTGCTTTGGAGAATGGCAAACATGGTAATTTTGAAGATGTATTGGCGGCACGCAGATTCATCAAGCAGTTTGAAATACGATAAAACACAACAACCATGAATAATATAATAAAGTTATTTATGCTGTGGGCCGTGCTCATTATGGCCCTTCCAGCCAATGCACAACGACGCATCTCCGGTACTGTTGCTGACGAGATTGACGTCATCATCGGTGCGAACGTTAAGGAGGTTGACAAGAACAACCGTATCCTGAATGCGACTGTAACCGACTTCAATGGTAATTTTACCATGACGCTGAAGGACGACAAGAGCAATCTGGTCATTTCCTACATAGGTTACAAGACACAGACTATTCCAACTGCAGGCAAGACCGTATTCAAGATTATGTTGCAGGACAACGCTACGACCATGAAGGACGTTGTCATCACGGAAAAGAAGATGGCTCCTACCACAGGTCTTGACATTCCCGCACGTGAGTTCTCTGGTGCCGTGCAGAAGTTCGATATGGCAGATCTTGACGGTCTTTCATTTACCTCAGTAGACGAGGCCCTGCAGGGTCAGATCGCCGGTCTTGACATCGTGGCCAACTCAGGTAATGCCGGTGCCGGTACAACCATGCGTCTGCGTGGTACCAGTACCCTGAACGGTAATGCACAGCCCCTGATTGTCGTAAATGACCACATCTTTGAACTTCCCGAAGAGGCAAAGGGCGACGTGGACTATGCCAATATGGACAACGAGGAGCAGTTCTCTGCACTTCTGTGTGTGAACCCCGAGGACATCGAGAGCATCACCGTGCTCAAGGACGGTGCTGCAGCCAAGTGGGGTGCCAAAGGTTCAAATGGTGTTATCGAGATTAAGCTGAAACGTGGTAAGCGTGGCAAGACTGCCGTAGGCTTCAGCTACAAGTTCTCCGGCACATGGCAGCCTGAGGGCTACAGGATGCTCAATGGCGACGAGTACACCATGTACATGAAGGAGTCATACTACAACCCCACCAATACATCCAAGAGCATTCTGGAGCTGGACTATAATAATACATATGGTAGTATCTTCCATAACTACAACAAGAATACGGATTGGGTGGACGAGGTAAGCCGTTTCGGCATGAACCACAACTTCTACCTGACATTGACTGGTGGTGGTGAGAAGGCTACATTCCGTATCGGTGCTGGTTACAACATGGACGATGGTACCATCATCAACCAGGACTTCGGCCGATTCAGCACTTCTACAGCATTGGACTATTGGGTCAGCGACCGAATCAAGTTCAGTTCCAATATCAACATGTCTGTGACTACCCGTCACAACAACTCTGTGGCTAACGAGGCTAACGGCAAGGCATACAAGGCAATGCCCAACATGACTGTTTACGGATATGACGTTTACGGCAATCCTACCGGTACCTATTTCACCATGTTGCCTCTGGCTGCCAATAGTGATTACAGTGGCGGTATTGCCAACGACGGTTTCCATACATCATACGAACTCCGTGACATGTTCTCAAACGGTAACCCCGTGGCCTATGCAAACCTGAAGAACAATACTCAGGAAGAATACACACTGACTCCCCAGTTCAGCATCGAGTATAAGCTTCTTGGCAAGGAGAGCGACCAGTGGCGTTTGAACTATGTGGGCGACGTACAGTTGAATATCAACAACAGTTCATCTGAGTCCTTCACTCCTGCAGGATTGATTGATATGCAGTGGATTTATGGTGGCGACAATGGCAAGGGCGGATTCAACAATGGCCGTAATGTGTTGACCAGCAGTGATAACAAGTCACTTCAGTTCTCTACACGTCACGACTTGCGCCTGTATAGTGCCTTTAAGAACACCAAGCACAACCTTAGCGCTTTGGCACGTTTCGAGATGCATACCGGTAATTCTTCAAATCAGAACAGAGCCGTATGGAACGTTCCCGACGGAGTTACTGATCCCACTTCCAACGGTATGATTATCAATCCCACCGGAGCCGGCAACAGTTCTTGGCGTGGCCAGAGCTACTATTTCCAGGCACACTATTCTTACGACGGAAAGTATAATCTGGACGCCAGCGTTCGTATAGACGGTAGCACCAACTTCGGTGCAGGCAACAAGTACGGTACCTTCCCATATTTCGCTGCACGTTGGAACATCTCCGACGAGAAGTGGATGGATTGGTCCGACAAGTGGCTTTCAATGCTTTCGTTCCGTCCCTCATACGGTATCTACGGTAACAGTTCTATTGGTTCAAACAACCAGTACAACAGATACGCATCAAACGGCATGTACCTTGGCCACAATGTCATCATTCCCGAGAACCTGTCCCTGCAGAACATCCGTTGGGAGAAGAGCTCTATCTGGAATATGGGTTTCGATCTGGGACTGTTTGACGACATGATTACCGTTGCTGCCGAAATCTATGGAAAGAGAACCGAGGACCTTCTTATCGGCAATATCCGTATTCCTTCGGCTAACGGCTTCTCATCAATTGCCAACATGAACGGTGGTGTAATGTACAACAAGGGTTGGGAACTTTATGTCAATACCGGCAAGTTCGCAAAGGTGGGCAAGTTCAGCATGAAGGCTCGTGTGAACTTCTCTCAGAACTTCAATGAGATTGAGGAGCTGAACAGCCTCTATCTCGAATCTGTTAACGGTTCTGAGAACTGGCAGCCAGGCAACCTGCAATATACACGTCGTGTTCAGGTAGGTAATGCTCTGGGTTCTATCTATGGCCTCAAGTATAAGGGTGTTTATCGTTACGATTATGACCATAACGGCTACACACTGGATAGCTGGAGCAATTATGGCTACAACGAGACAATCGTGAAGGACGGCAAGGTATGTACTGCAGACAATTATGCCGAATTCCAGCAGTATGCACACACTGCTACTGGTTATGACATCAAGGGTAATCCCATTAACACGGCTGCTGCCGCAGAGCGCCGTAAGGAAGACTTCACATGTCCTATCGCATATGACCAGAATGGCAACAAGCTGACCGATGCTAAGGGTAATCCTCTGAAGATGTACTATTGCTACACTAACGAGGGTGCAAGCAGATACGAGTTCAACGGTGGTGACGTTATTTACGAGGACATTAACCATGATGGCCAGATTGACCGTTACGACGTTGTCTATCTCGGTAACTCCAACCCCAGCTTCTATGGCGGTGGCGGCTTGACATTCTTCTATGACAAGCTGAGTCTGAATATCGGTCTTAATTTCCGTGTCGGCAGCCAGGTTGTGAACTTTGCCCGTATGGAGTATGAGAGCATGCAGAACAACAACAACCAGTCTTATGCTACAACATGGCGTTGGAGAAAGAATGGCGACATTACAGAGATTCCCCGTGCCATCAATACATACGGTACTGGTGCTCGTAGTTACAACTCATTGCTGAGTGACCGCTACGTTGAGAGTGGTGACTTCCTGCGTGTACAGTACATTCAGTTACGTTACACTTTGGATCCCAAGAAGTACGAATGGCTCAAGAAGTGTGGCGTCCGCACCTTGGATTTCTCTGCTTCAATCAATAACCTCTTCTGCTGGAGCAAGTACACAGGTATTGATCCCGAAATCAGCCCTGTAGGTTACGATCCAGCCATTGACCGTGCAAAGACTCCAAGAAACAAGTCATTTACATGTAGTATAAACCTTGGTTTTTAATATAGTGCATTCATGAAAAAGAATATATTTAAGATTGCGTCACTGTTGGCCATGGTGTCACTTGCCACGACATCATGCGACGACTGGTTGACCGTTTATCCACAGACTCAGATTGTGGAGGAAAACTTCTGGGAAGATAAAAACGACCTGGAAGGTGTCAGGTATGCTGCATACAAGAATATGGCCTCACAGGTAGAAAAAATGATAATCTGGGGCGACTTGAGAAGCGATATCTACAAGCAACCCACCCTTGTTACGGGTAGTCAGGGCAATCGTGAAAACTTCAAGAACATCATTTACGCCAACATAGATACCACCTGGGCATACTATGACTGGAGCGGAATGTATTCTACAATCGGATACTGCAACAAGGTGCTTCAGCATGGCGAGGAAATCCTTGAGAAGGACAAGCAGTTTACTGCCACCGAGTGGAATCAGATGAAGGCTGAAATGGTTACAATGCGTGCACTGAGTTATTTCTATCTGGTGCGTGCGTTCAAGAGCATTCCTTATACCACTAAGGTCGTGAGCAGCGACAGCGAAATCGAGTACTTCCCACAGCTTCCTGTGCTGGACGTTATGGATAGCCTGATTATAGACGTGGAGAAGGTAGCCGGTAAGGCCCGTAACCGTTTTGTCAAAAACGAGGAGACTCGGGGCATGATTACTAACGCTGCCATCTACGCTCTTTTGTCAGACATGTACCTGTGGCGTGCAAGCCTGCGTCAGGGACGTGGCATGCAGAACGAAGCCATAAATGACTACCAGATGTGTATTTACAACAGCGAAATGTCCATCAGGAAACTGAAGGAGCAGTTCGAGGAGGAGGAGAAGCTTCAGGGTGTATCTTTCTCAAGAAACGACTTCATTACCTGGACAAACGATTCTATATTTGAAGGTGAAAGTCTTGACTTCATGTACAAGAACAATATTGACCGTGCGAAGTTCGGTGAAGTTGACCTGGTTGCATACAGGAAGATCTTTGGTCAAGGCAACAGCTATGAGAGCATTTTTGAACTTCAATTCAATAGCTCGGACGGCCGTTCTAATGGTACCGTCAATAGCATGTGGGGTACTTTTGCAAAAACACACCTGGTATCCACTTTGGCTCCTACCTTGAAGGATATGCGTTATTGGTTCAGCGCGTGGGACGAGGTTGGCGAATCCGGTACAGGCGATGCATATTGCCTGAAATGGATGAACGCAACTCCTGTTTTCGATCCTTCTACAAAGGGTACTGCCAATCCTAAGATTGAAATGGAAGGCGAAAGCGAGGACTACAACAATTGGATTGTTTACCGTTTAAGTGACGTTCTCCTGAACAATGCAGAAGCAAGAGCCTGCCTGATGATTTTGGGAAAGGATGTTGGTACCAACCGTAAGGTATGCCGCAGAATCATTCGTATGCTGAACCGCCGTTGGTGGGTTGACTTCGAGAGCACTATCGGTGTTGAGCGCAACTTGGATGCCAAGATGGACTATGATATCGACAATAATAACGATAATGGCGAAACTTATTTCAACCACGTGATGAATACTCGTAAGATCGAGTTCGTGGGAGAAGGTAAGCGTTGGTTCGACCTTGTTCGTTATGCCGAGAGAAAGAGCGCGACAGATGATTCCAAAGATGGTATGACATCTATGTTTGAGAAGTATATGACCGGAATTGAGGGTTACAAGACAATAATGTCTCGTTGCGACAATCTTTGGGGATTATACTGCCCGATATACTATATGGAATGTAAGGCTTATCGTGCCAACGGCTCAACTCTAACACAAAATCCTGTTTGGAACAAGTCCAAATATGACAGATAATTAAGGAGGATTAAAAATGAATATCATATCTAAGTTTTATAGAACAATTCTTCTATGTGTAATGGCCATAGGCGCACTTGTAACACATAGTTGTACAGAGGAGATAGATACATCTTCCAGATACACCTTTACTGGTAATACGGTGCTCAGTTATCTCCAAAGTCATCCGGACTCCTACAGTTCGTATTGCCAACTGCTTGATATCGTGCATATCAGTGATTACTCTGGGTCAACGGTTAGCCAGCTTCTGTCGGCCAGAGGTAATTATACCTGCTTTGCTCCAACCAACGACGCTATAGCCAGATATCTGCAAACTTTGGTAGAGCAGGGGACTATCAGTGTGGCATCGTGGGACGCACCTGAGTTTCAGGATCCCGAATTGTTGGCCAAGATAAGAAATAATATTGTCTACAACAGCCTTATCGACAATGGCGATGACGGTGTAGCCTATCAGACAACCGACTTAAGTTTGGCGGCATCTTTCAGCAATGGACAGGGTTCAAACTTGACCTTGGCCAACATGAAGAACCGTAAGTTGCTGGTAACAAGAGTTAATGATAGCGAGACATCTGATTATGCCATTGCGGGATGTAATGTCTCAAATACTAACTGCGACATCTATACTATCAATGGTTATATTCACCAGGTTTATGATGTTATTGCTCCAAGCGATGAAACTGCAGTAGATGTCTTTACGAAGACTGTGGAGGACAGGATTCCTGGCCGTTATGTCTTTTCTGCCTTGTTGCAAGCCTGTGGCTTGTTGCCCGAGCTTTCCAAGGTTGAGGACGACGAGTACTACAGAAAGAGAATGGTGGGTGATCTCAAGGACTTGGACAAGCACCCGACATTCAGTGGCAGTCCTGGATACATTCCAGAGCGTCGCCTTTATGGATATACTATGTTCGTGGAAAGTGATGATTGGTGGATGCAGAATGTTCCAGAACTGGAGAACCTTTATGACTTGGAACCCAGCCAGGTTGTCGAGGCTGTGGCAAACTATGTTAAGGGCAATGTATTGCACTTGTCTGGTGCCTCAACAGGAACAGACTATGAAAATGAGAATAACGCACTGAATCAGTTTGTAACCTACCATATTATTCCTGCCAAGATTGAGCGCAACAAACTGGTGATCCACTACAATGAGCTGTATTACAGCGTAGCAAACCAGACAAAGCGTACTTCTGTCTTTGATTACTATACCACAATGGGCAAGAGACGTCTTTTAAAGACTTTCGAGCCTCCAGTGGTTTCTGGAGGAGATGGAAGAAAGGATGTTGTCTTCATCAACCGTTTCCCAAAGCTACGCAATGGACGAAAGGAAACATATAACGAGAAAGAGTGCGACGATGACAAGAAAGGTGTAGAGATTCTTGAAAGCCAGGAAATCATTAATGCATACATCTATACCATCAACGGTAGCCTGTATTACAACGATGATGTTGCCGCCAACATGGCAAACGAGCGTATACGTATTGATGTAACTACAATGCTTAAGGAACTGATGTCCAACGACATTAGAGCCAACGAAAGCACTTCCGACCTTACAAAGATGTGTGTAGGTATTCCTACTTCTGATAAGTATCAGTATCTGGAGGATTGCGAGATAGGCAAGTCAACACGTTTCTATTATCTGACCGGTCGTGTATCCAATGACGGTAGCACATGCTGGAAGAACTATCAGGGCGATGAGTTGAACATCGTAGGTAACTATGAGGTAACACTTAAATTGCCTCCTGTTCCCCAGGATGGTGTGTATGAATTGCGTATGGGTGTTTCTGCAAACAGCCAGCGTGGTATGTGCCAGGTTTACTGGGGTACTGACAAGGATCGTTTGCAGGCTGCAGGTATTCCTGTTGACTTGCGTATGGGTGGCCAGAAGTGGTACAACGTCTTTGGTTCTCATGGCGTAGGTGAAACAGGTACTGTCGGATGGCTGGACGATGTCGAGGATGATGACTTGCTTAATGCCGACAACGACAAGATACTCCGTAACAACGGATACATGAAGGCCCCCAACAGCTATTGGGAATGGACAAAGTCCAGCAGCGCTGTATTGTCAGAATGGCACATGCGCAGAAAGCCCGATGCTTTGCGCCGAATTCTTCTGAGAGAATATATGCTTGCAAACCAGACGTACTACATCCAGTTCAAGTCTGTGCTTTCAAATCCTGGAACCGAGTTCTATTTGGATTATCTTGAGTTCTGCAATAAGACTGTTTATGACAACCCATTGGTTCCTGAGGATATCTGGTAAACAGGATTGTCTGACATAATTCACGAATTAATCTAATACAAACTAACAATTCACTATTCATATTATATAGTATGAAAAAAGGAATAAGCAATTTTATCGGTGTATTATTTATGGGAACTGCCTTATTGGCAGTCCCCTCATGCACCGACACGTGGGATGAGCATTATGGTTCCAATGAATCAAATGCTGCAACCAAGACTTTGTGGGAACTGATGGAGGAGAAGGATGAACTGAGTTCTTTCCGCTCGATTGTCAGCAAGGCAAAATTCTTTAGGGACGAAAGGCACCCCGCTTACACAATGAACGGAACAGACACGGTTTATTACACCTTTAAGGACATTTTGTCTGGCAATTCTTCCATGACCGTGTTTGCGCCTGTAAATGATGCTTTGACACCAGAGGAGTGGGCAAGGTACGAAGCCATGGCCCAGAACGAGCCTTACAACCTGCAGCAGCAGTTTGTCAGCAACCACATTGCTCTTTACCGTAAGTCTATGAGCAAGACAACTCCCGAGTCTGAAACCATCCGAATGATAAACAACAAGTTTGCTACCTTGTACTATAATGAATGCAAGATACAGGACTCAAAGATAATAGAGGCAAACATCGGTGCGACAAACGGTCTGCTGCATGTTATCGAGAAGGAGCATGAATACTTCTTTAATCTGTATGAATTCATCAAGTACAGCGGTAGGGTTAAGACTTTCAGGGATTATCTCGTGAAGAGAGATACCGTGATTTTCAATCCAGGCAACAGTATCGAAGGCTTGCCAGATGCTAACGGCAATCCTACTTATGTGGAAAGGGACGAACGTGAGGACAATCTTATGTTTTACCGTTCATCGTATAATCCTACCACAAACGATGCCAACGACGAGTGGATGACCAATGTGAAGATGTTTAATGCTCAGATCCAGCAAGAGGACTCTGCCTTTGTGATGATTATCCCCACCGACAAGGCATGGAAGGAAGCCTCTGAAAGATTGTCAAAGTATTACACATATGCGGATGCATATCCCAAGATGAACAAACTGAATAGTGCTCCCGAAGCAACCTATCTCCTTACTCTGGATAAGGCAAAGCCTGCTTTCCCCAATGGTAAGGGATATGGTACCGTGGACTCTTTACAGACTGTAAACATCGAGATGGATATGATCTATCCTCTGGTTTTCAATGCCCGTACCCAGAAGGGTAACGGTGGTGTGGTGTGGACAGCAAAGCAGTTCGTAGAGAACTACATGAACTGTAAGTACCTGCTGACAACCACTGGCGATACCATCCGCGACGTATACCAGGAAGTTGATGGTGTGAAGCAGAAGGTGTGGGAAATGGCCAGCCTGTTCCAGGACGGTCTTGTGGAAATCAAGGAAATGAGCAATGGTTATGCTATTATCACCGACAAGTGGAATTTCAGTGAAGATTACTTCATGAGGGATATTGATATTGAGGCCAGTCCCTGGAATATCTACAAGAACGTGAATACTTCTACCTCTCTGTATGACAAGGAAATGAACAACAACGTTGCTGCAGAATGGATAGACGAGTACGGAAGATGTAGCGAACAGAGGTATCTTCACGTCAAGAACAGCAGTGAGAGCGCTAAGAACGAAATTACATTCGTGTTGAACGGAAGCAAGTACGGTCAGGCTGAAATCATGGCAACCAAGTATGACATATATGTTGTAATGGTTCCCACATGGTACAACCTCAGCACAGAGACTCCGGAGATTCCCAAGAAGCAAGTACAGAACAAGCTCACCTTCACACTGTACTATTGGGACACAGATACCAAGACCACTGCTGCGTCAAAGGGTTATGGCTATGCAAACCAGAAAAAGTTCCAGTTAAAGAAGGATCTTGGCTATGAGAACGATAAGGTAAAAACTATCCTGTTATATGAAGACTTCGAATTCCCTGTGGCGTACAGAAATGTTCGTAATTCATATCCTATATTGGAGATATTGTCTAACGTATCTGCCGCCGATCGTCGTAAGGGATTTACCAACGAATTCTGTATCGACAGGATTATTCTCAAGGCCAAGGAATAAGCACAAGATGTCTATAACAAATAGCAAAGAAAATGAAAAATACAAGATATAATCACATTATGAGCAAAGCACAGCGCGTATGTCTCTGCTTCATGGCATTTGCAGCGTTGGGCATCTGTTCTACTTACGCTCAGGAGACTCAGAGCGAAGAAACCGTAAAGGTAAAACGCAAGACTGCGCCCAAGCACGAGACACGTACCGTAAAGGGTCGTGTTGTGGATAGCGCTACTGGCACTCCTATGGGTGGTGTTCGTGTCCAGGCATTGGGAATGAACCGTTATTCTACACTGACCAATGAAGATGGTACATACGAGGTTGCTATCCCCGTGTTCATCAACAGCCTTTATGTATATGCTCCTGAATATGCTCCTCTTCAGGTTGCTATCAACGAAAAGGGCACAGACATTGATATGATTAGTGCCACTTTCAGCACCTTCTTTGGCGAGGGTACTGAAATCACTGCCAAGAATAGCGTTTCTCTGGACGAGACCAGCAGCGTTACCATCGAGACCGACATGATGAACAAGTTGGCAGGTGATATTAATATCGTTAAGAAGAATGGTCTTCCTGCTCAGGGTGCATACATGACTATCCGTGGTATTAACAGTATCAACGCAGATGCTCAGCCATTGGTAGTGCTGGATGGCAACATCCTGGATATGCAGTATGACCGCACAGCATTGCACGAGGGTTTCTTCAATAATGTTCTTGCAGGTCTGGATCCCGAGATCGTGGACAAGGTAGAGGTTATCAAGAACGGTACTGCTATCTATGGTGCCAAGGGTGCCAATGGTGTAATCAAGATTACTACCAAGCGTGGCAAGAGCCAGGCAACCAAGATCAATGCCCGTGTGTATGCCGGTGTGGAACTTATTCCCAATAAGATTAAGGTTCTGAATGGTCCCCAATATACAAGCTATCTGGGAGACGTGATGTCTACCATCCATGGCATGGATATCAACGATCTGAATTCGTTCAGATTCATAAACCAGAGTCCCACCAACTTCTATCGTGACGTATACAACAACAATACCGATTGGCAGCAGGACATGTATCGCACAGCTGTTTCACAAAACTACAAGATTAGCGTGGAGGGTGGTGACGATGTCGGTATGTATGCACTGTCATTGGGTTACACCGATGCTCAAAGCACGATGAAGAACAACGGAATGAATCGTTTGAACCTCCGTTTCAATACTGATATCAAGATTGGTTCCAAGATTACTACTGCTTTGGACATTGCTTACAATCAGGTAGCATACAACATTCTGGATAATGGCTGGAGCGAGAGTTACGACAAGCAGAACATCGGTTCTGTTAATGTGCTGGGTCTTGTACAGGCTCCCTTCATCAGTCCTTACAGCTACTATGTTGAAACAGATGCTGCAGGAAATGCAAGTCTGAAACTGAGCAAGGATTGGGCTGGCAAGTATGCTGCTTCTGCAGGATCTTCAGAGTACATCAAGAATCCCTTTATATTCTCTCAGCACCTTAAGGTTAATGGAATGAGTGTGATCAATGAGGCCGCACGCAACCCCTACTGGATCCTGGAGAATGGCTACGGCGAGAACAAGAACTATGCCGAGCAGACACAGATCAGCCTGAATGTTTGTCCCAAGTATCAGATCAACAATGACTGGGCTATCTCTAACAGATTCAATTTCAGCCTGAACCGCAACAACGAGAAGTATTTCCTCCCCATCAATGGTACTACTCCTTATATGGTACAGGACCAGGGCGAGATTACTTCGGTATTGAAGAGCCAGTTCATAAACCAGACCAGCATCAACAACGACTTCCGTATTGACTATGGTCATCAGTGGGGCGAGCATACCTTCGCTGCCTTTGCAGGTTGGAGATTCAACTCCTATAACTACAGCTATTCTTACCTGAACGGCTACAACAACGAGAATGATAAGTTGCCCAACATTGCAAAGAACATGCAGTATATCTCTTCCAATGGCGTAAACGACAACTGGAAGGATATGACCTATTACCTGCAGGCAAACTACAACTATGCTAATCGCTACTTTGCTGAGTTTTCTGCCAGTGCACAGGCCAGCAGCCGTTTCGGTTCTCATGCCAAAGATGGTTTCCGTCTGGCTGGTGTCAGCTGGGGTTTCTTCCCCTCACTGCAGCTGGGTTGGGTGCTGACCAACGAGAAGTGGTTCAAGCCCTCTCGCAATGTTAACTACCTGAAGGCTACCTTCGGTATTGAGCAAAGCGGTAACGATAACCTTGATTACTATGCTTCACGTACTTACTGGGAGACTAATCAGGTGTTTGAGAACGTATTTGGCAAATACCTCAGCAACATTGCCAACAGCGAGTTGCAGTGGGAGACTGTTAGTAAGATCAACGTAGGTCTGGAAGGTTCATTCTTCAAGAATCGTCTGAACGCACGTGTTGACCTCTTCTGGCACAATACCAGCAACATGCTTTCTATTCGTGACCTGTCAGACAAGTACTACTATGCAGGTATTACCAACTTCTGGACCAACGAAGGCGAAATGGCCAACAATGGTGTGGAGGTCAAGTTGAATGCTGCAATCATCAATACCAAGGACTGGAAGTGGGAAGTAGGTGGAAGCCTCGGTCACTACAGCAATAAGGTAACAGCTCTTCCCGAATCTAAGGACAACACTATAGAACTGTTCAAGCGTGATGCCAGTGGTATCCAGTATGGAGAACCTGAAATCATCCATGGTTACACTTCAAGTGTGTATGGCAACAGCAATGTCCTGACTGCAGTAGGTTACAGTGCCGGCACATTCTATGGTTGGCAGGTCAACTACGACAATGAGAGCGGTACTGGCGTGTATGCTTCAGAAGCCGAAGCAAACCGTGCAACAACTGCATTTGGTGCTCCAAGCAAGTTGCGTTACTATACCGGCGAAGTAAACAAGTATCGTACTTTCGGCGCTGGTGATATGGCCTTTGTGGACCAGAACGGTGACGGTTGGATTGACGAGGCCGACAAGGTTGCACTTGGCAATGCCATTCCTGATATCTATGGTAATATCTTCACAAACCTGACTTGGAAGAATTTCCGTCTGGACGTAGCATTCAAGTATAGCGTGGGTAACGATATCTACAACTATCAGAGAGCATGCCTTGAATCTGGAAATACCACTTATAACCAGAGTGCTGCTATGGCTCATCGTTGGGTATACGAGGGACAGGTTACAGACATTCCTCGCGCTTGCTATACCAACAACTTGAACTATGTTGAGAACGAGCGTATGAGCAGTCGTTGGATTGAGGATGGAAGCTACCTGAAACTGAAGAACGTTCGCCTTACATACAAGGTGCCTTATCACAACAGTTGGCTCCAGGGTGTTAAGGTATGGGGTGAAGCAAATGATGTATTCTGCATCACCAAGTACCTCGGAACTGATCCCGAGACAAGTGCCCAGAACGGAACATTATACCAGGGCATCGATGCCGGTCGCATCCCCAGCGGTCGTAACTTCAACGTAGGTGTCACACTTAACTTGTAATATACCATTATGAAGAACAAATCAATTATAACCATACTCAGCCTCTGTTTGGGGCTGAGCTTGGCCACCACCTCTTGTGATGATATGCTGTCTTCCAACAGTGAACGTCATTCATATACCGTTGCAGGCGATACCCTCTATTCTTACTGGGGTATTCTTAAGAGCTTGCAGAACATCGGTGAAAGATATGTCATCCTGGGCGAGTGCCGTGGTGACCTCATTGATGGTGGAGAATGGACCACCGATAGTGTAAATGCTCTTCTCTCATTTGGTTTGAATCGCGACGTGGAGAACTTCAAGGACGGTGCTAACCGTTATTTGAAGGTTAGCGACTATTATCATGTCATTAATTCATGTAATGCATATCTGGCACAGGTGGACACCATCCTGGAGAAACCCTCTGGCGACAGATATATGCTCCGTGAGTATGCACAGGTAGAGGCTATACGTGCATGGACCTACATGCAGCTTGTTGTTAACTATGGCGACGTGCCTTTCTACACAGATCCTTTGCTTACAACAAACGATATCAACAACTTCAATGCACTGGATGCGAATAACCGTGTTACTGCCGCTAACCTTTGGGAGAAGTTGGAGAAAAAGTTGATACGTGCTTATGAGATTGAGGAAGCATATGGCTATCCTCAGTATGAAAGCTATGGATTCAAGACATCAGTATGCCATGCTACCAAAGCCATGTTCCCCAATGCGCTGGTATTGGCCGATATCTACCTCATGGGTAACAAGTACCAAGAGGCAGCCAAGTACTACTATGAGTTCTTGGATGGCAAATTTGGCGGTGTATTGCCCACTTACAACTATTCTACAGCCTTCCAGGGATTGAATGACGATACTCCTACGGCAGTAAACAATGGCTATCCTTGGAACGAGACAAACGCAACAAACAAGAGCAACGAGAGCATTACTGCTATTCCTTCCAGCGTAAACTCTTTGTGGGGTATAGTACAGCGCGGTGTGAATGATCTGTATGGTTTTGAAGCTACTATCAGCCAGTCTACATCAGCCAGCGACTCTACTACAACAGCCAACATTTATCTGACTAAAAACTGGGAGCGTCAGCTTGGTCCCAGCGCCGGTTACGACAATTTGTGCAAGGCCCAGAAGTATGAGATTTATCATACCGACGTCTTCACAAATATAGGTGAGGCTAAGTTGGTCGTTCTTGAAGGTATTGGCGATGCTCGTGGTATTGCTGGTAAGTATGGTAGCGGATATATCAGCAGATACGAATCGGGCGATTACTATGTGGACGAAATCAGGACTGAGAGATATATCATGAAGCAGAACCCCTTCGGAGCATACAGCACCGTATTCCCGATGGTTTACCGCAAGAGCATGGTATGGCTGCGCTTTGCCGAGGCTCTTAACCGTGCTGGCTATCCTGGTTATGCCTTTGCTATCCTCAAGAATGGTCTGACCAAGAACACAAACTGGCTTCCTAACGAAAAGGCTGACTTTGCAGCAAAGAGCCAGTATGTTGGTCTCAGTGTAACAGGTTATGAACTGGACGAGAATGGTGCTGTCAAGATGGATGATAAAGGAAAACCAGTCATTACCACTAAGGTGCTTCCTGAGGATTGGGAAGAGAATCCCGCTTGCCTGGTACCCGGTCTTGACTTTGACGAGGCTGCTTTTACTGCAAAAATAACAGAACTTGCTGCTCAAGTACTTCCCACCGTTAATCAGTACCTTGGTGCTATGCCAGAGGATGAGGAGGAGTATGCTTCTTATGGTGTATTTGTCAGCGAGGGTACCGACGGATATTATTTCGATGTTGATGAAGAGAACATGAAAGCAGTGGAATACACTAACTTCCAGCCCAAGAATACTCCTGTTGTATGTGACTACATCAGCCGTGACGAGTGGGAGAGAAGCCAGGGTGTCATCTGGTTGGATTTCAACAAGAGTCAATTCGACGGTTCCGCAAACCTTCCTGTTCACTGGATCAAGAACTGGCCTCTTGAGAGTAGTACAACTCCTCAGAACGGTTCATATCCCAACAACGACGAGGGCAAGGTAACCCGTGGTATTCACCAAAAGGGTTGTGGTACTCTGAAGTATAACGAGAAGAACAGCGTTTACAACTTCGTTGATCAGATAAACCTTAAGCTTAAGGCCAAGGGTTACAACACAGAACTCAGCAAGCAGGAGATTTATGATGTTGCCAACAGGGATCTCGTAATTGAGGCTGTCGAGGAATTGATCCTTGACGAGGCTGCTCTTGAATTAGCCTTCGAGGGTAACCGTTTCTTTGACCTGATGCGTGTTGCAAGTCGTCGCACCAATCCTGCCAAGTTCATGGCAGACAAGATCAGAGCTCGTGGTGCAAATACCTCCGCTTGGGTTAATGATCTGGAAAGCAATGTCAAGTATTGGTATCTGCCTCTTCCCGACTACAGCAACCGTCCCCAGTAAAAAACATCGTATGTGGTGCCTTGTCACCACATACGATCTTACATAGGAAAGACGAAGGCATGTCAAAATCGACGAATCATAAGATACATGATCAAAGGGTAAGTTGAGGACATTCCTGCATAACACTAAAGCCGTTTTTAAGCAACGTTAGGATAGCATTCTATTATTTGTTGCTTAAAAACGGCTTATTTTAATGGGTTGAGGAGACAACGTCGAAGCAACAATTTCTTATAAAGGTACGAAAAGAGCATGAGATAGACAAAATCTACCCCATGCTTTATTTATTTCATGATATTTTTAATATATTTGTATTAGCATTAAATCTATGAGCCAACAATGGCGAACCAGAATAGGATAAAAGTAGTTCTGTTTGAACAGCAGAAGACTGGTAAATGGCTGGCAGAGCAAATGGGGAAATCCACTTGCACTGTCAGCAAATGGTGTAGCAATTCCAGTCAGCCTGATTTGGCCACATTGGATAAAATTGCTACATTATTAAATGTGGATAGACGAGAACTGATAGCGCCTTCAAAATAACGACAAACACATAAAATAGAGGCACGTCGCATAAAGTAATTTCAAGCAAGTAAATATTTTAAATTATGCAGATAAAAGAGACTATAGGCAATCAAAATTTAATGAATAGAGAAAAAACGCTATTTCTCTGTTCCAAGATGACGCCTATAGGACTGTATGGTAAAGTGTTCAAGTGGACAGATAGCCTAACAGAAAAAGACTGCATTGCTTGCTTCAATTCTACCGACATGGAGTCGGAAGTGCTGAAGGCGCTACTCGTTGCCAAAGTCCCTGCCATTTTGTTTGTAATGAACCGCTTCACTGACGGGAACAACATTCAGATAGAGCGGGCACTCCAAGAAAACAGAATGATTATTGTTGTTCTGAGACGTGATGAACCAAGAGGAAAAGGAGCTACGCCCAGACTGAGAAATGAATATGTATTGTCGATTTGCCAACATATCGTTTGTGGTTATGTCAATAAGAATGGGAGCGTATTCCCCTTGTTGGCAGGGCGAAAAGATGTTGTAAATCTTGTTGATGAAAATACATGTTCTAAGGTAGCAGAACAAAACAGTCAACATGAACGATGGACTGTGGCGCAGGACAAGATATTGCTCCGGATGTTTTACAATGACATGGGAATCCATGCCATCCATAAGCAACTGCAAAGAACATATACTGCTATCTATTCACGCCTTCACTCCATCACTTTATCAGAAGAGTTGCTAAAAGGACGAGAGTTTGAGGATTATGTGCTCAGCCTGTTTAATATTCAAGAAGATAGCGAACTCATTCTGCAAGAATGGCAAGGTGACAAATCGTATGGCAAGGTTAAGGCAGAAAATAACAGCAATCCCGATTTCGTGTTCCGATACAGGCAAAACGAGTTTGCCGTAGAATGTAAGTGGCGCGAGAAACTAAACCGCGATTTGAGCAAGGACTTGTTCCCGATAAAAAGGATTGAGAATTATAAGCATTTCTCCGAAGTTCGGCACATGCCAGTAACTATCATTCTTGGTATTGGCGGCGAACCATGCAATCCGGAACTTATTTACAAAATTCCGTTAAATGAAATCGCACCTATCATCTCTGGAAATCAGTCGATAGCTAATTATCTGCATCCAGTATTTTCTTTTGATGTCTCTATGTTCTTACGTCCAGAGGAGAACACCAAGGAGAGAGCATATACACTTAGCGAGAAGCGCGAGAAATATCCGAACTCCTATAAACCTTGGAATACCGATGATGATAACTTACTTGTTACTCTACATTATGAAAACAAAAACATAAAAGAACTTATGTCAATATTCAAACGCAATGAGGGAGCGATACAATCAAGAATTAAGAAGCTAATAGACAAGGCCAACAGAGAAAAATAACGAAGGTAACCACCAAATCGGTCATTAGACTGTTATGCGCTAATAAAACCTTCTACCCGAACAACCAAAGGAAAAGGCATAAAAAGCACAAATCTGCTACATTTTCTTGTTTTAGGTTGGGTGTATGATACATAACACACACACCTATATGACATATATTGTAGTTCAAGTGGCAAATTTCAAAGATATTGTTATGTTCAGTATGAAGACATGTTCAATCATTGAACAAATAGTGTTTATTGGACAAAATTAATGTCTGCAAACGAGAAAAATGGAATGTTATTGAGCTATAAGTCTAAAAAATATCGAGTTATAGCTTAACAATTCAAATTATATTAAAGCCTAAACTTGGGCAAAAAGCATCCCAATTGTAAACAAGCGTGGAACTGTTAAATCGATATTCTATTATGTTTTAAGTCCATTTTTGCCATCATCTTACAAAAATTGAGGCTTAATAGCTTTTATATAGTATTTATCGTTCATGCAGAGTTGTTCAAGTGGCGAATTTCAAAGATATTGTTATACATGTTCATACGACTGGACAAACAGTATTTTTTGAAGGAAAATAGTATTTCGGAAGAATAAAAGTGAAGAAAACGCTATTAAAACGATGTGTACTTAAAAAAATGCAGATATAGTATCTTTATTTTGATGGGAAATGATTAATTTTGCATATGTATCATTCATATTGTAGGTACTATATCGGAAATAACGAACAGTTTAAAGAATAGGCTTTATGTCGTACTCAAAAATTGAAGAAATCACAACTAACCTCTGGGGTAAGTATAACGTTCGCTTCTCAGCCAATGCAGATGTGAATATTATCGTTGGTATAAACGGTAGTGGCAAGACTACATTGCTAAACGAAATATACAAATTAGCCCTTGAAAATCTCAGTGATAAAAAACAAATAGTATTTGTGCCATCTATAGATAATATAGCCATGCGCGATAAACGCAAAGTGGCTAATGCATTGACTCAGGATCTTGAATTTTACATGTTTGACATGAAAACCGGACCATCAATGATGTATTACCGCATGTCTATGATCGATGCTAAAGCGGAGAAACAAACAGAGATGCGGGCACGTATTGAAGATTTCTGTTCTATCATAAATTCTTTGTTTAAAGAAACTGGAAAGCACATTGAAATTGAAGGAAACAAGTTTAATGTGGTTTCTAAGGGACAGATAATTCCTATTGATGCCTTGTCTTCTGGTGAAAAACAAATGCTTTTGATTTTACTTCGTGTATTCCTTATGGACGGGCAAGAAGTATTCGTCCTGCTTGATGAACCAGAAAACTCACTTGACATCAGTTGGCAATATGAGTTGATTAATACACTTGTGAAACTCAATCCAAATGCACAATACTTTATTACCACACATTCACCAAGTATCTTTGGTGACGGATGGGGTGATAAGATTATTTATATGGAGGATGTAACAACTCCAATTAAGTGAAGGATATGAATAGAATCGAAGAACAAGCACGTTACTATCGTAATATTCCTTTGCGCAATAGGAGTATCAAGGCCGTCGTACATTTAGAGGATGCCGAAGATATGCTTTTCTGGAACCCTCAACTTCAGAACGCCTTTCCTGCGACCTATCACTTCATTACGTTTTCTAAGAATGAAAAGGGTAACGATGTGCGTGGCTGTGAGCAATGTTTACGCTATAAGCCTTATCTCTCCAAGAGTTTCTTTATTTGTATAGATAGTGATTTGCGACAATTAAAAGGAGAAGAAGGATTGACGGCTGAATTCCTCATTGCTCAGACATATGCCTATTCATGGGAAAATCATTTTTGTGAGGCAGAACATCTGCAAGAACGCTTTGAGAAATTAGTCCCAAATTCTGACTTTAATTTTCAGGTTTTCTTGCAAAAACTATCTGCTGTTGTATATAAACCTCTTCTCTATCTTGTGCATTATAGCCAAAGTTCAGTGTTGATTCAACAATGGAACATTACCCGATTCAACTCATGTCTGCCATTACAACCCTCAAGAGATGAATTAGCAGACAATGGTAGCGCTTATATTGAACGGGTGAAACTGTTATTTGAAGTTGCTCTTCAGAATCTTCAACAACCTGAGAATATGGTAAACGAACATCTTGATGATGCCAATGCCTATCTTCATATTCAAGGTCATCAGCTGTATAAACTTGTACTCCATATTGGAACTATGCTTTGTAAAGGAACAAGGGCGGCATTTAAGACAGATATTCTTGAAAAGTCCATTCATACAGACGGATACCTGGAGATAAACAGTGTGCAAGCTGATCTCAGTAAAATAACTTCAAAAGAATAAAGATGGAAAATCGGATAAAAGTTGTACTCGTAGATAAAAAGAGAACCAATAAATGGCTTTCCGAACAGTTGGGGTGTGCGCCTACCACTGTAAGCAAATGGTGCACCAATGTTTCTCAACCACCTATGGAGACATTTGTCAAGATTGCAGAACTCCTTGAAGTCGATATTAATGAACTCGTTCGCCTCGAACGTAAATCACAGTGAGTTCGAAATTAGATAGTTGAACCATGATTTTTTAATACGATAATGGATAAAAATCAAGATATACCCCGTATCCGAAAAGGTGATGCCTTTGTTCAAATGGAGCCGCATCCTCTCGTTTTCATGGAGATAAACGAGGTGGAAGGGAATGCAGGAAATAAAGATTTCTGCATTGTAACGTGGTATTTGCTTGACGAAAAGGGGCTCAATGCTCAGCGTCAATTCCCAATGGTTGCAGTTGATGGTGGATTCTGTAACTTCGAGCCGATTCCTCGCAAACTTCTTAAAGATGCTAAAAGCCTGATGCGTCAATACGATGCTGATGTGAAACTATTAACAGTTAAGGCAGAAGCAAAATCACTATACAATAATTATACTCGTAAACTGATAGAGTTGCTCCCTGACGCTGAAAATAGACAGGCAATTGCTCTGCAAATTGAAAAGAAGATTATCACTAACGAATGGATTGACTGTACAGAAGATAATTACTGGGTGGAAGAAGAGCTTGAACTGAATGACAAGTACTTTACACTTGTTTGTCTTACAATAGAATCATACGATGAAAAGGATGACCAAATAATAGCAGAGCAATATATATACTTATACGATAACTGTCCGTATAGTTGGAATATTCTTGCAAATAGTGGTGCTAAGTATATGGTGGTTGAGAAGCCGAAGAAATAAAAAAGCATTCTCAATGAGTCTGATAAAATGTCCAATAAACAATAAGTGATATGGAAGTACAAATTAAAGATAATAAGATATACGCTCCACTCAAAGATAAGTGGTTGGAAACAAAGCCTGAAGAAGAAGTGCGCCAAAGGTACATATGCCGATTGGTGGATAGCTATGGCTATGACTTAAAGCAAATGGATCAGGAATTGAAAGTAACGAACTCTCAACGGGGCCAAGGTGCAGCACGTGCAGATATTGTTATTTGGAAATCAGCTAAAGATAAAGCAGACAGTAAAAGTGCCTTTATAGTGGTTGAATGTAAAGCGGAAAGTGTTACTATCCGAAAGGAAGATTACTATCAGGGCTATAATTATGCTGCATGGGCTGGTGCGGATTTCTTTGTTACGACCAACCTCAAGGAAACTCGTGTCTTCAAAGTTGTGAAAGGTGAACTTCCCAAGAAACTTGAGGAGATAGTAGATATTCCAAGTGCAGAGATAGCGACAGATGAGAAGAAGGTGAAAGAATTGTTGAATCAGACGAAAGCATTCACTAGAGACGAGTTCTCCCGCTTACTTTATAAGTGCCATAATATCATTCGAAATAACGACAAATTATCTCCAGAAGCTGCTTTTGATGAAATAAGTAAAATTCTCTTTATTAAGATTCGTTACGAGAGGGATAATACTGGCACTCAGATTTTCTCAAAGGATGCATTTGTAAAGCTTAAAGATGCTTATAACAGCATGAAGTCAAAAGATGCTCCAGAGTTTTATCAATTCTTATTTGAGAAGACTAAGGAAGATTTTTCTAAAGACAATCTGTTTGATCCAAATGAAACGATCCGAATTCGAGAGACAAGTTTCGAAAAGATTGTTGAGGAACTTCAGGTCTATAATCTCTCTACTACATCTGATGATGTCAAGGGTATTGCATTTGAGAAATTCTTGGGACGTACATTCCGTGGAGAATTAGGCCAATTTTTTACGCCACGAACCATTGTTGAGTTTATGGTGTCAGTCCTTGATCCTCAGGAGGGTGAATATATTTGTGACCCATGCTGTGGCAGCGGAGGTTTCTTGATTCGAGCATTTGAATATGTACGTGAGCAGATTGAATCTGAATTAGAGCAACGTAAAGAAGAAGTTAAGAAGCAACTTATTCCTGAAAATTATGATGATCTGAAGCCTAAAGAGCAAGAAGCTATAGATGCCAAAGTATCTGATGCTTTCGCTAAAATGAACTTTGAAGCAGATATCAATAACGCCAAAGGAAGATTACGTAGTTTGTCTTTTGATTGCATTTATGGTACCGATGCTAATCCGCGTATGGCACGCACTGCCAAGATGAATATGATTATGCATGGCGATGGTCATGGTGGAGTGCATCATCATGACGGTCTCTTAAATGTCAATGGTATATGGGATGGCCGATTTGATGTAATTCTTACTAATCCTCCATTTGGTGCTCGTGTAGATAAAGATATAAAAATCACTGAAGCTGATAAGTTCACAGATGAAACCAAAATCAAAGCTTATGTTAAGCGATATGGCGAAGAATACCTTACTGCTCTTAGGCAGGTGAATGATCATATAGGCGAATCACTTCTAGACCAATTTGGAGTTGGTAAGATGAGTGGACTTACAGAGGTTCTGTTTATAGATCGATGTTTGAATTTGCTTAAGCCTGGAGGACGTTTAGGTATCGTTTTGCCAGAAGGTGTGCTGAATAATACCAATCTGCAGAATGTGCGAGAATACTTTGAGGGGAGAGCCAAGATACTACTGATTGTTTCTATTCCACAAGATGTATTCATGGCAGCTGGTGCAACAGTTAAACCAAGCCTCATGTTCTTCAAACGTTTTACGGAAGAAGAACAGGCGCGATACAATGGTATAAAAGTTAAAGCATTCGCTGAAGTACAAGAGAAATATATCGATGAATTAACTTCGATAGAAAATGACTTGGCTAAAAGAGGAAAGGAGGCATTGCCAGCTGCAGAGAAGAAAATACTTAGAGCAAGGAAGAAAGAAATTGAAGCAGCGATTGACCAGGAAACAAAAGCTCTTGTCAAGCAGCGTTTTGATTATGTGATTCCAATCGCCGACATCAAACGTGCGGGCATCAACTCTATTGGTATTAAGATAGAAAACGATTTGGAACCTCTATTGGAAGAATATACCAAATATCGTAAGGAAAACAACCTTTGGAATACACGACATGCGAATACATCATATCAATATAATGATGGCAAGATGACGCGTATACAAGAGGTCGATGGTATAGTCTGCGAACCTGAGGTGTTTTATGGTAAAGATTAGCATGATATGGTAAAGATGACATATAAGTATCTACATCTTGCAAACTATAAGGACATTCCCAATTGGAGTGTCCAGTATGCTGATGATGAAGATCTTGGATTTACTAAGAAATACCCAATGGCAAGGATTGGGTCGTTTCTTGTTAAGAGTAAGGATGTTATCAAAGTTCAAAAAGAAGTTGAGTACAAACAGCTAACCATTAAAATCAACAATGGAGGCGTAGTTCCAAGAAACAATGGCGAAACTATTTTAGGCTCTGATATAAAAACCATGCGGCAATACGTTATTCATGCAGGACAGTTTATCATGTCAAAGATTGATGCACGTAACGGAGCCTATGGTATAGTTCCAGTAGAATTAGAAGGTGCCATCGTAACCAATGACTTCCCTGTTTTTGATGTAGACACATCAAAGATAATCCCTCAGTTTTTGGTTCTTGTGTCTACAACTGAAAAGTTTATAGAGTTTGCACGTAAATGTAGTAGCGGAACAACTAATCGAAAGCGTATTGACATTGATGCTTTCCTCAATCAGCAGATTCCTCTGCCAAGTATTGAGGAACAGAAATTGATCTTGGATGATTATAATACACATATAGAATCTGCTATACGAAAGGAATATAAAATCAAATCTTTAGCAGTTGATTCCCAAAAGTTAATTTGCAACATACTTGGGATCAAACAAAAAGTGTCCCAAGAATCGGAATCGCTTTTACAATTTATTCATTTGACAGATACTGGTAGTAGATGGGATGCTCTTGTGGATACTTACGCAATAGAAAGTAAGTATCGGATTGAAAACTTAGGAAAGTTTATTATGCATATTTCAACAGGGACAACACCTCCAACCTCGCATCCTGAATATTTTGATGGTGATGTAAAGTTCTTTACGCCAGCAGATTTAGGCAACAATAAATATTTGGAGCATTCATCAAGAACAATCACGAATGTTGCTCTTAATGACAAAAAGGCTAGGGTTTATCATAAAGGAGACATACTGTTCGTCGGCATAGGCTCTACAGTAGGTAAAGTAGGTATCGTAAAAGATGAGTTAGTTTCTTCTAATCAACAAATTACCGGTTTTACTATAAATAGTAGCAAGATCAATCCTGAGTATGTATATTACTATTTGCTTTATAATCGAGATATAACAACAGCAGATCAGTCTAAAACTACAATTCCAATAGTAAACCAAGACAAGATATGTAAAATTCCAATTGTAGTACCACCGATAAAAGTACAAGATGAAATTGTTTCATCACTTGATAAAATGTACTTGGAAGCGAAGCGGGATGAAAAGGAAATATCTGTATTGAAGAGAAAAGCTATTTCGTTGTTTGAACATAAAATTTTTGATTAGAAATGAAGCTTAATATAATCACTTTTGACAATTATAAAAATCTTGCAAAGGAATTTTCTTTTGAGCAAGCAAATAATTATGTAGCTTTAATCGGATTAAATGGTTCTGGCAAAAGTAATTTGCTTGAGGCTATTAGTCTTTTGTTAGCACATACAATGGGAATTGAAATAGATTTCCCTTTTGCCCAATATCGACTAACCTACGATATCAGAGGGCATAGAGTTGATATAACAGAAGGTGATAGTCTTGCTAACGGTACTATTTCAGAAGAAAATCTGCCTTCTTCCCTGATTGCATGTTATAGTGGCGAAGATAACAGGTTATGGAATTCTGGATTTGAACGCTACTATGTGGATTTTTTCAACAAAGCCATTAGAGGTGGCGAGTACAAGCCTAAAGTTCTTTACATAAACAAATACTGTTGGAAAATTGCGTTTTTGTCATTACTTTTTAGTGAAAAAGATGAGGTTAAGAGCTTTATTTCAGATAAGCTTCATATAGACACAGATTCTGTCTATGTCCATTTTTTTACCAAGGATGGGGCTAATCCTCAACCTCATGATGCATCAAATTGGTATGGTAGAGTAAGTGCTAAATACCCTAATACTCAGATATTAGTCAATGATCTCAAGAGTAATGAAGATGTAGATCTCAACTGTATAAAATATCCTGAATTAACTCCTGACCAGATAGTTTTTTACTATTTATATTTTCTGCATATGCCAGATAAACAAGGCTCTTTAGGACTAGAAGCAGACAAAGTTGTTGAAAAGATAGAAATTAGCATTAACGGATACGACTTTGACAATCTTAGCGAAGGTGAGAAGAAGCTGATTCTCATTGAATGTATAACAAATGTGTTAGGTGACGAGAACTCACTCATTCTCCTTGATGAGCCCGATGCGCATACTCATATTGCAATGAAGAAAGATCTTCTTAAACTTATTTCTGAGTTTGAGGGCCAAACCATCATGACAACTCATTCGCCAATGTTCCTTAACAAGCGATGGGACGGTTTTGATGAGAATAATATCTTTTATATGCATGATGGAAAAATTGAGGATACAGAGCCGTTGAAGCATCTCGCAGAACTAACGGATAATGAAATCGACTATTTTGAAGGCTCGTTTATTCTTAGTTCTAAAAATATTTTGGTCACAGAGGGCCCATATGATATCTTATATTTGAAACATGCAATTAATGTTTTTAAGGATGAAAATCCCACTTACAATAGATTATTAACAGATGTGGCTTTTATGCATTCAGGTGGGGCGGATAATGCTCTTTCAATTTATAAAGAAACATTAGAGCCAGTTTTGGCAAAGATGAATAAAATTGCTTTCATTTTCGATTATGACAAGCAGGGATTTGAAGGGAAAGAGAAAGTCGATCAAGAGGTCACTTCTAGAGCGGATACAAAAACGACAACTCTTTTCTATCAAGAAAATTATACTAATGCAGTGTTAAGAAAACCCACAGAAAAAGATCCTGATTCATATATGGCAGAAGACCTGTTCCATGAATCTACATATTCTCTAGTACTTAATAAAATACATGTAAATTCTCATAAAGAGATTCGTAATATTACATGGGCAGATGTTGTCAATAAGAGGGTTAATACAACAAAGAATGCAATAAAAACTTATATAGAGGAGAATTATTCAAGTTTTGATAAAGCAGTTCTTCAGGCATTCAAACCGATTCTGAATCAATTGTTAATTATTTTCGGATTAAACTAAAGAACACATGAAAGGTGATGCACAGCCATTAATAAAGTTCTTTGATGGATCTGAAAAACGATTCATCATTCCTCTCTATCAGCGAAACTACGACTGGAAGGAAGAGAACTGCGAACAATTGTTCCAAGATTTAATGAAATTGCACAATAGCAACCGCAGAAGTCACTTCTTTGGGAGTATTGTATCAAGCATCCAGTCTGGAACAGAAGACAGATTCATCATTGATGGTCAACAGCGAATTACTACTGTCTCGTTGCTACTCATTGCGATGGTAAATGCTAAGAGGGAAGGATTCATTGAAGCGACTGACGCTAAGCTTGTAGAGAAAATCTTCAAGCGTTATTTGGTGGATGAATACCAAGAGGATGAGCGAAAGGTGAAACTGAAACCTATCAAGAAGGATATGCAGGCTTTTGATGCGTTGCTGTATAAGCCTAAAGACCAGTACATCAAAGAGTCGAATGTTACTCGCAACTACGACTTCTTCTATGATAAGATTATTCATTGTGGATTGACTATTGATGAGCTATTTGAGACCATCAAGAAATTGGAAGTCATCAATATTCGTCTTGACGAAGATGATGACCCACAGTTGATATTTGAGAGTCTGAATTCTACAGGTCTTGATTTGAGTGAGGCAGACAAGATACGCAACTATTTGTTGATGTCGTTAGCGCCTGCAGAGCAGGATAATCTATATACTCGATACTGGAATCCTATAGAAGAGTTTACAAAGTATGACCCTTCTTCGTTTGTACGCGATTACCTGACCATGAAGCAAGGGAAGATAGGTCGTATCGATAAGATATACTTTATCTTTAAGGAGTATGCTGAAGCTATAAGTGTTGACAGGGCAACGCTATTGGAAGATATGCATCACTATGCTGAGATTTATAGCCAGGTGGATAGTGCAACGATAGGTACAGATAAACTCAACAGGAAGTTGAACCAGCTCCGAACGCTGGATTCTACTATTGCTTATCCTTTCTTTATGGCTTTCTTCGACTATGCATCAAAAGTAGGATTGGCAGAAAACGAAATTTATCGTGTACTTGATGTGATAGAAGCATATTGGGCACGAAGAATCATCTGTAATCTCCCATCAAATGCTTTGAACAAAGTGTTTGCAACACTCCATAGGGATGTTTTGAATCACGTCAACAAAGCAGGTGATGATACTGCACCTTCGTATATAGATGTACTGACTTATGTTTTGTTAAAGAAGGGACGTTCTTCTGTCTTCCCATCTGATGAAGAGGTACGGGGTGACTTTAAAACACGTCAGGTCTATAAGATGCCGACCAATGCCCGTATGTTTATTCTGGAACGTATGGAAAATCAAGACAATAATGAGCGGCATGATGTGGTGAAGGAACTGACTGAGAAAAATATTACCATAGAGCATATTATGCCACAAACCCTGTCGGACAAGTGGAAAGTTGATTTAGGCGAAGATTGGGAAAGAATCCATGAACAATATCTTCACACAATGGCCAATCTAACTCTCACCGGCTATAATTCGCAATATAGCAATCTTACTTTTATTGAGAAGAGAGATATGGAAAAGGGGTTCAAGGATAGTGCATTTCGTCTGAACAACCCAGTTAAGTTGTGTGAACAATGGACGGAAACCGAACTGAAAGCTCGTCAGAAAGAATTGCTGAATGTTTTCATGCGCCTTTGGCCCATGCCTTCTACAACATTTGAACCCTTGAAGCGAGAAGTGGAATCTGCATCACTTGACGATGAAGATTATGAATTCACGGGCAAGAAACTCCAAGCATATATGCTTCATGGGGTAAGATATACGGTTAATACTTGGAAAGAAATGCTTATTCAGGTCTGTGGGCATATCTTGATAGAGAAGCGTTCAACTCTTGAATGGTTATGTGCTAATGAAAGTCATGGTTTCTCACATACTGCTGAATCGTGGAGAAAGGAATTAGCTCCTAATATGCATGTTTGGACAGATAATAGCACATCTACTAAAATAAATATTCTTCGGGGAATGTTGAATGAATGTAATATTCCCCTTTCTGAGTTAATTTTTGAGTTCAGAGCAGATGTTGTAGAAGGAGACGAGGATTAATTTTAGTTATACAACTCAGGTATTACCAAGAAACAAGCCATACAATTATTTGAAGAACGCAAGGTGCGTAAGAAGAAGGATACCAAAATATTACAAATTTCCACCTGTTGATAAAGAAACATTTCATGACAAATCGAAAAGAAATCAGAAATAGTACTGCAGAGTTCCTAATTTTTCAAATTGAAGGGAAGGAACAAGGCGTTGAAGTCTATTATAAGGATAATACAGTTTGGTGTACTCAAAAAGCAATGGCAGTTCTCTTCAATGTGGGTGTACCTGCCATTAGTAAACACTTGAAAAATATCTTTGACGAAGGGGAACTAATAGAGAATCGAGTTATTTCCAAAATGGAAACAACTGCTTCTGACGGAAAGAACTATCAGACTAAATATTATAGTCTCGATGCGGTTATTAGCGTTGGCTATCGTGTGAACAGCATTCGTGCAACTCAGTTCCGTCAGTGGGCAACAAGCGTATTGCGAGAGTTTGCTATACGTGGATATGTTTTGGATAAGAAAAGAATGGAGAACGGTTCGTTCCTTGGCGAAGATTATTTTGAGCATCTGTTAGCAGAAATACGGGAGATTCGACTATCGGAACGTCGATTCTACCAAAAATTGACAGATATCTATGCCACTGCCGTTGACTACAATCGGGATGCACCGACCACACGATTATTCTTCAAGATGATGCAGAACAAGATGCATTATGCTGTTCACGGACGTACAGCCGCGGAACTGATAGTAGAACGAGCTGATGCAGAGCAGGAACACATGGGATTGACTTCGTGGGAGAATGCGCCCAATGGTAAAATCGTAAAGACAGACGTGGTGATTGCCAAAAACTATCTCAAAGAGGCTGAACTTGCCGACATGGGACAGTTGGTTAATGGTGTGCTTGAATTGGCTGAAAGAATGGCAAAACGTCATATTCCAATGACTATGGAAGATTGGTCAAAACAGATAGATACCATTTTGGCTGCTGGTGGAAATGATGTTCTTCAAACGACAGGACAAGTGTCTGCTGAACAGGCAAAAGAACATGCAGAAACGGAGTTTGAAAAGTATCGTATCATACAAGACCGACTATTCCAAAGTGATTTCGACAAATACATGAAGGCTCTTCCTTTTGAGGAAGATACAAAAGATTCCTAAAGAATAACAGCAGGGCCATTTGTCTAAGATTTCCTAAAGTTGCTTGAATAAAACAAAGCAAAAGGCAGTTGAATAGCAGGAATCTTAAAACAGCTATTTTGGACAGAGAAATATAGAGAGCCAGTACCGATTTTTATTTCACATAATCGGTACTGCGGTACCGACATTGAAGTATTACAGTACCAACTATATGGTACTGGCTATCTAACCCAGTGAATGGATTCTATGTATTCGTCAAAATCGAAATGGGATTCTATTCCGCACTTTTTCAAGGCATTAAGCACAACCTCCTGCTCAGCTGGAGGCAGTACTACCTTACCACTTCTGCGCATGAAATACTGATTGCGTCCGAAGTGCAAGATGAGCATATCCATGAACTTAGAATATTGCTGAGGGAACATACGTTTCTGGAAGTTGGTGAAGCCTCAGGCAAACCTTACTGGCTGGGCACAGGCATAATGGGGACAATTGTCCTGCATGGTGCACAGTGACGGATTTATCAAAGTGAGGTGACTTCCCAATTCCTCATGACGACGGAATGCCAACTGGTGCAGGCAGGTATCTGCCTTCGGACAATTGGCATGCAGACAAAGCGGATACTTTGCTGGAATATCCTTGTTTGATTTTGCTAATCTGCTAATCTGTTATCTCTATTTACGTGTTTATATATGCTCAAAAGTACAACTATTTTTTGTATTCCCCTCTGCACATTAGAGAGAATACCACAACCAAAGCCAAGAATAAAAAAGTAGCGAGCAACTACATTATCGAGTTGCCCGCCACTTGCCTATGATATATTAACCTTATATTACTTCACTTCCTCGAAGTCTGCATCCTGGATGTCGTCCTTGCCACCCTGCTGGGCGCCAGCATTGCAACCGCCGTTGCAACCGCCGTTCATGTCGGGACCGGGACCTGCCTGCTGCTGTGCCTGATAGAGCTTGGCGGCAGCGTTCTGGAGTTCGGTCATAGCAGCATCGATAGCGGGGATGTCCTGAGCCTTGTGGGCAGTGCGCATTTTCTCGAGAGCAGCCTCTACCTCGGCCTTAACGTCGGCAGGGATCTTATCGCCAGACTCCTTGAGCATGTTCTCGGTCTGGAAGATCATAGAGTCGGCCTGGTTAAGCTTGTCAATCTTCTCACGCTCCTTCTTGTCGGCATCGGCATTAGCCTCGGCCTCAGCCTTCATGCGCTCGATCTCCTCCTTAGAAAGACCAGAAGATGCAGTGATGGTGATGTGCTGCTCCTTGCCGGTAGCCTTGTCCTTGGCAGAAACGTTCAGGATACCGTTGGCATCGATGTCGAAGGTAACCTCAATCTGAGGAACGCCACGACGTGCAGGAGCAATACCATCCAGGTTGAACTGACCTACGCTCTTGTTCTGGCTTGCCATGGGGCGCTCGCCCTGAAGAACGTGGATGGTAACGGCAGTCTGGTTGTCGGCAGCAGTAGAGAACACCTCGCTCTTCTTGCAAGGGATGGTAGAGTTGGCATCGATGAGCTTGGTCATAACGCCACCCATGGTCTCGATACCCATAGACAGAGGAGTTACGTCGAGCAGAACGATGTCGCTCTTCTCACCAGAGAGAGAAGCACCCTGGATAGCAGCACCGAGAGCTACAACCTCGTCGGGGTTAACGCCCTTTGAAGGCTCCTTGCCGAAGAAGTCGGCAACCATCTTCTGCACTGCGGGGATACGTGTAGAACCGCCCACGAGGATAACCTCGTTGATATCGCTGTTAGAGAGACCTGCATCGCGCATAGCGTTCTGGCAAGGAATCTTACAAGCCTGGATGAGGCCGTCTGCAAGACGCTCGAACTCGCTGCGGCTCAGTGTCTTAACCAGGTGCTTGGGCACACCGCCGTCGGCAGTGATATAGGGGAGGTTGATTTCAGTAGATGTTGTGCTTGACAACTCGATCTTAGCCTTCTCGGCAGCCTCCTTGAGGCGCTGCAGTGCCATGGGATCCTTAGAAAGGTCGATACCTTCCTCTGCCTTGAAGCCGCTAACCAGCCAGTCGATGATAACCTGGTCGAAGTCATCACCACCCAGGTGGGTGTCGCCATTGGTAGAGAGAACCTCGAACACACCGCTACCGAACTCGAGGATAGAGATATCGAAAGTACCGCCACCAAGGTCGAACACAGCAATCTTCATATCCTTGTCGCCCTTGTCCACACCGTATGCCAATGCAGCTGCGGTAGGCTCATTAACGATACGCTTAACCTCAAGACCTGCAATCTGACCAGCCTCCTTGGTTGCCTGGCGCTGAGAATCAGAGAAATAAGCAGGCACGGTGATAACGGCCTCTGTTACCTCCTGACCGAGATAGTCCTCGGCAGTCTTCTTCATCTTCTGCAGAACCATAGCACTGATCTCCTGGGGAGTGTACTGACGGCCGTCGATGTCTACACGGGGAGTGTTGTTGTCGCCCTTCACTACGCTGTAAGGTACGCGGCCAACCTCCTTGCTAACCTGGTCATAGGTCTCGCCCATGAAGCGCTTGATAGAGAAGATGGTCTTCTTGGGATTGGTGATAGCCTGACGCTTGGCAGGATCACCCACCTTACGCTCGCCACCATCCACGAATGCTACGATAGAGGGAGTGGTGCGCTTACCCTCGCTGTTGGTGATAACCACGGGCTCGTTGCCCTCGAAAACGGATACACAAGAGTTTGTTGTACCCAAGTCAATTCCAATAATCTTTCCCATAATTGTATTTATTTTTTATTTATTCCTTATTTATATATAAGAACGTTTAACGTTGAGGGGTGAGTGGGGAATCTGTCATGCCCCCCATTGGATAGAACATCGTTCGTCCCTAAAGCGAAACCTGTTTACGTTTACCCGTTCGCTATATAATACGCAAGGCCCGTGCCAAAGTTGGCACAGGCCCCGGTAAATGCCGTTAATATGTCAGTTTGTCAGTATCAGTCCTTTTTTTCTGCCAGCTTTTCAGTTACGATGGCAGCAAGTTCTTCTAAAAGTTCAGGATTGTCACGCACAATGGTCTTTGCCACCTCAGCGCCCTGACCCAACTTGCTCTCGTTGTAGCTGAACCAGCTGCCGCTCTTCTTTATTATGCCCATTGCTACGGCTAGATTGAAGATTTCGCCCACACGGCTGATACCCTCGCCAAAGATAACCTCGAACTCTGCCTTGCGGAATGGGGGGGCCACCTTGTTCTTGACGATCTTCACTTTCGTGAGATGACCTATCACCTCCTCTCCAACCTTCACTGGAGAAGCCTTGCGGATGTCCAGACGCACGCTGGAATAGAACTTCAGCGCATTACCTCCGGTTGTGGTTTCGGGATTGCCGAACATAACACCTATCTTCTCGCGCAACTGGTTGATAAAGATGCAGGTAGTGTTTGTCTTTGCTATGGTGGAGGTCAGCTTGCGCAGTGCCTGGCTCATCAGGCGTGCCTGAAGTCCCACCTTGTTCTCGCCCATATCGCCTTCAATCTCTGCCTTGGGGGTGAGGGCGGCAACAGAGTCCACCACCACAATGTCAATGGCAGCCGAACGTATCAGTTGCTCTGCAATCTCCAGAGCCTGTTCGCCATTGTCGGGCTGTGAGATAAGCAGGTTGTCCACGTCCACGCCCAGTTTCTCGGCATAGAAGCGGTCAAAGGCATGCTCGGCATCTATGAATGCCGCTATTCCGCCAGCCTTCTGTGCCTCGGCAATGGCATGAATTGCCAGGGTAGTCTTGCCCGAACTCTCGGGACCGTATATCTCTATGATTCTGCCCTTGGGATAACCGCCCACGCCCAGAGCGTGGTCCAGTGCAATGGAGCCAGTGGGTATCACCTCCAGTTCCTCCACCTTCTGGTCGCCCAATTTCATGATGCTGCCCTTGCCAAAGTCCTTTTCTATCTTGCCCAGGGCAGCTTCCAGTGCTTTCAGCTTGGCAGCCTTTTCGTCTAATTCTATTGGTTGCTTTTCTTTTGCCATAATAATTTGTTTCTATTTGTTGTTACTGAGCACTTTACAGCCTTTTTACCTCGCTGAGGTTTTCGTTTTTGCGCATTCCCGTGCAATCGGCCACAAATAAACGAATCTCGCAAGGCCATATCTGCAAGCGCCCGACAAGGGTCTTTTCTTCTTTCCTGACGTAATCTTACAGTTCCAGGTCGCCGTCGTGAATCTCGTGCCAGGGCAGACCGTGCTTGTTCAGCTCGTTCATGAATGGATCGGGGTCAAACTCCTCCACGTTGTGCACACCGGGCTTGCTCCAGATGCCTTTGAGGAACATCATGGCACCAATCATGGCAGGAACACCAGTGGTGTAGCTGACACCCTGCATGCCAGTCTCCTCGTATGCAGCCTGGTGAGAGCAGTTGTTGTAGACATAGTAGGTGTGCTCCTTGCCATCGTTGCCGATACCGCGGATGCGGCAGCCTATAGAGGTCTCGCCATCGTAGTTCTCGCCCAGGTCCTGAGGGTTGGGCAGAACGGCCTTCAGGAACTGCAGAGGCACAATCTTCACAACCTCCTCGCCAGTACCGTCGGCCTTGGGAGCCTTGTACTCCACCTCGTCTATGCGTGCCATGCCGATGTTCTGGATTACGTCCAGGTAGTTGAGATACTGCTGGCCGAAGGTCATCCAGAAGCGTGCGCGCTTGATGGTGGGGAAGTTTATTACCAGAGACTCTATCTCCTCGTGGTGCAACAGGTAGCTCTCCTTGGGACCGATGCCGGGATATGTCAGGGGCTGGTGTATTTCCATAGGCTCAGTCTCTATGTACTTGCCGTTCTCGTAGTAGAGGCCCTTCTGTGTAATCTCGCGGATGTTGATTTCGGGGTTGAAGTTAGTAGCAAATGCCTTGTGATGGTTGCCGGCATTGCAGTCCACGATATCCAGGTAGTGCATCTCCTTGAAGTGATGCTTGGCGGCATAGGCAGTATAGATGCTTGTTACGCCGGGGTCGAAGCCGCAGCCCAGTATGGCACACAGGCCGGCCTGTTCGAAACGCTCGCGGTATGCCCACTGCCAAGAGTACTCGAAGTGAGCCTCGTCCTTGGGCTCGTAGTTGGCGGTATCCAGATAGTTGCAGCCGGTCTGCAGGCAAGCCTCCATGATGGTGAGGTCCTGATAGGGCAGAGCCAGGTTCATTACAATCTCGGGCTTGTAGTCGGAGAGCAGTGCCACCAATTCCTCCACGCTGTCGGCATCCACCTGTGCGGTAGTCACATTAGTACCATATTTCTTGTTGAGCACCTCGGCCAGGGCATCACACTTAGCCTTTGTGCGGCTGGCAATCTTTATCTCGGTGAACACATCCTTGTTCTGGCAGACCTTGTGCGCTGCCACTGTAGCGACGCCGCCGGCGCCGATAATAAGAACTTTTCCCATATTCAGGCTTTTTTATAAATTAACTTCTGTCCAGCATAGGCAAATCCTGCTTGTGCAATACTCTCAAATCTAATTCATAGGACCTGCCTTTCCATTATAGTCTATTTCCATGCAAAACTACAAAAAAAAGAGCAAACCGCAAAGGATTCACTCTTTTATTTCTTTCTCTCGCCGTATAGCCTGGTATTACGGGGGCAATCGCCACTTGCTGCGATGTTGCATGGGCTGTATTTCGTCGTGAGCATGGCCCGCGCTTTACTCCTTGTTCTCCCTCTGCAGCGTTTCCCATCCGCTTCTGTCCTGCCACCATACATACAGGGTCTTGTAGCTGTTTCCCGGCAGACGCCGTGTGCCCAGCGACACCCTTGCATATGTCGACGACCATTCGTCCAGAGCCTTTTCCCTGCGGTAGTCCCATTTGCCATACTTGCGCTTCAGCTGCTTCTTTATCTGCCTATACTTGAGCATGCGTGCCACCTCGTTTTCCATGAATTCGGAAAATGCCACGCTGACCTGATGCACCGTGTGGCTCTTTGGTGTGGCATGCACCTCTATGATGCACTGCACGCCGTCAAACATGCCCGTCAGCGAGGTATGTGCATCCGACATTGTCTGCACCTCATATCCCATGGCTTCCAGCTTCTCCACAAATTCCTCCTGCTCTCCTCCCAGTGGGATGCCCAGGAAAACAGCATTCTGGGCAACCGTCAGCAGGGGGAGCAGCATGAGGCAGCACAGGCTTGGTATGAATCTACGCATTGCTATGGCTTTTATCAAGTCTGCACCCCCGCTCCTGTCTTTCGGGGTAGGAGAGGGGGTGCATGTTATTATTATTATATATAATGTGTCAGCTGCGGTTTACTTGGCAACCTTCTTGCTGCCATTCTGGATATAAACCTGGCCGGCAGGTGTCTCCTTGATGCGACGTCCGCTCAGGTCGTACATGGGAGACTCGCCCTTGGCTGCTGCATCGGCAACAGAAGAAATGCCGGTGGCGGTTGTGAAGTCAATCTCTACGATACCATCCTTCTCGCAAGGAATCTCGGCAATACCATTCTTGTCGGTGGTAATGCGCACTTCCACACCGTTCACCTTTACGCTTGCCTCGTTCAGAGGCATAGCACCCTTGTCGCAACGCACTTTCAGGGGAGCGCCAGCATGGCTCTGGATACGTATAGCCTGGCACTTGCCTGCAGACCAGTTGAAGTCTACGGTGAAGTTACCCATTGCCTTCATACCCTTCACATCACCCTGCTTGTTCCAAACGGTGGGTATAGCGGGCATGATGTTGATATAGCCGTGTGCACTCTGCATCAGCATCTCTGCGATACCAGAGCAAACGCCGAAGTTACCGTCGATCTGGAAGGGAGCATGAGAGTCGAACAGGTTGTAGTAGATACCGCCCTGCCCCTGGTCTGTACCATAAGTGGTTGAGTGCTTCAGAGCGTTCTTGATGATGATGTGTGCATGGTCGCCATCCTGAGCACGAGCCCAGAGGTTAACCTTCCAACCCATTGACCAGCCAGTAGCAGCATCACCACGGAGCTTCAAAGCATTAACTGCAGGAGTGAAATATTCGCTCTCGGGAGTAATCTGGTCCATGGGGAAGAGAGCCATCATGTGAGACATGTGACGGTGACCTCTTTCACCTACGCTATAGGGAGAGTACTTCCATTCGCGAAGCATCGGCTCACCATTCTTGACGCCATTGAAGGGGTCGCCCCAACCGCCATCGTATGTTTCTACGTGCAAGCCCTTGTCGGTCTTCTCCAGATATTCGTTGAGTTTAGCCACCTGCTCGTTTGTCAAGCCAGTGTTCTCTACGCCAAGAATACCGATAGCATCGCTGAGGTTCTGGAACAGGTAGCTGATCATCTGCTGTGCATGTGCTGTACCGTCCTCCTTTTCATTGCCATGCTGCTCTGCACTGAACTCGTCGGGAGCGACATAGGTACCGTCCATAACCTTGCGGTCCTCAATCAGACGGTGGAACCAGAATTCAGCACAATCCCACATTACAGGGAAGGCCTGTGCAAGGAATTCCTTATCCTGAGTATAACGCCAGTGGGTCCACAAGTGACTGGTGTACCATACATTAGCAACAAGGTAGTTGCTTCCCCAAGTACTCATACTGTTGTAAAGAGATGTCTCGGTGAGAACACTCCAACCATAGCCGCCATTATACTGCTCACCAACCTTCTTCCAACCAGCACTCTTGGCACCACGCAGGATGAAGTTTACGAAAGGCTTGTGCAAGTCAGAGAGGTTGGTAATCTCTGTGGGCCAGTAGTTCATCTGAATATTGATGTTGGTGTGGATGTCGGAGTTCCAGGGAGAATCCGTGCCGCGGTCGTTCCAGATACCCTGCAGGTTGTTGGGGGCTGCGATGGGCTTGCGGTTAGAGCTGATAGCCAGGTAACGTCCGAAGTGGAAGTAGAGCTGCTCCAGGAAGAGGTGGTTGTTGGCAGTGCTTGTGCCATTAGTGTTATTGGGATAGTAGTTGTCTACCAGAGTCTTGGTGTCCACGGTGGGAGTCTGCAGGCCCATGTCAAAGGTCATGCGCTTGGTAATGGCGGTGAAGTCCTCGATGTGATCCTTCTCCACCTGCTCATAGCCCTTTGCGATTGCATCCTCGATCTCCTTCTTGGCACGCTTGCTCACGGCGGTCGGAGTTTCGCTTGTGAAGTAGTTGTTCAGTACATTCATGTCACCGTTGAAGTTTGTAGCACCCTTCAGGTAGAACTCCACGTATGAAGCATTGAATACAGAAATACCGTCGTCATCTGTGATAACAGTACCGTCCGATACAATATGAACACGAGCGGCATGATTTACAGATTGCATTGCACCAGTGAAGACGATTGTTCCGTTGTCGTAAACCACATCGTTGGCACCGATGCTCTCTCCTGGCTCCATTGTGAAGAACAGGTACATCTTGTCTGCACCTTCGGCATCGTATCTGCCCACGATAACCTGATCAGGAGCAGAGCTGAAGTACTTGCGTGTGAACTTTGTGCCGTTTGCATTCTGGAACTCCACACCGGCAATACCCTCTTCGATATCCAGGTAGCGTACATAGTTGGTAACACCATTCTTGTTGATGTCGCCATCCAGATTTTCCACAAACAGAGAACCGAAGTTCATGAACGTACGGTTACCTCCTCCTGCACCTACAACATTGGCAGGACCGCTCCACAGGGTCTTCTCGTTAAACTGGATTTCCTCCTTGAAGACACCGCCGAATACCATACAGCCCAGTTCGCCGTTACCCAGAGGCAGAGCATATTCCATCCAGGGGTATTTTACCTTAGTTGCCTCGGCAGAGGTCTTGTACCAAAGGGTATTGGGATTCTTGGGGGTGAACTTTGATGCGCCGGTAATGGGTGCCTCTATCATGGCAGGGGCATCGGATGGGTCTACAAAGAAGACAACATTGCCGCCATCAGATTTCCAAAGACCAATGTTCTTGCCTGCACTGGCACCTTCCCACTGGTTGAAGTATGCATTGTCTCCGCTTGCTCCATTCCATTTGATCTCATAGCCGCCGCCATTTGCCTTCAGTGAGAAACCGCTGGCGTCTGCTGCAGCCTTGGTGAATACCAGATGAGTCTGGCCAGAACCGGTCTGGCTCTGTACCATGTGGGCATAGCGTCCGCTCTTGTTTACGAGTTGGAATTTGCTCTCGTTGCCTACAAGTTTCCACAACTGGTTGCTGTTGCTTGCACTGGCAGCCTGTACGGTAGCCTTGGCATCAGCACCGTTGTCCTGGATTACCAGACCACTGTTGTTGAACTTCACGTTGTACCAGAACTCCTTTGCATCAGTAGAGAACAGGTTTGAAGGCTCAACGTATTCCACTTCTATGAATGAAAGGGGGTTGTTGGGGTCACCGGCAGTCCATTCGCCCAGTTCCTTGCCTGCACCTGCACCGCCCCACTGGTTCATGTTTTGGGAAGTACCGTTGCGCTGGATTTCATAGTAACCCTTAGTGCTGGACTGTGGCAACTTTACCTTGATAGCCTGTGTTTGGTCAGAGTTCGTCTGGAACTTGCCACCACTGAAACTGAGGTAGTTGTCTCCGTTGCTGACAATGTAGTAAAGATTTGTGCCAGCAGACAAGACACGCCACTGCTGGTTTGCCTTTGTTGCATCGGCATTGGCTGTAGTCACATTCTTGCCGCTGCCATTGTCCTGCAGGACAGCACCGCCGGTCATGAACTTGATCTGGTACCATACAGACTTTTCGTCTGTAGATACGGCAGGGCATACAGTGTATGCAACCTTGACGATCATGTTTTGTCTGTCCAGGTCCAACTTGCCGCTGTAACCAAAGATGCTCACTACAGAGAAGTCAGACTTCTCGTAATCGTCGGCAGCCTCAATGGTCTGACCGTTGGTATAGGTCTTGCCATCATAGATTACACCGCCTTGTGCTGTTCCTCCCGTAACACTGACGGTGAAGGAAACCGCCCATCCCTGCAACACTGTGCAGAGCAGGGCAAACATTAAAAGGAATGTTTTCTTCATTCTTGTTGTTTATTTAGGTTAGTAATAAATTTATTTCACAAAATAGAGTCCGTTTGTTATTGCCTCAACGGAAATGGGCACGTATACCATGGAGTACCAGCCGGGTTCTTCCTCGTAGAAGAAGCCTATGCGGCCGTCCTTCTGCAGGGTCATGGTGCTGTATGCACTGCCTGTGTGGCTCACATGGTAAGGCTGTTGGTTCCAATTTTCTGCAAAAGCCTTGGGAGAGGAATACGATGCCGCGTCGGTAATGTCCTTCCAATAGATCTTGACGTCTGAACGTCCGTCACCTGTGGGCAGGGACTGCAGTGCCAAGGTGCGCAACGCTCCGTCAGATTTTCTCTGTGCCTGAAGGATGAGGATTTCGCCGTTAGTGCTGTTGCGGCCCACCTTGATGCCACCCTGTTGCTGGTCGCTGGCCACAACCTCGTCCCATGCACCATTAATCTTCTTGTCATCGCTGTACTTGTAAATATTGAAGTATCTGCCAGCACCCTTGCGGCTGCTCAGCACCACGCTGCCGTCGGGCAGTTCCTCGCATTTGGGCTCGTCGCCATGGGGACAGGGCAGGGCGCTCTTTCCGCCCAGGGCATGCCATGTCTGTCCGAAGTCGTCGGTATAGAGCACACGGTTGCCATGGTTCTTGGTCCACACCGGGGCATACACGCGATAATGTGTGCCCACCTTGATGGTCTTGCTCTGTGTCAGTTTGCCGCTACCCACAAACAGGCTTTGCACACGGTACTTGTCAAAACCCTCCTCGCCACGCTGCATGAAGGCGCCGTAGAAGTTGTTTGTGATATCTGTCCATGAACACAGAGCACCCTTGGGGGCAGGAGAATGCTTGCCATCAAGGGCATCACCCCATGTTTTGCCGTTATCAGTACTATACAAACGTGCTACAGGATTTGGTTCTCCATCAGGCCAATTGCCATGCCAGCATACGGTGTGTCCGCATACATCAATCAGGAGTATGGCACCAGACTCGCGGTCCACCACCATGGCGGGATCGCCAAAGCCATCGTCGCGGACCCCCTCGTCGCTATAACTGCCCTGGATTACGTATTTGCCCTCGCTCCACTTGCTTCCGTCTTTAGAACCAATGCGCATTACCTGGTCCACACGGCCATAACCAATGTCGTTGCCGCAGGGGCGTGCATCGTTGATGGCAAGCAGGCTGCCATTCTTCATCGTAACGATGCTGGGTATGCGGAAGGGCTCCTTGTCGTTGTGGAACCACAGATACTGGTACTCGCTCTCGGCGTCGGCATCATAAACCACATTCCAGCCGTTGGGGTGCTGCTCTATGCGGTTCAGCTTGTAGCCGTGCAGCTTGGCGTTGCCCCTGAGTCCGAAGAAAGCACCCTCGGGCACATCAAAGGTGATTGTCTGTCCGGTCTGTGCGGCCTCCACGGTGTAGAAACTCTTCTTGTCCGCAATCTGTACTTCCAGCACACCCATCCACAGGTTTGTCTTCGGAGAACGTGTCTTGCCGTTCAGGGTAATGTTCACTTTTACGGTTTCTGCCGTCAGTGTTGCCGGCAGGGTCAGCAGCATCAGTGCCGAAACGAGAAACTTTCGCATATTGCTGTGCATAGGTCGGTTTAATGGTTGTTTGGTTATATGTCTGCGGGCGCACATTGCCCTCTTTTGCTTACAAAGGTAGTGATTTATTTCATATTTACAAAGTAAAGCCGCTGTTTTTGCTTGCCCGCACTCCCAGTTTTTCTCCTCCTTTCCCGTGTGCAGGGACTTAAGGCGGCTATCTCTTTGTTGATAAAATCTTGACGTCCCTGTGCTGACTACGGTGCTCTGTTTTCGTGTTTCCGTTCTGTTTTTCTCCCTCTCTCCCGAGGCTCCCCTTTTGACGTCCCGAAGACGGACCTCTGACGTCCCGAGGACAAGGCTTCGTTCTCCCGAGGACCAAGGCTCGTTCTCCCGACGACCTAAGCCCCTCCTCGTGAGGGGCAGCTGGTATAGTGTTCAAGTCTTCTTTGTTGTGTTTGTTTTGTGAGGTGTAAAATGCTAATATACAGCATCTTTATTGCTGCGGCACGTAACTCTGCCTTCAGCGTCCTGCCTGTTTGTCCTCTCCTTTTCCCGTTGGCGCTGCTTTGTGGTTGTCGCCCCACGTGTGTTTTGTCGGGCTGCTGTCTTCTGGTATGCCGAAAAATTCTTTACACATGTCCGTGTTCTTCGGACGTGTGCTTTTCTGCTCGGAGAAGTAATTTTTTAGTTTTTGCTTTTTTGTTTCGCAAATAAACTATACCTTTGTCCGCAAATCATTCATTAAGCTCAAGCAAAGGAAATGACAGATTTTCCTATCATGATTTTTATAGTGGGATCCATGCTTGCCTCTTTGATGGCGGTGCGATGGGTGTATTTCAAGGTACTGAAGATTGCCAAGGACAAGAACCTGGTAGACAACCCCGATGCACGCAAGCTGCAGAAGTCCCCGGTGCCCGTGGTGGGCGGTCTTGCCGTCTTCTTCGGCATGGTTCTCGGTCTCCTGCTCGGCATTTCACTCTATGGCTTCTGGACAGATTCCATACAGGACGTTGCCGCCTCCATATTGCCCATAATCATGGCCATGGTGCTCATGCTCTATGCCGGCACTATCGACGACATTCTGGGACTCACGCCCATGGCACGCTTTGCCATTGAGATCCTCGTCATATTGGGCATCATATACTCCACCGGCACGTGCATAGATTCGCTTCACGGCCTTTGGGGCATAGGGCACTTCTCATGGTATGTTGCCGTTCCCCTTACTGTCTTTGCAGGTGTGGGAATCATAAATGCCATCAACATGGTGGACGGTGTCAATGGGCTTTCTCCCGGCTTGTGTACGGTATGCGCCCTTATGTTTGGATGCATTTTCCTTTCTGCCGGAGACATTGCCAATGCCATGTTGGCCTTTACTATGGCAGCCTCGCTGCTCCCCTTCCTTGTGCATAATGTCTTTGGCAATTCCAGCCGCATGTTCATCGGCGATGCCGGAACCATGGTCATGGGCATACAGATGACATGGTTTGTCATCTCTGCCATGCGCACCGGTTCTGTGCTGGACGCCTCGGCAGACAGCTATTGCATCACCGCCCTGGTGGTGGCGATACTTTCCGTTCCTGTTGCCGATACGCTTCGCGTCATGGCCATGCGCCTGCTTCGTGGCAAGAGTCCCTTCAGTCCGGACCGTACACATCTGCACCATGCTTTTGTCTCAGTGGGCATAAGCCATAGCATTACGGCACTCTCCGAGATTACTATCAACATCCTCGTTGTGGCAATATGGTTTGTTGCCGCCACATGTGGCACACCGCTTCATTGCCAACTGTATCTTGTTGTCCTGACAGCCGCCACCCTGGTTTGGGGAACCTATTTCTTCCTCGAGCACGAACACTCCACTCAGGGGACCAAGGCGCAATGGCTGCGTGTATTCTCGCCCAAGACCCATTTCGGTTCCAAGGAATGGTGGCAGCGCATATCCTTCTTCCTTGACTCCCCGGAGTACAGCGAACGTGAGCGCAAGAACCTTCGTGAACGCCTCGACCGCAAGTTCATGAACCATTGATGCCCCTTCCTTTGCCTTTCCTCCCCCGGATTCGCTAAAATTATTGTTCCGTGTCGCCCCATTCACATAGATGCAATAGTGTATATTGCTGTGTGTGATATGGTAATTGCCATGTGTGATGCAGTAATTGCTATGTGTGTGATATGGTAATTGCTATATATGTGACGCAGTAATTGCTACGTGTGATATCATAAAAGAACATCAGGATTCATGTAATTGCCCAATGCTGTTCATGCCAGTAAGAGCGCGGTTTTGCAAGGCCTGTAGCGTGTTTTAGCGGCTTGTGCAGGTCGCAATCCCTATTGCTGTGGAAGGGTATTATGTAACATTGTTCTGCCTTCAACGCTCACTTTTTGATGTTGAAATTTGTCCATTTCATCAATATTTTGTAAATTTGCGCATGGAGAATGAGAAATTTATCTGATTTCTTCCCTCTGCGTGATGCTTTTGCATCCTTTTCATGGAGACATTGTTTAATGTTCCGCCCCTCGTCTGCAGCCCATTGTGGCATTTAGTCAGACAAGACACTGTCGTCAGTAAGGCTTGTGTTGTTGCCAATCCGCATATGGATTAGGGACGACCTTAAGTTGTGTCTATAGGTTAATGCCACACTGCCCCAGTCCCTTTCTTCCTCACGTTGATAAATTAATCATCAACAGATTCAACAGATCTTAAACAGATATTCCCTATTAGAGATTTTAGGTGCATTGCACCGGGACCATGTCCTTTGATTAGTTTCCCTTAGAAGAATCCAAACCAGTTTGAGTTATTCCAAGGAAAACAAATCTCCAAATCTCTAATCCCTCCGTGTGAATCTGTGCAATCGCATTGACAAAATAATATTAATCAGTGAAAATCTGTTATATCTGTGTCATCAGTGGTCCATTGCTGTTAAACTTTAAACATTCAACGTTAAACCTTCAACAATTTGTGCTATCATCGCTGATATATCAATAAATACTTTGTATTTCAGCAAATAATTTGTAACTTTGTGCTGAAACAAGGAACACAGTTATGTTACAAAGTCCCATAAAAAACCAATTATTGACTAAATTAAAGCAAGAGCATTGCTTTTGGTCATATGCTGTGGAGAATATCAGTAATATCCCAGACGATATACTGATAGAAAAGACTTTGTTGCACCTTGATTTGGAAGATATAGACCAGCTATTTAAGATTTACTCGCTTCGTAAGATAAAAAGAGTATGGCTGGACCATCTTATACCCCAAGAAGAGTATCTATATACACTCAACCGTTTCTTTGCATGGTATTACTTTAAGATAAAGTATCCAGATAGATATATCAAATCCATGACAACTCGTTACTATAATCGTATTCCTTCGTGAAAGGTCTGGCTCCACATACTCAGCGCATATTTGAATCTGTTGCCACATTAGAATGTATTAAACATTAGATCTATAGGTGCCATGAAAATGGAGGTGATGATGCGCCGTAGCAACTTCCGCGATTATTACGACATATATTCTATTCTGAAGACAGGAATTCCCATTTGGGAAATGATTACTATAGCGCAGGACTATTCTGGTCATCGCTTAAAGACCAAGAACATATTGGCAATACTTACTAATGGAGCACGCTTCAAACGTGATGAGCGTTTCAACCAATTGTCACCTATTTATCAGCAGACGACAGAAGATATAGAATGTTATATCAAAGAATGCTTGTCACAATCAAAATAGGATAAATCCATCTTTAGCTTATTAGCAACAAATTGTTTGGACGGAACTTCTGTTCCGCCCCATTGTTGTATATTATTAGTTCAACGTTAAACCTTAAACGTTCTCCTGTGTGCCATTGTCGTTAAACATTCATCGTTAATCGTTAATCGCTCACTTTCTCCCCCTGAGACAGGGTGGAGTACCCCCAAAGGGGGGGAGGGGGTGGATAACAACTCACAACTCATTGCTCACTACTCTTTAAACTTTAAACGTTCATCTTTATCCATGTCTCAATCTGCAAATAATAAAAGGATAGCAAAGAATACCTTGCTTCTGTACGTCAGAATGCTATTCAGCATGCTGGTGTCCCTTTATACGTCCAGAGTAATACTTCAAACATTAGGAGTTGAGGACTATGGTGTCTATAATGTTGTTGGAGGTGTAATTACTATGTTTACTTTTCTTAATGGTGCCATGTCCTCTGCTACATCTCGTTACATCACCTTCGAAATAGGCAAGAGCAACATAGAACAGCTGAAGAAGGTTTTCTCCACAGCCTTACAGATCCATGCTATTATCGCTTTGCTGATAGTAATTCTTGGAGAAACCATTGGTTTATGGTTCTTAATGAATGAACTTGTAATTCCTGAAGGAAGAATGGAAGCAGCAATGTGGGTATATCAATGTTCCATTATTTCCTGTGTTGTGACTATCATGTCTGTTCCTTATAATGCAGATATTATAGCACATGAAAAGATGTCTGCTTTTGCTTACATATCTGTGTTGGAGACAATACTAAAATTGTTGATAGTTTACCTGCTTGTATTATTACCTTTTGATAAACTGAAGGTGTATGCAGTCTTGGTTTTTATGGTAGGTATGCTTATCAGATATATCTATACTCGGTACTGTCATAAGCATTTTGAGGAATCACATTACATACATCATATAGATAAATTTTTACTTAAGGAGATGTCGTCCTTTGCTGGTTGGAGTTTTTGGGGCAACCTGGCTGGAATACTATATGGTCAAGGACTTAATATGATGTTGAATATCTTCTTTGGTCCTGTTGTAAATGCTGCCCGTGGCATTGCTACACAGATTCAAGGTGTCGTTCAGCAGTTCGTTGCTAACTTCCAAATGGCACTGAATCCGCAGATAACAAAAACCTATGCTGCAGGAGAACTACAGAAGATGCACTCCTTGATGTTCCGTAGTGCCCGATTCTCTTTCATGCTCCTATTCTTCCTGTCATTGCCCATAATGTTGGAAACCAACTATATCCTTACCCTATGGTTAGGCATAGTTCCTGAGAACACAGTTATCTTTGCCCGTATCATCATAGCAATCTCCTTGATATACACTATTGCCAATCCCTGTGTCATCGCCAATCAGGCCACAGGCAATGTCAAGGTATATCAGGCAGTAGTGGGCGGACTCCTTTTGCTGATACTCCCTATTTCCTATATAGTGCTAAAGATGGGTGCACCGGCATACTCTGTCTTTATCGTGCATTTCTGCGTGGAGTCCGTTGCCCAGTTTGCCCGTATGTATATGCTCCGCAATATGATAGACCTGCCACTTTGGTCATACGTCAAGAACATATACCTGCCCATCATGGGCGTTGTTCTCTTGTCTGTTGTTCTGCCACTCTTGGTTTACAATAACATGCAGGAAGGCTTCATACGCCTCTTGGCAGTAGGTATGACATGCGTGGTATCAGTAGCAATGACATCCCTGTTCATCGGAATGACACGTAGCGAGCGCACATTCTTGATTGACAAGTCACTAAGAGTATTAAAGATTAGGAAATGATAAGAATCACAGATAAAAAGGATTGTTGCGGATGTCATGCCTGCGTTTCCGTATGTGCCAGGCATAGCATAACCATGCAGGAGGACAACGAGGGCTTCCTGTATCCTGTGGTGGACACAAGCACCTGCACTGACTGTGGTCTTTGCGAGAAGGTCTGTCCCGTCATTAATCAGGATGCGCCAAGCAAGCCTTTGAAGGTATATGCCGCCAAGAACAGGGATGAGGAGATACGCAGACAGAGTTCTTCGGGTGGCATCTTCACTCCCTTGGCAGAAGCAGTAATCCGTGAGGGTGGTGTTGTCTTCGGTGCCAAGTTTGATAAAGATTGGAATGTAGTGCATGCTTGGACAGATACCATAGAAGGCATAGCAGATTTCCGTGGAAGCAAATATGTGCAGAGCACGATAGGAAGTACATATACCGAAGCACGTGAATTCTTAAAGCAAGGTCGATTGGTTCTGTTCTCTGGTACGCCATGTCAGATAGCAGGGCTGAAGAAGTTTCTTCGCAAGGAATACGATAATCTTTTGACTGTTGATGTGGTCTGCCATGGTGTTCCCAGTCCTTTGGTATGGCGTAAATACCTTGAAGAAGTACGTGAAAAACTTCGCGCGGAGCGCGTCGCTGGAAAAAATACGGTTTCTTCTTCCCTAAATGATTTCCCCGTGATAACGGGTATATCCTTTAGGGATAAAACACAAGGCTGGAAAAAATTTGGTTTCCGACTCCGATATGCCGTCTCTGAGACGGCCGAAAATTTGGTTTCCGACTCCGATACTAAACATGAATATGATTTTTTACAGCCATTTCCTGAAAATATTTTCATGAAGGGATTCTTAAAGAATCTATACCTTCGCCCATCTTGCTATGCCTGTGCTGCACGATCAGGAAAAAGTGGAAGTGATATTTCAATCGCAGATTACTGGGGAGTACAAAATTACTATCCTGAATTTGATGATGATAAAGGAGTGGGACTTGTACTTGTTAATACAGAAAAGGGGAAAAAGGCATATGAGAAAATTAACGCAAACAGCATAGAATCTACATACGAACAAGGACTAAAACAAAATCCATGTATTGAGCTTAGTGTTGTAAAGACAAAATATGTAGATGAGTTTTGGACCAACTTCGAAAGTTTAAATATTCAGGTAATAGAACATGTAATAGAATGCATGAAGCCATCCAAATTAAAGATATTTATTGGTAGAATAAAATCTATAATAAAGAAGATTCTTAAATAATAATAAAATAGTAAATAATGAAAATAGGAATAGTAACCCATATATTAGGGAATAATTTCGGTGGATTATTGCAAAATTATGCCTTACAGTATGTATTAACACAGTTGGGGCATCAACCTAAAACAATTGACTTTACGCTAAAACAGTCTCGCAGAAGATATATATATTCACTTTGTAAACAGTTGTTGTGGTCTATAACAAAACTAAGGCATCCTAGACTTCGTAGGAGTTTTAGTAATATTGTGTTAGCAGATTTCATAGAAAAATATATACGAACAACAAAAAATGTCTATTCATATACAAAAGATATTGTTGATAAGGAAAAATTCGATTTAATTATTGTTGGAAGTGACCAAGTTTGGCGTCCAAAGTATGTGTGTGAACTTGAAAATATGTATTTAAAGTTTGTGCCAAACAATATTAAGAAAATATCCTATGCCGCATCATTTGGCGTAGATACATGGGAATATAATGATAAACAAACAAATAACTGTGCCAAGTATGTCAAACGCTTTGATGCCATTAGCGTGAGGGAAAGCAGTGGCGTAGCTCTCTGTAAGGAGTATTTAGGTGTGGATGCAACATGTGTTTTAGACCCCACTATTTTAGCAGGAACAAATGCTTATAAACCATTATTAAAGAAGAAAACAGAGGATCAGAACTATCTCTTTGCCTATATTCTTGACATCACACAAGAAAAACTGGCATATGTGGAGAGTATGGCTGAGAGTAAGGGATTAAAGACTATAATCAAAAGTGTAGACAAGAATGCTAACTTGTCTGTAGAAGACTGGATTTCCATGATAGCAAACTCTTCCATGGTTATCACCGATTCATTTCATGGCACGGTATTTTCTATCCTCTTCCATAGAGAGTTTTTTTCAATAGTTAATGTTGCACGTGGAGGTACACGCTTTGCATCATTACTTAATCCATTGGGATTAGCTCACAGGATGAGGGATATTTCCCAACTTCATTCTTTAGAATCGTTGTCTTTAAAATCGTTGTCTATAGACTGGCAACGTGTAGACCATATCCTTGAAGATGAAAGAGAACATAGTATGAAATTCCTAACCAATGCGTTGAAGAAATGAATCCCAAAATATCAGTTATAGTCCCAGTATATCAAGCAGAAAAGTATTTACATCGTTGTGTAGACAGTATTCTTGCTCAGACCTTCACCGATTTTGAGGTCCTTCTAATTGATGATGGAAGTCGTGATAACTCTGGAGAGATTTGTGACGAATATGCTGCTATAGACAATCGTATTCGAGTGTTTCATATCGCTAATAGTGGAGCTGGAGCTGCACGTATGTTTGGAGTTAAGCAGGCTGTAGGACGTTGGGTTATGTTTGTAGATAGTGATGATACACTGCCCGTATCAGCCGTTCAAGACTTGGTATGTAGTAATACTGCTAATTATGATATAACCATTGGCACAATTTATTTTCTGAACCAAAAAAACACTTTTAAACACAAACGTGTTGGAGAGCTAAGAAGAAATGAATATATAGCGACTTTACTTCTAGGTGAGACATCTATAGGACCTGTAGCCAAGTTGTTTAAAAGGGAACTTTTTGATAGTTTGAACTCAATCCCTAAGCATATAACAAATAATGAGGATTTGTTAATGTTAGTATCTTTAGCTACTAAAGTCAATTCTGTTTTTTTAAGCAATGACATAATTTGCTATAATTATATTTATAGAGAAGGTAGTGCTTCTAATTCATGTGGCATGGGAGTTGATGCTTGGTTCGATTTATTTGATATGATGAGAGATGCCTTAGGTAATCTAATTGAGCAACCAAATGTAAAAAGTTCATTTATTAATTATAGACTAAAGATGTTGTATTACATTACTGCATTTAAAGGATTTGTTTTAATACCTTCGTCAGTACGCGCCATCAATTTTATAAATGAGATCGATAATATACATTTAAATATTAGAGAGAAAATGTATTTAAGAACGATTTCCTCTATAAAAATGCAGAAATTAATTTTCATTTATAATTCATGTTTTTCGGCTATTCGATCTCTGGCTAAATCTATCCTAATAAGAAAATGATTAATATTTCTAATATACATAACTGTTATGGTTGTGGTGTGTGTGCTATTGTATGTGGAAAAAAGATTATTGAAATCACGTTAAATAAAGATGGTTTCTATGAGCCAATGATAATTGACACGTCCAAATGTACTAATTGCAGCTTATGTATAGAAGTTTGTGCATTCTCGCATAGTGAGCTAACTATTAGCAAAGAAGAGAAAAACATAAATAGTTGGGCTGCTTGGAGTAATGATGAACGTGTACAGCGTAAATGTTCATCAGGTGGCATAGGTTTTGAAATTGCCAAGCAACTAATAGAAAAAGGTTACAAACTGTGTGGTTGCCGTTACAATTCCGATTCTAATCGAGCCGAACATTATATTGCGACAACCACCGAAGAGGCTATCGCCTCCATTGGTAGCAAATATATACAGAGTTACACAGTCGACGGCTTTAAATCCATTAATCGTAAAGAGAAATATATTGTTACAGGAACCCCCTGCCAAATAGACTCATTTCGTCGTTACATAAGGAAACTTCGCATAGAGGATAACTTTGTATTACTTGACTTTTTCTGTCATTGTGTTCCATCAATGTGGGCATGGAAGAAATATACAAAAATGGTGGAAAAACAGACTGGTAAAATAACCTATGCCTCTTGGCGTAATAAATTCACTGGTTGGCACGACTCTTGGACAATAGCAATGGACGGTCAAAAATCAGATGAAGCGAAAGAGAGCATAATATACGACTATAACACACTAATAGGAGAAAGAGATACACAATTCAAATCTTGGAGAACAAGAGGTGATGTATTCTATTCATTATTTTTAGGAGACTATTGCTGTAACCCCGCATGTGTAAAAGATTGTAAATACAAATATGATCGTTCGTCGGCAGATATACGCATAGGAGACCTTTGGGGCGACACATATAAAGACAACGACAAGGGTGTGAATGCCCTTGTAACATTTACACAAAAAGGCAAAGACATTGTAGAGTCGCTCAAGGATGTAACTTTAGTGAAGCACTCATTTGAAGTCGTGGCCGAAGGGCAGATGAGAACCAATGTACACAAGAAGCCCACATACGCTCTTGTAATGCGTTTCCTGAAATCATCTTACGGTCTAGACACATTCATGTGGAAGATTGTACATTTCACAAACAAGGTAGGCTCTAAATTAGCAATGCTCACCAAAAGATAGTCAATTGCAAAAAGTACTGACGTAACTAATTTACACCAATAAATTTACGATAATGAAGAAAGTTGGAATTATCACCATGCACAGAATCATCAATTATGGTTCAGCGCTACAAGCATATGCAACTCTTAAGGCAATTTCCATATTGGGATATAATGCCGAACTGATAGATTATATATTCCCCAACAAAAAAAGGAGTACATCATTTTCAACAAAAATAAAGAATATTGTTCTGTTTTTTTTCATACACTTGTTCCACGGTAACAAGAAAGAAAAGTTCAATCTTTTCTATGAAAAGTTTTATAATTGTTCACAAGAATTCCAAACCCCAGAAGACTTAAAGAACGCATCTCTGTCATACGACATATTGCTGACAGGCAGTGATCAGGTTTGGAACCCAATGCACACAGAAGATGATTTGTCGTTTCTGTTATCATTCTGTGCAGACAATACACCCAAGATTTCATATGCATCAAGTTTCTCCAAGTCAGTATTACCAGATGAGTATAAAGAGGTATATGCAAAACACCTAAAGAAGTATAAACATATATCAGTGCGCGAGAATTCTGGAATAAACATTGTTCATGAACTTACAGGAAAAATGCCCTTTTACGCCTGCGACCCTACTTTGCTATTGAGCAAGAAGGCGTGGACCGACTTGGCACTACAAGGAGAACATTTGGTTAAAGGCAAGTACATTCTATTATACATTCTAACGTATGCATACAATCCGTACCCTGAGATATTGAACATAATAGAGTACGTAAAGAATAAGGTAAATCTGCCTGTTGTTATCCTAGATGGTTCTCTCTGCACCAACAAGATAGAAGGTGCCCAGAATATTAAATGTGCCGGTCCGTTGGAATTCCTGAGACTTATAAAGGATGCAGATTTTATTATAACGACATCTTTCCATGGAACTGCTTTTTCTTTAAATTTTGAAAGACCATTCATTTCAGTGTTAAGCAACAATTCAAAGAGCGATACACGAATTCTTGACCTTCTGAAAGTAGTAAATGCAAAAGATCGTGCGTTAGTATACAATTGCTCTGTAAATGACATTTCACTGGATATGGATTATAACATCATTACTCCCAAGGTTGAAATGATACGAAAAGAATCATATGAATATTTGAAAATGGTTCTAAAGGATTGCACAAAAAACATGGCATAATATAATATAAGCAAACTACACATAATTATATTCTAATACTAATTACGGAATTCATTAGTAATTTATGGCTAACAGTAATTGTATATATGTATCACTTATAGTTCTATCTGTATTTTTCGCTAGCCAAGCAGTAAATCAGACGATAAAGAACAATAATAATCTGTGGATTACCTCATCTTTTTACATGCTACTATTGACTTTTTCATTAATTGTAGGCACAAGGTATATGGTGGGTGTTGACTATCCGCAATATATGAGCATAATAGAATTAGGGGAAAGACATTATTACTATGAGAGCATGGAATTTTTGAACCGTTTATTAGCAGAACTCACCTACAACATGAATTTAAAGTTTTATTGGTGGTTCATATTTATGGCTTTTGTACAGATCTTCTTCATAGCAATTGCTATTAAGGATAATTTTAAGCAGGTATTTCCTTGGATTATATTATGCTTCTTTATGTTGTATATGAGTTTTTATCTCAATGGAGTAAGACAGGGGAGCGCGCTCTCTTGTTTTATTTGTGCTTGTTCATTTATAAAAGACCGGAAACTGTTCCATTATCTGACATTCATAGCAATTGGTACTATGTTCCACAAGTCAATACTTATTTGGTCACCAATGTATTGGATTGTGAACAGGGAATTTCTCAATAATATAAAAGTTCAATATACAATATTCTTTTGCTCAATAATAATTCTTCCAATACTTATAAAGAAGATAATTAATGTCGCTTTACCTCTACTTTCAATCATTGGATTTGAGGATCAGGTTGCTAGTGTAATCGGCCAACAAGAAGGGATAATCACTATTGGTTCTGGACTCGGTGTGTTACTACGTTATTTACGTTGGCTAACAATCATTGCATATTACAATAAATTAAAAGATTTCATTGGGAGAGAGATTTTTGTTCCACTATATAACTTGTTTTTTATTGGAATCTTATTTGACGCAGCGACAATGGATATAGTAAATATGAGTAGAATGGTTATGTATTGTTTAATATTTGAGATTTTTATTTTAGGCTCACTTTTCTACTACATGACAAAAACAAAGAACAAGTTAGATAGAGTCATCATATTTGTACTTCTAATACCTAATGTTATTTTATACATAATCCTACCACTTTTTAATGGTATGATAGAATGGCATACTATTTGGGAAGCACCATATTTAATATAAACAAGTATTCAAATCCTACCATGAAACTCTCTATAATTATTCCGGCATATAATGTTGAGCAGTACATTGAAAAATGTTTGAAGAGTTGCCTTGAACAAGATATTTCACATACTGACTACGAAATTATAGTCGTAAATGACGGTAGCCCCGATGGTAGCCTTGCCATTGCCGAGCGCATTGCAGCTACCGCCACAAACATAACCATCATATCGCAAAAGAACGGTGGATTGGGCGCAGCGCGCAATACCGGATTACAGGCTGCTAAAGGAGAATATGTATGGTTTATTGATTCAGATGATTGGATTGAAACTAATTGCTTGGCATCACTATCCTCACTGATGGATGGTGCAGACTTCATTGCTATTAGTTCTAAAAAAATATGGAGTAACCACCAAGAATGCTGTTATGCAGAAAAAGCATCAAATGGAAAGGATTTAATGATAAAATTGGCACAACAGCCTGCCCCCTACTACATTATTAAACGTGATTTCCTTCATAGAAACAATTTAATGTTTAAAGAAGGAATTTTACATGAAGATATGGAGTTTACCCCACGTATGGTTTATTTGGCCGAGAAAATACATACAGTACAAAAATGTGTGTATAACTACTTACAACGCGAAAATTCAATAATGACTACTCCAAATCCCAAAAGAGCATTCGATCTTTTGAAGGCATCAAATTCGCTTTACAGATTTAAAAATGAGATTGTCATGTCTGAACACAGATACATCTACAACAATATTATCTCGTTAGGTATCAATAATGCGTTCAGTATTATTTCACAGAATAGCAAAAAGTCACAAAAAGAATGGTTAAAAGAGCTGAACAATAATAAACATTTGATAAAAGTATTATCACAAAGTTCTATTAAAAAATACAAATTGCAAGGACTTATATTACGTTCACTGCCTCTCAATTGGTCAATAGGAATCTATAATATCATGCAGGTATTAAATGTAAAAAAGAAAAAGATAATATGATAGCAACAATTATAATACCCACATATTCACCTGTAGAATACATTTATGAGTGTCTTGATGCAATAGGACAGCAGACTTTGTCTGCTGATGAGTTCGAGACTATAATAGTACTCAATGGTCCCAAAGAGCCATATTATACCAATCTGAAAGAATACATATCAAACAATAGCTCACATAACATTAAATTGTTATATACAGAGATACCTGGTGTTTCAAATGCAAGAAACATTGCTATTGACAGTGCTAAAGGAGAATACATTACATTTGTCGACGACGATGACATAATTACTCCTAACTTCCTTGAAGCCCTGCTGGCTGTAAGTTCGCCAACTTGTGTTGGAGTGTCAAATGGTTACCAATTTGTAAATGGCATAAAAGACAGAGAGGAACACGACATAACACGCAGATTCTACCAAGCAAAAGGAAAGGAATTCTCATTCTTAAAATATCGTTTCTTCCTTTCTCCAGTAGCTTTCAAGCTCATTCATCGCGATATTATAAGAGATGCACGCTTCAATACATCGCTTAAAATAAGTGAGGATGCGATGTTCGGCTTTACAATATCGTGCAGAATTAAAGAGATGAAGTGTGCTGAGGAGAGTGCAATTTATTACTATAGATACCGTAAAGGATCATCAACACGCCAAAGACTTGATAAGCTGTATATATTCAAACTTACTATCAAAAAACTATGGTTGTTTACAAAAATATACTTTAGCGCACCATTTAGTTATAATTTCCTGTTTTTCCTTACTCGTTTACTGGCTTCAATCAAACATATGAAAATAATGCTAATGCAGGAATAGCATTATAAATTAATGAGAAATATGATTGTATGTAGTGCTTTGTTTATATGATCATTTATAATATTTTATCTCTGTCATATATAATCGTATAGTATTGTTATGTAAATATTTATAGGGATAATAATACAAGTGATGTAACAATATAATGTTGATCTTACATTCATTTTAAATTTTCTCTTTTGGCATTGGTTGCATTGAAGAATAAGTACTAAACACCTTACTATTCCCACGATGATGGGAAAATAATATAAATCTTATGAAAATCTCCATTATCACTGCTACATTTAATAGCGGTGCCACTGTTCGTGACACTTTGGATAGTGTACTAAAGCAAAAATATACTAACTACGAACTCATCATCAAGGATGGTGGCAGTAAGGATAATACCTTGGAAATATGCCGAGAATATGAGCAAGCTTTCGAAGGGCGGCTCAAGATTATTTCCTGTCCAGACAAGGGTATATACGATGCTATGAATCAGGGTATCAAAGCTGCTACTGGTGATGTGGTGGGAATACTAAATTCGGATGACTTGTATATTGATGAGAATATCCTTGGTGATATAGCTTCTGCTTTTGAGAGGAATGATGTGGGTTGTGTGTATGGCAATCTGTATTTCGTGGATGCAGAGGATACAAACAAGGTGACACGTAGGTGGATAGGTTCTCAGCATTACAAAGGGGCTTTCCAAAAGGGTTGGCATCCTGCTCATCCTACATTTTATGCCAAGCGTGAGTATTACGAAGTGTTTGGTGGTTTTGATACTACATTTGACGTGTCTGCCGATTTTGAACTGATGCTTCGTTTCATAGAGAAGAACGAAATAAAGAGTCTGTATATGGACAGGTATTTCATCAGGATGCGAATTGGGGGAGAAAGTACTGGTTCGTTGAGCAAGATAATTACTGGCAACAGGAATGTGTTGCGTGCGTTCAAGAAGAATGGTATAGAGGTTTCTGCCTTGTATCCTATGCGCAGAATACTGCCTAAGATAAAGGATAGGGTGATGGTGATGTTAAAGCTGTCTAAGTAGCGACCTTACCTTGCCTTAGTGCCCTGGATAAGGGGATACTAAATATATATAATTTTCTCTTTTAAAACATCCCTGTATAGTCTGTTGACCTTTGGTTTGCAGACCTATGGTGTATTATCCCAGGTGAACATGGTTGAGATAATGTGAATAAAATCAATTTAATATGCTATGGATATAAATCTAATCAAGTCTCAGGAATCACAGAATGAACATTTTATTCATCTGTATTTGAGTAAACTTAGTGGTCAGTGGGTGGCGTATGGTCCTTCTGCCTTTGCCCTGCGTTTGTATGTAAAGAAGAAGAGGTTCGATAGCTTGCGTGCATACTCCAGAGAGTTTCAGATGCCTTGTACGGTGATAAGCCACAAGACGGTGAATAGCTTGCGACAGAGCCTGAAGATTGTGGATGAGGCGACAGAGGGGTATGTGGTTTTTGAGGTGCCTTCTGAAATAGGCTTTTCAAATGCTGAGTATCTGATGTGGATGGATAGGTTGTGTCGCGACAACGAGAGTGGTAAGCATCAACTGGACATAAGGACACAGGTGAGTGATATGCTTCCAAAGGATGAGTTCATTCCTGATGGTATGAGTTCTTTCTCAAGAAATAGCAAGAGAATGTTTGACTTTCTGGTTGCTACCGTTACTCTGATAATTTTCTCTCCATTGATGCTGATATGCTACATCGCCATAAAGATGGATGATGGTGGTCCTGCAATTTTTGCACAGGAACGTATTGGCAGGTTTGGCCGTACGTTCAAGATATATAAGTTCCGTTCCATGAGGATGGATGCAGAGAAGATGGGGCCTCAGTTGTCGGCACAACAGGGACAGGGTGATAACAGGTTGACAAAGGTGGGACGTTTCTTGCGTGCTCATCATCTGGACGAGTTGCCTCAGTTGTGGAATGTGTTCTGTGGCGACATGAGCTTCATAGGTCCCAGACCTGAGAGACAGTATTTCATAAACCAGATATTGGAGTATGATCGCAGATATACTTACCTGTACCAGATACGTCCGGGTGTGACATCGTATGCCACTCTTTACAATGGCTATACGGATACCATAGAGAAGATGTTGAAGCGTTTGGAGTATGACCTTTATTATCTGGGGCATCGTTCTTGGCCTTTTGATATAAAGATTCTCTGGCTCACATTCTGGAAGATTGTCTCAGGAAAAGACATATAATTTGATTGCAATATATAAATAATATATATGGTGTACAACAGGCCGATACTGCAGATGATGCAGTGTCGGCATTTCATGTCTATGTTATTCTTTGAACTATTACAGATAGCAGTAGGAAACAGAGAGGAGTTTTCATGCATTCCATCCAATGAGGAGTGGGAAGAATTGTATGACCTGTCACAAAAACAGGCTTTGACAGGTATTGGCTTCCTTGCAGTGGAACGCCTGCCGGAAGTACAGCGACCGAAAAAGGAATTGCTGGTGCGATGGTATATGGCTACGGAACGCATAAAGAATGAAAACAGGAATTTGGATACCAAGGCTCTGCGGGTAGCCAACCGTTTCCTCAAAGATGGTTTCCCATCTGTGATACTGAAAGGACAGGGAATAGCGAAACTGTATCCAAAAGGCGAATACCGCACTCCTGGAGACATTGATATATGGCTTGGAGGAAAAAGGAGGGACATAGCAAAGTATGTAAGGCAATATTCTCCAAATACGCTGCTTACATACCACCATATTGAGTTTGATGCAGTGAAGGGTACGGAGATAGAGGTTCATTTCACTCCCTCGTGGATGAACAGTTTCTTCACAAACAAACGGCTACAACGGTTCTTCGGCAAGGAATGCTCGTTGTTCAACGTTAGTAGCGGTATGTCTGAATACAATGAAATACCAGTGCCTACTCTTGCATTCAACAGGGTGTTCATCCTTGTGCACATATACCGTCATTTCTTCTATGAGGGGATTGGACTGCGCCAGATGCTGGATTATTATTATGTGTTGTGCCAAGGGACTACAGACGGGGAATGTAAAGAAACGACGGAGATACTGAAGTCCTTGGGTATGATACGCTTTGCCCGCGCCGTGATGTATGTACTACAGACAGTATTTGGCATGGAAGACAAGTATCTTCTGGTGGATGCAGACGAAAAGGAGGGACGTTTTTTGCTTAATGAAATCTTGCTGGCTGGCAATTTCGGACATCATGATCCCCGTGTAGGTTATGGCAGGAGTGCAAGTCCTTTGCAACTCTTCTGGCGCAGAGTGGGCAGAAGTTCACGATTTGTCTTCCGTTATCCGTCAGAAGCAATATGGAACCCTATATTCAAGATAGTCCATTTCTTCTACTGGCGCAGGAACTGGAGTTTGTTTGCCGGATGTTAAGAAAATGACAAAGTCAAAACGGACTTTCGGCATCTTGATAAGCACAGGCGAATAGGGTTGAGCGAATTATGCGATAGACGGATTGAGCAAATGACACTCAGATAGTGTGAGGTGTATATCTGCAACGCAGGAATACTGTAACTGAAATAAAACCGTAATTCCCTGATTCCGCAAGTGTGGTATCGGGGAATTACTGCATATATACCTGTTGGTGACTGACTTAGGATTCTTCGACCTTTACGAGACTTTGACCGTTGTGGATAAAGGCGGTGCGTACTCGTTCCACATGGGACAGGCGTGTGGAGATAGTCATGACAATGTCGCCGTTGTCCTTGTAATCCTGAGATACAATGCGTGGCTGAAGGTCCTTGACCATGCGCATTACAAGGTTCATGTGCTCGTAGCCGAAGGTTAGTTTCATTTCTTTTTCTACAAGGCGTTCGGCAAATTCTCCTGTAGCCAGGGCTTCTGCTGCCGCGGTGCGGTATGCCACAATGAGGCCGCTGGTGCCCAGTTTTACACCTCCGAAATAGCGGATTACCAGAATGATGAGGTCGGAAACGTCGGCACTGACCATCTGCCCTAATATGGGTTTTCCTGCCGTGCCAGAGGGTTCGCCATTGTCGTTGGAACGGTATTCCTCGCCCTCGGGACCCAAGCGGTATGCCCAGCAGACGTGGCGTGCGTCGAAATACTCCTTCTGGTACTTGGCAACTTGTTCCATAGCCTCCTCGGCAGTACGCACAGGTATAGCAAAAGCGAGGAACTTGCTCCTCAGTTCAGAGTAAGTTCCTTCGCTTGGTTTGGTCAATATCTTGTATGAATCTCTCATTACGATAGTTTGTGTACCACCAGACCTGAGCGCAGTTTGGGTTCAAACCATGTCGCCTTGGGAGGCATGATGTTGCCGCTGTCTGCAATGTTTATGATCTGCTGCATGCTGACGGGATAGAGAGCCAGGGCCATGCGCATCTCTCCGCTGTCTACACGGCGTTTCAGTTCTTCCAATCCGCGCAGACCGCCTACGAAGTCAATGCGCTTGTCGCTGCGCAGGTCCTTGATGCCAAGGATCTCGTCAAGAATGAGTTCGCTACTTATGCTTACGTCCAAAGACTTGATGGGGTCTGTGTCGTCGGCCTTGCCGGGTTGGAGTTCAAGCTTGTACCATTCGCCGTCCAGATACAGGCTGAACTCGTGCAGCTTCTCGGGGCGGTAGCAAGCCTCGCCCATGGGGGTGACGGTAAAGTTTTCTGCCAACAGGGACAGGAACTTCAGACTGCTGTGTCCGTTGAGGTCCTTCACCACGCGGTTGTAGTCCAGGATGGTCAACTGGCTTGCAGGGAAGCATACTGCCATGAAGAAGTTGTACTCCTCGTCGCCACGGTGGTTGGGGTTCTGCTTTGCCTTCTCAGCGCCTACGAGAGCAGCGGCGGCACTGCGGTGATGTCCGTCGGCAATGTACAGGTATGGAATCTCGGCAAATGCCTTGGTGATGGCTTCCTGGTCCTGCTTGTCCTGTATGAGCCACAACTGGTGGCGGAAGCCGTCGGTAGCAGCGGTAAAGTCGTATTCCGGTTCGTTGCAAACGTAGCGTGCAATGATGGTTGCCAGGACCTCGTTGTCGGGATAGGCGAAGAAGACAGGCTCCATGTTGGCATCGTTTATGCGAACATGCTTCATGCGGTCCTCCTCCTTGTCGCGGCGTGTCAGTTCGTGCTTCTTGATTACACCGTTCATGTAGTCGTCCACATAGGCACATACCACCAGACCGAACTGTGTCTTGCCGTTCATGGTCTGAGCGTAGATATAGTAGCCCTCCTCCTGGTCCTGTACAAGCCAACCGTTCTCCTGGAACTTCTGGAAGTTCTCGGCAGCCTTGGCATACACCTCGGGTGCATATTCATTTGTGCCCACGGGGAAGTCTATCTCGGGCTTGATGATATGGTAAAGGCTCTTCTCGTTGCCTTCGGCCTCGGCACGTGCCTCCTCCGAATCGAGCACGTCATAGGGGCGTGACTGTACCTGTTCTACAAGGTCTTTTGGTGGGCGCAAGCCCTTGAATGGTCTGATAATAGCCATAGTATTAGATTTATCTTGGGTTTATTATTTCTTCTTGCCGAAGAACTTGTCGTACACAAACATTGCCACGGCAAAAACTAAGGCGTAAACTATGTACACGTAGAATGGGTTCTTGTCATCAAGTACAAACTCATACCCAATCCACATGAAGAGGGCGAATAGCATGCCTGTTAACAAGGCGCCAAGCATTTTTGAGTATTCCATATTTGTGTGTGTGTTTGTTTATTATTTGTTCAACTGGAACTTGGTGATGCCGTCCTTCAGGTAACCGACAATCTGCTTGGCAGCTGCTATGCCTGCGTTCACGTTGGCCTCGGCTGTCTGTGCGCCCATCTTCTTGGGAGTGGCGAAGTAGCGGCCAGAGAGAGCCTCGGTGTATTCGGCGTGCATGTCGGGCTTGATGTCGGCAACGTACTTCAGGTCTGTGCGCTCCTTCATCAGGCTGAGCAGTGATGCCTCGTCGATAACCTCCTTGCGTGCAGTGTTCACCACGATGGCACCCTTCTTCATCTTGCCCACCAGTTCTGCATTGATGCTATTGCGTGTCTCGGCAGTAGCGGGGATGTGCAGGGAAACTACGTCGCACTGCTCGAAGAGTTCCACCTGGCTGGCTGCAGCCTTCACGCCTGCGCTCTCTATTGCTTCGGCAGGGCAGAAGGCATCGTATGCCATCACCTCCATGCCGAATCCCTTGGCTATGCGTGCTACGTTGCGGCCAACATTGCCAAATGCCAGGATGCCCAGTTTCTTGCCCATCAGTTCGGTGCCGCTGGTACCGTCGTAGAAGTTGCGAACTGCCATCACCAGCATGCCGAACACCAGTTCTGCCACGCTGTTGGCATTCTGTCCTGGGGTGTTCATTGCCACCACGCCTGCCTTGGTGCATGCATCGAGGTCGAGGTTGTCGAAACCAGCACCAGCACGTACAACAATCTTCAGGTTCTTGGCTGCCTCAACCACCTCTGCGTCTACTTTGTCTGAGCGCACGATAAGTGCATCAGCATCTGCAACAGCCTCCAGCAACTGTGCCTTTTCAGTATATTTCTCCAGCAGAGCCAGTTCCATGCCAGCTTCGTCTGCTACCTTCTTTATTCCGTCAACGGCCACCTTGCTGAAAGGTTTCTCCGTTGCAATAAGTATCTTTGCCATAATTAAATCTGTTTTAGGTATGTGTGTTCTATAATCATTTAGGGCCCCTCGAAACCTCTTTTGTCTGAGTTTCGAAGAGCCCTGTATGTATTCTGTTATTAGTGCTGAGCTTCAAATTCCTGCATGCAAGCTACAAGTGCCTGAACGTCTTCCAGTTCAACGGCGTTGTACAGGCTTGCGCGGAAACCACCCACGCTGCGGTGTCCCTTGATACCCACCATGCCTCGTTCTGTGGCGAAGGTCATGAATTCTGCCTCCAGGTCCTCGTAGCCCTCGTTCATCACGAAGCATACGTTCATGCGGCTGCGGTCTTCGGGGTCCTTCACTGTGGCGCGGAACATCTTGTTGCGGTCAATCTCGCCATAGAGCAGGTCGGCTTTCTCGATGGCTCGGCGTTCCATTTCTGCAACACCGCCGTTGGCCTTGATCCAGCGCAGTGTCTGCAGAGCGCAGTAGATGGGCACTGTGGGAGGAGTGTTAAACATGGAACCGCCCTTGATGTGTGTGCGGTAGTCCAGCATTGTGGGAATAGCACGACTCACCTTGCCCAGGCATTCGTCCTTGACAATGATGAAGGTAACACCTGCCATTGCCAGGTTCTTCTGTGCACCACCATAGATCATGGCATACTTGCTGACGTTGATGGGACGTGAGAAGATATCGGAACTCATGTCGGCAATCAGGGGCACGGGGCTGTCCAGGTCACGACGTATTTCAGTACCATAGATGGTGTTGTTGGTCGTGATATGGAAGTAGTCGGCATCTGTAGGCACGGTGTAGTGCTTGGGGATGTAGGTGTAGTTGAAGTCGGCACTTGATGCCACTTCTACACATTCACCGAAGAGCTTAGCCTCTGCCATGGCTTTCTTTGCCCAAACACCGGTGTTGATGTAGGCTGCCTTCTGCTCCAGGAAGTTATATGGGATCATACAGAACTCCAGACTGGCACCGCCACCCAGGAAGAGCACGCTGTAACCCTCGGGGATGTTGAGCAACTCCTTGAACAGGGCAACTGCTTCGTCCAATACGGGCTGGAAGTTCTTGGCACGGTGGCTCATCTCCATCAGTGAGAGACCGCTGCCTTCAAATTCGATACATGCTTTAGAAACTGCCTCCATTACCTCTTTGGGCAACTTGGAGGGACCTGCATTGAAATTATACTTCTTCATAGTCTTGTTAGTATTATTTCAGGTACATTATGTAAATAAAAAAAGTCGGGGTGACCCGACTCGAACGGGCGACCACCTGGTCCCAAACCAGGTGCGCTACCAACTGCGCTACACCCCGATGTGTCCTGCCCTTGAGCTTAACACATTGCAAAGGTAAATCCTTTTTTTTGTTTATGCAAGCAAAACGTAAGATATTTTTCTAAAAAAGTATCAATCCTGCTACTCCGCACATGCAGATGAGCAGTATAGGGTTCATTTTATAGACCTGCTGTCCGATGAAGGCAAACGCGAAGAGCAGAATGCTTATCCAAAACTCCCATGGAGCAGAACTGGGGTTGCCAAAGTTTTCCTCGTTGCACAGAAGCAGGGCGGCCGCAGCTATCAGTCCTACAACGGCAGGACGAAGTCCCAAGAAGACGCTTTCTACTACAGGATGAGATTTGTAGCGCAACAGAAAGCGGCTTATCAGTATCATGAGCACGAAGGTGGGGAGCACCATGGCAAAAGTAGCAAGTAGCGAGCCCAATATACCAGCCCATTCGGGATAGCCTGCGTTTACTACGGAGGTATAACCCACGTAGGTGGCAGAGTTTATTCCAATCGGGCCGGGGGTCATCTGACTCAGGGCTACCATGTCGGCGAATTCGCCAGAGGTCATCCAACCGTAGCGTGTTACCACCTCGGCCTGTATCATGGACAGCATGGAGTAGCCACCGCCAAATCCAAACAGGCCAATTTGGAAGAAGGTTATGAAGAGGAGCAGAAATATCATGTCCTGTCGTTGCTTTGATGTTTGGGAGTAATCGGAATACTCAGAATACTCAGAACTCAGAGAGTTATTTCGTCAATTGCCCGTAGGTATATCCTCCCAGGGCGGCTATCAGTATCACGTACACCGGACTGAAGCCGAGCATCCATATGGCTAAGGCCGCTGCCGCAGGAATCCATACATTATATATATTAATATGGGCCGTGCGTGCCATTCTGAAAACGGGGACGGCAATCAGTGCTGCCACGGCAGGGCGTATGCCGCGGAAAATGCTTGCTACTATAGGATTTTCACGGAACTGGCGAAAGAAGATTGCTATTGCCAGTATTATCAGAAAGGAGGGCAGGGCAGTGCCTAAGGCACAGAGCAGCGCTCCTGGCAATCGCTTCATCCTGTATCCAATGAACACGCTGATGTTTATGGCAAACACACCGGGACAAGACTGTGCCACGGCTATCAGGTCCATCAAATCTTCCTCGTTGGCCCATTGCTTCTCGTCCACTACGGTCTGTCTTATCAATGGTATCATGGCATAGCCGCCACCGATGGTAAACAAACCTATTTTGGCGAAGGTGAGGAATAATTCAAGCATCTTTCTTGTAGTCTTTAGGTTTCCAGGGACATCCTGGGGTGCTCTGGAACTTTAAGGTCTTTTGATGACACGGGAGGGAGAATGCGCTCTCCCTCCCGTGTATAGAGATTAATTACTTTTTCATTTTCTGTTCAACCCACTTGCGTGCGTTCACGAACGCCTCAAGCCAGGGAGTGCACTGGTCGGTGAGACGGCGCTCCTCGGGATAGTAGCCGCACTGCCAGGGGAAGATGGTGCGCTCGGGGTGAGGCATGATGGCCAGATGACGGCCGTCGCCACTGCAGATGGCAGCTACGTCGTAGTCCGAACCGTTGGGATTGCCGGGATAGCCAGTGTAGCTGAACTTGGCAACAACGTTGTACTCGCTCTCTGCCTTGGGCAAACGGAACTTGCCTTCGCCGTGAGCCACCCATGTGCCAATCTTGAATCCGCTGAGCGAACCGAACATCACGCTCTGGTTCTCGGGGATGGTAAGTGCCACGAAAGTGCTCTCGAACTTGTGGCTATCGTTGTGCAGCATCTGTGCAGTCTCCTTGCGATACTGGCTCAGACGCTTGCTGTCCAGGATGCTTTCGCCAGAGGTGGTGTCCAGGCTCTTGTTAACCAAACCCAACTCAATCATCAGCTGGCAACCGTTGCAGACACCAAGACTCAGTGTGTCCTCACGTGCATAGAACTTGTCCAATGCCTCCTTAGCCTTGGGATTGTAGAGGAATGCGCCTGCCCAACCCTTGGCACTGCCAAGCACGTCGCTGTTGGAGAAACCACCGCAGAAGGCGATGACGTTAACGTCCTCCAGAGTCTCACGACCGGTAATGAGGTCGGTCATGGTAACGTCCTTCACGTCGAAACCTGCCAACCAGAATGAATATGCCATTTCGCGCTCGCTGTTGGTACCCTTCTCGCGGATAACGGCGGCACGGATACCGCTCTTCTCGCGACGGTCGGGATTAGCACCATACTGGCTTAACTTGCCAGTGAAGTCCTTACCGAATACTGGCTGAACGGGCATGCTCTTGTAGTTCTGGTATCGCTCTGCTGCCTTGCCGTGGAAGCTCTGCTTGCGGTCCAGCAGGTATGAGGTCTGGTACCATATGTCGCGGTACTGGTCGATATCCAGAACAATGCCCTGGCCAAGGTCGATGGTGCGCTCTTCGCAAACCTCGCCAATCTTGATGTAACCGACACCTGCATCTTCCAGAATCTTCTTCACGCGAGAACCGTTCTCGTCGCTCACCTGGATTACTACACCGGGGTTCTCGGCAAAGAGAATCTTCACCAGTGACTCCTGTGCGTCGCCTTCGCCCTTGAACTTGCTCAGGTCGAGCTTCAGACCACCGGTGGTGTTGGCAAAGCACATCTCCAACAGACAGGTAGCCAGACCGCCGGCGCTGATGTCGTGACCAGCCAGGATGAGGCCTTCGCTTACCAACTGCTGAACTGCCAGGAATGCATCGCGGAAGTATTCGGGGTTCTGTACTGTGGGAACATCGCTGCCTACCAGGCCCCAGCTCTGGTTGAAGGCGCTGCCGCCCAGTTTCAGACTGTCGAAGCTGAAGTCGATGTGGTACAGACGGCTGCCTGCCCACTTGCCCTTAACCTGCTTCAGTACGGGAGAAACAATCTTCTTGATGTCGCTCACCTCGCCGCCTGCGCTGACGATAACGGTACCGGGGCTTACAACCTTGTCGCCGTTGGGGTACTTCTGGGTCATGCTCAAAGAGTCCTTGCCGGTGGGCACATTGATCTGCAGGGCGCAGCAGAAGTCGCTCAGTGCCTTTACGGCGCTGTACAAACGTGCGTCTTCGCCCTCCTGTGAACGGCAGGGCCACATCCAGTTGGCGCTCAGACTGATGCTGTCCATGGCGCTCGCACCCTTCTCGTCCTCAATGGCAAGAGGTGCCCAAACCAGGTTGGTCAGTGCCTCTGAAACTGCCAGCACGCTACCAGCTGCGGGGTTGGCCAATGCTGCCTGGGGTGCATGGCCCAGTGCAGTGGCAATACCTTTCTCGCCACGGTAGTCCAGTGCTACGGCACCGCAGTCGCTCAAAGGCAACTGCAACTCGCCCTGACACTGCTGGCGTGCCACACGGCCGCTTACGCAACGGTCCACCTTGTTGGTCAGCCAGTCCTTACATGCTACGGCCTCCAGGGGAAGGAGGTTCTTCAGGTATGTCTCTATCTGTGCAGGATCAATGTCCTTCTTGTCGCTGTATGTGCGCTCCACGGTCTTGTCCACCATCACGGTCTTTGGAGAAGAACCGAACATCTGCTCAACGGCCAGGTCGAAGGGACGAACGCCATCGGCCTGTTCAAAGGTGAAGCGGTGGTCACCTGTTGTCTCACCAACGGTGTACATTGGAGCACGCTCACGCTCGGCAATGCGGCGTACGTGTTCGATGGCCTTCTCGTCGATGAGCAGACCCATACGCTCCTGGCTCTCGTTGGCAATAATCTCCTTTGCAGAGAGGGTCTTGTCGCCGATGGGCAACTTGTCCATGTGTATGATGCCGCCACACTCTTCCACCAACTCGCTCAAGCAGTTTACGTGACCGGCAGAACCATGGTCGTGAATGCTGACGATGGGGTTGTTGTCCTCCTCGCAAAGTGCACGAACCACGTTGTAGGTGCGCTTCTGCATCTCAGGGTTGGCACGCTGAACGGCGTTCAGCTCGATGCCACTGCTGTAGCGGCCGGTCTCAACGGAACTTACACTACCGCCACCAAGACCGATGCGATAGTTCTCGCCACCCATAACAACAACCTTGTTGCCGGGCTGGGGCTGCCCCTTCAGGCAGTCGCGCTTTGTGCCGTAGCCCACACCGCCTGCCAGCATGATAACCTTGTCGTAGGCATATCTCTCCTGGCTGCCTTCCTCGTTGTGCTCAAAGGTGAGCACGGAACCGCAGATGAGAGGCTGGCCGAACTTGTTGCCGAAATCGCTGGCACCGTTAGAGGCCTTGATAAGAATCTGCTCGGGTGTCTGGTACAGCCACTCGCGAACGGGAAGAATCTTCTCCCACTGCTTCAGGCTTGCATCGTGCTGGGCACTGATTTCATCGCCCTGCAGACGTGAGTAGCTGGTCATGTAAACAGCAGTACCTGCAATGGGCATAGAACCTACACCACCGCCCATACGGTCGCGGATCTCGCCGCCGCTACCTGTGGATGCACCGTTGAAGGGTTCCACGGTGGTGGGGAAGTTATGTGTCTCTGCCTTCAGGGAGATTACGCTCTCCACTTCCTTCACTTGATAGTAGTCGGGCTCGGCATGTGTGGCAGGTGCAAAGAGCTCCACCTTGGGACCCTGGCTGAATGCCACGTTGTCCTTGTAGGCAGACAGGATGCGGTTGGGGTTCTCCTGAGTGGTCTTCTTGATCATCTGGAACAGGCTGCTTTCCTTCTCCTCGCCGTCGATTACGAAGGTGCCTCCGAAGATCTTGTGGCGGCAGTGCTCACTGTTGATCTGTGCAAAGCCGAACACCTCAGAGTCGGTCAGGGGACGGCCCAACTGACCCTCCACCTTGTGCAGGTACTCAATTTCCTCTGCACTCAGTGCCAGGCCTTCCTGCTCGTTGTATGTCTCCAGGTCGGTAATCTCCACGATGGGCTGTGGCTCTATGTTCACGCGGAAGAGTTCCTGGTTCAGACCGTTCTTGTACATGCGCTGAAGCATGGGGTCGAACTCGGCGTTCTCGCTCTCCACGGGGAAGTACTCCTCTATGCGTGCTATGCCCTCCACGGCCATGTTCTGTGTTATTTCCACAGCATTGGTGCTCCAGGGGGTAATCATCTCACGGCGTGGACCAACGAAGCATCCCTCCAGATGGTCTGCTTCCAACACTTCGGCCTCGCCATAGAGCCAGCACAACTTTTCTATCTCGGCCTTGGACAGAGCCTCGGCACTTTCCGTAGCGATGATGGTCTGCTGCGGAGTTTTAAAGAAGGTAATTGCCATATCTTTCTTGGATTATATTATTTGCGGTGTAAAGTTACGGAAAAATCGGCAAATAGAGAAAGAAACGGGGCGCATTCTTTATTTTATTTTATCGTATCCATCTCTGTTGATTGCTATTCGGAACTTCTTACCCGAACTTCTTACCTGCGCATCGTGAAGGATGTTTTTTCTCCAAATTCTTGCATTTGTCAAAAAAAAAGCCGTACTTTGTGCCCAATCTGTGCTTGTCGCAGGTTGTAAGCATCAAAGTCAAACCATAAAAACATCAAAGCCTATAGACGCAAACTCTACTCCAAACTGAATAATTTTAAGAAGTATGAGTAATTTCGCTGCAATGTCCGACCACGAACTGGTTGCATTGTATGAGCAGGGCATAGATGAGGCTTTTGACGTGTTGCTGAAGAGAAATCAGGAGCATCTTTTCGCCTTTATTGTACGCATGGTTCAGGATACGGACTGCGCCAATGATATTTTCCAGGATACTTTTACTAAGGCGATCATGTGTATCCGTGCACATCAGTACCGTACTACGGGAAAGTTTTCGGCATGGCTCATGAGAATAGCGCACAACCTGGTTGTGGATAGTGTCAGGGGTAATTGGAAGCAGATGTCCTTGGAAACAGATGTGCAGAACGAGGGCTTCATATACAAGAATTCAGACCTGTCGCAGGAATGTTGCGAGGACGAAATGTTGCGTATGTCGGATAGCGATACCTTGGCAAGGATGATTGCTATGCTGCCTCCTGTACAACAGGAGATTGTGCACCTGAGGTTCTACGAGGACTTGTCGTTCAAGGAGATTGCGCAAATAACCAATGTCAGTATTAACACGGCATTGGGCCGCATGCGTTATGCTACATTGAACTTGCGCAGGATGATAGCGGAGAATTCTTTGGATCTGGCGGTTTGACCGTTGGATTAGGTCCAGCCCGATTTATTGCGGGCGATATTCACGTGCAAAACGTAGTATATTGTCCAAAGTTTCCTGTTTGGGTAGAAGAATGGGCTGGGGTAGAGGTAGTGGCATAGGCTTTGCTGATATTTGTTTTATAAGAGTATAACGAAAGACGGCTTCCGTATATTGTACTGGAAGCCGTCTTTTTTTACTGTGTTCTGCGTTACCTGACTATTACAGTCTTTCCGTTTGCTATGTACAGGCCTGGGCTGAGGGTATAGGGGTTGAGGACTTTGCGTCCCTGCATGTCGTGCATGTCTTGTGTCCTTGCTGGTATCGGTGGAACAGAAGTGATGCCTGTTTCATCTGCCCCGACAATTGTAAATCCACCGCCATTGTCGGGAGACTGTCCTGTTAGGGAAAATGCCGAACCGTTCTTTTCCTCTATTCGTATTATTCCTCCGCGCATCTGTCGTGTGGCGGTAATGAAGTCCACGTCCACGTTCCCCACGTTGACATTGGGCATCCTGATGCTGGCTTCGCCATTCTGTGCAGGCACTTCCTCGGCAAGAACGTAGCCAAAAGTCTTGCCATAGTCCGATGACATGGTTATGCGCACTTTGCTCTCCGGTGTGAAGAATGCATTGTTAACTCCCCATTTTACAGTTACCTTCTCTCCAGCATTGTATTCTTTCTTCTCTGGAGTCAAGGAGGCATTGAATTCGGTTCCGGGGAGTATTCGTATAGTTGCTCCCCATACGGAATAGTTGCAGTAGAACGGAGTGTCCTTCAATGTGCTTGGTGTCCATTCCTTTTCACCAGGGATGTCTCTGACAAGAATGCTGATGCTGTATTCACCGGGTGTAAGGCTGGATATCTCGGTGCCATATACGGGATAGAAGAAGTTGTCGTAAAAGATATCTGCTGAGTATTGGGTTTTGTACTCGATGATGTTCTCTGCTTGTGGAGCCTTTGAGGCAAAGTGGGGTGGTTCTTCTCCTTCAGTCACATATTCGACTTTCTCCGGACTGCATCCAAAGGCCATGTACTCCATACTGTTCTTCTCGGCATCTGTGGCATAGATTGTCAAAGCAAGGCAGGATCCCTGCGGGATGCTGTATGTACTGCTCATCTTTTCTTGAACAAACTCCGGTGCGGTGTTCTCCACCTTGATGCCATAGACATAATTTCCTCCGTTGTCCGTACCCAGAAGGACGGTTCGTGCTTCATCGGAATAATATGCTGCATTTCTTTGCATGCAGGCCGTTCGTATTCTTTTTATGGAGGGGTAGGAGAGGAAATCTCCTGTGTTGTCCATCAGGCTTCCTTCGCCACCTGGCGTGTGGTTGGCTCCGAGCAGATGCCCCACTTCATGGGCAACTACCCATTTGTCTGTCTTGGCATAGCCGCTGGCCTTGGTAGAGGGCATGTATGCCCCGTTTTCTACGGCCAGTCCGCTGTTCTCTTCGTAATCTTCACGGTACGTTACCCACATGCCTATGTCGTAGGATGAGGCTCCAATGGCTTCGTTTGCTAATTCCGTGCCGAATGCCGGAGCGTTGAAAACGTTCTCGTCTATCAGGTTTGGTTCCGTCATTACCAGTTTCTGGTCTTCTATGACATCAAAGCAGAAGCCGAGTGGCACATAGATGCGGTTGAGGTATGTTTCCGTTTCGTGCCAGAACTGGAGAACCTCCTCGTAGTCATGTCCGAAGTCTTGCTCGTATGCAGTGTATGTGACGGGAATGGCCATGCGGTAAAACCTCAGTACATTATCACCGGGAATCATCCCGTCAGCGGCAGTGCGTGCTGGTTGTGCTGGGTTGCTGGCCAGTGTATAGGCACTGGCATACGGTCCAAGGAAAAATAGGATGGAAAGCAGTATGTGTCTTGCCATGGCTTTATGGTGTGTTGTCTATGGTATTGTAATATACGTAGTCCTCAGTCTTGCGAGTAGTCTGACAGGATCTTGCGGTATATGGACAGAATAGTGCTCTTGCGAATGAATCCCACGAAAATTCCATCCTGGTTGGCAACAGGCAGGTTCCAGGAACGGGTGCGGTCAAAGGTCTTGATGACAGAATCCATACTGTCGTTTACACCAAGTATCGCTGGTGATTCGGCCATTAGCTGGGAAACACGGAATTTGTGGAACAATTCAGGACGGAATACGAGATGACGAATATCATCCATACGTATTATGCCTACAAGTTGCCACTGGCGGTTGACCACGGGGAAGATGTATGCCTTGCTGGTGGCAACCATGTTGGCTACGTCGCCCAACGTCTGATCGGGATACAGGACCTTGTCGCTTTTCTCAATGACGGAATCCATGTTCATGAGCGTGAGCACGGAGCGGTCGGTGTGATGGGTGAGCAGTTCGCCTCGCTGGGCCAGACGCATGGCATAGATGCTGTGGGGTTCAAACAGTTTGATGGTCAGGTATGCTACCACGGATACCATCATCAAGGGTACAAACATGCCATAGCCTCCTGTCAATTCGGCAATGAGGAATATACCTGTAAGCGGGGCGTGCATAACACCGCTCATCAATCCGCACATGCCCAGCATGGCAAAGTTGCATTCTGGTACCTCTATGCCAAATATTTCATAGGTGTTCCACAGACGGGCAAAGACAAAGCCGGCAATGCATCCAAGGAAAAGCGAGGGCGCGAATATACCGCCGCATCCGCCACCGCCGTTTGTGGCTGTAGAGGCAAATACTTTCATCAGTATTACCAGGATGAGATATGGTATGAGCAGTTTTGCATGGCCGGCAAAGAATGAGCCGTCCATGGCTTGTTGCCACTCGTCCATACCTTTGCCGTTCAGCAGTAGTTCTATGAGTGTGTAGCCTTCTCCATAAAGCGAAGGGAACAGGAAGATGAGGATGCTTAGCACAGCGCCGCCTAAAAGGAATTTCTTGTGTGGTACTTCCAACTTGCGGAACACACCCTCGAACCAGTTCATGGTACGGGTGAAGTAAAGTGCTACCAATCCACATACGATACCCAATGTCAGATAGGCCGGGATACGGTGTACGGAGAAAGCGTTGCTCAGGTTAAACTCAAAGACTGATCCCATGCCGGAAAGGGCAAAGGTAACTGAAGCCGCCGTTACGCAACTGACCAGCAAGGGAAGAAGCGATCCCATGGTGAGGTCTATCATGAGTACCTCCAGCACGAAGACGAGACCTGCTATCGGAGCCTTGAAGATACCGGCAACAGCTCCTGCTGCACCACAGCCCACAAGAAGCATCATGTGGCGCCCAGAGAGGTGGAACATACGGCCCAGATTACTGCCTATGGCACTGCCCGTCAGCACGATAGGAGCCTCGGCTCCCACGCTGCCGCCGAATCCGATGGTTACGGCAGAGGCAAGGACAGAAGTGAAGGTGTTGTGCAGTTTTATCTTGCTCTTGTTGCGTGCAATGGCAAAGAGAATCTTCGTTACGCCATGCCCAATGTCGTCACGCACGATGTAGCGGATGAAGAGCATCGTCAGCCCAATGCCTATTACGGGGAATATGAGGTAAAGCCAGTTGGCTCCTGTGCTGGAGAAACTGTAGGTCAGCACATGCTCTATGGTGTGGATAATCCATTTCAGCGTCCATCCGGCCAATGCCGTAAACACGCCCACGATAAGACTGATGATCAGCACGAAACGTTCATCATTTATCTTTTCTCTATGGCGACGGCGCCAGTAGAGAAGGGCTGCGGCAAGATTGCGCGTTGCGGAATTCTTGTTGGATGCGTTCATGGCGGGCGGTTTACTGGGTGCTTTCCTGTGGTTATCTGATGATCTTAACGCTGCTGTCCTGCCCCAGCTTTATTATGTGACTGGGAGTTCCGGGAATGTTGTCGCCTCGGCGGAAGGAGCAGATATAGTCTACCTGCGACTTGATTTCCTCGCTTATCTCCCTGAAGGTACGGGCCGTTGGCTCCCCGCTAATGTTTGCACTGGTGCTTACCAGCGGTTTTTGCAACCGATAGCAGATGTCGTGAGAGAACTGGTCCTTTGTCACGCGTATGCCTAACGAGCCGTCCTCGGCTATTAGGCTGGGAGCCACGCCGTTGGCTCCGTCAAGTATGACCGTTACGGGCGAGTTGGCAGAGTCAAAGATGTCCCAGGCCACGTCGGGAACTTGACGGAAGTAGCGTTGTATGCGGTCGGCCTTGTCTACAAGGCAAAGCATGGACTTGGCATCTTCGCGTTTCTTTATTTCATAGATACGTCGTACGGCCTCCTCGTTGGTGGCGTCGCAGCCAATGCCCCAAACCGTATCGGTGGGGTAGAGGATGATGCCTCCATTGCGCAGGCATTCTACGGCTTGTTTTATGTCTATTTCGCAGTTCATGGGCTTGTGTCAAGTGTTTTTGTGGAGCCTGCCACATTATTATAATACAGGCGTGTGCGTGCAATTATATATAATGTGTCAGAATTCTGATGTAAAGTGGAAACGCAAATGTTCAAAGTCCTGTTGTGCCATGCTCAGTACGTAGCCGCTATCTGCCAGGAAGACGTCACGTCCGTCGCGGTCCTTGGCCATGTACTGGTACTTGCGCTTCTTGAAGTTCTCCAGTTCATCCTCGTGGCCTGGTTCGCATGAAATCCAGCATGCCTTGTGCAGGTGTACGGGTTCCCAACGGCACTTGGCTCCGTATTCGTTCTCCAGACGGTATTGTATCACCTCAAACTGCAACTGGCCCACAGTGCCGATAATCTTGCGTCCGTTGAACTGGTTCACGAACAGCTGTGCCACACCCTCGTCCATCAGCTGGTTGATGCCCTTCTCCAGCTGCTTTGTCTTCATGGGATCAGCATTCTCGATGTACTTGAACATTTCGGGAGAGAAGGAGGGCAGGCCACGGAAATGTAACTGCTCGCCTTCGGTGAGCGTATCGCCTATCTTGAAAATGCCGTTATCTGGCAAACCCACAATATCACCTGCCCATGCCTCGTCAATGGTCTCCTTGCGCTGGGCCATGAACTGTGTGGGACTGGAGAAGCGTACTGTCTTGCCGTTGCGTATGTGCAGATATGGGGCGTTGCGTACGAAACGGCCGGAGCATACCTTGCAGAATGCAATGCAGGAACGGTGGTTGGGGTCGATGTTGGCGGTAATCTTGAAGATGAAGCCGGTGAATTTCTTTTCGTCGGGATTGACCTCACGTTCCTCAGCCATTACGGGGCGAGGGGAGGGCGCTATCTTGCAGAAGCAATCCAGAAGTTCCTGTACACCGAAGTTGGTAAGGGCTGATCCGAAGAAAACGGGAGCCAGCAAGGCCTCTTTGTATGCCTCCTCGTCGAATTCGGGGTACACGCCTTCTATCATTTCCAGGTCTTCGCGCAGTTTCTCGGCGTCTGTTTCGCCTACCCACTGGTCCAGTTCCTCGCTTTCAATGTCAACCTGGACTTTCTCGGTTACTTTCTGCTTGTTGGATTGGAACAGGTTCAGGTTCTGCTCGTAGATGTTGTACACGCCCTTGAAACGCTGGCCCTGATTGATGGGCCACGAGAGGGGGCGCACGGCAATCTTCAGTTCCTCCTCCAGTTCGTCGAGCAGGTCAAAGGGGTCACGGCCCTCGCGGTCCATTTTATTTATGAAAATGATTACGGGAGTCTTGCGCATGCGGCACACCTCCATCAGTTTGCGTGTCTGTGTCTCCACGCCCTTGGCTCCGTCCACTACAATGATAGCGCTATCCACGGCAGTAAGGGTGCGGAAGGTGTCTTCGGCAAAGTCCTGGTGACCGGGGGTGTCCAGAATGTTTATCTTGTATGGCTTGTCGGCAGGCGTTCCTTCGGGGGCATATTCAAACTCCATCACCGAGGTGGTAACGGAGATACCGCGCTGCTTCTCTATCTCCATCCAGTCGGATGTGGCGGTCTTCTTTATCTTGTTGCTCTTTACGGCACCTGCTACCTGTATCTGTCCGCCGAAGAGGAGGAACTTTTCCGTAAGTGTGGTCTTACCGGCATCGGGGTGGGCGATGATGGCAAAGGTGCGTCTGCGTAGTATTTCTTCTGTCATGTCTTGTGTGTTGTTGTCTTATCGTCCTCTGTGAATATGTCGTTTGTGCAATGTGCTTTGTATCCTCTTGATGCGTTGCAGTATCCGTACCTATTTCGGCGCTTCATCATACTTTTCTGCCAGCATGTTCAGCAAGGTGCTGATTGATGATATGGCAGCCGATGTCTCTGCTCCTATTGGCTTGTCCTGCATACGTAGGAGGGTGATGCCGTACAGGGCATCCAAGGCGGTTTCCAGTTCGGGTTTCATCTTGCCGTTTCCTTTGCCTCGGAGTTCCACAATGAAGGGAAGGGCTTTGTAGTAGGTGGCGTTGTAGATGGATTCCTGGGGATCGGCCAGCAGTTCGCGGTGGCGGTCGGCCAGCAGGAAGATGGTATTGCGCACCACTTGTACATGTCCGCGTTCACGACATCCTTCCTCATGCATCATGCGTGCCAGGCCATCGTACCATTGCAGGGCCTGTTCCAGTTCATCGTCGTCGTAGTCAAAGCGTGGCAGGTACTCTTCCGCTATCTTCTGTATGTCGCAATCGTATGAACGAATGATGTCCTCCACCTGATACATGTAGAGGACATATGCCACGAGATTCTGTTTTCTTAGTTTCTTGGCTATTAGCATATATTTATGGTACTCCTTTGTGGATAGGACTTAGATGTTAATGCCCAAGTTTGGTAGCAGTGCCCATAGGAACCCAAGAAAACCGGCAATTATGACAACGCTTCCTATCAAACGGTTTATCTTGCATATGGTGCTTACCTGGAATTTGTTTCTTACCTTATTTATAATATAAGTGAGACCGAACCACCAAACCAGCGCTCCAGCAAAGATGGCTATGTATCCCAGTCCTTGTTCCCAATAATGTTCGGGCACAACAAATTCAAAACGTGCCATCAGTGCTATGAAGAGCAGGATTATGAGAGGGTTGGAGAAGGTTACCAGAAAACCGGTTATGCCATTGTGCCACAGAGAACCTTTGTTGGGGTTTGCAGGGCGAAGGTTGTTTGTGGGGTTGCTCAAATATGTGTATATGCCAAAGAACATAAGCAGTATGCCACCTATAACCTTGAACCAAAACATATTGCGCGGATTCTCTATGAAGTCCATCACGAAACTCATGCCCAAAAGCGATATGGCGGCATATATGATGTCCGATACGGCAGCACCCAATCCGGTAACCATGCCATACCAGCGCCCTTTGTTCAGTGTACGTTGTATGGTCAGGACACCCACAGGTCCCATCGGTGCACTGGCCAATATGCCTACAATCAAGCCTTTGATGACCAGTTCTATGGTGTTGACAGGTTGTATCCACATAATATGCGTGCAAATTACGGACTTTTTTTTCATTTAACATAATTTTATAATTAAAAAAAGTGCCTTATTACGAAAATAAACACTAACTTTGCCCATAGAACACAACTTTAACAACTAAAATATCATGAACAAGAAACCCTATGTGATCGGATTGGACCTTGGTGGAACCAATTCCGTGTTTGGCATTGTTGACAAGAAAGCCCAGATTGTCAAGTCCGTTTCCATCCCAACATCCGGTCATGGTACTGCCGAGAAGTATGTAAAGGCATGTACCAATGCTCTTCTTCCCCTGATTGCTGAGGTGGGCGGTATAGAGAAAATCAAGGCTATGGGTATCGGCGCTCCCAATGCCAACTACTATTCCGGTTGCATCGAGGATGCTCCCAATCTGGAGTGGCGTGGCAATGTGCCCCTGGTGAAGATGTTCCAGGAGTCTCTGGGTATTCCCGTAGTGATGACAAACGATGCCAATGCCGCTGCTATCGGCGAAATGGCTTATGGTGCTGCCCGTGGCATGAAGAACTTTATCGAGATAACACTTGGTACCGGTGTGGGTAGCGGTGTTGTTGTCAATGGTCAGCTGGTTTATGGTCACGACGGTTTTGCCGGAGAGTTGGGCCATGTTATCGTAGAGAAGAACGGACGCGAGTGCGGTTGCGGTCGTCGCGGATGCCTGGAGTGCTATTGCTCTGGTACTGGTATTGTACGTAGTGCCATAGAGAAACTTGCCCTTAGCCGTCGTCCTTCTATACTCAGAGATATTCTAAGTTCCAAGTTGGAGGCCAAGGATGTTGCCGTAGCAGCAGCCAGCGGCGATGAACTGGCTCTGGAGATTTTGGCCGAGACAGGCCGTCGCCTTGGCGAGGCTTGTGCCAACTTTGCTACCTTCTGTAGCCCTGAGGCATTCGTCTTCTTTGGCGGTCCTACCAAGGCCGGCGAATTGCTGATGGCACATGTCCGTAAGGCTTACGATGAGAATATCCTGTTCGTATACAAGGGCAAGGCAAAGATTCTTGTAAGTGAATTGGATGGCGCCAGCGCAGCCGTTCTGGGTGCCAGCGCTCTCGGTTGGGATATTTGATAAGGACACGATTCGGATACTCTTTTCGATTCTAAACGAAAAAATGTGGGCAAATTTAGGTTTGTTCACATTTTTTATGTACTTTTGCGCCAAACTCCTCAATAACAACTGGAAACATAAATTTAAATTAACAAATATTATGAAGATGAATCATTTTTACAGACTGGGGCTATTTGCCTTGTCCGCATGTATGTTTGTCTCTTGCGTGGACGAGAAATACGACTTGGACGATGTGGATTTGACCATTGGTACAACCGGAGACCTCACTCTGCCTACAAGCAGTACAGGTGAAATCGCCCTGAAGAATATCATGGATCTTCAGGAAGATGGTGTAGTGCAAATCATCAATGGTGAATATTACATAGTGGAGGATGGCAAGGCTGATGTCCCCAAGATTGATATTGATAATATTAGTATTCCCAGTCCTTCGCTCAGCCAATTCGAAGCTGACATAAAGGTTGACGATAACGCCCCTGCCAGAGCAACAGCTAGTAGTACGGAACCGATTACTGTTTCTGTGTACGGATATGAAATCGAGATTCCAAATCAGACTTATAGATATACTATTCTTCCGAAGGACAATGCACTTTATGAAATTGGTGTTACTTCCAATACAGTACCAAGTGAGGTTGTTGAGTTGACATCAGTAAAATTTGTGGACGAAACAACCTTGGATGCTAAAATCAAGATCAATTTGGATAAAGAGCATTCATTTATAAATAAGCTGCATTTGGACGACCTCAAAGTGACCTTGCCCAAGGGACTTCATGTATCTCATGCCGAGTTCCGTCATTGGACCGATATTGATGATCAGCCCGGTGAATTTGAGGTAGATGGAAAACATGAGCACCGTGATGAGAAAGTAAAACCAGAGAATATTAACAACGAAGAGGGTTGGATCCTTTTGACAGAGCAGGATGTTAACACTATTATCGGAAAAATCAAGGACGAAAACGGCAATGATACGGACAGGGACCATGAAATAGATGTGTTGATAACCTTAGACCAGGCTTTGACTGGCAACGAAGGCTTCACATTCAAGGCTGGAGAGAATGGTCAAAATGGTTCTGTAGGCCTCGAGGGGCTGTTCAAGATAGATGGTACTTTCCGTTTGGAAGCCAAGGACTTCGAACTGAACGAGAATACTATTTCAAAGGATTTTGTGGAGAAACTGATACAGACTCGTAGCTTTGATGTTATCCGTCCTGAAAAAATCAAGTTTGAAGGTAGCGCCTCTTTTGCTGGTGACATTCAGGTCAAGAGCGTTAGCGGTCAGGTCAAGAGCGACATCGGTGATATTGCACCAATTGCCCTGAACAACATGCCCGATTTCCTGAATGACCCCGAGGTAAGACTGGACTTGGCAAACCCCGCTATCTTTGTCGAGGTGAACAATCCATTGCCCGCTCAGGCCAGCACCACAATAACATTGAAGAGCATATACGATAACGGAACCCCTGTTGTTAAGGTGGCAGATATCGAAATTAAGTCAGGACACAAGGTTTATTGCCTGGCAGAGAATCCAGCCTCCGCCAGTGTTCCCGCAGAGTATGCCGCTTTGGATGTTGTTCCCGTACAGATAGCAGGCCTAGGCGATTTGCTCGAAATCCTTCCCAAGGAGATCAGCGTGGAATTGGCTGATGTGGTGATGGATGTAAAGGGTCTTGAAGCAAAACCATACGAAATCTCCCTTAGCTACAAGGTGTACACTCCCCTGGAGTTTGGCGAGGGTTTCATTTTAGTTTACCAGGGTACCGAAGAGGGCCTGAGTGCAGACCTGTCCGATATCAACAAGGTAAACACCAAGGGCATTAGCATAAAGGCTACCGCTGTTACCAACTTGCCTTTGAACCTCAGGCTCTCCCTGGATGCAATGGATAGCAACAATGTGTCTCTGAAGGATATTTTCTATGTAAACGAGTTGGTTGTTCCTGCGCATAAGGGCGACAAGGACGCAACATCCAAGCATCCTATAGAACTGACCCTGAAAGCCAAGGACGGACATTCCATCAGCGACTTGCTGAGCAGATTGGACAAGATTCAATACCGTGCAGTAGCCGATGCCGACGGCAAGGGCAAGCTCACTGAGAATGCCATGATCAAGTTGGAGAACATCACCATCACCTTGTTGGGTGGTATCAGTTACGATGCAAACTAAATTATAGGACCTACCTTAAGCAAAAAACAAGAAGATGAAAAAGAATCTTAGAAATATACTGGCTGTAGTGGCACTCGGTTTCTGTGCCTCAGCCTCTGCCCAGAACCTGAACAGTGCTTACTTTCTGGATGGTTACGCCTATGGCCATCAGTTGAATCCTGCCAAGGACTACGATCGTAATGGCTATGTCTCTTTCCCCATCCTTGGCAACATCAATGTGGGTATTAATGGCAATATGTCCCTTACTGACGTTCTGAAGTTCAATGGCAATCAATTGACTACCTACCTGAACCCGAATATCCCCATGAATGAGGCAATGAGCGGTTTCGCCGCCAACAACTATCTTGGTGCAGACTTGCGTATGGACATCCTCGGCTTTGGCTTCAGGGCATGGGGAGGTTTCAATACTTTCAATGTCTCAATGCGTGCCAATGCCTCCGCCAATCTGCCCTATGGAATCTTCGAGGCTGCCAAGGAACTTACCAACAAGGACTATGACATTAGCGGTCTTGGTATGGATATTGCCGCATGGACCGAGATAGGTCTGGGACATAGCCGTAAGATTGCCGATGCTTGGCGTGTGGGCGGCAAGGTGAAGGTTCTCTTGGGCGGTGCCCGTGCCATGCTCAATGTCAGGGACGGACATCTGAATCTCTCTGCACCTGAGAAATGGACTCTCGTTGCTGATGCCGAGGCAGAGGTTAGCGTAAAAGGCTTCTCCTGGGGAGAAATGGAACAGAAGGAACTGAGCAATGGTGAAAAGTACGAACAAATAAATTTCGATAACATCGGACTTGAGAATCCCGGACTCAATGGCTGGGGCTTGGCTTTCGACCTGGGTGCCGAATGGGACCTTGGCGAGCAGGGATGGCTTGAGGGCATGAAGGTCAGTGCTTCTGTCCTGGACCTTGGCTTCATTTCATGGGATCAGACATCTTTCGCTTCCAACAAGGGTACCCAGGTGGATATTACCGGTTTCAATGACATTCAGGTAGAGGGCGGTTCCGGCACATCTATGGAGAACCAGACCGATGGCTATGGAGACCGTTTCTCTGAACTGCTTGCCCTTCAGGATGAGGGTGTGCGCAGTTCTACCAATATGCTCGGTGTAACCCTCAATGTTGCCGCCGAATACGAAATGCCTTTCTACAATAAATTGAGCGTTGGCCTGTTGAGCACCACTCGTTTCCAGGGCAAATACACATGGAACGAGGAGCGTATCAGCGCAACTATTTCTCCTGTCAAGTGGTTTGAACTCAGTGCCAATGTTGGATTTGGAACACGTGGTACCAGTTTCGGCTGGGTGGCAAACATCCATCCCCGCGGTTTCAGCCTCTTCGTTGGTATGGACCACACCCTCACCTCTTTCTCTAAGCAGTATATACCCATGGATTTTAATGGCGGCATAAACTTAGGTATCACCATCCCCTTCGGAAAGTCAAACAAATAACCGCCTTCCTGATAGACAAACTAATCGCCCGTGAGCCAACGTTCACGGGCGATTCTGTTTTTATCTGATTCTTCCGATTATTCCGATTGTTCCGAGTCTTCCGAGTCTTCCGAGTCTTCCGAGTATTCTGAGTATTCTGAGTATTCCGAGTATTCCGAGTATTCTGAATTTTGCTCACCGCTCACCGCTCACCGTTCACCGCTCACCGCTCACCGCTCACCGTTCATCACTCACCGCTCACCGTTCCTCTAAACCTTCCACCCCTCCATCGAGGTGCCACGCAGGAAGTCCGAGGCATTCATCCTCTTCTTTCCTGCCAGTTGCAGTTCGTGTATGTGCAGGATGCCGCCGGGCAGGGCTATACGTAGGGTCTTGTCGCCGTTGGCGCAGGGCAATAGGGTGGGGCATGCCTGTTCCGTTTCGGGGCATGCCTCCTTGGAGGTGCGGTATATCTTCATTGTTGTCTCCTTGCCGTCGGGTGCCACCAGGGTTGTCCATGCTCCTGGGTAGGGACTCAGGCCGCGCACAAAGTTATGTGCCGTGTCCACGGTGTGTGCGTTCCATTGCAATTGGCATGTCTCGCGGAAAATCTTGGGTGCGGGGCGCAGAGGTTCGTCCGTGTGCATCTGCTCCTGTGGTATGGGAGTCACCTTGTTGTCTATGATGTTCTGCACCGTTTCCGCCACCAGGTCGGCACCCAGTGTCATCAGTCGGTCGTGCACGTCCTCCACGTTGTCGTCCGGCCCTATGGGCACACGCTCCTGTTGTATCACCTCGCCCGTGTCTATCTGGTGGTCCAGGAAGAAGGTCGTTATGCCCGTCTCCTTGTCACCGTTGATTATTGCCCAGTTTATGGGTGCCGCACCACGGTACTGGGGCAGCAGGGCGGCATGCAGGTTGAAGGTGCCCAGTCGGGGCATTGCCCACACTGCCTCGGGCAGCATGCGGAACGCCACCACTATCTGCAGGTCGGCACGCAGGGCACGCAATTCCTCCAGGAAGGCCTCGTCCTTCAGGCGCTCGGGCTGTAGCACGGGTATGTTGTGCTTCTGGGCGCACTCCTTCACGGGCGAAGCCTGCAACTGGCTCTGGTGTCGGCCTATGGGCTTGTCTGGCATGGTTATCACGCCCACCACGTTGTATCCCTCTGTTATCAGTCGCTCCAGTGTGGGCACGGCAAAGTCCGGCGTGCCCATATATACTATTCTCAGGTCTTTCTTTTCCATATCAACTTAATATTTCTGTCCTCTCACGTGCAAAGGTACGATTATTCTTTGTAACTTTGTCCTCTGTTATGGAAAAGATTATCACCGAGGAGCAGTTGCTTGCTCTGCAAAACAAAATAGACGAGGCCCAGCGTGTGGCCTGTGTGTGTCATGTCAACCCCGATGGCGATGCCCTGGGCAGCACCCTGGCGATTGCGGCATGGATGAAGGCTCTGGGCAAGGAGTGTGCCGTGGTTGTCCCCAACCGTTTTCCAGACTTTCTCCACTGGATGCCCGGTGCTCCTGATATCATCCGCTACGACAAGCAAGCCGACAAGGCGGATGCCATCCTCAGCCAGGCCGACCTCCTCTGGGTGTGCGACATGAACGATGCTTCCCGTTCCTTGGGAATGGAGGGCATCCTTTCCAAGTGCATGGAGCGTAGCACGCAGGGTGGGCTTTATATGGTCCTTGCCGACCACCACCTCGACCCCAATCCCTCCTTCTGCAACCTCCAGGTGTCGCGCCCCGAAATGTGTGCCACGTGCGAAGTCCTTTGCCACCTGCTTTGGCAGATGGGGCGCATGGACAGCCTTACCGTGGACGAGGCGGTCTGCCTCTATACCGGCATGATGACCGACACCGGTGCCTTTACCTACGCCTCCTCGCGTAGCGTTATCTACGAGTGCATCTCCTTGCTCCTGGCACGTGGCATAGACAAGGATCGCATCTACCGCAATGTCTTCTGGACCTCTACCCCCAACCGCATGCGCCTTGTGGGCTACATGCTCTATGTGAAGATGGAGACCGTCCCCGGCATGAATGCCACGGTAATGACCCTCACCAATCAGGAGCGCCGCATGCTTGGCATTAAGAACGGCGACACGGAGGGTATCGTCAACATGCCCCTGCAGATTCAGGGCATGCGCCTTTCCGTCCTCATCAGCGAGGACACCGAGCACCCCGGTTTCGTCAAGTTCTCCCTGCGCAGTGTGGACGACTTCCCCTGCAACGAGATGTCTGCCCGCTTCTTCAACGGTGGTGGCCACAAGAACGCCTCCGGCGGCCGTCTCCAGTGCACCATCGAACAGGCCGTGGAACTCTTCCACCGTGCCGTCAAGGAATTCGCCCCGCTGCTGAAGGATTAGAGCGGACCCCTCCCCAACCCTCCCACAAGGGGAGGGAGTATAATGTTCTGCCAATGTGACCACTTGGTCGGAAGTAACTACTCCCTCCCCTTGTGGGAGGGTTGGGGAGGGGTCATTCTTTTGGTGTTTCCTACAACATCCCCTTCACCATCCCAAAGAGCTTGTACGGCATGTACCTGAACGGCAGGTCCAGCCACGTTGGCGTTGTCACCACCGCCCTCTGGTGCGAGAACACGCGGAACGACTCCTTGCCATGGTACGACGACATGCCCGAATTTCCCACGCCGCCGAAAGGCAGGTTCTCGTTGGCAATGTGCATGATGGTGTCGTTTATGCACGCACCGCCCGACGAGGTATGGCGCAGCACCCGTCGTATGTTGTCCCCGTTCTCGCCGAAGTAGTACAGAGCCAGGGGCTTCTCCCTCTTGTTCACGAACTCTATCGCCTCGTCCGTGGTGTTGAATGTCAGCAACGGGAACAGAGGGCCGAATATCTCCTCCTGCATGATGGGGCTGTCCTCCCTCACGCCGTCCAGCACCGTGGGATGGATGTAGCGCTCCTTGCGGTCGCAGGTGCCGCCTATGCGCACGTTGCCGTCCTTCAGGTAGCCCTTCAGACGGTCAAAGGCCTTGTCGCTCACTATGCGCACAAAGTGCTTTGCATCCTGCGGATTCTTGCCCAGCAGGTGCTCAAACTCCTTCTTGAGAGCCTCTATCAGGCGCTCCTTCACCTCGGCATGCACCAGCAGATAGTCGGGCGCTATGCACGTCTGTCCGGCATTCAGGCTCTTTCCCCATGCTATGCGGCGTGCCGCCATGGCTATGTTGGCATCCCTGTCCACTATGCAGGGGCTCTTGCCGCCCAGTTCCAGCACCACCGGAGTCAGATGCTCCGAAGCGGCACGCATCACCCTGTGGCCCAGGTCGGGACTTCCCGTAAAGAATATTATGTCGTACCTCTCCTCCAGCAGGGCAGTGTTCACTTCCCTGTTGCCCTGCACCACGGCAATGTACTCCGGGGCAAAGGTCTCGCGTATCATCTCCTCCAGCACCTTGGACACGTTTGGCACGTAGGGCGAAGGCTTCAGCACCGCCGTGCATCCTGCCGAGATGGCACCCACCAAGGGGTTCAGCAGCAGTTGCACGGGATAGTTCCACGGAGCCATTATCAGCGAGCAACCCAGAGGTTCCTGCACCACCTTGCTCCTCGAGGGGAACATCTTCAGCGGAGTGCACACTCTCTTGGGTGCCGCCCACTTGCCCAGGTGCGAGATGTGGTTCCTAATCTCGCCCAGCACTATGCTCAGTTCCGTCAGATAGGCCTCTTCATAACTCTTGTGCAGGTCCTGCCATAGGGCATCTGCCAGTGGCTTCTCCCACTTCTCCATGGCACGCTTCAGCGCGCGCAGGTTCTCCTTGCGGAACTTCACATCCAGCGTCCTTCCGCTACGGAAGAAGCCTCTCTGCGCCTCCACTATCCTCTTGATTTCCTCCCTTGATGTATTCTCCATTGCCATATCAGTACTTTTTATATAAACTATTTTGAAGAGCCTGCCTTCTTTCTTCCAGTGAAATTGTCCATCGTGTGATATATGCCCAGCACATCGCCCACCAGCCAGTCAAACACCCTCATGGGCAGCAGGGCCTGCAACATGCGCATCACATGGTGCGCCTTCGGCAGCCATGGCATCGGCATCAGGAACTTTGTGTCCTTTTCTATGGCGCCCAGTATCCTCTTTGCCACCTTCTCTGGCTTGAGCAGGGGGAACACCCTGGACTTCACGCCGTCAAACATTCCCGTGGTAATATAATAAGGTGCCACGGTGGTCACACGCACCCTGCTCTTCATCTCCTGCAACTCTATTCGCACCGAGTCCGACCATCCCACGGCAGCCCATTTGCTGGCCGCATACACGCTCATCTTCGGGTTGGACATCATGCCGCCTGCCGAGGCAATCGTGCAGATGTGTCCCTCGTTGCGCTGCACCATGTCGGGCAGCATCTGCCGTGCCACATACATGGGTGCTATGGCATTCACCATCATTGTGCGGTTTATCTCGTCCTCCGTGCACTGGTCAAAGGTCTTGTTGCTGGTTATGATGCCTGCGCTGTTTATCAGTATGTTCACATCGCCCACCTCCTTCTTCACCTTGTCGTATTGCTCTGCCACCATTTCGTGCCTGGACACGTCCACACGGTACCCGTGCACCGTGCCCTTCTTGCCCAGTTCCTTCACCGTGGCATCTATGCTCTCCTGGTTTATGTCCCAGATGACCAATGCCTTTGCACCTTTCTCCAGGGCCATTTCGCCCATCAGTCGGCCGATACCCGAGGCTCCGCCCGTTATCAGCACTATCTTGCCTTTAATCTTCGACATATTTCTTTTTACCTTATCCGTTTTTTATTGAAATCGGGTGCAAAGGTACATTATTTATTGCATACGGCAAGCGAAAGTGTGCAAGAAAATACATAAAATATACAAAAGTTTGTTATCGTTGTGCTGTGAGGCGCAAATTGTTTGCCATGTACAACTAACGGGATTTCATAGTGTCCATTCGTTGATGATTCTCCTATGACTTCTATGGCAATGTCAGGATATTTTACGAGAAAACCGTCATGTCCCAACTTTTCTTTTAGAAAATCTTATCGGTTCCCGTATCTAATCAGTTGCAGGTGTATGGGTCGAAAATGTCATGTCAATGTAGCATTTTCGTGTTTGTCGGGCACATTTTTCGTGGTATCTCGGTAAAATTGTCTAAAAATAAGGCTCTAAGCACCCCGTTTTCATCATATCCTCACCGCAGTGCTTTCCCCAAGACACCGCGATGACTCAGGCAAGACATCCCGACGACTCGGTCGAGACATCCCGACGACCAACCCGAGGCTTCGGGACAACCCATTATTTCCCATCCGTAGAACATAGTATTTGCACGGCAGAAGTTTCTATGGCCGCAAATACACAATTCTCAGAGGGTGGCTTGTCTGCATTTTTTTAGTTGTGCTTGAATGAAGGTTTCTTATTGCGTAAGCAAAGAAGGAATGGCAACAAAAATGCCCCCGATAAAGGACGAGGGCAACCTAATGTTTATATCGTAAGTAGCTCCTTGTAGGGTAGGAGAGGCTTATCCTGAATCATCATCAAACCACAACATGCTCAGGCAATGCGTGGCGCATCTGCTCGTTGTATCTTATCCTAAATCATCATCAAACCACAACCATGGTGGCGCACAAAGACCGGTTAAAGCGTTGTATCTTATCCTAAATCATCATCAAACCACAACAGCTGGAAAAAAACTAATTCCACTAACATGTTGTATCTTATCCTAAATCATCATCAAACCACAACATTTGTATTCAAGAGGCAGGACGGAGCAGGTTGTATCTTATCCTAAATCATCATCAAACCACAACCATGGTCAATCAATACGGCGAGGGCGATAAGTTGTATCTTATCCTAAATCATCATCAAACCACAACATGACCTCCGATAAACTCAGCCATATCTAGTTGTATCTTATCCTAAATCATCATCAAACCACAACCCCCATTTGGTGAGCATGTTAATTCTCTTGTTGTATCTTATCCTAAATCATCATCAAACCACAACTGACCTATCACTATACTTATTAAACCCTTTGTTGTATCTTATCCTAAATCATCATCAAACCACAACTCACCATCCTTAAACTGACGAGGCGACACAGTTGTATCTTATCCTAAATCATCATCAAACCACAACGCCGTGATGACCGCCTACGCAATCCCTATTGTTGTATCTTATCCTAAATCATCATCAAACCACAACACCAACGTGTTTGGTGGGATTACTTCCGTGTTGTATCTTATCCTAAATCATCATCAAACCACAACAAAAAAGCGAAGAAATCATTTGAAGCACAGGTTGTATCTTATCCTAAATCATCATCAAACCACAACTCCCACCAATTCAAATGCAAAAAATGTACTGTTGTATCTTATCCTAAATCATCATCAAACCACAACCACCATTTGCAACGTCAAGAATTGAACTAGTTGTATCTTATCCTAAATCATCATCAAACCACAACCCATTACCAATTACTGCAGTATTGAGGCCTGTTGTATCTTATCCTAAATCATCATCAAACCACAACATAGTCATGAAGGAGAGTAGAAACATATCAGTTGTATCTTATCCTAAATCATCATCAAACCACAACTTGCGCGTCTTGTCGCTCATCAGCACCAGCGTTGTATCTTATCCTAAATCATCATCAAACCACAACTGACCAAGCCATTGCCAAGGAAAAGGAGCAGTTGTATCTTATCCTAAATCATCATCAAACCACAACTGCTGGAACACTCCAAGTTCTCCCGACAGGGTTGTATCTTATCCTAAATCATCATCAAACCACAACGCCTCGGAAGCGTTGCAGGTCTTCCAAGGCGTTGTATCTTATCCTAAATCATCATCAAACCACAACTGCGCTCGCTCGTTGAAGAACTTGATAAAGTTGTATCTTATCCTAAATCATCATCAAACCACAACCCTTTGGCATACCCCTGGTCTCCTTGGTCGTTGTATCTTATCCTAAATCATCATCAAACCACAACAACCGAATACTCTGGGAGAATTGGGATGCGTTGTATCTTATCCTAAATCATCATCAAACCACAACAAGTAACATTTCAAAGGTCTATCAATTTGAGTTGTATCTTATCCTAAATCATCATCAAACCACAACTTGAATAAGGGTGCTAATCTTGATGAGGCTGTTGTATCTTATCCTAAATCATCATCAAACCACAACTGCAAGGGCTACGGTGCGTTGCTCATAGAAGTTGTATCTTATCCTAAATCATCATCAAACCACAACATAGTGTCGTCTTCGGTTGTGTACGACAAGTTGTATCTTATCCTAAATCATCATCAAACCACAACGTGCCTGGATGCAGTGGATGTCGCTTCATGGTTGTATCTTATCCTAAATCATCATCAAACCACAACTCAATCCCCCAACAATACCATGAGCCGTTAGTTGTATCTTATCCTAAATCATCATCAAACCACAACCGTAGTCGATGACACGGCGGAGGGCGAGGCCGTTGTATCTTATCCTAAATCATCATCAAACCACAACTATAGCCAGTTGGGACTTGTGTATCCGAGCGTTGTATCTTATCCTAAATCATCATCAAACCACAACTGTTTACTTGTTAAATAATCGGGTTACTTGTTGTATCTTATCCTAAATCATCATCAAACCACAACTTGGTGGTATTCTCCCTTATCCTGTCCACCGTTGTATCTTATCCTAAATCATCATCAAACCACAACCCCATATATGCCCATGCACTGCTCCATTGCGTTGTATCTTATCCTAAATCATCATCAAACCACAACCCTACGGCATACGGAGGCGTGAAGCTATACGTTGTATCTTATCCTAAATCATCATCAAACCACAACCGACTTTCGTTCTCGTGATAATTCCATGATGTTGTATCTTATCCTAAATCATCATCAAACCACAACCTGGGCAGTGCCTGGCAAGTGGTGTGCCGAGTTGTATCTTATCCTAAATCATCATCAAACCACAACGGTGGTTGTTTTAGTTTTTTGCCTAGGCAAGTTGTATCTTATCCTAAATCATCATCAAACCACAACTCCTTCTTGCGTTCGGACTTTGTAATTTCAGTTGTATCTTATCCTAAATCATCATCAAACCACAACTCTGGGGTAACTTCCCTCGGGAAAATTGTAGTTGTATCTTATCCTAAATCATCATCAAACCACAACAAGAACGCACCTATACCATCCGAAAGAAGGGTTGTATCTTATCCTAAATCATCATCAAACCACAACGAAGCTCTGCTTGACAATCATGGTCGCCCGTTGTATCTTATCCTAAATCATCATCAAACCACAACTTGCGCGTCTTGTCGCTCATCAGCACCAGCGTTGTATCTTATCCTAAATCATCATCAAACCACAACTTGAACCGAGCGATGTTGTTGCTGGCTTGGGTTGTATCTTATCCTAAATCATCATCAAACCACAACCCTGGGGTAACTTCCCTCGGGAAAATTGTAGTTGTATCTTATCCTAAATCATCATCAAACCACAACATCCTGAAGGAAAATATGTATACGTAGAAGGTTGTATCTTATCCTAAATCATCATCAAACCACAACTGGTGGTGTGTATTATTGCAAATCTGCGCGTTGTATCTTATCCTAAATCATCATCAAACCACAACTTTACTATGGACAATATCTATCGCATGGCTGTTGTATCTTATCCTAAATCATCATCAAACCACAACTCAATCTTACCCATCTTGCCCTCCAGGGCAGTTGTATCTTATCCTAAATCATCATCAAACCACAACCTATGTCGTATAAAAGTATGCTTATCACTTTGTTATGTGATGCATTTGGCAAATAGGAAGTGGAATGAAGACGTTCCTTTCTCTGCAAATGTATTAAAAAAACTCCAATTGTACGGGCTTCTTCTGGACTTTTTGCTCTGTCTTGCCCCAAATATTTACGATATTGGAGTATTGTTTGTCAGTAATGGTTAATATGCTCACCTTGCCTGCTTCTGGCATGAATACTTTTACACGCTTTATGTGTGCTTCGGCGGCTTCCAGTGATGCACAAAATCTGAGGTACACGCTATATTGATGCATAACAAATCCGTCCTTTTCCAGATTCTTACGGAATATGGCAGAGTCACGCTTGTTTTTCTTTGTTTGCGTGGGCAAATCGAACATGACTATAAGCCACATAATTTTGTAGGCATTTAATCGTACATTGCTCACTTTAGCATAGGTAAGGAAAGGAGTTTGCTTTCTCCACTGAAGCATTTGGCTAAAGATGCCATTGTGATAGAGAGGCCTATTTGAAGCGGACGTGTTACTTTCGGGTAATAGGTGTCAGAGGAAAGTACACTAATGAGTTCAAATTTGGCATCTTTGTTTACTTCCAATATGCTTTGTTCGCACAAATGATACACCGTCTCATCTACAAATGGGCGAAAGGCTTCCATCAAATCATCGGCGAGTGGGAAGGCGTTGCTCCTGTTGTGGTGGAATATGCCCAGCGAGGGTGTCAGGCCAGAGGAAATCAATGCACGTGCCGTTGCTGCCCTAAGTACGCTATATCCATAGTTTAGCAGGGCATTGATGCCGGGTTGGTTTCTGTCTCGGATGAAGTCTTCGCCGAAGAGTTCCGAGAAGTAAATGCGTGCGGCAATACCTTCTCTGTTGTCAGAGTCTCCGCTCTTTACATTGGTATAGTATGGTTTGAGTACGTCGCCTTTGCTATGTATTTTCTGCAATAAGGCAGATTGGTTTTTGATTTTTGCCTCTACAATCTGTTTCCATAGTTGCTTGCGTGTTACCTCGCCCATGGAAATCTGGTTTCGGAGACATTCGCCCTGGAGATTGTTGCTATCCATGTTTTGAAGCATTGCATGGGGCATGCCCTTTGCATCGCAAAGTATGACGGCAACTCCAGCATCTACTAAGGCGTTGAGCAAGGGCATGGTCACGGTTACCATTTGGTTTTCTATCATTACCAATCCAATGTCTTCTATGGGAACAGTGCGTTGCTCGTTGGGGGCTTCCTTTGTGGAAACCACCAACTGAGCATTGCGTAATGACAGGTGCATTGGTGAGGAAAAGACAAGTGTTCGCTTAAGCATGCTTATTTCTTAAATTTAATTTCGCCAAGGGGTGTAAGGTCAAAGTCGTAGCCTTCAATAAGGAAATCAAATTTGTTTAAACTGATATGAATTAAAGGTCTAGTTGGCTCCGAAATAATAAAAGGATTCGCCGTCATATATTTTTTAATGTCAGTCATTGCTCTAGATTCAGCATTGTGACATATTGCTATTCTACCATCTTTCTCTAATTTTGTAATATAATATAATCTATAGTTTAATTTCTCAATACTATTGTTGTCAATTTGTTCTCCATTTTCCAGCATTAGTATTTGTGTGCCTTTACGTAGTATATATTTTAAATTTAAACCGCTGTTTGTTTTAGGAATGATTTGCGCTCCTTTGCCATTCATGAATTGACTTGCCTCAAGCATATTGACTATTTTGAAGTTGCGCTTTTTCTGTCCTTTTACTTCACCTTCATATATAGCCATGCAATAGTTATATTCATTTACAACATGGTATTGTTGTTTATATTCTTTGGAACTTTGGTCACGATGATGCCGAATTTGCAAAGGATTTGTAACAGTTGGCACATAGCAACGGACTTTCTTGATGAGAATTTTCTTCTCCTCATTCATGTATATTTTTTCGGTGATACCATTACTATAGTTCTTGCCCTCTACTGCTTGGCGCACTTTTTCACGTACAGTTTCGTCGACAATTTTGTCTATATCTGCCTTTGTTTTAAGTTCGTTAAGTGAGCGCCTAATAACATAGCATTTTTTCCCGTTATGTTCTATGGCTGCATAATGTTTGTCGTTGTGAAGACTACTTCGTGCGCTATCGCCCTTGGCAACAACCTTTCCGTGTCCCTTTACCTCCACCTTGCGTGAGGCTTTCTTCGGCATATTGTCGGGTGTGTCGTGGACAACAATCTGTTCCTCGGATATTGCCTTCAAATCCTCGGTAAATGATGCCCAGGGTTTGGGGAAGTGGGGCTTGTCGGCTCTGCCATAGCGGAAATCCTCTTGCTGATGATAGTATTGCCCCATGGCATCATATTCTCGTTTGCCTATGCAAGCAATAACGATGGCATCTATGCAATGGTGGGTGTGGCTATCGCGGGATTTCTTTTCGTACATATCCTGTATTCCCCACATCTTGCGGAACTCGGCGGTGGTAGCGCCCTTTATGCTATATATCTGTCTGCGTTCGGGATTGTCTATGCTCTTGAAGTAGCTTTTCAGGTACAGACCTGCATACTTGGATACGAGGCCGATGCCTGCTCCTTGGCGACGGGCAAAACCTTCGGGTACTTCGGTCATGACAAACCTTTCGTACTTGCCACGCCAGTAGTCACGTTCTATCTTCAAGCGGTTCTTCTTCTGTATGCGCTTGTCGTTGCTGGCTTTGTCCGAACTACGGCCGTGTGAGAGTTTGTCTATCTGTTTTGACAATTCGTCGGCTTTCTCTTTCCAATCCTTTATGCATTCAAGAATGGCTTCGTGATTGCCAAGTTGAGAAGGTATTTGCGCTTTTTTGACATCACGGTTGAACTTGAAATCGCACAGAGTCATGTTTTCCTGAGTGCTGTCGCCACCTACACTTTGTGGTATGGTATGCTCTATGTCGTATGCTGGGGACGCGCCAAGGAAATCCCTTACACCAATTTCGTTTCCGGTATACAGGCAGATATGTTTTTGCTCTTCCCAAAGTTGGTATTTAAGGATGTCGGTCTTTGTAGGTTCGAATCCAAGTTCGCGTATTGCTTCGGCGTATTGCTTATGCTTCTTTTCCAAATCACGTTGCCATTGGTTGATGGCGGCACGTTGGTTGGCATTATTCAATTCGCGTGCGTACTCAATATGTACGATGGTGCTATGGTCGATGAGTCCTTCAAGGATAAGGGAATTGATAATCTTGCGCAACTGGTGTAGGGAGCGCATGGACATGGGGTTGCGCACGGCATTTGTGCGTGGGCTGCCAAGTAGGATTACGCCGTCCTTGTTGGGGCGCGGGTCGGGATATGTTTCTATCATGGATGGATGATAGAGGTTTTCCAGTTTCTCCTCGGGTACACCATATTCCTGCATAAGGAAGTCCTTGATGCAGAACTCGGTTGTTTGTCGTTGTCCCTGTTCCTTGTCGGCAGGAATGTTGGTTAGGCGTGCCACCTCGTCCAAAATGTGTTGCTGATGGGCATCATCGTTCCAGATGTCCTTTCCAACCATTTGCGGAATATTGCCTAAGAAGACTGCATGACTATATAACATACCCATGCGAAGGAAGGGGAGTATGTTGCGTACCGCCTTAAGTGAAAGTGATGCATAGTCTCTATTTAGGTATATTTTTGAAAATTCTGTGGCACGCTTGTCGTCCAATTGAAGTTTCTCGGTAGCGAACTCTTTTAACTTGGCTTCGCTATCAAAGAAGAAAAGCACATTCCAGATGTCGTCTGCCATTTCTTGCAGAGTCTTTGGAGTACCATCCTTACGGGTATTTAGGGTATATGTCTCTGCAATGCCTTCCATCCAGTTTTCTCCAAAGATGGAGCGTAACTGTGCAATGGTTGGGCAACCACTTACGCCTTGTGTCATGCGGTAATTAAAGACGTAGGGTTTGCCGGTCTTTTCTCCAGAGGTCATATATTTGCCCTTGCCAGCAATAGCCTTGGCTATGTCTTCAAAGTCAAAGTTGGGCTTGCTTTTACGATAGAAGCACGATTCGATTTTCTTTATCTCTTCGGCATTGAGCGGACGTGCACCATCCGTGTCATAGGGCGTGCAAATGCGGATGTTGTTGATAAAGGAGAGCATGCGGAACTCCTCGAAAGCATAATGCGAGGTGCTAACGCGTGCCTTGCCTTTTTCAAACGTACACTTGCCCACGCTTTGGCGTTGTGATTTTAGTGGGCGTTGGAAGTAAAGGGCACGTCGTAGTTCTTGCCTAAGATCATCGGGCAGGTTCTGCTTTTGGCAGATGGCTTCGAATTCGATGAGATAATGGTTCTCACGATCGGTGTATGTGCTACGTATTTTGGTCGTATTCCCCTGTTCCTTATATATTTTATAGAAGTATTCTCCAAGATAAGTGCAATCGGCTTCGGATATTTTTTCGCTTAGTTCCTTAATGCTCTTCTTAACCGTACTTTTCTCTGAATTGTCCTCGCTATTATCTAGTCGGTTGCTGAGGAAACCTCGACGTTGTGCAAGATGATACATTGCTCGTCCAAGAATATAGCGGTCTTCTTGTTTGCTCAGGTCAAGGGTTTGGCTGGTGCAAATATATCTGCAATGATAGGGGTTCTTGTTCTCTTCATCGCTTGTGCGTTGCCATTCCATGAAATCAGGTTTGGCAGGGTATATTTTGCGTGTATGCCACAACTTAAGGTCTTCATCGGTCAGGTCAGGGCACAGGTTGTGCTTGACAAGCACTTTCAAAACCTCAATTTTGCGCAGACGACGGCGGAAATACTGGCGTCGTAAAGCACGATGCGAGGTTCTTTCTGCCGCTTTGCTTGACTCGATTCCTTTCTCTACTTTTACACCTTCTTGAAAGATGAGAACACCTTTCTTCACTAATTCGTAGTGATTGTCGTCATATCGGTCAACAATAGCCCATCCAAGGCTGTTAGTACCGGTATCAAGACCTAAAATTCGCTGTTTCATATTATTTTTATTTGTTTATTCTTTGTCGTTTCAAAAATACTTCCTACATTTGCAACAGATAAATCACATTTATCATCATCTTATCACAATAAGGCTATATGCCGAAGGATAATTCCTATAACCTCTCTTCGGAGAGGTTTTTTGTTTCTTCATCTTTTGAAACCTCCCACCTTGCCTTGCCTTGATACTTCAGCATCTCCATTTTGAAATCGGGGGTGATGCACATGTGCAAGAGGAAACGGCATTCTTGTGTGCCGTCGGGGTGGAGTAGGGGTGAAAGTTCCCTTTGGCTATGGTGTAGGGGGAGGGTGCGGAAATAATGTGCCTGTTCGGGTGTGGTGGTGATGAGTATGTCTTGCGGTGTGAGCGACTGGTCGCACCAGATGCCGAAGAAGGGTTTGTAGTAGTCAATGGCATTGAATGTGGGTTCAAAGGTGAAATTTTCCTCTGTGATGGCAAGGGACTGGATACGGTCCAGTGCGAAGTGCTTCAGTACGCCTTCTTCTGTCTTCATAGCCAGTATGTACCAGCGGTTTTGGAATGCCTTCAGGGTATAGGGGTGAACCAGTGTGGTGTATGGTTCTGTATCGGAGAACTTCTGGTAGGTGATTCGTAGTGCCTTGCTTTCCGCCATGGCGGTGCCAATGATGCCAAGGTAGCGGTTGCCAGATGGGATAATGGTGGGTTGTATGCGAGTGCCCAGTTGGCGATACTCGTTGAGGAACTGGCTTTCGTGCAGGTTGGCAATGAGCAGGTACATGTGCTCGGCATGATTCCTGTCTGCCTCGTCCTTTATATCTATGGTATAGCGCCAGATATTCTTGCCATAATCTTTGGATACAATCTTCAGGGTGGTGCTTTCTCTGATTTGTTTTAGTTCGGCAAAGAAACGTTTGCGATTGAGTGGCGGATATCCAAAGGTTAAAAGAGAATTGTTTATTTCTTCTCTGGTAATGCCTTCGGGTGCGGTCATTATGGCCTCAATCATCAAGTATTGGCGCTTGTTCATAGATTGTTTTGGTACTGAAAGTTATGTTTTTCATGCCAAAGTTAGCGATTATGTTGTTAGTAAACAAGGGAAGGTAGTCCTCAAAATCAAGGGACACCCTTAAAATAGTACGAAAATGCTTGCAGTATGTAGGCGAAAAGCACTATTTTTGCGTAATTAAAACATGATTGTTATGCAGAAGATAGTTATAAACGTAGAATGGTGCGGTTCAAATTATTCAGGAGGATATGCCTGTCCTGGTTTTGGGGTATGTGTTGCTACTGGCCGTACATGGGAGGAGTTTAAACAGGAGTTTGCCGATGCTATGGACTTCCATCTTGAAGGTATGGAGGAAGAGGGTGATCCGTTGCCTCAGTGGGCGGTGGATAGAGATTATGAAATAGAGTACAAGATGGGCACATCTGCATTGTTGCATAGAGCAGAGCAATATACCACCCTAAAGGCAATAGCTCGTGCCAGTGGACTGAAATTGTCCGTACTCAAAAAATATGCCTCTGCTGATGTCTGTCCTCGTGCAGAGCAGCGTAGTAGGATTGTCGAGGCATTGAAGAAGATAGCCACAGAATTACAGGTACTTGCTGATAGTATGAAATAAAAGCTTAATGTCGTTCCCCGCTCCCTATATATATAATAAATAAGGTGTCCCCTTCCCTCATCCCCCTCTCTCTCCCCCTTTTGCGTGTCTTTTTTACATTTTTTTGAAAAAAAGTGCTTGAATCCTTTGCCGGTTTCAGGAAAAGCGATACCTTTGCACTCGCAAAACGGGAACAACTCCTACTAACCGGCGGGGTTGGTTTTCCTACGCAATAAAGAAATCGCTCTTTGAAAGATTTTCGTAGACAGAAATTGTAGTACAAGCGCCATATTTATATATATGGTGGAAATTCAAGATTATGAACTTGTCGATCCCCTTTAGTCAGGTTGTCCAAACTAATTCAGTCAAATCAGTATTTTACAATGCTTCGGCATCGTAGGATTTTTTGATAGAAAAATTATACAATGAAGAGTTTGATCCTGGCTCAGGATGAACGCTAGCTACAGGCTTAACACATGCAAGTCGAGGGGCAGCATGAACATAGCTTGCTATGTTTGATGGCGACCGGCGCACGGGTGCGTAACACGTATCCAATCTGCCC
>JAZLAC010000040.1:0-24268 GCA_045612965.1 Bacteroidaceae bacterium | reverse complement strand
ACCAGGCATGTCCTGGCGCCAAGCCTTGCACTGGCCGCTGCTGCCTCGCAACCGGCATGCCCGGCACCGACGACAACAACATCGTAATTGAATTCCATCATCTACACTTGTTATTTCATTCGCAAAAGTACGGAATTTCTTTCTACTTTTTCTTAAAAGCGTTGCACAAATAAATAAAAAACCTTAAATTTGTGGCGTCTATCGTACCTAAAACTAAGTATGCGTGTGCGAGGGCGCACAAAGCACCCACGCCCAGAGGAGGGTGCGAGGGCTTCTGACAGAGAGAAAGTAATCAAACAATAAACACTTAAACTTTAATCAAAATCCTATGTGGTTAATCAATTCATCAATCGGTAGGAAGGTGGTTATGTCCGTAACAGGCGTTGCGCTCATTCTCTTCCTCCTGTTCCATGCGTCAATGAACGTAGTGGCACTCATCAGCGCTGAAGGTTACAACATGATTTGTGGTTTCCTTGGTGCTAACTGGTATGCCTTGGTGGCTACCGCAGGTTTGGCAGGTTTGGTAGTATTGCACTTCCTGTATGCCTTCTGGTTGACAATCCAGAACCGTCGTGCTCGTGGCAACAGCCGTTATGCTGTTGTTGACACTCCCAAGAAGGTGGAGTGGAGCAGCCAGAACATGCTCGTTCTTGGTATCATCGTTATCCTGGGTATGGGCTTGCACCTGTGGAACTTCTGGGCAAAGATGATGCTCGTGGAGTTGGCTCCCTGTGCCGGTGACCACCATTTGGCTACCAATGGCGTGTATTGGATCGCAGAGACTTTCTCTTGCCCCGTCTACACCGTCATCTACCTCGTTTGGCTTGCTGCCCTGTGGATGCACCTGAACCACGGTTTGTGGAGCTCTATGCAGACACTGGGTTGGAGCGGTAAGGTATGGTTCAACCGCTGGCGTTGCATCAGCTGCGTTGTGTCTACCATCATCATCCTGATGTTCGTTGCCGTTGCCGTTGCCTTCTGCTTCGGCTATCGTCCCTGCGACTTCAACGAGGTTGCTGGTGCTGCTGCTAACGCTTGCCATGCACTCGGTTGCTAATTTTTCTATTAAACTAAATCCATTAATCTATAATCTACCAAAATCATGGCAAAGACTTTAGATTCAAGAATCCCCGAGGGACCTATTGCTGAAAAATGGACCAACTATAAGGCTCACCAGCGTTTGGTTAACCCCAAGAATAAGCTCAAGCTCGACGTAATCGTTGTAGGTACAGGTCTGGCAGGTGCCAGTGCTGCCGCTTCTCTGGCCGAGATGGGTTTCAACGTATATAATTTCTGCATCCAGGACTCTCCCCGTCGTGCACACTCAATCGCCGCACAGGGTGGTATCAATGCAGCCAAGAACTATCAGAACGACGGCGACTCTGTTTACCGCTTGTTCTACGACACCGTAAAGGGTGGTGACTACCGTGCTCGCGAGGCCAACGTATATCGTCTGGCAGAGGTGAGCAACGCCATCATCGACCAGTGCGTGGCACAGGGCGTTCCCTTCGCTCGCGAATACGGCGGCATGCTGGCCAACCGTTCTTTCGGTGGCGCACAGGTAAGCCGTACCTTCTATGCCAAGGGCCAGACAGGTCAGCAGCTCCTCTTGGGTGCCTACTCTTCACTGAGCCGCATGGTAAACACCGGCAAGGTAAAGCTCTTCACCCGTTACGAGATGGAGGACGTAGTTATCGTTGACGGCCGTGCCCGTGGTATCATTGCCAAGGACCTGGTTAGCGGCAAGCTCGTTCGCTTCAGCGCCAACGCCGTTGTTATCGCTACCGGTGGTTATGGCAATGCATACTTCCTCAGCACCAATGCTATGGGTTGTAACTGCACCGCCGCTATTCAGTGCTACCGCAAGGGTGCTGTGATGGCCAACCCCTCATACGTTCAGATTCACCCCACCTGTATCCCCGTTCACGGCGACAAGCAGTCAAAGCTCACCCTCATGTCAGAGTCTCTGCGTAACGACGGCCGTATCTGGGTTCCCAAGAAGCTGGAGGACGCCAAGGCACTTCAGGCAGGCACAAAGCAGGGTTATGAGATTCCCGAGGAGGACCGCGACTACTACTTGGAGCGCCGTTATCCCGCCTTCGGTAACCTGGTTCCCCGCGACGTGGCTTCACGTGCTGCCAAGGAGCGTTGCGACAAGGGCTTCGGCGTGAACAACACCGGTTTGGCTGTATTCCTGGACTTCTCAGAGTCTATCCAGCGTCTGGGCATCAAGGAGATTCTTCAGCGCTATGGCAACCTCTTCGAGATGTACGAGGAGATTACCGACGTTAACCCCGGCAAACTCGCCAAGACCGTTAACGGTGTAGAGTACTATCACCCCATGATGATCTTCCCCGCTATCCACTACACTATGGGTGGTGTTTGGGTTGACTACGAGTTGCAGACAACCATCCCCGGCTTGTTCGCTATAGGTGAGTGTAACTTCTCCGACCACGGTGCTAACCGCTTGGGTGCTTCTGCCCTCATGCAGGGTTTGGCCGACGGTTACTTTGTACTTCCCTATACCATACAGAACTATTTGGCCGACCAGAAGCTGTGGGCACGCCTTTCTACCGATCTGCCCGAGTTCGAGGCTGCCGAGAAGGCTGTTGAGGCAGAGATCGACCGTCTGATGAACATCAAGGGTAAGCGCTCTGTTGACTCTATCCACAAGGAACTGGGTCACATCATGTGGGAGCACGTGGGCATGGGTCGTACCAAGGAAGGTCTGCAGGAAGGCTTGAAGCTCCTGAAGGCTATCCGCAAGGAGTTCAACGAGAACCTCTTCATCCCCGGTACCAAGGAAGGCCTGAACATCGAGTTGGACAAGGCTATCCACCTGCGCGACTTCATCCTCATGGGCGAACTCATCGCATACGATGCATTGCACCGCGAGGAGAGCTGTGGCGGTCACTTCCGTGAGGAGCACCAGACAGAGGAAGGCGAGGCAAAGCGCGACGACGAGAACTTCTTCTACGTAGGTTGCTGGGAGTACCAGAACAACGACGAGTCAGCTCCCGAACTCATCAAGGAGCCTCTCCAGTACGAGATTATCAAGGTTCAGCAGCGTAACTATAAGAACTAATCCCCTTAATCCGAAAGATTATTATGGCAAAGAATATATCAGTAACTGTAAAGTTTTGGAAGCAGAATGGTCCCAAGGATAAGGGTCATTTTGAGAAGCACGAAATGAAGAACGTCCCCGACGATACTTCATTCCTGGAGATGCTCGACATGATGAACGAGGAACTCATCGCCGCCGGCAACGAACCCTTCGTATTCGACCACGACTGCCGTGAGGGTATCTGCGGCATGTGCTCACTCTATATCAACGGTACACCCCACGGCAAGACCGAGCGCGGTGCTACCACCTGCCAGCTCTACATGCGCAAGTTCAACGATGGCGACACCATCACCGTAGAGCCCTGGCGCTCTGCCGGTTTCCCCGTCATCAAGGACTGTATGGTTGACCGTATGGCATTCGAGAAGATCATGCAGGCAGGTGGCTACACCAGCATCCGCACAGGTCAGGCTCAGGACGCCAACGCCATCCTCATCTCCAAGGACGATGCCGACGAGGCAATGGATTGTGCCAGCTGTATCGGTTGCGGCGCTTGCGTAGCAGCATGTAAGAACGGTTCTGCCATGCTCTTCGTTTCATCTAAGGTTAGCCAGTTTGCTCTCCTGCCTCAGGGCCAGGTAGAGGCTGCACGCCGTGCCAAGGCAATGGTTGCCAAGATGGACGAGCTGGGCTTCGGTAACTGTACCAACACCCGTGCCTGCGAGGCCGTTTGCCCCAAGTGCGAAACCATCGCCAACATCGCTCGCCTCAACCGCGAGTTCATCAAGGCAAAGCTCGCCGACTAAGCCCACAGCGCATCCTTATATATAATATATAGTATGTAAGGACCTCAAAGATAATCCCGATGGTGCTCCCACGTGCCATCGGGATTTTTACACATACATTGTGCCTCTTTTAATAAATTATGTGTATCTTTGTTGACGCAAGTTAGCACGATGAGGAGTTGAACATAGACGAAAAAACGTCTGTCATTTATATGGATACGAGATATCAAGAGTTCATGCGTTTCTGTGTCGTGGGTGCTGTGTGTACAGCACTTGACATGGCGCTGTTCTATTTGCTGCGCATTATAGTGCCTTATCAGGCAGCCTTGGTTGGTGGATACGTCATCAGCCTTGTGGTAAACTATATGCTTACAATACGATGGACATTCCGTACTCGTTCCACTATGGGAAATGCCATAGGCATCGTTTCTGCACATCTTTTCAATCTGTTTATCGTTCGCATGGGTTTGATGCATGTGTTTACCTCTGTTTGCCAGTTGAGTGACGATGTTGCATTCATACCAACACTTATTATAAGCGTGATTACCAATTTTGTCATAATCAAGGTTGTTGTAAATAAATTCAGGAAATAAACCAGATTCAGCATAACAATGAAAAAAGTAACTATTCTTGTTCCTTGTTATAACGAGGCAAAATCCCTCCACTTTCTCTATGCAGAACTGAAAGCGTTGATGGATGAGGAAAAGGGATATAACTGGGAAGTATTGTTCGTCAATGATGGTTCGCGCGACAATACTTTGGATATTATCAGGGATTTGCAAAGCCGTGACAAAAGAATCTGTTTTGTTGATCTCTCACGCAATTTCGGTAAGGAAAACGCCATGCTTGCTGGATTTGACTATGCTACTGGTGATTGTGTAGTTATCCTGGATGCAGATTTGCAGGATCCCCCATCCTTGATACCGTCTATGTTGAAGGAATGGGAAGAGGGATACGACGATGTATATGCCAAAAGGTTGAATCGTGGAAAGGAAAGCTGGTTAAGGAAGAGATTATCCCTGTTGTTCTACTCCATACTTCAGCACTCTACCAAATTTGAGATTTTGAAGAACGTGGGAGATTTCAGGTTGCTGGATCGCAGGTGTATTGACACCCTGAAGGAATTGAGGGAATCGGAGAGATACACCAAGGGCATGTTCTGCTGGATAGGTTTCCGGAAAAAGGAAATTGTATTTGACAGGAACGATCGAGTGGCAGGTGAAAGTAACTGGAATTATTTCTCGCTGTTTAATTTGGCCGTGGAGGGAATAGTTTCATTTACCACGGCACCATTGCGTTTTGCAACTATATTGGGCGTTATCATTGCCTTTGCATCTTTTGTCTTGATGCTGGTATATTTGTTTAAGACAATACTCTTTGGCGATGAAGTTCAGGGTTTCCCAACACTTATAACTATCATTTTGTTCCTTGGCGGTGTCCAGTTGCTGGCAATAGGTGTGCTTGGTGAATATGTGGCACGTATATTTAATGAAACGAAGAAGAGACCTGTGTATGTAATCAGAGAGTATGTCTGTGAACAATGACAGATACGTTCCTATAATTTATTATCCGCTGTAATTGTCTAAAAGCCAATATACAATCCTTCCCGTAGGGGTGAAGCAAATAAGTAAATAGCAGTATGAAGAATCTTATTAACGACAAGCGTGCTTTCTTGTTTTTACCTTTCATAGCACTCGTATTTATTTTGATTTATTCTCCATCAACATCTCCTTTGTATGTGTATGAGGGTTTTGACAGTTGTACGTTCAAGACAATAGGAATAGGTATACTGGAAGGCAAGATACCATATACCGACCTTTTTGACCACAAAGGCCCCATACTCTTTTGGTTGAATGCCTTGGGTTTGCTTTGTGGCAGAGTAGGTCTCTTTTCTCTTGAGGTAATATTCTTCTCTGCTATGTTGGTTTGTGCGTATAGGATTGCTCGTCTCTATACAAACGAATCAAAGGCATTCGCTGCATCGCTATTGACCCTGATACCAACCATAGATTTCATTACGGAAGGCAACCAGTGCGAAATTTATATGCTGCCATTTATAGCGCTTCCCCTGTATATGGCACTAAGATACACAACGGGCAGGATGCCGTCTCATCCATTGATATACAGTTTTTTCTATGGAATTGCTTTTGCCATAATATTCTTTATACGCCCCAATGATGCCGTATCGCACGTAGGAGCGATTATGTTTGGCCTCTTCTTGCTCATGCTTCGTAAAAGGGAGTATATAAATGCCATTGCCAATGCAGCGGTGTTCATCGTCGGGTCGCTTGTCGTTGCAATTCCTATACTGATATATTTTTATTCTATAGGTTCGTTGGGCGACATGCTGCACGGAATGATAGGGTACAATCTCCAGTATTCGTCCGAGTCATGTTTGAATGAGGGCAGCATAGGCATTCTTCTGATTCCAGTCATAATTTATGGTGGCACTATTTTCCTGAGTCGCAGAAATGACAAGGACTCTTGGTTCATTCTCATTCCCAGTTTAATCTTCACCCTAATACTGATAGGAAAGAGAGATTACTATCACTATCTGCTTCCTATACTTCCGGTATTCTGTTTGTTTGCCGCAAAATGTCTGAGTGCAGGATATACCAAGGTGATAGCAGGTATAAGTATACTGTTTGCCATATTTTCTTTCCGTCAGCATGTTCTGCTTGTTAGATGCGCAAGTCAACATGGCGAGATTGCAGAACTCTACAGGCAATCCAAGGATCTAATCCTAAGGGTACCGGAGTCAGAGAGGACTCAGATATGGAATCATAATCTATACAAACTATCCAGCGATAAATCGCCTCATGTCTACTCCATGACAGGAATATGGAGCAATGCAGGTGTGTCGCCTGCAAACCGTGTGTTTATTCCGTTTCATAGAAACCGCTTTGGAGAGGAAGCAACCCTTGCTGCTAACAAGCCAAAATGGTTACTGTATACGGAAGCCAGTACAGATCAAAATTATTTGGACGAACAGTTCTTGAGGGATAACTATAAAGTGGTAGCGACAACTGCTGACAACTGTATTGCCAAGGTTGTTTTGTACCAGTTAATAGAGAATGACTGAGTAACGGCACGCCAATAGGTATCTCTGAATTCAGTCATAGATATTAGAGTACACATAACCAATAATCTGTTTCTTGCTTTGCAAAACACTCCCTCCTTCTTCCTCAACATCGAGAACATTGCACGTTCCGTCGATGGGGTAGAGTACCACCCTCTGCACCCCTTTCTGCCAGAGAACTGCCGAGTGCTCTTCCTGGGCAGTTTCCCTCCGCAGAGGAAGCGCTGGTGCATGGACTTCTACTATCCCAACTTCATAAACGACCATTGGCGCATAGAAGGCCTTATTTTCTTTGGCAACAAGGACTATTTTGTGGATACCAAGGCAAAGACCTTCCGCCTTGACCTCATCATCCCCTTCCTGATGGACAAGGGCATAGGCTTCTACGACACTTCCACCGCTGTGCGCCGCCTAAAGGACAATGCCTCGGACAAGTACCTGGAGGTTGTCCTGCCCACCGACATCCACGCCCTCCTGCACCGTGTGCCCCATTGCCGTGTAATCGTCACTACGGGCGAGAAAGCCACCGCCACCCTATGCCAATCCCTCTCCATCCCCGAAATGCCCTCAGTGGGGCAGTATGTGCCCATACCGGGCCTCTTTGCCGACGGACAGCAGATGGTGCTCTACCGCCTTCCCTCTTCCTCCCGCGCATATCCCCTCTCCCTGCCAAAGAAAGCAGAAGCATACCGTGAAATGTTCGGATTTTGTGGCATACTCTGACCAGCCGTTTCGTGTATTCTGCCCCTTGCCTCCACGACGGCAAACTTTTGTTGCCCTATCAACACTGCCCTGTTGATAGGACAACAGTTTCCTGTTGATAGGGCAACAGAGTCGAAAGATTGAGCTGTCACGCTTGTCACATTCTTGTCACACGTTTTTCACGCTAAGGAGAAGGGGTGTTTGCTACAATTTGCCTATCTTTGCATCCAAACAACCGCAACACCATGAAGAACTTGACTAATCTTTTGCTTTCCTTCGTACTGCTTGTATCCATAGTATGTTGCCAGGGTGCACACACGCCCGAGCAGGAACAGCGCCTGGCACACGACTATCTGTGGCAAGCCAGCAAGACGAGCGTGGAGAAGGCGGAGGAACGCAATGCCCTGTATGACAAGGCGGCGCTGCATTTTGCCAACCTCGTTGTACGCGATGATGTAAACGATACCTTGCGTGCCGATGCTCTGTTCACCCTGCGCTGGATTGCTGCCTACATAAAGCACGACTACGACATGGCCCTGCAATACCTCAACCAGTATCTGGAAATCGTAGGTCCCGAGCATGAGAGTTACCCCACCTGTTTGGCATACAAGGCCGATGACTTGTGGCACTTTGGGGCGCATGACTCTGCTGTACACTATGCCTACAAGGCACTGGAGGCTCCGCATACACCACAAGATAGAATAGAGTACATCTGCCATCACATATTGTGGAATATATATGAGAGTCGCGAAATGCCCGACTCGGCATACAGGCATAAGACTCTGCACATGCACATACGTGACAGCCGAGCCTTTGAACCCATGAGCATGGAGGAACTGAAAAGTCAGTTGGAAACCGACATCATTGCCTCGTCCAAGGACGATGGAGACGGCGTGTCCGTGTGGGTAGCTCTTGCAGGATGCCTGGCGGTGCTGTGCATGGCATGTGCGTACGTATTTTATCGCAAACACAAGAAAAACAATGCTTTCACTGAGATTGCAGTTTCGGCAGATAGCGCTTTGCCTAATTCCGCTCCTGCCATGGAAGCAGAAACCTTGAAGGCGGCTTTGGCGAAAGGATGCCAGGCGTTTGCGGAGACATCCGTTTGCCACGACATCAATGCCATGAAGATGAATGAAAGGGAACTGCCTGCAATAAATTCCGAGACCAGACGGAACATAGAGCGTACCCTGCTGGAATGTTTTGCAGAGGCATGCCAAGGCCTGCTCGCAGACAGCGACCTCAATGAGCAGGAACTCATCTGCCTCCTGTGCATGCATCTCGGATGCTCCAATACGGTCATTTCGCACCTTGGACACACCACTAGCGCCACCATACGCAAGAGGAAGGAGCGCATACGAAAGAAGATTTCACCGGCTCTGTATGAAATAATTGCTGGCGAACTATAGAATTCGGAATATTATTGCTATCTTTGCACCAAACGTATATACCTAAAACCAATTATTTTAATATGATGAAAAAGTTTCTGACAGTGTGCACCATGTTGGCCGGCATCGCCGGTATGGCATGTGCCGACAATCTGGAGGGCTTCAAGTACGGTAACGAGACCGCGCCAACAGGCAAGGAATGGGAATCCGTAGAAGAACTCGCCCTCAACAAGGAGCAGCCTCATGCATGGTTCTTCTCGTTCGAAAACGTGGAGAAGGCACGTAAGGTTCTGCCCGAGAACAGTAAGTATTGGCAATCGCTGAATGGCACTTGGAAGTTCCACTGGGCTCCCAACCCCGACGAGCGTCCTGCTAATTTCCACGAGGTTGGCTTCGATGCCTCTGCCTGGGACAACATCCCCGTTCCCTCTTCATGGAACATCGTAGGCCTGCAGAAGGACGGCACACAGAAGTATGGTACTCCCATCTATGTGAACCAGCCCGTTATCTTCCAGCACCGTGTTGCCGTGGGCGACTGGAAGGGTGGCGTTATGCGCACTCCTCCCACACACTGGACAACCTACAAGCACCGCAACGAGGTGGGTTCCTACCTGCGCACCTTCAGCGTACCTGCCGATTGGAAGGGCCGCGAGGTGTTCATTACCTTTGATGGTGTGGATTCTTTCTTCTACCTGTGGATCAACGGCAAGTATGTGGGTTTCTCAAAGAACTCGCGCAATGCTGCCGAGTTCAATATCACTCCCTATCTGAACGAGGAGGGCGAGAACACCGTAGCCGTAGAGGTTTACCGTTCAAGCGACGGTTCTTTCCTGGAGGCTCAGGACATGTTCCGTCTGCCAGGTATCTTCCGCACCGTGGCTATCCAGAGCCGTCCCGCTGTTCGCGTTCGTGACCTCGTGGTTAAGCCCGACCTGGACGAGAACTATCAGAACGGTGTGCTGAACATCAGCGCCGACCTGCTGAACACCTCAAAGAAGAACATCAAGGACCTGAAGATGCGCTACACTCTGTATGCTCATGAGTTGTACAACGATGACAACAAGGCTACCGATGTTGTTGCATATAGCGAACCTTTCACCTTGTCAAAGCTTACAGGTAAGGCTACCGTCAATGCAAAGCTGAACATGATTTCTCCCAACAAGTGGACAGCCGAGGCTCCCTACCGCTACACTCTCGTTGGTGAGTTGCTGGACAAGAAGGGCCGTGTGCTGGAGACCGTTTCCACCATCGTTGGTTTCCGCGAGGTGGAGATCAAGGACACAAAGGCTGAGGACGATGAGTTCGGTTTGGCTGGCCGCTACTACTACATCAACGGCAAGACCGTGAAGCTGAAGGGCGTTAACCGTCACGAGAGCCATCCCGCCGTTGGCCATGCTATCACTCGCGAGATGCAGCACGAGGAGGTTATGCTGATGAAGCGTGCCAACATCAACCACGTGCGCAACTCACACTATCCCTGCGACCCCTACTGGTACTTCCTCTGCGACAAGTATGGTATCTACCTGGAGGATGAGGCCAACATCGAGAGCCACGAGTACTACTATGGCGAAGCCTCTATCTCTCACCCCGAGGAGTGGAAGAAGGCTCACGTGGCACGTGTAATGGAAATGGCTCATGCCAACGTGAACAACGCTTGTATCGTTATCTGGTCTTTGGGTAACGAGGCTGGTCCTGGCAACAACTTCGTGGCTGCATACGATGCACTGAAGGCATTCGACGCTACTCGTCCCGTTCAGTACGAGCGCAACAATGACATCGTGGATATGGGTTCTAACCAGTATCCCTCTATAGGCTGGACACGCGGTGCAGTTACCGGCAAGTATAACATCAAGTATCCCTTCCATATCTCCGAGTATGCACACTCCATGGGCAACGCCGTGGGTAACCTCGTTGACTACTGGGATGCTATGGAGAGCACCAACTTCTTCTGCGGTGGTGCCATCTGGGACTGGGTTGACCAGTCAATGTACAACTACGAGAAGGACGGTACACGCTATCTGGCATATGGTGGCAACTTCGGCGACACTCCCAACGATGGCCAGTTCGTAATGAACGGTATCATCTTCGGCGACCGCGAGCCCAAGCCCCAGTACTACGAGGTGAAGAAGGTTTACCAGTATGTTGGCGTGAAGATGCTCGATGCCAAGCAGGGCAAGGTGGAGATCTTCAACAAGAACTACTATACTCCCCTCAACGACTATGTAATCGTATGGTCACTCTGGGTTAACGGCAAGTGCGTACAGCAGAACCAGCCCGTACAGGGTCCCCGCATGGCACTCCAGCCCCGCCAGAAGGCAGTTTATACTCTGCCCTACAACTTCGCTTCTCTCAATCCCAAGGACGAGGTGTTCGTGAAGGTACAGTTCCTCCTGGGTCAGAATATGCCTTGGGCAAAGCAGGGCTATCCCCAGTTCGAGGAGCAGTTGCTCGTAGCAAGCCCCTCTGTAGCAGCACCTGCTATCAGCCAGGTTGCCGACAATGCCAGCAAGCCCGTTGTTTCTGCCGATGCCGACAAGGCATTCCAGACCGTCAAGGGTGAAGGCTTCGAAGTTCAGTTTGACATGCAGCAGGGTACTATCCACAAGTTGGTTTATGGTGGCGAGAGCGTTATCGTTCCCGGATATGGTCCCCGTCTGAATGCTTTCCGTGCCTTCGTGAGCAACGACAACTGGTGCTACCAGCCCTGGTTTGCCAACGGTTTGCACAACCTGAAGCACCGTGCCGAGAATGCACAGGTCATTAAGGAGAAGAACGGCAACGTGAAGATTACATTCACCGTCATTTCTCAGGCTCCCAATGCAGCACGTCTGCAGAGCAAGAACGGACGTTACGATAGCGGTATCCACACTCTGGAGGAGAACACCGACCGTCCCTTCGGTCCTGACGACTTCAAGTTCACCACCAACCAGATCTGGACAATCTATCCCGACGGTTCTATCGAACTTCAGGCAGCCATCACATCTAATAACCCCGCTGTAGTATTGGCACGCTTGGGTTACGAGATTGGCGTTCCTGCACAGTATGACCGCTTTGCATACTATGGTCGTGGTCCCGTGGACAACTACAACGACCGCAAGACCGGCGCCTTCATCCAGCAGTACTCTTCTACCGTTGCTGAGCAGTTCACCAACTGGCCCAAGCCCATGCAGATGGGCAACCACGAGGAGACACGCTGGACCTCTCTCAGCAACGCCAAGGGCAAGGGTATCCTCGTAGTGAACGAGAAGCCTTATGCCGTTTCTGCCCTGAACCACAACGCTATGGACATGACCATGGCTACCCATCCCCACAAGTTGCCAAAGAGCGACATCAACTACCTCACCATCGATGCTATGGTAACAGGTCTTGGCGGTAACTCTTGCGGCCAGGGTGGTCCTCTGCCTCACGACCGTGCCTTCGGTGTTCCCACACGCATGGGCTTCATCATCCGTCCCGTTGGTGCCAAGGGTGGCGTAGAGGTTAGCACAGCCAGCCAGAAGCCTCTGCTCATGATGCAGCAGAAGAACGGCGACGTTACCATCGAAAGCGGTATCGAGGGTGCTACCATTATGTATAAGGTAGGCAAGGAGAAGAAGGCTAAGGAGTACACTGGTCCTATCGCATTCCGCGACGGTGGCACTATCACTGCTTTCTACAAGGAGAATCCCGAACTGCAGGTAAGCATGACCTATGCCAAGATAGAGAAGATCAACACCGAGGTGGTATTCACCAGTAGCGAGGAAGCAGGCGAAGGCAATGCCTCTCACCTGACCGACGGCGACATCAACAGTATCTGGCATACCATGTACAGCGTTACCGTGGCCAAGTATCCTCACTGGGTAGACTTCGATGCAGGCGACGTGAAGAACATCAAGGGCTTCGTCTACCTGCCCCGTCAGGACGGTCCCAACGGTAACATCAAGGACTACGAGATCCTCGTAAGCACTGATGGCAAGAACTGGGGCGAGCCCATCATGAAGGGTACCTTCGAGAACAACCAGAAAGAGAAGAAGGTTATGCTCAAGGCTCCCGTCAAGGCACGCTACTTCCGCTTCCGCGCTCTGTCCAGCCAGAACGGTCAGGACTTTGCCAGCGGCGCCGAGTTCAGCATCATAGCAGAGTAATATGAGCAGTTGATATACCATAAGATTCATTCGAATGAACGTATGGTAGATATATATCAAACCCCTCTCACCGCCATTGTAAGGTATGAGAGGGGTTTGGTTGATTACGACGGATTCAGCATGTATTATATATAATAAGGTATAGTTTATATGAAGCCAAGAATAATAGCAATGGGAGAAACTGTGCTCGATATCCTTTTTCACGAGCAGGAGTGCAACGGAGTACGTGAATCTGTACCCTTTGCTGCCGTGCCGGGTGGCAGTTCGTTCAACAGCATGGTTTCAGTTGGACGAAGCGGGATACCTTGTCTGTTTATCGGATACACAGGTGCAAACAGGGTGGGGTATCAGATCGTGGACTTCATGAAGAGCAATGGTATCTCTACCGATTACTTCGAGGTCAGGAAGGACGAGCGTGCAGCTCTGTCCCTGGCATATCTGGACAGCAATGGCGATGCCGACTATGTTTTTTCTATAAGGATACACCTGTTGCTTCGGCACGTTATTTGAAACCAAAGTTTATGCCAACGGACTACTTCCTGTATGGTTCATACTTTGCAATATGCCCAGGCTTGCGAACTCAGGTTAGGGATATACTGCAAAGTGTTCATGATACTGGAGCGATAGTCTATTACGACATAAACTTTCGTCGTTCCCATCAACCGGAGAAGGAGGCTTTACTCTCTGTGGTTCAGGAAAACTGTATGCTCAGCAGCATAGTACGTGGAAGTGCTGACGACTTTGACATCCTATTTGGCACACGTAATCCAGAAGAGATTTACAGTAAGCATATATCAGAATACTGTCCCATTTTCATTTGCACAGCAGGTGCAGGGCACATCTTCGTTTGTACCCCCAATGGCACGCATGATTTTATTGTTCCTCAGATTCCTGCCGAGGAGATAGTGAGCACTGTGGGTGCAGGGGACAGTTTCAATGCCGGTTTTCTTTGTGCCATGCATGCCGGCGGTATACGCAAGGAAATGCTGTCCACAATGCAATGTTCCCAATGGGAGCAACTTGTGGCAAATGGCATAGAATATGCGTCCAGAGTATGCCGTAGCAGGCACAACTACATAGAATAGCGAAATAAAATTACCTGAAAAACTTTCCTATCGCAGGCAGATTGCGCAGTGGCAGGTCATGATAGATGATGTGTCCTACAAAGGCAATGACGAGTATGGTATTTATGCCCATGCGCACAAGGTCGGGCCATTCCTGTGGCAGAATCTGCATAATGCCGAAGAAAAGGCAGGTGATGGCAACATATACCGCCATGCTTTTCATGGGATAGTTGATGGGGTTCTTCTTCTGGCCTACGATGTAACTGAGCACCATAGCAGTACCATACCCGGCAAAACCGCCCCAGGCGCAAGCCATGTAACTGTATTGGGGGATGAAGATAATGTTCACGGCAAACAGTACGGCACAACCAGCCAGTGAGAACCATGCTCCGTAGATGGTCTTGTCTATTAGCTTGTACCAGAAAGACAGGTTGAAATAGATGCCCATCATTATTTCTGCAGCCATCACAATGGGGATAACCTTCAGTCCTTCCCAATAGTCGCTTCCCACCATGTATTTCAGCAGGGGCAGATATGCCACTACGCAAAGGAATGCCAGCAGGGTGAAGATAAGGAAGTACTTCATGCCAATGGCATAGGTTTCGTTCTTGTCCTTATCCTTGCTTTGTGCGAAGACAAAAGGTTCGTAGGCATAGCGGAAAGCCTGCGTTATCATGGCCATGATCATTGCCACCTTCACACAGGCACCGTACACGCCCAGTTCTACCACACCCAGTGCACGGTCAGGATAGATGAGCGGGAAAATCATCTTGTCGGCGGCCTGGTTCAGGATGCCTGCTATGCCCAGAATAAGGATGGGCCATGAATAGGAAAGCATGCGGCGAAGCAGGCTGAAGTCTACCTTCCACTTTATTCTCAGCATTTCAGGCAGGAAGAAGAATGTTATTATGCCGGTGCATACAAGGTTTAGGGTGAAGACATAAAGCACATCGCTCTTGCCCAGCCATACAAAATACAGAAGGTTAAGACCGATGTTGAGCACGATGAAGAGAAGTTTGAGCGAGGCAAACTTGATGGCCTGCTTCTTGTATCTAAGGTAACTGAATGGTATAGCCTGCAGAGCATCCAATGCTACTACAGAGGCCATAACCATAATGTATTCCGGATGCTCGGCATAGCCCAGCAGTTCGCTTACAGGTGTGATGAAACCGAAGATTCCTATAAGGAACACGCATGCCAACGAGGCAATTACCGCCAGCGAGGTGGAGAATACGGCGTCCGGGTCTTCGCCCTCCTTGTTGGCAAAGCGGAAGAAGGTTGTCTCCATGCCGAAGGTGAGCAGTACGAGCAATAGGGCAACATAGGCGTAGAGGTTGGTGACTATGCCATAACCGCCGTTCTCCGCACTGATTACGTGAGTGTAGAGGGGAACGAGCAGGTAGTTCAAGAATCTGCCTACTATGCTCGACAGACCATATATTGCCGTATCCTTGGCAAGGGCTTTCAGATTTGCCATGTGGTTTGATTGTTCAGAGTTTAGTGTTTAACTGTGAGGGGGCCGATATCTGTTTTTCTACATATCGCTCAATAATGCAGGGACGCAGCGCTGCGTCCGCTTTATTTGCTGTTGTCGGACGCTGCACGAAGCGTCCCTACCATGCTTCTGCTCTCGCTTACTCGCAGTTTTCCGTTTTCCGTTTTCACCTTTCCGTTTAGAACAGGCCGTACAGCCTTTGGTCAATTTCTTCCGTCACCATACGGAAATCCTCGGGATTGTCACCGAACTTGCATGTGTCTCCGTCTATTATAAGAACCTGGCCGGGATAATTCTTTATCCATTCCTCGTAGCGGTCGTTCAAGCCTTTCAGGTAATCTATGCGGATGCTCTGCTCGTATTCACGTCCGCGCTTGCTGATTTGTGCTATAAGGTTGGGGATGGTGCTGCGGATATAAATCATCAAGTCGGGCAGCCCCACGAGGGACATCATCAGGTCGAAGAGGTCGGTGTAGTTCTCGAAGTCGCGGTCGGACATGTAACCCTGTTCATGCAGGTTTGGGGCAAATATACGTGCATCCTCGAAAATTGTACGGTCCTGAATGATGGTACGGTCTGTTGCCTTGCTTATCTCCACTACGTCCTTGAAACGCTTGTTCAGGAAATATATCTGCAGATTGAAACTCCATCGTGCCATGTCCTTGTAGAAATCTTCCAGATAAGGATTCACGTCCACAGGTTCAAAACGTGCTTCCCAGCCATATCTCTTGGCCAGCATCTTGGTGAGGGTGGTCTTGCCACAACCAATGTTTCCTGCTATCGCTATGTGCATATCGGTATTGTTTTACTTAAAGGTTGATATTATTTGTTGGTTTCTTCGGGGAATAGGCTATAGAATATGCGGTCTATCTTGTCCGTTATGAGCATGAAGTCGTCGGGGTTGTGCAGAAAGTCCATATTGTCCACTTCTATGGTCAGCACCTTACCTTCATACTTATTATAGATGAAGTCCTCGTAGCGGTTGTTCAGATTCTGCAGATAGTCAATGGGGATGCTCTGCTCGTATCCACGACCGCGCTTCTGGATATTTGCCACCAGATGCGGTATGGAGGCACGGAGGTATATCATCAGGTCAGGTGTGCGTGCCACGCTGGTCATCTGTTGGAAAAGTTCCATGAAGGTGCTGTAGTCGCGCTGCTCCATGTTGCCCATTGCCTGGTTGTTGGTGGCAAAGACGTGCACACCCTCGAAGATACTGCGGTCCTGTATCACATCCTTGTCGGTCTGCGATATGGCAAGAAGGTCGCGGAAGCGCTCCTTCAGGAAGAATGTTTCCAGGCAGAAACTCCATCGGTGAATGTCCTTGTAATAGTCCTCCATGTAGGGATTGGAGGCTACGGCCTCGAACTTAGGTTCCCAGCCATAGTGCTTTGCCAGAAGTTCTGTCAGTGTGGTCTTTCCTGCTCCTATGTTTCCTGCTACTGCTATGAACACGATGTTATGCTTGTTTTTAGTGTTGTTTATCCGAAAAATGCGTATGCTATGAATATTGCTGCCACCACACCGATGAGGTCGGTGATAAGGCCTGCCGCCACGGCATGGCGTGTATGTCGTATGCCCACGCTGCCGAAGTATACGGCCAATATATAGAAGGTGGTATCTGTGGCACCCTGGAAGATGCAACTCAGTCGTCCTACAAAACTGTCGGCTCCGTATGTAGTCATGGCATCCACCATCATGCCTCTGGCACCCGAACCGCTCAGCGGTTTCATTATTGCCGTGGGCAGGGCTGGCACAAAGTCGGCATTCAAGCCCATGGATGCTACCAGCCATTCCGTGCCGGATATTATGACATCCATAGCACCCGATGCACGGAACACTCCTATTGCCACCAGTATTGCCACCAGATAGGGTATGATGCGCACGGCAGTTTCAAAACCGCCCTTTGCGCCTTCCACGAAGGCTTCGTAGACATTCACCTTACGTTTCAGACCTGCCACGATGAAACCTATGATTATGGTAAACAGCAGCACGTTTGCTACGGTGGTGCTCCATAGGTTCATGGTATCTCTGTCCACTTGTGTGCCCATCCATACTACACCGCTTATGAGCAGGCAGATTCCCAGCATGGTGCCCAGGATGGCACGGTTCAGCAGGTTTATCTTTTGGTAGAGACTTGTAACGATAATACCTCCCAGCGTGGCAATGGTTGTGGCCAGCAAGATAGGTATGAAGATGTCCGTAGGTTGTGCCGCTCCCATCTGTGCACGGTACACCAGTATGCTGACCGGTATGAGCGTGAGGCCCGATGTGTTCAGCACCAGAAACATTATCATGGGATTTGAGGCGGTGGTGTTCAGTTTCTCTACTTCTTCACGAGATAGCCCCAGTTCCTTGGCCTTTCTCTCATTCAGTGCCTTGTTCTCCTCCTGCATGGATTCCATGGCTTTCAGCCCCAATGGTGTTGCGGCATTGTCCAAGCCCAGCATGTTGGCGCTGATGTTCATGAACATGTGCCCGTAGGCAGGATGTCCCTTCGGAAGGTCAGGAAAGAGTCGGCAGAATAGGGGCGAAAGCAAGCGGCTCAATGCGCTTACCAGTCCGCCCTTTTCACCAATCTGCATTATACCCATCCACAGGGACAGGACACCTGTCAGACCCAGTGAAATCTCGAATGCTGTCTTTGCCGAAGAAAAGGTGCTGTCCATTATGGCAGGAAACACCGAGGTGTCGCCTATGAACACCAGCCGTGCCAGTGCTATGAGGAATGCTATGAGGAAGAAACCTATCCAGATGTAGTTGAGAACCATATTAGAAACGGAAATCTAAAAAACGGGAAACTGAAAACTGCGCCTACTTAGATAATTCAGAGTATTCGATTACTCTGATTATTCAGACAATTCCGATTACTCAGAATGCTATCAGAAGTCAAAGAGACTCTGCTGGCCGTTTGCGGCAAGCGGTGTGCGCCCGAGGTGCTGGTATGCCAGTTCGGTTACCTCTCTGCCTCGTGGGGTGCGCTTTATGAAACCTTCCTTTATAAGGAATGGTTCGTACACCTCTTCCACCGTGCCTCCGTCCTCGCCTATGGCGGTGGCAATGGTATTGATGCCCACAGGACCACCCTTGAACTTGTCTATGATGGTGAGCAGTATCTTGTTGTCTATCTCGTCCAGGCCATAGCGGTCGATGTTCAGTGCCTCCAGGGCATAGCGTGCAATGCTCACGTCTATCTTGCCGTTGCCTTTTACCTGTGCAAAGTCGCGTACTCGGCGCAGAAGTGCGTTGGCGATACGTGGTGTACCACGGCTACGGCTTGCTATCTCACCTGCGGCCTTGCCTTCGATGGGAACGCCCAGGATGCTGGCACTTCGCAGGATAATCTTCTGCAATGTGGTGCTGTCGTAGTATTCCAGATGCAGGTTTATGCCGAAACGGGCACGCAACGGGGCGGTTAGCAGACCGCTTCGTGTAGTAGCGCCCACCAGGGTGAATGGTGCCAGGTCTATCTGTATGGAGCGTGCCGAGGGTCCCTTGTCAATCATTATGTCTATCCTGTAGTCCTCCATGGCAGAATAGAGATATTCCTCCACAACGGGGCTCAGTCGGTGAATCTCGTCAATGAAGAGCACATCGTTGGGCTCCAGCGATGTCAGTATGCCGGCCAGGTCGCCGGGTTTGTCCAGCACAGGGCCAGATGTCAGTTTGAAACCGACTCCTAGTTCGTTGGCTATGATGTTGCTCAACGTGGTCTTGCCCAGACCTGGAGGTCCGTGCAGCAGGGTATGGTCCAAGGGCTCGCCACGGTATTTGGCGGCCTCAACGAAGATGCTCAGATTCTCCACCACCTTCTTCTGTCCGCTGAAGTCCTGGAACTTCAGTGGTCTCAAGGCATTCTCGTAGTCCTTCTCGCGAACCTGCCCTTCGTGTCTTATATCGAAATCTTCCATAATAGACCGCAAATATAGCAAAATTAAGCCAATCTTCGGGGCTGTAGGTACATAAAAATGGTGGTAAGGGTAATTATACATTAAATATGTGATACTTGAAGTTGGGCAAGTCGGTGCTTATTTGTATTTTTGTCAATCGGATGACAAACGAAGAATTTATAAAGCAGCACCGTCATGACGATGTCCGTGCCCTTGCCCTGCGTAAGGCTGAGGAGGGAGTGGACATAAAGTGGTGTCTGCAACAGATAGAGGGATGGCAGAAGGCCTGTGAAAAACTCCCCCAATGGGCAGAGGTGGATGGATTATGGTATCCGCCAGTCTTGTCCATGGAGCAGTGTTCCAGCGAACTGACCGCCAGGTACAAGGCCACAATTGTCTCACGCCTTCTTCCCGAGTGTTCGGAGCGTGGGTGTTTTGCCGACCTTACTGGCGGCTATGGCATCGATTTCAGTTATATGGCATCTCTCTTTGCCACGTCTGTCTATGTGGAGCGCAATGCTGAACTTTGCCGCATAGCTGAGCACAACTTCTCCTTGCTCAAATTAGCTGGTTCAAGCGTTGTTTGTGCCGATTCCACCGAGTTTTTGTATCAACGCATCGCTCTGTGCAACCTCATCTATCTCGACCCTGCACGTAGGGACGATGTGGGCAGGAAAACCGTTGCCATAGCCGATTGCACACCAGACGTTGTCCAGTTGCAGGACAGGCTGATGGAGGTTGGCAGATACGTAATGGTAAAGTTGTCCCCTATGCTGGACATCAGTGCAGCCTTGTCCGTGCTGAGGCATGTCAGCGAAGTGCATGTGGTAAGTGTAAAGGGCGAGTGCAAGGAACTGCTCTTCGTCCTGGATAAACTCTATGAAGGCAATCCGGTGTACTATGCCGTAAACCTCGGGACTTCCGACGATGTTTTCACTTGTACACACGAGGAGAAGAATCGCGCCCTGTTGCGGGTGGCATCGGAACACGTTGCGAGTGCCTCCGCAACGTGTATCTACGAGCCTCACGCCAGTATCCTAAAAGCAGGACTTCAGGATGTGCTTTGTGAAAGATACGCGGTAGAGAAACTTCACCCTATGAGCAATCTTTTCGTTTCTTCATCTCCCGTACAGGATTTCCCAGGACGTGGCTTTGAGATTGTCGCTTCGTGCGGTTTCGGTAAAAAGGAATTGCGTGCCATGCTTGCCGGGGTTACAAAGGCAAACATCACGGTAAGAAACTTCCCCACCAGTGTGGCGGAACTAAGGAAAAAACTTCGTTTGGCAGAAGGTGGCGATGTGTATTTGTTTGCCACAACCATGGCAGACGGGTCACACCGTCTTATCCGTTGCATCAAACATGGCTGACGCCTGATTGATGTCTCTCTGGATTTGCACCCTCAGTTCGTCAAGGGAAGCGAACTTCCTCTCCTCGCGTATGCGCTCAATAAAGGAAAGGTGCAGTTCCTTGCCATAAAGGTTGCCCTTATAGTTCATTATGTGTACTTCTATGGAAAGGTTCGTGCCGTTGTTCAGCGTAGGGCGTCGGCCAATGTTCATTATTCCGGCTCCCAGTTCTGTCATCACGGCATAGACACCAGTGGCAGGAATCAGTTTGTTCTCAGCAATATTTAGGTTGGCAGTAGGGAATCCTAGTGTGCGCCCCACTTGGTGCCCGCTTTCTACGATACCAGTCAGAACATATGGATGGTTTAGCAACTTTGCTGCATCTTTTACGTTGCCTTCCGTCAAGAGCCGTCTTATCTCGCTACTGCTGGCATAATGCTGCTCAAACTTTTTGGCAATAATCACCCTTATGTCGCATTCCTCTCCCCAGCGGATATAGTCCTCATGCTCACCGCCACCGTGCCCGAACCTGTGGTCATAACCCATCACCAAGGTGGAAACGTTAAGCATATCGCGAAGTATCTCCCTCATGAATGTCAGTGCATCCATTCTTGCCATTTTGTGGTCGAAGGAAAGAAGTTCCACATGATCTATTCCGCACTTTTTTAGCAGGGATACTCTCTCCTCTGTTGTAGTCAGTAGGTATGGCACATAGTCTGTCTTAACGATAGTCTTAGGGTGGCAGTCCATGGTAATGGCCATAGATTGCAGACCCTCTTCCCGTGCCTGTTTCAGGACTTGGGAAATAAGGAACCTGTGCCCGCAATGCACACCATCAAAAAAACCTATCGTTGCAACAAACATAGTGCGAAGGTACAAAAAAAACTTGAATAATGCTTGCAGTATCGGAAAAATGTTATACCTTTGCACTCGCTAAGGAGAAATCCGAAGGCTCGGACTTGTAGCTCAGTTGGTTAGAGCAACAGACTCATAATCTGGAGGTCCCTGGTTCAAGCCCAGGCTGGTCCACAAGAAAAGAATCGCCCAAATGGCGGTTCTTTTTTAGTTATAGCTTGTACTTTCACCAGCTGGTTATCTCCTTCGTTTATGGTTCGCTCCAACTTCGTTGACAACGAACCCTCAGTCGATGGGTCTCTACGAGACAAATCTCAAGCCCAGGCTGGTCCACAAAGAGAGAATCGCCATTGGCGGTTCTTTTTCGTTATGGGGCTATTGCTGGTTCAGCAGTTGCTGCTTTCATTACTGGCTTCTATCAACTTTAATAGTCAGTTAGCGTTTGTTATTTTTATAATCAAGTTTTAGGCTTGGTTTGTAATTTCATACATAAATAACCTTATTTCATACAAACATGCTTGGATATGTCCAGTGGTGTTGGTATTTAATGCTATATTTGTAACGTCAAATAAAATAAAGGCAAAGAAATGAAGAAGATAATCGTAGTAGTTATATTGTTGGGGATTGTTTGCCTCGGTTTCACGTTTCTCTTACCTTATAAGAATAAGGCAGTCAAGATAAAAGAACTGAACTATGCCTCTTTGTTCAATGACCAAAACGGAGTTCAGCTAAAATCAGCAGCACGGTTTGGTATCAAGCGCACATTGAAGAATAGGACGGAGGCGAATGATGTGAAGGAGGGTTTGGTACACATCAGGGACAATAGTCATTATAGTATAGCCAAACTTACACACTCCATTCCTTATCTTACAGATGGAGCGGCAGAATTGCTTGATATGATTGGCAAGAATTTCTTGGATTCATTGGAAAGCAAGGGCTTAAATCCCAACAGGATTATCGTCACCTCTGTTTTGAGGACGCAAGAAGATATCAAGAAGTTACAGAAATCCGGCAATCCTAATGCGGTCAGCAACTCTGCCCATTGCTATGCAACAACATTTGACATTACTTATGCTCGCTTTGACAAGTTCAAGCCCAGGAATTTCCGTAGGTATGAATCGGTAGAAAGGCAATATTGAAGAACGTTTTGGGCGAGGTGCTTTGGGATTTGAGAAAGCAGAATAAGTGCTATGTCAAGTATGAAGTGAAACAGAGGTGTTTCCATATAACGACAAGGATGTGATTCCGCCACATCTATTTAGGTGTTTTGTGGTTTTTAAGGTTAGATTGTGTACGTTCCTATTCGCTTATGTCTGCGACACATCTGCCTTTAAAATGATGTTAGGGAGAGTTTAGCCAGAACTGCACTATGCAAAAGTTACAGGAGCGATATGCATAAGCAAAAAGAGTTCCGACTATTTAATAGACTCAATATTGTGTCGCATTGTACCAAACATTGCGGAGCATTGTACTAAACATTGGGTACAATTGTACTCAATATTGAGGATAAATTTGTAAACACGTTTTTCATCGGTTTGTTTCCTTGTTTTAAACCCACATCGGTCATTAGTGTTATGATGATAATAGTCTAATGGCTGATCTGTGTTAAGGCTTTTGGTACAATGTGAGTGTTTTGCACAAATCGCTCAGTAGAACATAATGTATTTCGGATTTGGGATTAAAATGTTGCATGTGTTGTAAATTTGACCTGATGGTCTTAGTTGCTTTCGTTCGGAAATACTCAAATAAATTTGACGTAACGGTCGAATTTGCTTCCATTCGGCATAAAAAGGCACTTTTTCTGCACTCACTTAATCGCAAATTTGGAATTCAGCTCACTTATTCGTAACTTTGCATAAATCAATTTAACCAAGTATTAACTAAACACATATTTGCCCATGAAACATAGCGTATAGCAAGATACGCACACTTTAAACATATTGGAAAAGCGTTTTAGCTTTATTCTGTGTTCCCTAAAGTTTGGCGACTAAAGATGAACCAACAAGAATAATAGCGAAAATGCTCACGCTGTATAGGCGTGGGCTTTTGGTTATTCTGTTGGTTAGGTTACGCCAAACACCTTGGGACAAGAATACACTAAAAGTTCCACGCTTGAACCGAAATATAAAACATACCACACTGATAATCAGAAACACATAAACGGGAACTCTATGAATTGATACCATAAAGTTCCCGTTGTTTTTGTTTTCCCAAGAAGCAATTTTTTATAGCAATATATAGATTCTTTGTCGGTAAGTCGAAAAAAAATGAGTTACCGATAAGGGATGTGGACAATATCTAAAGAAACGATATTCATATTAACCCATTTCCAAACATATTTTTTTGAGCCTAACGAATAAATTACTTAGCAAATCATCATTTATTTGAATCCTTTTTGTATCTTTGCATTTGAAAAATCATCAAAATTTCAAAGGTGAATGACTAATGAATATTCTATAGATGGTATTACTCTTAGGCA
>JAZLAC010000039.1:0-64144 GCA_045612965.1 Bacteroidaceae bacterium | reverse complement strand
AAGAAATTCCGTACTTTTGCGAATGAAATAACAAGTGTAGATGATGGAATTCAATTACGATGTTGTTGTCGTCGGTGCCGGGCATGCCGGTTGCGAGGCAGCAGCGGCCAGTGCAAGGCTTGGCGCCAGGACATGCCTGGTAACCATGGACATGAACAAGATTGCACAGATGTCGTGCAACCCTGCCATCGGCGGCATTGCCAAGGGGCAGATAGTGCGCGAGATAGACGCCCTGGGCGGACATACGGGCGAGGTTACCGACCGCACCGCCATTCAGTTCAGGATGCTGAACCGCAGCAAGGGTCCTGCCATGTGGAGTCCCCGTGCTCAGTGCGACAGGGCAAAGTTCATTTGGGAATGGAGACAGATTCTGGAGAACACAGAGAACCTGAGCATCTGGCAGGACCAGGTGAGGGAACTGCTCGTTGACGAGGAAACGAAGCAGGTCACGGGAGTGAAGACCTACATGGATGTCATCCTGCATGCCAAGAGTGTCATCATCACGGCGGGCACCTTCCTCAACGGCCTCATGCACATAGGGCGTACCCAACTGGAGGGCGGCCGTTGTGCCGAACCTGCATCTAAAGAGTTGACAGATAGCATTATACGCCATGATATAAGGTGCGGACGCATGAAAACGGGCACTCCTGTGCGCATAGACGGCCGTAGTGTGCATTTCAAGGACATGGAGGAGCAGCCGGGCGACACCATTACGCAAAACTTTTCCTTCATGGGCGAGGCACGCCCCCTGCCCCAGTTGCCTTGCTGGATAACGTACACAAGCCCCGACGTTCACGAGCGCCTGAGAGAGGGCCTTCCCGAGTCGCCTCTGTACAACGGACAGATACAAAGCATAGGCCCCCGATACTGTCCCAGCATAGAGACAAAGCTGGTTACCTTTGCCGACAAGGACCAGCACCAGCTTTTCCTCGAACCCGAGGGAGTGGACACTCAGGAGTATTACCTGAATGGATTCTCTTCCTCCCTGCCCATAGAGGTGCAGCTGGATGCCTTGCGCAAGATGCCTTGCTTCCGCGACGTGCAGGTGTACCGCCCCGGCTATGCCATAGAATACGACTTCTTCGACCCCACACAGCTGTACCACACCCTGGAGTCAAAGGTGGTGAAGAACCTCTACTTTGCCGGCCAGGTGAATGGCACCACGGGATATGAAGAGGCGGCTGGCCAAGGTCTCATTGCCGGAATCAATGCCGCACTGAAACTTCAAGGCAAGGAGAGTTTCATTCTGCATCGCGACGAGGCATACATAGGTGTGCTCATCGACGACCTCGTAACGAAGGGCGTGGACGAGCCCTACCGTATGTTCACCTCGCGTGCCGAGTACCGCATACTGCTTCGCCAGGACGATGCCGATGCACGCCTTACCGAACGCAGCTACAACATCGGCCTTGCCACCGAGGAGCGCTACCAGAGGTGGATGGAGAAGAAGGAGTGGATAGAGAAGATTAGCGAATTCTGCCGCACCTTCTCCGTGAAGGCGGCATACATAAACGATGCCCTGGAGGAGATGGGCACAGTGCCCTTGCAGAAGGGTTGCAAACTGATGGATCTCATCACCCGTCCGCAGGTTGGCATCATGTCGCTGGCAAAGCACATCAATGCGCTCAGGCAACTTATTGAATCCATCCCCAACCGTCGCGAAGAGATAGTAGAGGCTGCCGAGATACGCATAAAGTACAACGGCTACATCCGCCGCGAGCGTGAGATTGCCGACAAGATGCTGCGCCTGGAGAACATCAAGATTCGCGGCAAGTTCGATTACGACAGCATCAAATCCCTCTCCACCGAGGCACGACAAAAACTCGTAAAGATTGACCCCGAAACCCTGGCACAGGCATCGCGCATACCGGGCGTATCACCCTCGGACATCAACGTGCTGCTGGTGCTGATGGGAAGATAAAGACCCACCCCTAACCCCTCCAGGAATACTATATCGAAGTACTCGGAATATTCAGAGTATTCGGATTACTCAGATTATTCAGATTACTCAGAAATCCCCAACAGACACAATGTTTCACGTGAAACAATTGCACCAAGAGAAAAACGCAATTACACTAAATATGAACAACAAAACACTATTAGAAAACCTCAGGGTAGTACCCGATTTTCCCATTCCTGGCATTCAGTTCCAGGATGTCACTACACTATTCAAGAACCCCAAGTGCCTAAAAATTATGCGCGACGAAACCTTGGCCATGTACAAGGACAAAGGCATAACCAAGGTGGTAGGTGTGGAGAGCCGTGGCTTCCCTCTGGGAGGTATATTGGCGGCAGAATTGAATGCCGGCTTCGTTATGGCACGCAAGCCCAACAAACTCCCTGGCGAGGTAATTGAACAGGAGTATGCCAAGGAATATGGCACCGACAAAATCTGCATGACTTCGGATGCCATTAGCGAACAGGACGTGGTGCTTATCCACGACGACCTGCTTGCCACAGGTGGCAGCATGAGGGCAGTTTACGACCTCGTGAAGAAGTTCAATCCAAAGAAGATTTACATCAACTTCATCATCGAACTCACCATCGAAGGCCTCCACGGAAGGGATGTTTTCGATGCGGATACAGAGATAACAACGTTGATGGTGATTAAATAGAGGACCCCTCCCCAGCCCTCCCACAGGGGAGGGAATATAATGTACTGCTGATGTAAGCACAAGTCGGTTGTTACTACTCCCCTCCCTTGTGGAGGGGTTGGAGTTGGGTCCGGTAACCTTCAAAAATGCATATGAAACAAGCACCCGTTCAACACTTGAAATCCATCGTGGGCAGTTTACCCGAACTGCCCGGGTGCTACCAGTACCTCGACGAAAGCGGTACTATTATCTACGTTGGAAAGGCAAAGAACCTGAAGCGCAGGGTGGGCAGTTACTTCAACCGTGAGCACGATAATTTCAAGACGAGCGTTCTTGTTTCAAAGATTCACGACATAAAATACATCGTTGTAAACACCGAAGAGGATGCCCTGTTGCTGGAGAACAACCTGATAAAACAGTGGAATCCCCGTTACAACATTCTGCTGAAAGACGGTAAAACCTACCCAAGCATCTGCATAACCAACGAATACCTGCCGCGCATCGTCTACACAAGAAAGATAGACAAGCGTCTGGGCACCTATTTCGGCCCTTACAGCCATATCCCCACCCTACAGGCATTGTTGGAACTAATCAAGAACCTGTATCCTCTGCGACGTTGCAGAGAAGTTATCTCCGCAGAAAGCATCAGAAACGGCAAGCACAAACTTTGCCTGGAATACCACATTAAGAACTGCAAAGGGCCGTGTTGCGGCCTTCAAGACAGGGAAGAATACCTTGCCTACATCAACGAGGCTCGGGAAATACTGAAAGGAAATACCGGTGAAATCGAGCGGCAGATGCTGGCCGAAATGCAATCCCTCGCCGAGGAAATGAGGTTTGAAGAGGCAGAAGCCATCAAGCGCAAATATGTCCTTCTGGAGAACTACCGCAGCAAGAGCGAGGTGGTGAGCAGCACACTGCACAATATCGATGTTTTCAACATAGAAAACGACGAAAAGACGGCATACATCAACTATCTGCACGTTGTGAACGGCTGCATAAACCAGGCCTTCACCTTTGAATACACAAAGCGCCTAAACGAGAGTGCCGAGGAACTGCTCATAGCCGGCATAGGTGAAATGAGGGCAAGATACGGCAGCAAAAGTAGAGAGATCATCGTACCGTTCCACGTGGAACTATCGTTGAACAATGTGGAGTTTACCGTACCGCAAAGGGGCGACAAGAAGAAGTTGCTGGAACTCTCCCACCTGAATGCCATGCAATACAAGAAGGACCGATTAAACCAGGCGGATAAGTTGAATCCCGAGCAGAAACAGGTACGTTGCCTGAAGGAATTGCAGGATGCCCTGGGGTTGAAAACCCTGCCCATGCACATAGAATGCTTTGACAACAGCAACATCAGCGGCGAGGATGCCGTGGCTGGCTGTGTGGTATTCAGGAAGGCAAAGCCATGCAAAAGCGACTACCGCAAGTACAATATAAAGACGGTACAGGCCCCCGATGACTACGCCTCCATGAAGGAGGTGGTACGTCGCCGTTACAGCCGCATGATGGAGGAGGAGACTCCCCTACCCGACCTTATCATTACCGACGGTGGAAAGGGACAAATGGAGGTTGTCCGTGAGGTTGTGGAGGACGAACTGCACCTGCACATCCCCATAGCCGGTTTGGCAAAGGACGACAAGCATCGCACCAATGAACTGCTCTTTGGATTCCCGCAGAGGACCATCGGCTTGCGCCTGGACAGTGCCCTGTTCCGCTTCCTCACGCAGATACAGGACGAGGTGCACCGCTTTGCCATCACCTTCCATCGCGACAAGCGAAGCAAACGACAGATTGCCAGCGAGTTAGACAATATTCCCGGCATAGGTCCCAAGACAAAAGAACTGCTACTCAAGCACTTCAAGAGCACGGCCAGGATACGCAAGAGCACTCTGCAGGACCTAATAGAATGTATAGGCGAAAGCAAGGGCAAGGCTCTGTTTGAGAAACTTAAACCAACAACAACCACTCCCTATATGGAGGGGTTAACAGATGGTGAAATTCATTGATACATATTGATTAAATTATTCAAAACTAAATATTAAATTAAACCGCACAATCTACTCCCCTCCCTTGCGGAGGGGTTGGGGGTGGGTCCCTTAAAACATTATGGAAGAAAACAAGTATGAACAGATGTTGGCCGAGTACGATACCAACATCAAGGACGAGGAGGTAAAGCGTGCCGTGGCACGTATCATCGAGGACAAGGTAGCAGAAAACGACACCCTGGAGGTGAAGAAGTTCCTGATGGGCAGTGTGGAACTTACCACACTGAAGACCACCGACAGCGATGAAAGCGTGCTGAAATTCACCGAACGTGTGAACGAGTTCGAGGATGCATACCCCGACCTGCCTCACGTTGCCACTATCTGTGTCTACCCCTGCTTTGCACAGATCGTGAGCCAAAGCCTGGAGGTAGAGGGCGTGGAAGTGGCTTGCGTAAGCGGTTCCTTCCCCAGTTCCCAGGCGCTCATAGAGGTGAAGGTGGCAGAGACAGCCCTGGCCTTAAAGGACGGCGCCACGGAGATAGATATGGTGATGAGCGTGGGCAAGTTCTTGAGCGGCGATTACGAGACGGTGTGTGATGAAATCAGCGAATTGAAGGCCGTTTGTGGCGAGAAGAAGTTGAAGGTAATCCTGGAAACCGGCCTCCTGCCCTCTTGTGCCGACATCAAGACAGCCAGTCTTCTGGCCATGTATGCAGGTGCCGATTACATCAAGACAAGCACTGGCAAGGAGAACCCTGCCGCCACTCCCGAAGCCGCCTACGTGATGTGCCAGGCAATAAAGGAGTATTACGAAAAGACCGGCGTTCGAATCGGTTTCAAGCCTGCAGGCGGTCTCAACACCGTTCACGATGCCCTTGTGTACTATACCATAGTAAAAGAGGTTCTGGGCACCGAATGGCTCACCAACCAATACCTGCGCCTCGGCACCAGCCGCCTGGCCAACCTGCTCCTGAGCGAGGTCGTTGGCGAGGAGGTGAAGTTCTTTTAAAAGAGGTAAGACCCGACGACGACGGACGGACCCTCCCCCAACCCCTCCACAAGGGGGAGGGTCTTTTCCTCCTTTACATTCCAAAATTCACGTCCCCTTGGTCGGAAACGCAAAAGAAAACGATTCTCACGAGGCAAAGAAATGCCCTTAGCAGATGAATTTCAGTCTGTTAAGGGCATTTTTTCTTGTCGGGCAAATGTGTCAAATAGAACGAAGAAGGTAGAGAAAGGCACTTTTGGAGGCAAGCAAGGCTATAAGTGTGCCGGCAACACTCGTAAACCCTGCTTTTCTCCGGTTACCTACTCTATGTTGGTGCCGCCCTGATCGTCGTCCTCTTCAGGAGACTCCTCGCCGGGTTTCTGGGTGGCAAGTGCATTGAGGCGTTCCTTCTCGGCCTTGCGTGCCTCGGCTTGTGCCTCGCGGGTGCCAACGTACTCGAAGGAGGCCTCGTTCAACAAATCGGCAAACTCGGCACTGGCATTTAACTGCCCTTCAATTTCCATTAATGGTTTGGAATATTTCTAAGATTTTTTGTACCTTTGTGAAAAGTTTCTCAATGTAACTGTTATGAATAACAATGGTTTTAAAATGTGTGCTGATTGTACTAATAAACGATTTATTGACATTGATGCTCAAGGAAGAAATAGGTATTACTGTCCTTCAATAGATGGAATTATTCGTAATGGTATTGTATATGATACTACAAATGCGACGGCATGCATAAAATGGGGCTTATTTAAGGACTCATCAATTTAGTTTTTGGTAATTCGCAATCCAAACATAAAAACAAAACGATGTCCTACCAACACATGTTTTCGGATCCTCCCGAGGACTAAGGCGAGAGTTCCGTAACTCAAGGGGCGATCCTCGGGAGGATAAAAATGGGTATATATTTAACCAAAACGATCATTAGTGTTATGATGATAATAACCTTCCATCTGAGGCAATCTAATCTACATCCAACACCAGCAATAGTATAAAAGCCGAAATACATTTGTATTTCATGAAAAAGCACTATTTTTGCGAAAGGTATATTGGGGAATCTTGCCATGAAATACAACATTAGGGACATATTTGAGTATATTATTGCCTTGGTAAACGAGTTTGCCAAACGGTATTGTTTGACCGAAAAAACAGGCGTACAGATATATCCGTGCACACAAAGGCATTAAGTTCATAGAGGAAAACTATGGTGCTATGCACACGCTCAGTTCTGATGATGCTGTGGAGAGCGTTACACTTTATTGGAGAAGAACAGGAGGTGAACTATGACGCTTCCATTGACAAGACAGAGTTTCTGAATCGCCTCAAGTATATTAAAACCTTCCAATACTATTTTGGTACAGAAAAGGCCATTAAACACCTTATAAGATATGACAAAGGCAGAGTTTGAATACATGAAGGAAGGAATGACCGCAGATCTGGCAGAATTGCTTTCCAAGAATTTCTACATGAACATATGTGAAACCCTTGACACCCTATATGATTCCGAGACATACACCAAACTTTGCGACTCTGCAACAGGATTGTATTTACAAAGTCCGAAATATGTCTATACGCTGCTAAACTCGGAGTTAAAAACAGGCAGGGTTTCATAACAATCCCTACCCTCTCAAAACAACCACTAAAAGTAATCGAATATCTGAAAATTGAAAACGGGAAACGACCTTCCCCCTCAGTTTTCTTTTTTTCACCTATAGGGACGCTGAATACAGCGGCCGAAAACAATAAGCATGGCGGAGAGAACATTTGGGCCAATATGATAGCATTGCGGACGCTGCACGCAACGTCCCTACTCTACCCTCGCAAATTTACGTTTCCCTACATCGCCCTCTTTGCCACGTAATCAAGATAGTATTGCAGGGTTTGGACAATGGTGCTCTCCCCTACCTCATCCAGCAATCCTGTGGCCATGCCGGACATGTCGCCCATGGCACTTTCTGCATACAAGACACCACCTTCCTGACGGGTGAGGTTGACAAGACGAGTGATTTCCTCTTGCGATGCCTCACCGGCACGTACCTTCAGCGCAAGGGCATGAGCCTCGGGGTTCTTGTTGGCAACATAGATGACGGGCAGTGTAAGTTTGCCCTCCTTCATGTCGTTGCCAGCAGGTTTGCCCACATCGTGCTGGTCGTCGTAATCGAAGATGTCGTCCTTCAACTGGAAACATATACCGAGAAGCATGCCAAAACGCTTCATTGTATATATATAGCCGGGATGATCCGTAGCAAGCAAGGCACCCACCTCGGCACAGGCAGAGAAGAGAGAGGCGGTCTTCTTGCGCACCACCTCGTAGTATGCGCCCTCCCCTATTTCCTTGCTGTCCACATTGGCCAACTGCAGAAGTTCGCCATCCGATAGCATGATACCCACGTTGGAAATAAGCGCCACTACCCTACTGTCGCCACATGCCACGGCATGCTCAATGGCCTTGCTGAGAAGGAAATCGCCCACCAGGACGGCTGCCTTGTTGTCCAGAAGGCTGTTCACGCTCTTCTGGCCACGACGGCGGTCGCTCTCGTCAACAATATCGTCGTGCACCAGGGATGCCGTGTGCAGAAGTTCCATGGCAATGGCCGCATGGATAACCTGATCGCTGACCACATCCACGCTGTTGTCGGCACCACGGGCAGCCAGCATCACCAGTATGGGGCGCATCTGCTTGCCGGTACGGCGAGTAAGGTGATCCAATGCCATTCCAAGCAAAGGATTGTCGGACTTGAGCGACTCACGGAACATTTCATTGAAACGTGCCAGGTCGGCCTCAACGGGTTTTCTTATCTCTTTTAGTAAATCCACTGGACTTATAATCATGCGTTATCAAATGCAAATTTACAGAAAAAGGCGGAATATTATCACAATTTTCAGTATTTTTGTAGGCAAATAAGATAAATAGTTATGAAATTGTTCCTTTTGGATGCATATGCTCTCATCTACAGAGCCTACTATGCTTTCATCAAAAATCCACGATACAACTCCAAGGGAGAGAACACCAGTGCCATCCTGGGCTTTGTGAATACCCTGGAGGATGTGCTACGCAACATGCGCCCCACACACCTGGGTGTGGCGTTTGACCCGCATGGCGGCACCTTCCGCCACGAGGCCTTTCCCGAGTACAAGGCTCAGCGCGAGGAGACACCCGAGGCAATACGCTTTGCCGTGCCCAAGATAAAGGAGATACTGGAGGCTTACCACATTCCCGTGCTTGAAGTCCCTGGATACGAGGCCGACGATGTGATTGGCACATTGGCACATCAGGCTGACCTCCAGGGCATTGAGACATACATGATGACGCCCGACAAGGACTACGGCCAGCTGGTGACGGAGCACGTGAGCATGTACCGTCCGCCCGTTGGCAAGAGCGAGGCACAGGTCTTGGGTCCCAAGGAGATATGCGAGAAATGGGGCATAGAGTCGCCCCTGCAGGTGATAGACATACTGGGCCTTATGGGCGACTCCAGCGACAACATACCCGGTTGCCCGGGGGTGGGAGAGAAGACCGCCTGCACACTCATCCAGCAATGGGGAAGCATAGAGAACCTGCTCGCCAATACCGACAAACTGAAGGGTGCCATACAGAAGAAGGTGGTGGAGAATGCCGACCTCATCCGACAGAGCCACTGGTTGGCAACCATAGTGAAGGACGCACCCATCACACTGAATATGAATGCGTTGGAAATCAAGGAACCCGACCACCAGGCCCTGTTGCAAATATACGAAGAACTGGAATTCCGCCAACTGCTGAGGAAGAAGAAAGAGGTAAAGTCCGAGTACTCCGAAAAAAACAAAAGCGGACAAAAGGCAAAACAGCAGCCAAACCCCTCAGATTTCCGTTCTCCGATTTCCGATTTTCGTTTCAAGGACGGCAGCATACAGGGCGACTTGTTTGGGGGCTTTGGCGAACCTGCCTCCTCACCGCAGGAGGAAACGACGGGGCATGACGAACCCGACCTTTTCAGCATGGCCGCGGCACCAGCGCCTGTGCACGAACCGCCATTCATACTGGATGGCGACACCATCATCGGGCACGACCTGAAGGCACATTGGCAGGAACTTACCGAACAGTATCCCGAGGTGCAAGTACTTGATTTAGAGGCAAGTGTAGTAGGGGAGAAGCATCTCTTCGATACCTCCATAGCACACTATCTTCTGCATCCGGAAATTCGCCACGGACTTGAATACCTGAAGGAGGCGTACCGCAAGGCAACACTGAAGGAACTGAAGGAACTCTTCGAGAAGGAGTTGCACGAGACGGGGCTTTGGGATATCTTCCAGAACATGGAAATGCCACTGATGTGCGTGTTGGCACACATGGAGCAAACAGGTGTGCGCATAGACGAACAGGGACTTGCAGAAACAAGCCGACACTTCACACAGGAGATGACACAACTGGAGGAGGAGATATACCAGTTGGCAGGGCAGAGGTTCAACATCGCCTCGCCGCGTCAGGTGGGAGAAATCCTCTTCGATGTACTGAAACTCGACTCCAAGGCAAAGAAGACAAAGACAGGGCAGTACGTCACTGGCGAGGAGGTGCTGGAGGGATTGCGACACAAGCACGAGGTGGTGGGCAAGATACTGGAGCACAGAGGGTTGAAGAAACTCCTGGGCACATACATAGATGCCCTGCCCAAACTGGTAAACGCCTCCACGGGACACATACACACCACCTTCAACCAAACCGTAACGACCACCGGCCGACTCTCGTCCTCAAACCCCAACCTGCAAAACATTCCCGTGCGCGATGCCATGGGCAAGGAGGTGCGCAAGGCCTTCATCCCCGACGAGGGACAACTGTTCTTCTCTGCCGACTACAGCCAGATAGAACTCCGCATCATGGCACACCTCAGCAAGGACGAAAACCTGGTGCAGGCCTTCCTGTGCGGAGAGGACATACATGCCGCCACGGCAGCAAAGATTTTCCACAAGGACATCAGCGAGGTAACCAGCGATGAGCGCAGACGTGCAAAAACGGCCAATTTCGGCATCATCTACGGCATCAGTGCCTTTGGCTTGGCAGAGCGCCTCGGATGCAGCAGAAGCGAAGCAAAGCAACTTATTGACGGATATTTCCAAACCTATCCCGGTGTGAAGGAATACATGGAGCGGAGCATTGCCATGGCACGCGAGAAGGGGTATACCGAAACCATCTTCCACCGCCGCTGCCCCCTGCCCGACATCAACAGCCACAATGCCGTAGTGCGCGGATATGCCGAGCGCAATGCCATCAACTCGCCCATACAGGGCAGTGCCGCCGACATCATGAAGATGGCCATGATACGAGTGGACAAGCGCATGCGAGAGGAAGGCCTCCAAAGCCGCATGATTCTTCAGGTGCACGACGAACTGAACTTCAGCGTCCTTCCCGAAGAGCGCGACCAGCTCCAGCGCCTCGTTATAGAGGAAATGCAAAGTGCCGCCTCGCTCTCCGTCCCCCTCATTGCCGATGCAGGATGGGGCACCAACTGGCTGGAGGCACATTAAAGACCCTTCTGCGTTAAAGTATGCGAATTCCTTGCATCATAAAGCACTTATTCGTACCTTTGGACCTTGAAACAAGCATTTGACATGAAAAAGATACCCTTTGTACTACTGCTGGTGGCAATGATGCTGAGTCTCACCTCGCATACACCCATGGCAACAGGAATGGCCGTTTGCAGTTATCCTACTGACTCGGCAAATAACACAAAAGCCAAGCCAGCAAAGCAGGACACCTCTGTGGCATATACCGACACATTGGAGGAACTGAGCGTCCAAGCCAAGAAAGGCCTGGCAGTAGAGGATGCAATAAAAAAATCCTTGAACAACGGCCTTACACAACCTCGCCAAAAGAGTGTTTCCGACATCATCGGTTCCAAAGCCACCGACTACATCATGCATCCCTTTGCATGGAAGGAACGCAAAAAGGACAAGAAACACAAGAAGGACAAGGAAGCCCTTGTAAAACTGGAGGCTGCCAAGACCTACGAAGATGAACTCGCCGAAGCCATCTATCGCCAATTGAGAGAGGACTCCATCGCTGCAGCAAAGAAGAAAGAGGCAGAGAGGAAGTAATATCCTGCAAGGATTTTCAAATATGTGTGAAGATTTAGAGAAGCAATACAACGCTCTTTTGCATGAATATCAGAAGTGCGTTGAGAAGAGGATGTCACCAGAAGACTATCTTCAATATAATGAGATACTCTTTTCTGCACACAGCCTTGGCATAGAGGGAAATTCATATACCATCAATGACACCAAGACACTGAAGGAATTGGGATTGGGCGTAGTACCTACAAACAAATCCTTGGTGGAGACAATGGAGATGCTTGACCACTTCCATGCCTACGAGCAGATGCTTGATTCCACACAAAACCCTCTGACAGAGGATTATATCCTGTCGCTACATGCCACACTCACACACCATACCATTTCATATCGTCACCCCGGTGCTAACCCAGGAGAATATACCACAATGGACATGGGGGCAGGAGATACCCTTTTCGGCGACCATGAACAACTGATAAAGAAAGTCCCTGACCTTCTGCAACATACAGAAAATGCTCTTCAAAAGGGATTGCCGCCAATGTTCGTTGCTGCCATTTTTCACGGGCACTTCATATATCTTCACCCCTTCAGAGACGGCAACGGACGTATGGCTCGCCTTCTGTCCAACAAAATTCTTCTTCAGGCAGGACATCCCATCCTCATCATTACACGCGAATCCAAGGAAGAGTACATCCGCGCCCTGAAACTCTTCCACAACGACAGTGCCGAATACCTGGTGGCCTTCTTCTACCAATGCGCCATTAGGCGAATGCAGAAGGAAATAGAAGAAAAAAGGCAGAATACCATCAAGGGCATGACCTTCCTTCTGTAGCAAACAGCATTCAGACACTTCCCCTCTCCCAATGGGGTTTCTACCTATAAAAAACTTGTAATCTTCCTGTCGCTCTCCCCGAGCATTTAATTTTGTTGTCCCGACAACAAGGCACTGTTGTCCCGACAACAGAACACTGTTGATAGGGCAACAGCGGTTTATCCTCCGTATAACCGAGTGCTGAGATAGCGCTCTCCCGTGTCGGGCAATACGACAACGATGGTTTTGCCCTTGGCCTCCGGGGTAAGGGCAAAGGTGAGGGCAGCATGAACGGCAGCACCGGAAGAGATGCCCGTGATGAGACCCTCGTGATGGGAAAGCAGGCGCCCCATTTGCATGGCTTCTTCTGTAGAAACCTGCATTATGCGGTCAACAACGTTGGAGTCATAGTTCTTGGGGATGAAGTTGGCACCTATGCCCTGTATGCCATGCGGAGAGGCCTGGCCTCCACTGAGCAAAGGGGATTCCTGGGGCTCTACGGCAATGGCAAGGAGTTGCGGGTTATGTGCCTTGAGACCTCGGGCAGTGCCGCAAAGGGTTCCGCCTGTACCAACGGTGGCAACGAGGACATCCACCTGTCCGTCGGTATCGTCCCAAATCTCATGTGCTGTAGTAAGGACATGCGCTTCGGGATTGGCAGGATTTGAGAACTGGCCAAGGATGACCGAATTGGGAATACTGTTTCGCAAGCGCTCCGCCTCGGCAATGGCACCCGCCATGCCCTCAGTACCAGGGGTAAGTATAACCTGTGCACCGGCGGCACGAAGCAATTGCTGGCGCTCACGGCTCATGGTATCGGGCATGACGATGATAGCCTCATAACCACGCACACGGCTTATCCATGCAAGCCCAACGCCTGTGTTTCCGCTTGTAGGTTCGATGATAGTACCACCGGGCTGAAGCACACCACGGCGCTCGGCATCAAGAATCATGTTCAATGCCACACGATCCTTGACACTACCGCCAGGGTTGAAATATTCAAGTTTTGCAAGCACTCGGGTGCTCTCGTCTATGCCATAGTGGGCAGAGAGTCGTTGGAGGTGGAGTAGGGGAGTATGACCAACCACCTCGGTGAGGTCGTTATATATTTTTGCCATAATGTATCACGGATATGATGAAACTATATAAACAATATGTATGTCAGAGAGGCAACACTGACTATGATCCACAGAAGTATGCCCATAAGCAAGGGACGTAAACCAACAGCCTTAAGAGTGGATGCGGAAAGCGAGGCACCGATAAAGAACATGGTGAGAGTAAGGCACTTGCGAGCAAGGGATGAAATAGCATTACCCACGGTAGGCATAGCATCAAGCACATAAGTATTCAGCACTATGGCAACAATGAACCATAGGATGAACCATGGTATGGCAATACCCTTGCCTCGGGTCTTGAAGATGAAGGAGGTGACCAATGCCAGGGGAATTATCCACAAGGCTCGCGTCAACTTGATTGTGGTGGCCACCTGTAATGCTTCTTCTCCATAAGCCGCACCTGCTCCAACAACGGAACTGGTATCGTGAATGGCTATAGCTGCCCATGTGCCAAACTGTTGCTGGTCAAGACCAAGCCAACGACCTAACAATGGGAATAGGAAAAGACCAAGAGCATTGAGTATGAAGACGGTGGCAAGGGCAACGGACATCTCTGATTCTTTTGCCTTTACAACAGGACCTACGGCGGCTATGGCACTGCCTCCGCAGATGGCTGTACCCGAACTGATAAGATATGAGGCCGTTGAGGGAATTCTGAGCAACAACACACCTATGAGCATGCCAACAAGCATTGTGCCTGCCACAGATACGATGGTAAATGCCATACCCTGAGTTCCAGAGGCCAGCGAGGCATGGAGATTCATGCCAAACCCAAGACCAACAACGGAATATTGAAGCAGTTTCTTGGATGCCTTCTTATTGAAAGCAGGGAAAGGCTGGCCAAAAAACATGGCAAAAGCCAAACCCAGGAACAATACCACAGGCGGAGTGACCCAGGCAGAGAGGAAGTGAAGGCGAGGCACACAATCAGCCATGAGGCAGAATGCCAATACTGAAACTAATATTATATAGGCTGTTGCACCATGTCCAATGTTGTTGGTTTTCATATCAGTCTGATCTTTTCTGCAAAATTACTACTCTGCAACCAAACTACCAAGAGAAACATTCAGAAATGACTACGAGAATGGTAATAATGCAATGAATCCGATGTTAAACAAATGCTAAAATCGGCACCTATTTGATAAACGAATGTGATAGGAGTTTAAATAAAGTGAAGAAGCGGAATTATCTTGCCCGTAAATGATTGCCATCTGGAGGAATGGGCATAAATTTGCATCGGATTCAAAGAGGAATCCATAACAAGAATAGCAAGAACTAAAAACAAGAGAAGATTATGGCAACCAAGTTTTATAAGTGTGCCCATTGCGGCAACGTTATCGTAAAGGTTGTTGACAGCAATGTCCCCGTGGTTTGTTGCGGGCAAAAGATGGAAGAACTGGTACCCAACACCGTGGATGCCAGTCAGGAGAAGCACGTTCCCGTGGTTACTCAACTGGACGGCGGCAAACTCCGCATAGAGGTGGGCAGTGTGCTTCACCCCATGTCGCCCGAGCACCATATAGCCTTCATATACATAGAGACAGAGAACGGAGGTATACTCGTTGACCTGAAAGACGAACCCGTAGCAGAGGTATGCACCTGCGGAGCAAGACCTGTGGCGGTGTACGAGTATTGCAACCTGCATGGCCTTTGGAAGAAGGACATAGACATAGAGTGCTGCCCCAAGAAGGAGAAAGGCTCATACACAAGCCCCTTCTATCCCTGCGGAACCTGAGGCTTGATTCTGTCTGCATGACACGATAATATGAGAGCGGAGGTTTGTGGTAGCATGTCCACAACCTCCGCTTTATTATGTACTTCCCTCACTTATTCGTAACATGGAACTCCGTTCTAAGGTACTCGCATTCGGAAAAATCAAATTTTATTTGCTTTTTCACTCACTTATTCGTAACATTGAACTTCGTTCTAAGGTACTCGCGTTCGGAAAAACCAAATTTTATTTGCTTTTTCACTCACTTATTCGTACCTTTGCACCCGATTTCATGAACATGTGGATAGATTTGGGCTGCTTGCAACCACAGAAAAAAATGCTAAAAAGAAAAGTCTGCTGGAACTTGTACTCACAGGACTTTTGACGCATTCCGCCCTATTTCTTTCCCCATACATTATTAATTATAACTTAATTATTAAAACTATGGGTTACCTATTTACTTCCGAATCCGTTTCCGAAGGCCATCCCGACAAAGTGGCCGACCAGATCAGTGATGCCGTATTGGACAAACTGCTGGCTTTCGACCCCGAATCCAAGGTGGCATGCGAAACACTCGTAACAACAGGTCAGGTAGTGCTGGCCGGAGAGATCAAGACACAGGCATACGTTGACCTCCAGCGCATTGCACGTGAGGTTATCAACCGCATCGGATACACCAAGAGCGAATACATGTTCGAGGGCAACTCCTGCGGCGTTTTCAGCGCTATTCACGAGCAGAGCAGCGACATAAACCGCGGTGTAGAGCGCGAGGAGCGCGAGAACCAGGGTGCCGGCGACCAGGGCATGATGTTCGGCTATGCTACCAACGAGACAGAGAACTACATGCCCCTGAGCCTGGACCTGAGCCACCGCCTGCTCATGGTACTGGCAGAAATCCGCCGCGAGGGCAAAGTGATGACATACCTGCGCCCCGACTCCAAGAGCCAGGTAACCATTGAATATAGCGACGAGAACGTGCCCGTGCGCATAGACACCATAGTGGTGAGCACCCAGCACGACGAGTTCGACACCGACGAGGCAATGCAGCAGAAGATTCGCGAGGACGTGATAAACATACTCATCCCCCGCGTCAAGGCCACCATTACCAATGAGAACATCCTGGCCCTCTTCAACGACAACATCACCTATCACGTAAACCCCACCGGCAAGTTCGTTATCGGCGGCCCTCATGGCGACACAGGCCTTACCGGCCGTAAGATCATCGTGGACACCTATGGCGGCAAGGGTGCACACGGTGGTGGCGCATTCAGCGGCAAGGACCCCTCAAAGGTGGATCGCTCTGCAGCATACGCCGCTCGCCATATAGCCAAGAATATGGTGGCTGCCGGCGTGGCCGACGAGATGCTGGTGCAGATCTCCTATGCCATCGGCGTGGCACAACCCGTAAGCATCTGCGTAAACACCTACGGCCGTGCCAAGGTGCAGATGACCGACGGCGAAATTGCCGAGAAGATAAAGGACATCTTCGACCTGCGCCCCTACGCCATAGAGCAGCGCCTGAAACTTCGCAACCCCATATACGAGGAAACTGCTGCCTACGGACACATGGGACGCGAGCCACGCATCGTTACCAAGACCTTCGAGTCAAACTACAACTGCGGACAGAAGACCATGGAGGTGGAACTCTTCACCTGGGAAAAACTTGACTACGTAGAGCAGATCCAAAAGGCCTTCGCCCTGTAAACACCACGTCAGGAACGCATGAAAAGCATATGCATATACTGCGCCAGCAGCGACCAGATTCCCGAAAAGTACTTCAAGGCTGCAAGGGAACTGGGGCGCCTGATGGGCGAGCGTGGCATGACACTGGTAAACGGAGCGGGTAACATGGGCTTGATGCGTGCCGGCGCTGATGCATGCATGGAAGCCGGCGGCAAGGCCATAGGCATTATACCCACCTTCATGATTGAAGAGAACTGGCACTATACCGCCATGACCGAACTCATAGAGACAGCAGACATGCACACACGCCAGCAGAAAATGGCAGAAATGTCTGATGCCGGCATAGTGCTGGCAGGAGGTTTCGGCACCCTGGCAGAGTTCAGCGAACTGGTAACGTGGAAACAGCTTGGCATACACCTGAAACCCATCATTCTGCTGAACACCGATGGCTACTACGACGAACTGATTGCCTTCCTGCAAAAGGGAATGGAGGAAAACTTCCTGCGCCAGGAACACCTCAACACCTTTGCAGTGGCTTCCACACCACAGGAAGCACTGGACCTGGCAATGAGCATGCCCATGTGGAATGCCAACGTGAGGAGATTTGCAAAACTCTAAATGATACCGCAAAACGACACTATAGCAGCCACGGCGCAGCAAACGGGCAATGCCTATGCGCCAAAGGCAACAAACAAGGCACCCAGTACCGGAGACACGACCGAGTACTGGGTGACACGTGTCGTAAAACAGATGAAAGGGTGCTCTCCAGCCAAAATAGACTCCGTTATCCAAGCAAATCTGCCGCCAAGGAAAATACGCTGGAGCCAATGCCCCGACACCCTTGAGATACCAGGATTGGAAGGCAGGGTTCCGTATGCCGATGCCATAGACAACCTGCCACTATGCTATGAGCTCGGCTACTTCCGCGGCAACGCACTGCTGCACCCCGAACTCACAGTACGTCCATTGGGAGTCGTTGCCGAGCCAATGCCTTATCATCCAAAGAATGACGACATTATCGGCAGCATAATCCTCTTGTGCTTTGTCCTGGCCTCGGTGCTCCTGCGCAACACACGCCGATTCTTAATTCAGCAGGCCCAGGAATTCCTGTACCCGTCCAAGAATAAGGGAACACTTGCCGACGCCTCGCTGACAGACGCCCAGAACAACACTATACTTGCCAACATAGTTCTTGCTGCCACAGGCAGCCTGCTGTTCTTCCACCATGCACAAGGCAGCTATAACCTGGCCCTATGCACCATATCCCCATACTGGCTTTTGGCAATATACTTTGGTTGCCTTACACTGTTTTTCTTTGCCAAGACGATGTTTTCCGGTTTCATAAACTGGATTTTCTTTGATAAAACAAGTAGACAGCAATGGCGACAATCATACTGTTTCCTGTTCATTTGCGAAACACTGCTGCTCCTGCCTGTTACGATGTCCGGCATATATTTCAACTTGTCCCCTGAAGTGCTCCTCTTGGTGTCAGCAATAATCGTAACTATCTTCAAATTAGCCCTATTATTCTGTACATATTCAATATTTTTACCTCATTTCTATGGCATTCTGCATTTATTGTCGTACCTTTGTGCCCTTGAAATAGTGCCCCTCCTGTCCCTATGGGCGATTCTATGTGGGATCACGGACAGATTGACAATAACATATTGACATAGAAAAATTATGATAAAGAAGATTCTGGTTTCACAACCCAAGCCTTCATCGGAGAAGTCTCCTTATTATGATATCATGCGCAAGCACAACGTAGAGGTTGTGTTCCGCCCTTTCATCAAAGTGGAAAGCCTCACCCCACGTGAGTTCCGTGCACAGCGCATCAATATCCTGGATCATACCGCCATCATCTTTACCAGTCGTCATGCCATAGACAACTTCTTTTTGCTATGTCAGGAAATGCGTATAGAGATACCTGAAAGCATCAAGTACTTCTGCATCACCGAGACAATCTCGCACTATATACAGAAATACGTGCAGTACCGCAAGCGCAAGGTATTCTTCGGCGAAACAGGCAAGATTGCCGACCTCATGCCAATGATACAGAAGCACAAAAACGAGAAATACTTCATTCCTCAGAGCGACGTACACAGCAATGAACTCACAGACATGCTGGATGCAAGAGGGATTACGTACTCCAGCGGTGTGATGTATCGTACTGTAAGCAACGATTTCACTTCGGAAGAGGAATTCAACTACGACATGCTTGTTTTCTTCAGCCCCAGCGGCATACAATCGCTGATGAAGAACTTCCCCAACTACAACCAGGGAGAAACCGCTATTGCCACCTTCGGTCCCGCAACAGCCAAGAGTGTTGAGGAGGCAGGCCTGAGACTTGACCTACAGGCTCCCACACCTGAATTCCCCAGCATTACCGCAGCACTGGACGCATATTTGAAACAACATAATGGATAACGGCTTTGGCCTGAAGAAGGCAGAAAGGCTATGTAGCAAAAAAGCCATAGAAACCTTGTTTGCCAGTTCTGACAGCAAATCCCTGTCGGCATATCCAATACGTGCAGTATTCAGAAATACCGAGGAAGCGGATATCCGCATCCTCGTTTCTGTTTCCAAAAGACGCTTCCGGCATGCCGTAGACAGGAACAGGGCAAAGCGCCAGTTACGCGAGACCTACAGGCAAAACAAGCATATCCTTGCACCCGTAAAACAAGGCACAGGTTTGGACATAGCCTTCATATGGCTCACGGACAAACAACAGCCATCCAGCCTCGTTTCCAAGAAAATGGTTGCTCTGCTGGAAAAAATCGTACAGGCAGAACAGAAAACACAATGATCCAAATCCTAAGAAGTTTCCTGAGCAAGCTGCTGATCCTTCCCATACGCTTCTACCAGCTATGCATATCGCCGCTTACACCACCTTCATGCAGATTCACGCCTACATGTAGCCAATATGCCATAGAAGCACTGCGCAAACACGGTCCTTTCAAGGGAATGTACCTTGCCATACGGCGCATACTCAGATGCCATCCATGGGGAGGGCACGGATACGACCCGGTACCTTAAAAAGTGAAAGGTGAAAACACCCAACAGTAGGGACGCTGCGTGCAGCGTCCGAGAACAAAGCACTGCACAGCCTCTGAGGGCAACAGGCGGAATTGTAACATCCACGCTAAAAGCGGGACAACGAGATATAAATAAACAATAACAAAACATACATAAGAAATGGAATTCAACAAAATCACAGCCGCAGAGGCCGCCGCACTCATTGAGAACGGCCAGACCATCGGTCTTAGTGGCTTCACCCCTGCAGGCACCCCAAAATGCACCCCTGCAGAAATAGCAAAGAAGGCAGAAGCCGAGCACGAAGCAGGCCGTCCTTTCAAGATCAGCATTATCACTGGTGCAAGTACCGGACAGAGTTGCGACGGCGCCCTGGCAAACGCACAGGCAATAGACTTCCGCACTCCCTACACCACAAACGCCGACTTCCGCAAGCGCGTGAACATGAACGAGATCAACTACCACGATCTGAATCTGAGCAACCTGGCCACACAGATGCGCCAGGGCTATCTCGGCGAAATGGATTGGGGTATCATCGAGGCATGTGCTATAGAAAAGGTTGGTTCAAAGGCTCACATCTACCTGACCGCAGCAGGCGGCATCAGCCCCACCGTATGCCGCCTTGCAAAACGTGGCATTATCATCGAGCTGAATGCTTTCCACTCTCCACAAAGCAAGGGTATACATGACGTTTACGAAATCGAGGACCATCCTTTCCGTACTCCCATCATGATTACCAAGGCTTCCGACCGTATAGGCAAACCATACATAGAGGTTGATGCTGACAGAATCGTAGGTATTGTAGAGTGCAACATCCCCGATGAGGCACGCGGTTTCAAGGACGCAGACCCCATCACCACACAGATTGGCCAGAATGTGGCTGACTTCCTGTTGTACAACATGCGCAAAGGCCTTATCCCTAAGAGCTTCCTGAACCTGCAGAGTGGCGTGGGAAGCGGAGCAAACGCTGTTCTTGGCGCTCTCGGCCAATGTCCAGAGGTACCCAACTTCAATATCTACACCGAGGTACTTCAGGATGCCCCCGTACAGTTGATGCGCGAAGGTCGTGTGCTCAGCGCCAGCTCTTGCTCACTGACTGTTACTAACGAGTGTCTCGAGGGAATCTACCGCGACATTGATTTCTTCAAAGACAAATTGGTTCTGCGTCCCTCAGAGATAAGCAACTGCCCCGAGGTTATCAGCCGTATAGGCGTATGTTCCCTGAACACAGCCATCGAGTGCGACATCTATGGTCATGTAAACAGCACCAAGATTTGCGGCACAAAGATGATGAACGGTTTGGGCGGCAGTGCCGACTTCACTAACAATGCCTACCTGAGCATCTTCACCTGCGGTTCCACACAGAAGGGCGGCGCTATCAGTAGCATTGTACCTTTTGCCAGCCACATAGATCACACCAACCACTTCATTGATGCCGTTATTACAGAGTATGGCGTGGCAGATTTGCGCCGCAAGAGCGACATGCAGAAGGCTCAGGAACTCATCAAGGTGGCTCATCCCGACTATCGTCCCTTATTGCAGGATTACCTCCGTTTTGCCCAAAAGGGTGGGGGACATACCCAACACTGCCTCTCTGCCGCATTTGCCATGCACGACACATTCCTGCGAACAGGCGACATGCGCAACACCAATTTGGCAGAATATATCAAGTAAACATCGGTCGTCACACAGGCATCATTGCCAACGGCCATCATATACAAAGCGCCCGACACCATCTTGTGTCGGGCGCTTGTCTTTGACGGACCTTGCGTCAAAAACAAGCAAGGTGGGCAAAAATATCAAGGTTGAGGGGCAACCGGAATACACCAGTACATGAACAATCCTGCAATGAGCAAGACAATAATGGCCATTGCCATAACGCCCCACATAAAAGACTGGTTTGACTTACGGATATTGTGTCTCATTTCCTTTATTATTATATTATGTTTGCTTAACCTTAGAAAAATTATTTCTCCACGGTCAGAAGTTTGTCGTACGCCACCTTGTCCTTAAGCAAATCCACAGCACTGCGGTACTGCTTGTCTGCCGGCAGGGCATGCCGTATAGTACCATACTGATAATAGTATCTGGAAATAATTTCACCCTCCAGAAAAGGTATTATATGCTTGCGCATATTTTCCAAGTCTCTGCCAAGATTAGGGGCAAACTTAACCTCCAATGCCTTCATTTCCTCTTCGGCACACTCAAGATACCCCTCCAGCAAGGCAACCTGTCGAAGAAGCTTTATCACCTCGTCGGAACGGCGATTATACACAAACTTGGATTCCACCACGTAAGAGCAAAAATCGCTGTACATGCTATCACTCATATGGAACTCACCGGGAGCTGCTATTTGGGGGTGCTTGGATACGAAATCTGTCACCCAGTCAAAGAAAATGTCACTCTGTATCAGGTCGTAAACCATGGTAGCCAAAGTATCGTTGGATACAATACTATCCGGTTCGATTCCGCCACCATCCGTAACCTTACGACCTGCCTTTGTATAGAATGTACGGCGTAATGAATCGGGGATAGCCTTGGAACTTCCATCATGATTGTAACTGTGAGCCTGAATGCAACGGCCGGACGGGATATAATAACGACCCGTTGTTATCTTCAATTCTCCACGATAAGGGACATCACGTATGCCTTGTACAAGTCCCTTGCCAAAAGTGCGTGTTCCCATTATCACAGCACGGTCCAAATCCTGCAGGGCGCCACATACAATTTCAGAAGAGGATGCCGACATGCCGTTTACAAGCACGACCAGGGGCATGTCTGGAGCAATCGGATCCGTTGTAGTGTAATATTCGTGATTCATGGTTCCCTGCTTACCCTTCGTGTATACAACCTTGACACCCTTAGGCAAAAAAAGGTTCGCAATGTCCACCGCTTCATTTATAGCTCCACCTACGTTATCCCTTAAGTCCAGTATCATGCTCTTGGCTCCCTGCGAAACCAACTGAAGCAAGGCATGGCGCAATTCACGGGCACATCCTGAGGTAAAACTATTCAAATTGATGTAACCTATACCTTCATCTACGATACCATAATATGGAATGGCAGGTAACTGTATGGTTCGGCGTGTGATATGGGCAGTACGTTCCTTATCCTCTCCCGGACGACTGAAACGCAATTCCAAAGTTGTACCCGCTTCACCACGAAGCATATTCGTAACCTTGGCCGGCATCATCCCCTTAATATCCTTGCCGTCTACTGTCAAGATAATATCACCAGGCTTCAACCCTGCATCCGTACTTGGAGTATTCTCGTATGGCTCGTCTATAACCACACGGTCGTGCCCCTTGTGAAAACGTATTATACTACCTATGCCAGCGTATTTTCCCGTCGCCATCTGGCGAAGGTCGTCGTCATCGGCAGGGTAGTATCCTGTGTACGGATCTACCCTCATGAGCATACCGTCTATAGCCCAACGTATTACCGTATCGGCGGCAAGTGTGTCCACATAATAAATATCAAGAGTCTTATATATCTCATTGAATATCTCCAAGTTTCGTGCTACCTTGGAATTATGGTTCTCTACCACCTGGGCCTTTGTCTGCAATTGTGCACCAGCCGAAAGCAGAAACAGTATCAGAAAAGCGAAAAGAGTGCTTTTTTTCATTGTAATTGTGTTTAATTCACACAAGAAGAAAGGATAAAAGAAACGTTAGTCCTATTTGACAAAACGACTTATCTGCAATGTATACTTGTCTTAATCCTATTCCATGCGGAAGGACTAAGTTCACTACCTATAACCTGTATTGCCTCTGAAGCAAGTATACTGGCCGTTTGTAAACATTTTTGCAATCTATGACCTCTCGTCAGAGCATGCAAGAATCCTGCAGCAAAGTAATCGCCAGCAGCAGTGGTGTCCACAACTTCGTTAACCTGCACAGCATCACATCTATAAACACGTCCACCATCCAGCATAGCTATAGCCCCCTGTTCGCCAAGTTTCACCACAGCCATGTCGCACAAATGAGCCAAGTGCCTTACCTGTTCTTGCGAATCAAAAGTCCCTGTAAATGCACGAGCTTCGCCCTCGTTGGCAAAAACGATGTCAATGTAATCGGAAATGAGATGATGGAAATAGGTACGGTTCTTGCTTACTACATTGAAACTTGACAAATCCAAACTGAGGATAAGACCCGCTTGCTTAGCCTTTTGACATATACTCTCTATAAGTTCCTGATTCTGCACCAAATAACCTTCTATGTGCAAAAGGTCGTACCCCCTGAACATTTCGGCAGAAATATCCTCTGGACCCATATAATATGCTGCTCCCAACATGGTTCCGAAGGTACGGTTTCCGCCAGGAGTAATAAATGTGTGCGCTACACCGGTCATTTCATTGCCACGTATAATATGAGTATGCACTCCTGCGTCATTGAGCTTTTGCTCAAAGAAACTTCCCATACCGTCATTGCCAACACGACCGATATATCCTGGTTCATTATCTAATCGAGCCAAGGCAATCATAGTATTTCCTATGCTACCGCCACTAGCCATTCGCTTTTCTATATCAGCGGTCATTCTTTCGATTTCATGCTCCCAACGCTCGTTTATAAGCGTCATGGCATCCTTCTTCAAATGTATCTCGCTAAGCAGGTGCTCATCGTCCAAACGATACAGAACATCCACCAAAGCATTGCCAATTCCTATTATTTTCATGGTTTTTCCTTATTTTTTTCTGCAAATATATTGTTTATTTACGAAAAAACCTATATCTTTGCACCGCAATTGAGAAAAAACGCTCAAAAAGTTGCTTCAGTAGCTCAGTTGGTTAGAGCACATGACTGTTAATCATGGGGTCGTTGGTTCAAGCCCATCCTGAAGCGCAAGAAAGAAACAAAGCAAACTCAATTGCAAACTGCTTCAGTAGCTCAGTTGGTTAGAGCACATGACTGTTAATCATGGGGTCGTTGGTTCAAGCCCATCCTGAAGCGCCCAGATAAAATAGCCTGTCGGTAACGGCGGGCTATATTTGTAACGTAGTCGCGCGCACGCTATGCATACACGATTTATAAGGTTTGCCTAATGCGTCACATATACACAGACAAATGGTAAATAAAGTAGAAGAGATTATAGCCAGTTTCCGCTCTGTCCTGTATCCTAAGTTCTACGGAAACGGGGTAAGCGAAGAGTTGCTTTACGCTCAGATGTGCAGCATAATGCACAAGGAAAAAGCCGCACAGATGATAGAATTCATTCCCGAACTGAAACAGCAATTGGATATGGATGTAGAGGCTGCCTATAACGGAGACCCCGCTGCCGAATCCTTTGACGAGATTATATGCTGTTATCCCGTAATAAAGGCTATGATAAACTACCGTATAGCACACAAAATGTTGGAATTGGGGGTAAGCCTCATCCCACGTGTCATTACAGAAAAAGCCCATTCGGAAACAGGTATTGACATACATCCCGCTGCCACCATAGGACACCACTTCACCATTGACCATGGGACTGGTGTTGTTATTGGAGCCACCTGTATCATAGGCAACAACGTAAAGCTATACCAGGGCGTGACACTTGGAGCAAAAAGTTTCCCACTGGACGAGAATGGACATCCAATCAAGGGAATTCCCCGCCACCCCATTCTGGAGGACAACGTGATAATATATAGCAACTCCACCGTATTGGGACGTATAACGATAGGCCGAGGTACAGTTATCGGAGGCAACCTATGGGTAACCGAAGGAACAAAACAGGGAGAGAAACTGATGCAAGGAAACAAGATTAGAAATTAGTAACAAACAACAGATAGATTAGATGGAATTCGAACTAATTGCCAAGACCTTCCAAGGCTTGGAAACAGTGCTGGCATCGGAACTGATAGACCTGGGTGCCAACAACATTCAGATAGGACGCCGCATGGTGTCCTTTACGGGTAATAAGGAGATGATGTATCGTGCCAACTTCCACCTGCGAACAGCAATACGAATCCTGAAACCCATTAGTCACTTTAAGGCAAAAACTGCTGATGAGGTTTACGAGGCCGTGAAAAAGATAGATTGGACACAATACCTATCCAACGACACCACCTTTGCTGTGGACAGCGTGGTATTCAGTACTGAGTTCAAGCACTCCAAGTTCGTTGCCTACAAGGTAAAGGATGCCATTGTCGACCAATTCCGTGAGAAAACCGGTAATCGCCCCAACATCCGTATTGTCAACCCCGACATACAGCTGCATATCCATGTGGCAGAATACGATTGCACGCTGGCTTTGGACAGTTCTGGCGAGAGCCTGCATCGCCGTGGCTACCGTCAGGAAGCGGTAGAGGCTCCTTTGAACGAAGTTCTGGCTGCCGGCATTATACTGCAGACAGGCTGGAAGGGCGAGTGTGATTTGATAGATCCCATGTGTGGTAGCGGCACATTTGCAGTTGAGGCCGCCCTGATAGCCCGCGGCATTGCTCCTGGCGTTTTCCGCAAGGAATATGCCTTCGAGAAATGGCCCGACTTTGACAAAGACCTGTTTGAACGCATCTATGACGACGACAGCATGGAGCGCCCGTTCGAGCACCACATTTATGGTTACGACAACAATCGTCAGGCCGTGGAGATTGCAACCCGCAACGTAAAGGCAGCTGGTTTGAGCAAGGAAGTTACCATTGCCCTGCAGGATTTCAAAGACTTTACACAACCAAAGGAGAAAAGCATAATCATTACTAATCCCCCATACGGCGAACGTATCTCTGCACCCGACCTATTGGGATTGTACAAGATGATTGGCGAGAGATTCAAACATCAATTTGTTGGCGGCAACGCATGGGTACTGAGCTACAGGGAGGAATGTTTCGAGGCTATAGGTCTGAAACCATCTCTGCGCACTCCACTTTACAATGGTTCCCTGGAATGCGAGTTGCGCAAATACCAGATATTTGACGGCAAGTTCAATGATATGCGTGCCGGCGGTGGGGATATCAAGACTGCACAGGAACGCCGCATGATGGCCGACCAGAAGCGCTTCAAACAGAAACGCGACTTCAAGACACGCCTTGGCGAACAGCCCGAGGAACGAGAACTTTCCGGCGACCGAAACTTTGGCAAGGGCAAATATGCCCGTGAGGACAGGAAGTTCGGCCACAAGGACAATGCCCGTAATGGTGGAAGGCCTTTCCGCCGTGACGAAGAAAGACGTGACTTCAAGCGTGGTGCCGACAAATACGGCAAGAAGAACTTTGAAAGAACAAACGATAAACCATTCAATAAATTCCGTAAACACAATGAAGACTAATCCAGCAAGGTGGCTTTCGCTGAAGGCTTTGTTATCATTAGTAGTTTGTTTTATGTGTATTACACCTTCATCAGCACAGCAGAAGCAGTTCTCCCTGGATGAATTGCTGGGCGGTGGCGAAAACTATTGGCGCTTGCGTCCCGAGAACATCTACACCTCATGGTGGGGAAACATAGCACTGAAGACAACGCCAGATGCTGTGTACGACCTGAACACAGGCAAGGAAATACTTACCGTAGCCCAGGTGAACAAGTGTTTCTCTGAGAAGGTCGCATTCAGTGCACACAACTTCTCCTTTCCCTATTCTGATGAGCCAATAGTAATGTTCACCAAGGGGCAGCGCCGTATCATGCTTGATTTCCATGCTGGGCGCATTCTCTTTGATGTAACATTACCTAAGAATGCTGTAGTTCGTGATTTCAACCTGAAGACACGCCAGACAGCATATACCATTAGTGGCAACCTTTATGTGATTACAGACAAGGGGGATAATATTGCTGTAAGCAAGGATGGCAGCACAGATGGCAGCGATGATATTGTTTATGGACAAAGTGTACATCGCGACGAGTTTGGTATCAGTGGCGGTACATTCTGGTCTCCTGATGGCAAGACTCTGGCATACTATCGTATGGATCAGAGCATGGTGCCCAGTTATCCTCAGGTGGACATCAAGTCCCAAGGTCCTGCTGAGGGCGAGAGCCGTATGGCTGAAACATATTCCTGTCATTATCCCATGGCCGGCGAAAAGAGCCATGTGGTTAAGGTTGGCGTATTCAATACTGAAACAATGCAGAATGTATGGCTGGATCTTGTTGGCGAAAGCGACGACTATCACACCAATATCTCATGGGCTCCAGACAACAAGAGCATATACATTTTTGAGTTGAACCGCGACCAGAACCACATGCGTTTGGTTCAGTACGATGCAGAAACCGGACATGTGATGCGTACCGTACTTGAGGAAAAACACGACAAGTATGTTGAGCCCATGCATCCTCTAACATTCCTTCCATGGGATGCAGATAAAGCCGTTATGCAGAGTCAGCGCGACGGTTTCAATCACCTTTATCTTCTTGACCTTAAAACCTGCGAGTTGAAGCAGATCACAAGCGGCAAATGGGTGGTACAGCAGTTTGTCGGTTTCAATACTATAGCACGCCGACTCATTTTCCGCAGCAATGAGTCTGACCCCAGGACCTCATGCCTATATAGTGTGAAAATTTCTGGCGGTAAACGCACTCCTCTTGGCAAGCAGGAAGGAGTCTGCAATATGGTACAGCTAAGCAAAAACGGTGCCTCCGTGATTGCCTCATATACTGCCCCAGATGTTCCCAGAAGCACAAACCTTCTCTCCACCACAACAGGCAAGGGAATCAACATCTTCACAGCCAAGGATCCTTGGAAGGAACTGGGTTACAGCGTCCCCACTTTCAAGAGCGATTGCATAAAGGCTGCAGACGGTACTACAGACCTTTATTACCGTATGGTTTTACCTGCCGATTTCGACGAGAAGAAGCAGTACCCTACAATCGTCTATGTGTACGGTGGACCTCATGCCCATCTCGTAGATGCCTCTTGGCATTGGTCAAGCCGTGGTTGGGAAACATACATGGCACAAAAGGGATACATAGTTTTCATTCTGGATAGTCGTGGTAGCGAGTGGCGTGGACGCGACTTTGAGCAAGTCACTTTCCGCCAACTGGGTACCGTAGAGTGCCAGGACCAGCATAAGGGTGTTGAGTATCTAATGTCTCTGCCCTATGTGGACAAGAACAGGATTGGTGTACATGGCTGGAGTTTTGGTGGCTTCATGACCACTAACCTCATGCTTACCTATCCCGATATATTCAAGGTTGGCGTAGCCGGTGGTCCCGTTATAGATTGGAATTATTATGAAGTGATGTATGGCGAGCGCTACATGGACACTCCCCAGCAGAATCCCGATGGTTACAAGAACAGCAACCTGCGTCTACGTGCCGGCAACCTAAAGGGTCGCCTGCAGCTTATCATCGGTTACAACGACCCTGTGTGCGTACCACAGCATACACTAAGTTTCATCCGCGCCTGCATTGATGCCGGCACACAGTGCGACTATTTCCTGTATCCCGGTGGCGAGCATAACATGTATGGCAAGGATGCCGTGCATCTCCACGAGAGAATAACAAGATATTTTGAGGACTATCTGAAATAAACACAATATGGAAAGAATACTTTTGCTCGGCTCTGGTGGCCGTGAACATGCTTTGGCATGGAAAATTGCCCAAAGCCCCAAATTAGAGAAACTTTTTATTGCACCCGGCAATGCCGGTACTGCACAAGTGGGAGAGAACGTGGCCATGAAGGCTGATGACTTTGACAGCATCAAGACATTCGTACTTGCCAATAACATCACCATGGTGGTAGTAGGTCCTGAGGATCCTCTGGTAAAGGGTATCTATGATTACTTCAAGGCAGATGCCGAGTTGGCATCCATCCCCGTCATAGGCCCCTCCAAGCAAGGTGCCGTGCTTGAAGGCAGCAAGGACTTTGCCAAGGGCTTCATGCAACGTCATGGAATCCCCACTGCCGCTTATCAGACCTTCAATAGTGAAAGCTTGAAAGAAGGCAAGGCTTTTCTTCGCACTCTGAAGGCCCCCTACGTACTGAAAGCCGATGGCCTTTGTGCCGGTAAGGGCGTGCTGATTCTTGACACCCTCGAGGAAGCCGAGAAAGAATTAGAGGAAATGCTTGGCGGCATGTTTGGTGGTGCTTCCAGCCGTGTTGTCATTGAAGAGTTCATGAGCGGAATAGAGTGCTCTGTCTTCGTACTTACCGACGGCAAGGATTATGTTATTCTGCCCGAGGCGAAAGATTACAAGCGCATTGGCGAAGGCGACACAGGCCTGAACACTGGCGGTATGGGCAGCGTTTCTCCGGTACGATTTGCAGATGAAGCCTGGATGAAGAAAGTAGAGGACCGCATCATACGTCCCACCGTCAAAGGTCTGGCACAGGAGGGAATTGACTACAAGGGCTTTATCTTCTTCGGACTGATCAACGTAGACGGAGAACCAAAAGTAATTGAATACAACGTACGCATGGGTGATCCTGAAACCGAAACCGTGATGCTCCGCATAAAGAGCGATTTGGTAGACCTGCTTCAGGGTGTTGCCACACAGACCTTGGAACATAAGACAATAGAGTTTGACCAGCGCAGTGCCGTTTGCATTATGATGGTAAGCGGCGGTTATCCCGGAGCATACGAAAAGGGATTCCCCATCACTGGTATTGAAGAGGTGGAAGGCAGCATCGTTTTCCATGCCGGTACCGACACAAAGGACGGCCAGGTTGTAACCAGCGGTGGTCGTGTCATTGCCGTTAGCTCCTATGGTGCTGACAAGGCAGAAGCCTTGGCAAAAAGCATGCATGAAGCCCAGAAAATTCAGTTCCAGGGCAAATATTTCCGTAGAGACATCGGCCAGGACCTTTAATAGAGATGCGTAATAACCGTTTCCAGAATCTCACAAGCGAGAGTTCTATCACTTTGCCTTTATGCATTGTGATAGGGACTCTCGTTTGGTTTTGGAACGGCAACATCCTGTCCTTTGAGTACAGTCTTTCAGGCACGACAGCCCTAATTATGGCCATCATCACAACTTATGTTGTCATGGAAACTGCCAATACATACTCGCTTCTGCGCATACGTTCCAGAATGATTGCTACGGTGTGGGTTGTAGGTATTTCTTTGATGACCTTCACACACACCTTTTCTGAGGGATGGGTGGCGGCCCTGACCCTGGCCGGAAGTTACTATGTGATGTTCATGGCGTATCAGCAACACCAACCCGTTGTGCATGTTTTCCACGCATTTGCGTTGCTTGGCATTGCTTTGCTGGCTGTTCCTCAATTATTGGTTCTCGTACCCCTGTACTATTGGTATCTGCTCGTATTTCTCCGTGCCCTGACATGGCGTGGCTTTTGGGGAGGTATTGTAGGTTTGGCACTGCCCATGTGCTTTACTATAGGGTGGAGCATAATACGTGGCGACTTCCACTTCATATATGGAAGGATTGAGAACCTGCTGGCTACAGGTTTATTTGTCAAAGACGATTACGCCTGGATGCTTGATTACAAGAATCCAGAAACGCTTGCCTTTGCTTTCATCAGCCTATTGTCGCTTGTAGGCATAGTGCATTATCTGCGTAACTACTATAATGACAAGATACGTACAAGAATGTATCTCTACATCTACGTTATGCAGACAATAGCCTGCTGGCTAATTATTATCTGCTCGCCAGACATGTATCATCTGCTCGCTCCTTCCCTTATGCTTGGCGCCAGCACAATGATAGCCCATTTCTTTGCTCTTACAGGTTCTGTAATAAGCAATTTGTTCTTTTACCTAACCCTGGCAGCAATCCTGTCGCTATTCGTTCTAAATCTTGGAATATGGAACTTTTAATACAATTATTGCAAGAATATGGCTACTGGGGCATGACTATAGCCGCCTTTTTGGCAGGCAGTGTCTTCCCGTTTAGCAGTGAAGCCGTGATGGTAAGCCTGCAGTTGGCAGGATTGGAGCCATGGCCACTGTTCCTAAGTGCCACTATCGGCAATGTCGCCGGCTCCATGTTCAACTATTGGATAGGAACTTTTGGACGCATGGAGTGGATAGAGAAATATCTGCATATTAAGAGCGAAAAAGTGGAAAAGACACGGCTCTGGCTTGATGGAAGGGGTGCCTGGGTTGGAGCACTGTGCTTCCTGCCAATTCTGGGAAGTATCCTCAGCGTAACTCTCGGTTACATGAGAGCAAACCCATACATCACGACAATTGCCATCTTTGTAGGCAAGTCAGTACGATACGCACTTCTTATAATAACGACATACTATATAAACAACTAAACAAACAACATAATGAAACAGTTCAAACTGATTGACACCCTCATGGGTTGGATTGCTTTTGCCATAGCGGCCTTCGTGTATTGCAGCACGATAGAGCCCACGGCAAGCTTCTGGGACTGTCCTGAATTCATCACCACCGCTTTCAAGCTGGAGGTGGGACATCCCCCTGGTGCACCTTTCTTTATGCTCACCGGCAACATCTTTTCTCAGTTTACCGATGACCCTACGAAGGTGGCCATGATGATAAACATTATGAGTGCCCTGCTATCAGCAGCATGTATAATGTTCCTATTCTGGAGCATCAGTCATCTGGCGCGCAAGCTTGTTGGCGAAAATGGGCAGATAAAGACCTGGGGACAGGGGCTGACCGTTGAGTTGGCTGCCATGACAGGTGCTTTGGCCTACACCTTCTCAGACACCTTCTGGTACTCTGCCGTAGAGGGCGAGGTTTATGCCTACTCCAGTCTTTTCACCGCCGTTGTATTCTGGCTTATCCTCAAGTGGGAGGACAATGCCGACAAGCCCGGTGCCGACCGTTGGCTTATCCTCATCGCCTATCTTACCGGTCTCAGTATCGGCGTACACCTGCTGAACCTGCTCTGCCTGCCTGCTATTGTACTGGTATGGTACTTCAAGAGACATACCAATCCCAATGTCAAGGGCAGCCTTATGGCTCTGCTGGGCAGTTTCGTACTCGTAGCAGTAGTGCTGTATGGCATCGTTCCCGGTATCGTAAAGGTGGGCGGCTGGTTCGAGTTGTTGTTTGTCAACCAGTTTAGTATGCCATTCAATACAGGTCTTGTTGTCTACATCTTTATCCTCATTGCCGTGGTATTGTGGGCTATATGGGAATCCACCACCCAGAAGAGCCGTCTCCGCATGAACTTGTCCTTCATAGCCAGCATTGGCATGTTGGGTATCCCGTTCTACGGACACGGTATCAGCAGTATTGTGATGGGAGTGTTGGCAATGGTTGTTCTGTACTTCGTACTGAACTATGCCAAAGATGGCATCCACTGGATTTCTGCCCGACTGATGAACACCACCCTGCTCTGCCTGCTGATGATTATGATAGGCTACTCTTCCTATGCCGTAATCGTTATCCGATCCGAGGCAAATACTCCTATGGACCAGAACTCTCCCGAGGATGTCTTCACCCTGGGCAGTTACCTGAGCCGTGACCAATATGGAGACAATCCCTTGCTCTACGGACAGCCATACTCTGCTCCTGTCAAGATGGAGGTAAAGGGCCAGTACTATGTACCCGTAAGCAAACAGGGTGCGCCCCAATATCAGCGTGTAGAGAAAAAGTCGGAGAACGAGCCTGACCGCTACCAGGTGATTGGCCACAAGAACGAATATATCTATGCCTACAACATGCTTTTCCCCCGTATGTATTCCGACCGTCACAGAAGGAATTACGAAGAATGGATGGGTGGCATCAATGGCAAGAACGTAACCATCGAGCATCTGGGCGAACGCAAGACCATAAAAGTGCCCACAATGATGGAGAACCTCTACTTCTTCTGGTCCTATCAGGTGAACTTCATGTACTGGCGCTACTTCATGTGGAACTTTGCCGGACGTCAGAACGATATCCAGGGACATGGAGAACTGGAGCACGGAAACTGGATTACTGGCATTCCTTTCATTGACAACCTGCGTCTGGGAGACCAAAGCCTGCTTCCCAGCGAACTGCGCGAGAACAAGGGACGCAACGTCTTCTACTGTCTACCCCTGATACTTGGTATCATCGGTTTGGTATGGCAAGTAAACAAGCGCATCAACACAAAGGACGGCTTTGTCGATGAAGGTGCAAAACAGTTCTGGGTGGTATTTTTCCTCTTCTTTATGACAGGCCTGGCCATCGTGCTTTACCTGAACCAGACTCCTGTCCAGCCTCGCGAGCGTGACTATGCCTATGCAGGTTCGTTCTATGCCTTTGCCATTTGGATTGGCTTGGGTGTTGCTGCTATCAGCGACCTGCTCAATAGATATGTCTTCAAAAAGAAGGAAGTCTATGGCGCCGTGCTGAGCGGAGTGTGCCTGCTTGTTCCCGTGCAGATGGCTTCGCAGACATGGGACGACCACGACCGTAGCGGACGCTACACTTGCCGCGACTTCGGCCAGAACTACCTTATGAGCCTGGACGAGGGCAAGGCTCCTATCATCTTTACCAACGGTGATAACGACACATTCCCCCTCTGGTATTGTCAGGAGACAGAAGGCTTCCGTACCGATGCCCGCGTCTGTAACCTTTCATACCTGCAGACCGACTGGTACATTGACCAGATGAAGCGTCCTGCCTACGACTCTCCTGCTGTGCCCATTTCATGGAAGCGATTGCAGTATGTTACAGGTACACGCGAGGGCATTTCCGTACGCCCCGGCGAACTGGAGCGTGCCATTGAGATTCTGAAGGGCGACCCTAAGGGCATGAAGGAACTCCTGGGCGAGAATCCATACGAACTGAGCAACATCATTGACAGGTGGATTCTGAACGACAACGAAGAACTTCAGTGCTTCCCGACAGACTCTGTGGTGATTACCATCGACAAGGATGCAGTACGCCGTAGCGGCATGATGATTGCCGGCGACTCTATTCCCGATGTCATGCACATCAGCCTGAAGGGCAAGCGTGCCGTGTACAAGAGCGAGATGATGATATACGAGATGCTCTGCCGTACCAACTGGGAACGTCCTCTTTACGTGGCATGCACCGTGGGTAGCGACAACTATGGTTCTTTGGGCGACAACTTCGTGCGCGAGGGCCTGGTGGACCGCATCACTCCATTCAATACCAAAAAGAGTGGCATGACCATGGACACCGAGCGCATGTATGACAACATCATGAACAAGTTCCGCTTCGGAGGTCTGGACAACCCCAATATCTATCTGGACGAGACCGTTCTGCGCATGTGCTACACTCACCGCCGCCTGATGTCTTCCTTGGCCATGCAACTCATGCGTGAGAACAAGGTTGAAAAGGCTGAAAACATTGTTAGATATGCCGAAGAGGTGATCCCCGCGCAAACAGTAAAGCATAATTACATGAGCGGCAGCCTGGATCTGGCAAGGGTCTGGCTGATGCTGGGCAACAAGCAGAAGGCCGAGGAAATCGTCATGAGCATTGCCGGCAATTCGTGCGAATACCTGCAATGGTATGCAGGACTTGCTCCGAAGATTCAGAATTCCTGTGCAAATGATATTCTATACAATGTGTACCAGCTCAATGCCTCGGTGGAAATTCTGGCCGATGCCGAGTCAGAGAAGCACAAGGAAATGGACGATATGCTCCGCATGTATCACATGATGTTCCAGGAATATCTCTACCAATGATTATAGAACAGCCGCCACGTTTGCTCCGATGGCTGTTTCCACATGCCTTATGGAGAATGGACCAGAGTCAAAGGGTTGTGTATCTCACCTTTGACGATGGTCCCATTCCCGAGGCTACTCCATACGTCCTTGATGTCCTGGATTCCTTGGACATCAAGGCTACTTTTTTTATGGTGGGAGACAATGCGCTACGCTATCCGTATTTATTAGAAGAGGTACGCAGGCGCGGGCATCGCGTAGGCAACCATACTCACAACCATATTGGAGGTTTCCGATGGTTCTCGTGGAAGTACCTGGGAAATGTACAGAAGGCCGAGGATATTCTGCAAACTGGAAAACTGTTCCGTCCTCCACGCGGTTGGATGAAACCAATGCAGTACCGTGTGCTCAGACACACGGGATGGCGTGTGGTAATGTGGGACGTGGTAACTCGCGACTATAGCAATATACTTTCTGCCGATGATGTGCTGCAGAATGTAAAACGCTATACTCGCAATGGCAGCATCATAACCTTTCACGACAGCCTTAAAAGCATAGACAAGCTTCGCCAGATGCTGCCAGAAGCCCTTTCCTGGCTGAAGGAACAGGGATATGAATTCAAGGTGTTTGATTGACACCCCGGCACCACCCTAATACCTTATCTACAAAAGGAGCCAAAAACGCCCTCCCGACGACAAAGGTCTGCCCTCGGGAGGACCGAGGCGAGAGTTCCCGGTACTTTCGGTTCGGTCCTCGGGAGGACCGAGGCGAGAGTTCCCGGTACTTTCGGTTCGGTCCTCGGGAGGACCAAATCAGGGGCTTGGGGCATTCCCTGTTTGTGCCATTGCAAAATGGCAAGGATATTGCTCCAGAGGATGCTTTCCTATATACATTTTGACACAAAGTTTCGTACTTTTGCTTTTAATAACTAAATAAGTTTGGCATTTCGCTTAGTTATTCGTACCTTTGTGTGTCAAAATGTAAAGAATACCATGGAAAAAATTGATTCTCTAGACAAAAAGATTCTTGAAATTATCTCAAACAACGCCCGTATACCCTTCAAAGACGTAGCGGCAAAGTGCGGTGTCAGCCGTGCGGCCATACACCAGCGCGTACAGAGGCTGATAGACATGAATGTGATTGTGGGCAGCGGCTACCATGTAAATCCTGCCAGTCTTGGCTACAATACCACCACGTATGTGGGCATCAGGTTGGAGAAGGGCAGCATGTACGCCAACGTGGTACAGGATTTCACCAAAATACCAGAGATAGTGGAGTGCCACTACACCACGGGACCCTTCACCATGCTGGTAAAGCTCTATGCCAAGGACAACGAGCATCTAATGGAACTGCTCAACGGCAAACTTCAGCAGATAAACGGCGTAGTAAGTACCGAAACACTCATTTCGCTGACCCAAAGCATCAAGAAGGAACTGCCCATTGGCGGCGTGCACAAGGAAGCCAAGCCACAGATGGAGGAGGACTGGCACAAGATTAAAGACTGATTCATACAAGCAAAAGCGAATGAAGCCCCTTATAGGTATAACCGGCAATTTCGGCGACAAGGGCTGCGAACTGGCCAAGGGATACTACCAAAGTGTCCTGGAGGCAGGGGGCAGTCCTGTTGTTATCCCCCCTTATGCCGACGAATCTGCCCTTTCCTCGCTGCTGGACACGCTGGATGGCATAGTGCTGAGCGGCGGTTCGGATATGAACCCCTTGCTTGTGGGCGAGGAACCCATTCCACAACTGCATGGCATAAACCCCGAAAGGGATGTGCCTGAACTCATGCTCATACGCATGGCATACGACAGGCAGATTCCCATCCTTGGCATTTGCCGTGGCATACAGATGCTGGCGGCAGCCCTGGGGGGGGCGATATATCAGGACCTTGGTGTCCAGTACCATGATGCACCGCTCATAAAGCACAGCCAGGACCTGGTGCGCGAACAGGCTTCGCACACGGTGTCCATAGATAAGGAGAGCATGCTGGGAGGTATATTCAGGAACTCGGGGCTTGTGGAGAACAAGAAGGGAGAATGGGTGTTGCCAGTCAACTCCTTCCACCATCAGGCGGTGCGATGCACGGGCAATCTCTTCCGTGTGTCGGCTCGCTCATCGGATGGTGTAATAGAGGCTATGGAGAGCACCGAACACAAGAGCATCCTTGGCGTTCAATGGCATCCAGAATGTTTTATTCTGGCAGGCGACAGGAGCCAGATGCCCATCTTCAACTGGCTGGTGTCCGAGGCCGCAAACTTTGCCCAGGCAAAGAAGGTGCATAGTCGTATCCTCTCCCTGGATTCGCATTGCGATACGCCCATGAAGTTCGGCACCTCCGAGGAGAGGCTCGTTACCCTGCCACGCATGAAGGATGGACATCTGGATGCATCCATCATGGTGGCATACCTTCCACAGGGCGAACGTGGCGATGAGGCTCATCTTGCCGCTACGGCCAAGGCTAACCTTATCATCACCCAGATAGAGGAGATGGTATCGGCACATGGCACTGAGGCAGGATTGGCATATACGCCCGACGACCTGTACCGCTTGAAGCAGGAAGGCAAGAAGGCCATAATGATGGGCATAGAGAACGGTTATGCCATAGGGCACGACCTTTCGCTCGTGGAGCATTTCCGCAAGCGCGGCATCGTGTACATGACGCTTTGTCACAATGGAGACAATGACATCTGCGACTCTGCCCGGAAGAGCACACAGGAGCACGGAGGCGTAAGCCCGTTCGGTGCCGATGTTATCCGCGAGATGAACCGCCTGGGCATGATGGTGGACCTCAGTCATGCTTCTGAAAAGACTTTCTATGACGCTTTGGACATTTCGCAGGTACCCATAGTATGCAGCCATTCCAGTTGCCAAAGTTTGTGCGACCATCCCCGCAACCTCACTGACGAGCAGATGAAACGCCTTGCCTCCAAGGGTGGCGTCATGCAGGTTACCTTCTATGAGGGTTTCCTTCGCGAGGACGGGCAAGCCTCTCTGTTGGATGCCATAGAGCACATAAACCATGCCGTAAATATCATGGGCATAGAACATGTGGGCATAGGCACCGATTTCGATGGTGATGGCGGAGTGCCAGGCTTGGCACATGCAGGCGAACTGATAAACCTGACACGTGCCTTGCTTCGCGAACGGTATACCGAAACCGACTTGCGCCTGCTATGGGGCGAGAACTTCCTCAGGGTGATGCGCGAGGCACAGAACTTCAAGTCTTGAAGAAAACATAGCAAGTTCAGCGGGAATCCTTTGCATTACCCAAAGAAATACTTTATTGAGGTATGAAACATACATTATATATATTATTGGTTATTGTGGCATCTGTGGTTGCCTTTTCCTGCACTGGCACAAAGAAGGACAAGAAGAGCAGTGTGCCTGCCAACAAGGCATGCCCTGAGTTCGTGGCAGACAGTGCTTTCCGTTACATAGAGGAGCAATGTGCCTTCGGCCCACGTTTGCTTGGCACCAAGGAAGCCGACCTGTGTGCCGAATGGATAAAGGCACAGTTCCAGAGCAAGGGTTGCGTGGTAAGTGAGCAGAAGACGCAGGTAACCGTGTGGGACGGAACCTCCATGCCATGCCGTAACATCATAGCCAGCACCAACACCCAGGCACAATACAGGATATTGCTGTGTGCCCACTGGGACACACGTCCATGGGCGGATAACGACCCCGACGAGGCCAACCACAAGAAGCCCGTCCTTGGTGCCAACGATGGTGCCAGCGGTGTGGCGGTGATGATAGAGATAGCACGCCTCATCCAGCAGCAGCCCATGAACGACCTGGGCATAGACTTCGTATGCTTTGATGCCGAGGACATGGGCACTCCCGAATGGGCAGAACCTTTGGAGAATGACCAGGATACATGGTGCCTGGGCAGCAAGGTGTGGGCGGAGCAGATGCGGCAGATAGGTTATAATCCCCGCTATGGCATCCTGCTGGACATGGTGGGAGGCAGAGGTGCCACCTTTGCACGTGAACAGGTGAGCGTGTATTTTGCCAATCATGTTGTCAACAAGGTATGGAAATTGGCTTCTGATTTGGGATACGGCCAGTTCTTCCCCAACATTGACGGAGGAAGTCTGGTGGACGACCACGTGAACGTGAATGCCATTGCTGGCATACCATGCATAGACATCGTGCCGTATTTCAACTACGGACCAAGTAGTTTCGGACCCACATGGCACACCGTGAACGATACACCGGAGAATATAGACAAGAACGTACTGAAGGCGGTGGGACAAACCGTGCTTCAACTCCTTTACAACGAACAATAAGCATTATGACAATAAACGAGATACAAGACGAGATAATTGAAGAGTTCCAGGACTTTGACGACTGGATGGACCGTTACCAACTGCTCATAGACATGGGCAGCGACCAGCCGGAACTGCCCGTGCAATACAAAACGGAGCAGAACCTGATAGACGGTTGCCAGAGCCGTGTGTGGCTTCAGGCAGACATGGTGGATGGCAAGGTGCAGTTCCAGGCCGAGAGCGACGCACTGATAGTGAAGGGCATTGTGGCCCTGCTGCTTCGTGTGTTCAACAACCAGAGCCCCAAGGACATACTGGATGCCGACCTCTATTTCATAGAGCAGATAGGTCTGCGCGAGCATCTTTCGCCCACACGTTCCAATGGTCTTCTAGCCATGCTCAAGCAGATGAAGATGTATGCCTTGGTGTTCAGCCAGAGGCAAGGTTGAAAACTCTCTAAATCATTATATAAATGGGACAATACTGGACAAGAAAAGGCGATCAAGAGGATAAGGATGAGCGTACCGTTTGCCCCTGGACAGAATGTGTGGGTAATGGCGACCGTCGCTATCCAGATCCCAACCAAGAAATAGAGGAATAGAATGAAGATAGGAAACATAGACCTTGGACACGAACCAATATTCCTGGCTCCGATGGAGGATGTCACGGATATTGGTTTCCGTCTGCTATGCAAGCAGATGGGTGCTGCTATGGTGTATTCCGAGTTTGTCAGTTCCGATGCCCTCATACGCATGGTCAACAAGAGCCTTGCCAAATTGCAGGTGTGCGAGGACGAGCGCCCCGTGGCCATACAGATATACGGCAAGGATGTGGATGCCATGCGCGAGGCGGCAAAGATAGTGGTTGACCAGGCACATCCCGATGTGCTTGACCTCAACTTCGGCTGCCCTGTGCGTAAGGTGGCAGGAAAGGGTGCAGGCAGCGGTATGCTTCAGAACGTACCCTTGCTCCTGGATATCACCAAGGCAGTGGTGGAGGCAGTGCCTGGCACTCCCGTTACGGTGAAGACACGCCTTGGGTGGGACACCCCAAGCCTTTACCTGCCCGATGGCACACCGTTCATCGTGGACCTTGCCGAGCGTCTTCAGGACGTGGGCATACAGGCGCTTACCATCCACGGACGTACCCGTGCGCAGATGTATCAGGGCGAGGCCGACTGGACACTGATAGGCGAGGTGAAGAACAACCCACGCATGCACATACCCATCATAGGAAACGGCGACATCAGTACCAAGGAACGTGTGCGCGAGTGCTTCGACCGCTACGGTGTGGATGCCGTAATGGTGGGTCGTGCCACCTTTGGCCGTCCATGGATATTCCGCGAACTGCAGGGAGGCACACTCACATTGGACGAGAAGATGGACATACTGAAGCAACAGGTAATCACCTCTGTGGAACGCATTGATGAGTACCGTGGTATCCTGCACGTGAGAAGGCACCTGGCCGCATCGCCCATCTTCAAGGGTATTCCCAATTTCCGAGAGACACGCATAAAGATGCTCCGTGCCGAGACAGTAGACGAACTCTTCCAGATAATAGAGGAAATCAGGGCAATGTTGAAATAGGAAAACGGACGGACCCTCCCCCCAGCCCCTCCACAAGGGAGGGGAGTGATTACAACCGACTTGTGCTCACATCAACAGAACATTATACTCCCTCCCCTTGTGGGCGAGCGAGGTCTTCAGAAGAAGCACTAAATGTGCTTCTGTGCCTCGGGAGGGGAGCAATCTCCATTGCGACGCGCGGACAGGATGGGGAGGGGTCCTTCTTTTTTAAAAATAACTATGACACGTAAAGATTTTGAAATAATGGCCCCCGTAGGCTCCAGAGAGTCTTTTGCCGCAGCATTGCGTGCCGGGGCAGACAGTATATATTTCGGTATAGAGAACCTGAACATGAGGGCGCATTCCGCCTCGGCATTCACCATCAACGACCTGAAGGAGATTGCTCATGAGTGCAGGATATGCGGTGTGAAGAGTTATCTTACCGTAAACACCATCATCTATGGCGAAGACCTCCCGCTTATGCGCGAGATACTGAATGCCGCCAAGGAGGCAGGTATCAGTGCCGTCATAGCAAGCGACATAGCCGTTATGTCCTATTGCAACAGGATAGGGCAGGAGGTGCATCTCTCCACCCAACTGAACATCTCCAACATCGAGGCCCTGCGCTTCTATGCCCAGTTTGCCGATGTGGTGGTGCTGGCACGTGAATTGAATATGGAGCAGGTGGCAGAGATATACCGTCATATCACGGAAGAGAATATCTGCGGTCCCAAGGGCGAACTCATCCGCATAGAGATGTTCTGCCATGGTGCCCTATGCATGGCGGTAAGCGGAAAGTGCTATCTGTCGCTGAACAACGTAGGCAAGTCGGCCAACCGTGGCGAGTGCATGCAGATATGCCGTCGTTCCTACACCGTGCGCGACCGTGAAACAGGTACCGAACTGGACATCGACAACAAGTACATCATGTCGCCCAAGGACCTGAAAACGCTCCGCTTCATGGACGTGATGATGAACTCCGGTGTGCGTGTCTTCAAGATAGAGGGCCGTGCCCGAGGACCTGAATACGTCAGCACCGTGGTGTCGTGCTACAACGAGACTATCAATGCTGTGCTCGAGGGTTCGTTTACCGAGGAACTGAAGGACAGGCTGGACGAGCGCCTTGCCACCGTATTCAACCGTGGCTTCTGGGACGGATACTACCAGGGCAAGAGCCTTGGCGAGTGGAGCGAGGTGCACGGCAGTGCCGCCACAGAGAAGAAGGTGTATTGCGGCAAGGTGGTGCGCTATTTCTCCAAACTGGGTGTGGCAGAGTTCAAGATAGAGGCATGCGAACTGCCTCGTGGCTCCAAGATTCTCGTCACTGGTCCCACCACTGGTGCTTTGTATAGTACGGCCGACGAGATACGCTTCGACCTCGACCCCGTGGAGGTTGCCAGGAAAGGCCAGCACATCAGCATAGCCATGCCCCAGAAGGTTCGCCGCAACGACAAGCTCTTCGTGGTAGTGGAAAATAACTGAAATAATCCCAAATCGGCCATTAGCACATAACAATCTAATGGCCGATTTGGGATTATAGGTTACCTTTGGCATTACGCATTACGCAAGACGCTCCTCATTTGCTAAACAATTGTAAAAAGTTTCTGGGGGAGAGTATACGCAAAAAACAAACTGAGGACTGAGGACACCCCCCCCAAGACCCTCCCCCTTACCATGTCCGCGCGTCGCACAGGAAAGTTATTCACCTTCGTTCATCAAGCTACGCAAGTCTCCCCTTACGAGGCACAGAAGCACATTCATTGCTTCCTCTAAAGACCTCGCTCGCCAAAAGGGAGGGGAGTATAATGTACTTCCGATGTGGCCACTTTGTCGGTTGTAACTGACTCTCCCCCTGAGACAGGGGCGAGTACCCCGCAGGGGGGGAGGGGGTGGATAGTTTTCACCTTTATTATTCACCTTTGGTTCATCAAGCTCCGCAAGTCCGTTTGTATCATCCACCCCCTCCGTCGCTTCGCTCCTCGTCCACCCTGTCTCAGGGGGACAGTTTTGCTGGCGCGGTGCTGGCGGTTGTAACCACTCCGTCCGCGCGTCGCACAGGAGATTGCCCTCAGAGGGCATCCTCTTCATCAATCCTGGCAGGAGCTGGTAGAAGGCATGCTGGGCATTGCCGCTCGGTATTTATCAGTAGTGTAAATATTTATTTCTACTTCTCAGTAAGTGCTATGCATACCTGGTCCTGGAAACTGCGTCCCATACTTCCGCGCTCCACGCCCTGGTTTATGATACAGAAGGAAATTACGTGACCGTTGCCGCCGTTGGCATAGCCGCTCAGCGAGGATATGCCGCTCACGGTACCTGTCTTGGCAAAGATGTTGTTGTAGGCAGAGGTACCGTGGAAACGTTTCTTCAGGGTACCGTCCACACCTCCTACAGGCAGAGAAGGTACAAGATGGGCACGGATATCCTGTTGCCACCATGCATATACAAGCAAGGCATTGAGCATCTGTGGGGTGATGTAGTTGTAGAGAGAAAGACCGCTGCCATCGGCTATCTTGTAACCGCTATACTTCGGTATACCAGCACGTTGGAATACCGACTCTATGTTTGACACCACCTGCTTTATGTCCCCAAACTTGCCGCCACCGAATGTGGACAATTGCCAGAAGAGACTTTCCGCCAGACGATTGTCGCTATCCTTCATCATGATGTGAAGAACCTCGTTCATGTGCCATGTCTTGCGCTCGCGATAAGGCATCTGCGAGGTGATGTTGTCGTCCCAGCACCAGCCCTCTCCAGCTTCGTCAATGCGGGGGACATAGTTATATTCGCCACCGAGAAGGTCGAGGGCAGAGATGGCCGTAACAAGTTTCTGGCACGATGCCGGACGCATGCGGTGGTCGCCGTTTACTGTAAAGATATATTTACCATCAGTGATGTCGTACACCACCAATCCCAACTGGCTGCTTTGGAACATCTGCGAGTTGCAAAGTTCCAGCAGACGTGATTGCAGCCTCCCCTCCCATGTGTCGGTAGAGTATATAGGCGATGTACTGAAGTTGCGATATCCCTGCTTCAGCATTGTCAGGAGCATGATGTCCTCGTCGGACACCTTGTTTCGCTCAACATATACGGTCCTTATCTCGGGTTGCGTCTGCAAAGCAACCTGCTTGGATTTGCACGAAAAGAGGAGCAGTACGGCCAGGGAAGCAAAAAGAATGCGTTTCATTTTTCTACTATATATCTTTTGTTTCTGCAAAAGTAAGCAATTTACCTGAGATATGGACAATTCATACGTAGGTATTTGCTATTTTCGAAGTCAGCTGTCAGCTGTCGTTGAAATGTCATACAAACAACACACAGAATAAGGATGATACAACAGAAAGAAAGAAAGGACCCCCTCAATCCCCCTGTAGGGGGAGGAGTCAGTTACAACAGAAAATACCGCGCCAGCCAACTGTCCCCCTGAGACAGGCGGGACGAGGAGCGTAGCGACGGAGGGGGTGGATAACTCTCTGCGCAGAGTAAAAACGGAAAGGTGAAAGGTGACTGCTTTAGCTTGATGAACCAAAGGTGAATAATAAAACGGAAACTCACCGCTCACGCTCACCACACTAAACATCAATCCGCAGACACTTGCCATCACTGGGAATGCCTGCGGATTTTGTATATTGTGCAAAAAGAATGCGCTGGGCTTAAATCCTCACCTTCACACTCTTGTTCCCGAACTTCACTACCACTATTGTGCCGCTCTGCAGACCAGTGCTGATGGTTGCTGTGCCGTCGGTAGCAGTTGCACGGGCAACCTCTGAGCCACTGATGGTGTAAACCACCACCTCAGTATCTTTTGCCAAACCGCTAACGGTCAATATGCCGCCATTGCCCTGAACAAGCACTGGGACAGCCTTCACGCTGATAATGCCAGTCTCCACGTCCGTATCGCCATTCTCCACCCATACGAGCGCCACGCTCACGGTGTCGGAGTTCTCGTAGTTTGCCTTGGTGGCATAGACCTCGATGTTGTATGTGGCGCTGAGTTCAATCTTGCTTTCGTAGTGTTTCTTTATGTCATTGTCAGCAATGTCAGTTATGAACTCTGCACCTTCCGTCTCGCAGGTAATTTCCAGACAACCGTCTACATAAGTCACCACAGGCGTAGCGCATTTCTCCACTTCGGGCTGTTCAGGTTCACCACCTGAAAGACCTACAATCTTGCCAAAACTGCTCCAAGGCGCAGTTGTCTTATAACTCTCAATAGAAGCATCAGGAACATGCAGGATGGCATATTCTGGATATGAACCATTAAATGCATTGCTCTCTGTAGAAGGCACCTTCTCTGCATAGCAATAGACATCAAGGAGATCGGGGCAATCACGGAAAGCACTCGACCCTATGCTCGTCACACTATTGGGGATAGTAACCGAGGTCAAACCAGAGCAACCAGAGAAAGCACCCTCCCCTATGCTCGTCACACTATTGGGGATAGTAACCGAGGTCAAACCAGAGCAACCAGAGAAAACACGGTACCCTATGCTCGTCACACTATTTGGGATAGTAACCGAAGTCAAACCAGAGCAACCAGAGAAAGCACCCTCCCCTATTCTCGTCACGCTATTGGGGATAGTAACCGAGGTCAAACCAGAGCAACCAGAGAAAGCACTCCACCCTATGCTCGTCACACTATTTGGGATAGTAACCGAGGTCAAACCAGAGCAACCAGAGAAAGCATCCTCCCCTATTCTCGTCACGCTATTGGGGATAGTAACCGAGGTCAAACCAGAGCAATAAGCGAAAGCCTGATTCCCTATGCTCGTCACACTATATGCAGCACCCTCGTGCTCAACAGACTCCGGAATAATAACTTTACCAGAATACCTGCCACTGCTCTTCGCTATAACAGTAGCCTGCTTTACTTTGGCAACAAGTTCATAGTTTATCCCGTCAATCTCAACCTCTTCTGCCAGCATGGGCAAGGACAGGAACACCGACAGGGACAGGAACAGTGCCCGCAAGGAATTGTGTAAATACCTCATAATTATAATGTTTTGTATTTATAATTTCAATAACACCTTTTTCGGTAAACTCCTTCCTCACACCACCGCTGTGGCGACGGAAATCAAGGCAAAGATACAATAATAAGTTAAATATTACAACCTCCATCTGTGAAAATCTGTCGAATCTGCATCATCTGTGTCCCATGCTGTATCCTACCACACTTACCCTGGTCGAGGGAAAAACACGTTAAATTACCGCAATTATCGGGCGCGTGCTTGCGTGTATGAGGTTATTTTAATATCTTTGTGCAGATTAAGGATACTGAATTCCGCGCACACCAGAACAAAATAAAGGCGGACACTGGATTCACGACCAAATAAACAAGGAAGTAACGAAATGATTAAGAAATTTGATTTTCTCATTATCGGAGGGGGCGTAGCAGGCATGAGCTACGCATTGAAAGTGAGCCAGAGCGGCAAGGGCAAGGTGGCCCTTGTGTGTAAGACATCGTTCGAGGAATCGAACACCTCCAAGGCACAGGGCGGCATAGCCTCGGTGACAAACCTGCTGGTGGACAACTTTGACAAGCATATCGAGGACACCATGATAGCCGGTGACCACATTTCCGACCCTGCGGCCGTGGAGCAGGTGGTGAAGGGAGGACCTGCCGGAATAAGGGACCTGGTACAATGGGGTGTGAACTTTGACAAGAAGGAAGACGGGGAGTTTGACCTGCACAGAGAGGGCGGACACTCGGAATTCCGTATCCTGCATCATGCCGACGACACTGGCTTTGAGATACAGAGAGGCCTGATGGAAGCCGTGCGCCAGGACAAGAACATAACGGTACTGGAAAACCACTTTGCCGTGGAGATAATAACCCAGCACCACCTGGGCATACGTGTGACAAGGCGCACTCCCGACGTGGAATGCTTTGGTGCATACATACTGAACCCCGAAACCGACAAGGTGGACACCTATCTGTCCAAGGTTACCGTGGTGGCAACAGGCGGCACAGGTGCCGTATATTCTTCTACAACAAACCCCGTAATAGCCACGGGCGACGGCATAGCCATGGTGTACCGTGCCAAGGGCAAGGTGCAGGACATGGAGTTCGTGCAGTTCCATCCCACCGCCCTGTACAACCCCAAGGAGAAGCATCCTGCATACCTGATAACCGAAGCCATGAGAGGATATGGCGGCATATTGCGATTGCCAAACGGCAAGGAGTTCATGCAGAAGTATGACGAGCGCCTAAGTCTGGCACCACGCGACATAGTGGCACGTGCCATAGACAACGAGATGAAGATTCATGGCATAGAGCATGTATGCCTGGATGTAACGCACAAAGAACCGGAGGAAACCAAGAAGCACTTCCCAAATATCTATGCCAAGTGCCTGAGCCTGGGCATAGACATAACGAAGGACTACATACCCGTTTCGCCATGTGCACACTACATGTGCGGCGGCATCAAGGTGGACCTTGACGGACAGAGCAGCATCCGACGCCTGTATGCCATAGGCGAATGTTCGTGCACTGGATTGCACGGTGGCAACCGTCTGGCAAGCAACTCGCTGATAGAGGCGGTGGTGTATGCCGATGCCGCGGCAAAGCACTCTATAGAGGTGGTGGACGGATATAAGTTCAATGACAACATACCCGAGTGGAACGACGAGGGTACACTGACCAACGAGGAGAAGGTGCTCATTGCACAGGACAAGAAGGAGGTGAACCAGATAATGTCCACCTATGTGGGCATTGTGCGTAGCGACCTGCGTCTGCACCGTGCATGGGAACGACTGGACCTTCTCTTTGAGGAGACAGAGCATCTGTTCAAGCGCGTGAAGCCCACCAAAGACATCTGCGAACTGAGAAACATGATAAACGTGGGTTACCTGATCACACGTCATGCCCTGGAAAGAAAGGAAAGCCGAGGATTGCACTATACCATCGACTATCCAAAGCACGCCTACGATAAGAAATGAAGAAAAGCATCTTCGGCACATTGCTTCAATTGGAATCGGTATTCCTGCTGATTACCGGAGCCGTCAGTCTTTTCCATAACGAGAAAGACTGGTGGGTGTTCATGGCGTGTGCCGCACTGAGTTTCGTGATAGGCGGCATAACACTGAGCATAGGCAAGTGGAAAGCCAGGCATGCAAGCGAAGACCAAAGCAAATACTTCTCCCGCGCCGACAGTTTCATGGTGGTGACACTGACATGGGTACTCTTCTCGCTGATAGGCATGATACCCTACATGATGCTGGCAGGAATGAGCATAGAGGATGCCATGTTCGAAGCCATGTCGGGATTCACCACTACGGGAGCCTCGGTGATATCCGACATAGACGGACTCAGCCACGGACTTAAGTTCTGGCGATGCATAACGCAATGGATGGGCGGCCTTGGTATAGTGGTATTCACCTTTGCCCTTGTACCCACGGGCGAGATGCGCAACAACAAGATATTCTCTGCCGAGACATCGGGAATTGGCATGGACAAACTAAGCCCCAAGATAGCCACAACGGCACGGAGGCTGATGATGATATATCTGGTGCTTACCATCGTTTGTGCCTTGTTTTACTATGCTGGTCCCATGAATGCCTTTGATGCCATCTGCCATTCATTCACCACAACGGCAACAGGCGGTTTCTCAACACGCACGGCAAGCATAGCGTACTATAATTCGCCATACATCGAATATGTGGCGGCGGTGTTCATGTTCCTTTCAAGCCTGAACTTTGGCATGTTCTACTATGCCATAATCAGGAGGTGGGACATAATCCGTAGCAACGAGGAACTGAATGCATTCGTGAAGATAGTTCTTACCGCCGTAGTGGTGTTTGTGCTGCTTTACAACTTTGCATCACATGCACCAGAAAGCCTTCATACATTGCCCATGGGATTGGAGGAACAGTTCCGAAGTGCCCTATTCCATGTGACGAGTATCATTAGCAGTACGGGATATGCCGCCATGAAGTTCGACTACGTATCGTGGGGAGATGTTTATCTAATTCCCACCATTATACTGATGATAATAGGTTCGTGTGCCGGCAGTACGGCAGGTGGTATAAAGGTGGTACGATTCGTGGTGGCATTGAAAGCCATTAGAAACGAATTCATCAAGCAGCTGCACCCAAGAGCCGTACTGAGCGTAAGTCTTGGCGGACGTGTGATGGAAAACGAGAGAGTGAGACGCACCCTGTGCTTCCTTGTCATCTATGCCATCATGATCATGCTCGCCATATCGGTGATGACATTGCTGGGAATGGACTTTACAACGGCATTCGGAAGCAGCATAAGCGCACTGAGCAACATAGGACCCGGTGCCGGGCTGACAGGTCCTGCCAGCAACTACTCTATGGTACATCCTGCCATAAAGTGGCTGATGAGTTTCTATATGCTCGTAGGACGTCTGGAGATATACACCGTACTGTTCCTCTTCATGCCAAGTTTCTATAAAAAGTAAAAACACATATATGACTATACTGCACCAATCACCCATATTCGGTCCTGTAAAAAGCAGGAGGCTCGGCATATCGCTTGGCATAAACCTGATGCCTGGCGATGGCAAGTGGTGCCCGTTTGATTGTGTCTATTGCGAATGCGGTTTGAACAAGGACCATCGCCCAAGCAAACCCTTGCCTACCGTTGAGGAAATAGAATGCAAACTTAGGGAAAGGCTGGAAGCAATGAAGGAATGCGGAGAAGACCTGAACACACTGACCTTCTCCGGCAATGGTGAACCTACCATGCACCCCAAGTTTTCAGAGATAGTGGACAATGTTTTGTCATTGCGCTCAAAATACTTTCCAAAGGCAAAGGTAACGGTATTGTCCAACAGCACCCAGATACATCGTAAGGAGGTTTTTGATGCACTCATGAAGGTGGACAATGCAGTGATGAAACTAGATACAGTGTCGGAAGAATATATCCGCCTTGTTGACCAGCCCACAGGACACTACAACATTAACTCCATAATAGAAAACCTTGCCAGGATGAACGGCCATGCCGTGGTGCAGACAATGTTCATGAAGGGCAATGTCAGGGACAAGGACGGAAACCTCGTCTCCGTGGACAACTGCAAGGACAAATACATAGAACCATACATAGACGCACTGAAAATAATAAGCCCCAGGCAGGTGATGATATACACCCTGGACAGGGAATGGCCAACAGAAGGCCTGGAAAAGGCCAACTACGAAACTATGGACGCAATAGCAGAGAAAATCAGGAAGGCTGGATTTGATACAAGTGTAAGTTACTGACCTCTGCACAAAAGCAAAAGATACTGGATACAAGAATGAAAAAGATACTCGTCATACTGATACTCTTGGCAACATTCACAGGCATTACCCGTGCCCAGGAGGATGTTGTTCAGGTAATCGGGAAATTGAGTATCTTGCATCAGGATAAGATAACAAATCAGGAAAATGCATCTAAACTGCAAAGATACCTAATTCTGAAGCCATACATTCTGGATGGTGATACCATGTACCAGTATCTCCTGCCCGAACTTCCAATATATGCTCCACTGAAGTTCAAGAACAACAGGCAAAGGAAAAAGTACAACAGACTTGTACACAACGTAAAGACGGTATTGCCCATTGCCAAGGAGGTGAATGCACTGATAAAGGAGACCTACGAAACCCTGCAACTCCTTCCCGACAAGAAAAGCAAGGACGAGCACATAAAGGCGGTGGAGAAGGAGATATGGAAAACCTATACTCCAAGAATGAAGAAACTAACATATTCGCAAGGCAAACTGCTCATAAAACTCGTTGACCGAGAGTGCAACCAAAGTTCGTACGAGATAGTAAAAGCCTTCCTTGGTCCCTTCCGTGCAGGATTCTATCAGGTATTCGCATGGACATTCAATGCCTCGCTCAAGAAGGAATACGACCCAGAGAACGATGACAAACTGGTGGAAAGAGTAGTAAGGGAAGTTGAGGCAGGAGTGCTTTGAAAAGAGAGACCCACCCCCTTACCCCTCCCTGTATGGAGGGGAGTATATAGTAAAGAAAATAATAACAGTTAATGGTAACCTCTCCCTCCCCCTGCGGGAGGGTCGGGGAGGGGTCCAAAATAAAATAGAAATGAGAAAACTGAAGGTAACGGAAATGGGACGCATCTCTGCGGAGGAGTTTCAGCTGGCGGACAAGAACCCGCTGGTGGTAGTACTGGATCATGTCAGAAGCCTGTACAATGTGGGTAGCGTGTTCCGTACGGCAGATGCCATGCGCCTGGCCGGAATATGCCTTTGCGGAATAACGGCAACTCCGCCAAATGTGGAGATACACAAGACCGCCCTTGGTGCCGAAGATACCGTGGAATGGAAGTACTTCAAGCAAACGGAAGATGCCGTGGAGTGGCTCAGGAAAGAGGGCTATACCATCATGGCGGTGGAGCAATGCGAGGGCAGTACCATGCTTCAGAACTTCACCCCCGACCCCCAGAAGAAGTATGCCATCATCATGGGAAACGAGGTGAAGGGTGTGCAGCAGCACATCGTGGACATGGCCGACGGATGCCTGGAAATACCACAGTTCGGTACCAAGCATAGCATGAATGTTTCCGTCACCGCAGGTATGATAATATGGGATTTCATGCAGAAAAGTTATCTACATTCGTGTTGATAACTATGTTCAAAAGCCTTGCATAACCTCAATATTGATGAAGATAAAAACAGGAAGAAATAGTTATAAACATAGCAAAAAAGACTATAAACACGGTTATTTCCACCCTTATCAACATGTCTTTGAACAGGCTTAAAGGATAATAAAATAGAGAGTTAGGCATAATGATGTCGGGAGTTATCTACACTATCAACACCGTATCATTATCATCATAGATTAAGAAAATTAAAATAAAAAGGATAATAATATGAACATTAAGGAAGAAATACGCAGGATGTGCCGTGAGAAGAATGCCGTGATAATGGCGCACTACTATACGGACGGTGAGATTCAGGATATGGCAGATTTCGTTGGCGATTCTCTGGCATTGGCACAGAAGGCAGCCACCACCGATGCCGACATAATAGTAATGTGTGGCGTGCACTTCATGGGCGAGACAAGCAAGATACTTTGTCCCGACAAGAAGGTGCTTGTACCCGACCTGGAGGCTACCTGCTCTCTGGCGGAGAGTTGTCCTGCCGATAAGTTTGCCGAGTTCGTTGCCGAGCATCCCGGTCATACCGTTATAAGTTATGTAAACACCACGGCGGCCACCAAGGCGGTTACCGACATAGTGGTTACCAGCAGCAATGCTCGCGAAATAGTGGAGTCGTTGCCTCAGGACACTCCCATCATCTTTGGCCCCGACCGCAACCTGGGTGGATATATAAATAGTATAACAGGCAGAAACATGCTTCTGTGGGACGGTGCATGCCATGTGCATGAGAAGTTCTCCGTGGAGAAGATACTGGAACTTAAGAAGCAGTATCCCGATGCCAAGGTGCTGGTACATCCCGAGTGCAAGGGAACGGTGGTGAAGTTGGCCGACAAGGTAGGTTCTACCGCCGCCCTGCTTAAGTACAGTATCAACGATTCTTCGGATACATTCATTGTAGCCACCGAGAGCGGTATCCTTCACGAGATGCAGAAGGCATGTCCCGAGAAGACCTTCATCCCCGCACCTCCAAGCGACAGCACCTGTGCATGCAACGAGTGCTCTTACATGAAACTCGTTACCATGCAGAAACTATATGATTGCCTGAAGAACGAGGCACCAGAGATACATGTAGATGCCCAGGTGGCAGAGAAGGCTATAGTATCCATCAATCGCATGCTGGAGATTTCCGAGAAACTTGGACTTTGATAAAAGTCTTTCCAAGGGACGTGAAATCGCTTCACGATGCGAAGACTCATGCATCACGACGCGAGGCTTAATGCATCACGACGCGTTGCCCTTCGGAATACGACGAGATAATACAATATAAATAATAAGAAAAGGAAATAATAAATAAAGGAGTAATATAAGAAATGAAAGCAGGTATTGTAGGACTGCCCAACGTGGGCAAATCAACATTGTTCAATTGTCTTTCCAGCGCCAAGGCACAGGCAGCCAATTTCCCCTTCTGCACCATAGATGCACAGTTGGGTCAGGTAAGTGTGCCCGACGAGCGTCTGACCAAGTTGGCAGAGATTGTCAAGCCTGGTCGTATAGTTCCCGCCGTATGCGATATAGTGGACATTGCCGGCCTTGTGAAGGGAGCCAGCAAGGGCGAAGGCCTGGGCAACCAGTTCCTTGCCAACATCCGCGAGTGCGATGCCATCATACACGTTTTGCGTTGCTTTGACGATTCTGGCATTGTTCACGTAGACGGCAGCGTGGATCCCGTTCGCGACAAGGAAATCATCGATATGGAACTTCAGTTGAAGGACCTGGAGACACTGGAGAACCGTGCCAAGCGTGTGGAGAAGGCTGCCCGTGTGGGTGGCGACAAGGCGGCAAAGATAGAGATGGACGTGATAGACACCTATCGCAAGGTTCTTCTCGAGGGCAAGAGTGCCCGCACCGTAACCTTTGACACCGAGGACGAGCAGGCAGCAGCCAAGTCGCTCTTCCTTCTCACCGCCAAGCCAGTGCTCTATGTGTGCAACGTTGACGACAAGAGTGCATCCACCGGCAACGAGCACACCGCACGCGTGGCAGAGGCCATCAAGGACGAGGATGCCGAGATGCTCATCATCAGTGCACAGACAGAGGCAGACATTGCCGAATTGGAGACCTACGAGGAGAAGCAGATGTTCCTGGAGGATATGGGTTTGACCGAGAGCGGTTGCAACCGTCTCATCAAGGCCATCTACAGCCTTCTCACCCTTCAGACCTTCATCACCGCAGGCGAGATGGAAGTAAAGGCATGGACCTTCCGTCGTGGATGGAAGGCACCCCAGTGTGCAGGTGTCATTCACACCGACTTTGAAAAGGGCTTCATCCGTGCCGAGGTTATCAAGTACGACGACTATATCCACTACGGAAGCGAAGCCGCCGTTCGCGAAGCCGGCAAGATGGGTGTGGAAGGCAAGGAATATTTTGTTCAGGACGGTGACATCATGCACTTCCGCTTCAATGTATAATATGGTATGAATATACTTGGATATATTCTTTGGAATCCCGATGTGGTGGCTTTCAGCCTTGGCCCTGTGGAGGTGAGGTGGTACTCCCTTTGCTGGTGCCTGGGTTTGCTGGCCGTGTATCAGTTGATGCACTATCTGTTCAAGGAGCAGAAGTTGGGCGAGGACAAGTTCGAACCCATGTTCATCTACTGCTTCCTGGGCATACTGATAGGTGCACGCCTGGGTCATTGCCTTTTCTATGAGCCGGAGTACTATCTGTCACGACCCATGGAGATGCTCCTGCCCATGCGCAAGTTTGCCGATGGCGAATGGCACTTTACCGGTTACGAAGGACTTGCATCGCATGGAGGCACCTTTGGCCTTATGCTGGCGATAATACTGTATTCGCGCAAGGTAAAGTTGAACCTGATGCACGTCTTGGACAATGTGGCCATAGTTACCCCAATCTGTGCATTTGCCATACGTATGGGCAACCTGATGAACTCCGAAATCATAGGTCGTCCCACCGATGTGCCCTGGGCTTTCATCTTCGAGCGTGTGGACACCCTTCCACGTCATCCCGGCCAGTTGTACGAGGCTCTGTGCTATGCATCGTTCTTTGTTATAGAATGGATAATATACCGCGCCTCGCTTAAGAAGGGCATAACCGACAGATACGCCTCTTCTCAGCAGGCCAAGCCTTTGTTCGACATCCGTGTGGGTTCGGGTTTCTACTTCGGTATTTGCCTGTTCCTCATCTTCTTCTCCAGAATATTCGTGGAACTCACCAAGGAGAACCAGGTGGATTTCGAATCGGGCATGATGTTCAATATGGGTCAGTTGCTCAGCGTACCTTTCGTGTTGCTTGGCCTTTATTGCATGTTCGGAGGCAAGTATTGCCGCAATTTGAGTGAATATAAATAACAATAACCTTAATAATTTGTGTTATGATTAAACTATCAAACTTAACAACAAAGAGAATTCCGATTATGCTATTGTCGGGTTTCTTTGCACTTAGTGCCAGTTCTCAGACGGTGGGCAGCATCTACCGTATTGTGTCCAGCAACACGGGCAAGGCCATGACCAACGCTGGCAATCACAATCCCGATGCCGCTATTGTAATGGGCGATCTTGATGAGAACGACAAGAGTCAGTACTGGGCTCTTATCAGCGACGGAACAGAGGGAAACTATGGTCTTTACAACATGGGTTCCAAGTTGAGCATAGACATGGCTCTGAAGCATGAAAAGGCACCAGGCAAACTCCTTCACTGGAAGCCCAACCTGAACAACGAGAACCAGGTTTTCAATATCCATTCTCCAGGTATTGCAGGTTCTGCCATACAGTTGTTGTGTGCCGGTGACAATGGCAAGGTGCTGACCGAATACGAAAACGGTGAACTATGGATGAAGGGCGACCTGAGCAACACCAGCACCTACTTCGAACTGAAGGAGATAATACATGTGGATGATAACAAAGCTCCACTCCCGTATTTTACCTATATTATAAAGAACAATAATACCGGTTTGGTATTGTCTAATGGTGGAAGTAAGGAAAACGATGCCAAGATCTTTGTTGAGGCAGTACAGGAGAAGGCTTATAGCCAGATGTGGAAGATCAATGTTCCCATGTACCAGAAAGGAACAACAACTTGGTTCCAGTTGCTTAACGAGACATGCAATAAATGCATAGACTGTGCTTTTGAAAGTGGTAAAGGAGTATTGCAATGGAATGCTGATAATGCCGAAGATTATCCAAACTATAATCAGATGTTTGAAATTTTGGAGGTTGAAGGTGAAGAAGATGCCTATCAGCTTAAAGTTGCCAAAAATAATGGCAACAAGTGGTCTCCAAATTTGGAATACTACTATATGGCTGTAAACGAGAGTTTGGAAATCTACTTTACTAAGGATGCATCAGTTACAGATACCTATTTTAGTTTCACCAAGGTAAACAACGACAACCTGCCACAGGGTCTCTTCTGGCAAGATGAGAAGATATTTGGCCAGAACAAGGAAAAGGGTCATGCCACCTACATACCCTATCAGTCAACCGACGTGATGCGTGCCGACAAGCGCTACAACCATGCTTGGCTGGACCCCGTTTCCAGCAGCCGCTGGATGAGTCTTAACGGCACATGGAAACTGATATGGAACGTACTTGACGACAGCATGGAGATGCCCGAGGAGGAATTCTATGGCAACGATGTGGATGCCTCCAAGTGGGACGATATGGTAGTGCCTGGATGTCTGGAGATGCATGGCTATGGCGATCCTCTCTACATAAACGTTAACTATCCATTTGCCGACAATCCACCATACATCTCTATGAAGAGAGGTCTGGTGAACAGTGTAGGCAGTTATCGCCGCAACTTCACCCTGCCCGAGGGTTGGGACAAGGAGCGCGTGCTTCTTCACTTCGATGGTATCTACTCTGGTGCCTACGTGTGGGTAAACGGCAATTATGTAGGTTATACCGAGGGTGGCAACATGGATGCCGAGTTTGATGTCAGCAAGCATGTACGCACTGGCGAGAACAACCTATCCGTGCGTGTTATCCGCTGGACAGACGGTTCATATCTCGAGGGTCAGGACATGTGGCACATGAGCGGTATCCACCGCGATGTATACATGATGGCCGTACCCAAGGTGTTCGTTCGTGACCACCATATCAAGTCTCAGTTGTCTGAGGATGCCACATCGGGCGATATGTTAGTAAACCTTACCCTGGACAACAGGGATGGCATGGAGACAACAAAATCCTACGAGGTACGTCTCCTCTCTCCCGACGGTAATGTAATGGACACAAAGACAGGCGAGGCCTCTTTCATCGCTACAGAAAAGGAGAAGGCCCTTACCCTTGCCTTCGAAGGTCTTACTGGCCTCATGCCCTGGACAAGCGACTCTCCCACACTCTACACCGTGGAGGTGGTACAGAAGGATGCTGATGGCAAGGAGGAAAGCACCTTTGCCACCAAGTTCGGTTTCAACTGTGCCAAGATCAAGAACAGCCAGTTCTTGGTAAACGGCAAGCGCGTCCTCATGAAGGGTGTGAACACCCAGGATACCCATCCTCTGAAGGGTCGTACCATGGACATTGAAACCATGTGGAAGGACCTTACACTGATGAAGCAGAACAATGTAAATATCGTGCGTTCAAGCCACTATCCACGTAGCCCCAAGATGAATGCCATGATGGACTTCCTGGGATTGTATCACATGGACGAGGCCGATGTGGAGTTCCACATGAACTGGAACAACGGCGGACGCATACACACCTCTCCCACATGGCGTGGTCCTATCGTTGACCGTGTGGAGCGTATGGTTCTTCGCGACCGCAACCATTCAAGCATCGTATCATGGAGCCTTGGCAACGAGAGCGACGGCGGCGTAAACTTCACCCACGCCTACAATGCAGCTCGTGCCCTTGACCCACGCCCCATTCACTACGAGGGTGCTACCCGTGCATATACTTCTCCCACCGACATCTATAGTGTCATGTACCGCGATGTACCCACCGTGCAGAGAGATGTTGACCGTGTAGGCCAGCCCTACTTCATGTGCGAGTATGCCCATGCCATGGGTCATTCCGTGGGCAATCTCAAGGAGTACTGGGATGTTATGGAAAGCAGCACGAACGGTATGGGCGGCTGTATCTGGGACTGGGTTGACCAGGCAATAGTGTCTTATCAGGACCAAAAGGCAGGCGAACTGAAGGTGAACGGCTACAACAAGTACCGCAACGGTAACGACTACCCCCAGGCACCTCACCAGGGCAACTTCGTGAACAACGGTATCATCACCGCCGACCGTCAGCCCACCGGCAAGCTTGCCGAGGTGAAGCGCATCTACCAGTACATTAAGTTTGGCACGCTGGACAAGCAGAACCAGAGCATTTCTGTGACCAATGCATACGAGAGCCTCAATCTTCAGGGAATGACCCTGGGATGGGAACTTCTCCTGAACGGCAAGGTAGTGCAGGACGGCAGCATGGTGCTTGCTTCTTTCGCTTCAGGTACTACCCAGCAGGTAGACATCCCCTACGGCACTACTGCTGAAGAGGGAGAATATCTGCTCAACGTCTACGTTGCACTCAGCCAGGAAACACCATGGGCCCAGGCAGGTCATCGCATAGCAGCCACACAGTACATTCTTAGCGAGCGTCCTGCACTTCCCGCTGCCCAGGTAGCAGAACCTCTTTCCGTGACCTATAGCGGAGAACTCTATATCATCCAGGGTAAGGACATCAGCATGAAGGTGAGCACTTCCAAGGGTATCACTTCATGGCAGCAGGGTGGAGTGGATGTAATTCCCGAAAATACCAACGGCAACACGGCACCTGCCTATAGCAACTACCGCTGGGTAGAGAACGACGCACCCTATGGCACAGATCCTGCCTACAGCACGGGCAATGGCATTAGCAGCAGATCCTTCAGCGTATCTGCCAATTCCGACAAATCTGCCGTCACCATCACCGAAAACGGTAGTGGCAGCCTGTGTAGCTACAAATTTATCTACACCGTAAATGCCGATGGTACTGTACTCTTCGACGCACAGTACACCGTAAACAGCAAATCACTACGCCGCATAGGCATGCTCATGCAGTTCAACTCCGATCTGTCCATGACACAGTACTATGCACGTGGTCCTCTGGACAATACCATCGATCGCAAGCAGGGTGCAGACCTTGGAATTTACGACTTGCCAGTCAGCGACTTCCATGTTGACTACGTTCGTCCCCAGACCTCTGGCGACCGTCAGGACCTCCGCTGGATTACCTTCTACAATGCCCAGGGCAATGGTATCCGCGTTTCTGCTGAGGGACAGGTAAACATTACCGTGGACAACTATACCGATGAGTACAAGCACCAGTATCTGCACCAGTGGAACATGCAGGCATCGGACGATATCTGGGTGAACTTCGACTACGCACAGCTCGGCATAGGCAATGGTTCTTGTGGTGCAGGAGTGCTGGACAAGTACAAGCTCCCCGCCAGCGGAACCTATGGCTACAAACTCCGCTTCTCATATACCGACAATGTGGAGACTGGCATCAAGGACCTTCCCTGCACCACCCCATCGGCAGAGAACGGTCCCATGCCCATCTTCAACACCAGCGGCCAGCTCGTGGGCAACACCGCCTCTCCGACATCCTTGCCCCAGGGCATCTACATCATCGGTGGCAAAAAGGTTGTGATTAAGTAAGAGCAGAGGCAAAGTTACTTTGACTATGCCGAACGCAAACAACTTAAACGAAGTTAAGGTTGTGATTAAGTAAGAGCACCTTATATATAATATACACTCATCCCCACAGGCACTGTACAAAGTGTTTGTGGGGATGTTTTGTATAGTGAAATATAACACTGACTGCTTTAGCTTGATGAGTGTCTACGAATAAACAGAGCTATCTGAACCTCAAATCTCTTATCATTTAGCGGATTTCTTTCTAAGACGGAGGGTCAAAGGTAAAAAACAAATCGATCATTAGCGCGTAACAGTCTAATGACCGATTTGGGTTGAACCACACAACAGTATTTCATTTAATATGTTTTCTGATTTCCAATTACCATTCGCTCACCGTTCACCGTTTTTCTGCTCCATAGTTATGACTAATATTCTTGTTGTAGCAACATCAAAAGTTTGATGATGTGACAACAAAGTCTTGATGATACGTCAACAATCTTTTGTTGATACGACAACAAATCTCCACTTGCTTAAGCTTGACCTATCGAACGGAATCAAAGGTCGATACACGTAGTGACTGAACTCAAAGGGTAACCTTAAATCGGTCAATAGACAGTTACAAGATAATGAAGCCATTTTTATAAATTAAGGTTATATTTTTGCTATGGTATGCAAAGTTTTTGCATATCAAAGTCATTTTTTACAGTGAATAGCGATAAGTCTTCGTATATATATATAGAGAGAGAACCAATAATTATAGTTAAGTATGGCTAGTAAGAAAAACCAAAATCGAAAGGATGCCCTCAAGAGAAAAAGTGCAATTGAGTCGTTGAAATTTCAAACAAGGTGGGGATTTGAAAAACACTTTGGAACGCCATCATCATTGTATTCTGTGTTTTTAGAAACAGAATTAGATTACATCATAGAGTTAGGACTTCAAGAAGATCTATTATCCATTAAGCGCTTTATAGACGATATAAAATCAGGATTGTGTGTAGAACCGATACCTGAACTTGGTGATTTCTATCATAGCTTGGTTGCCATTTCATTGGGTATATCTCAAATAGCTGACATAAATAAATTTTGTATTCCCACACCCTGGGATGAGTTGCTAAATAAGAAAATACTAAGCATATATTACCCTGATGAAATACGAAATCAAGTTGTTGAATATGCTAAAGAGAAAAATTACAATACTTCTACCTATCTCGGTCAACCAATTGTGAAATTCAATCAGTTATACATTAAAATAAACAGAAAGATATGTGAAGAATGAAAGAAGCAGATGCAAGGGAACTATTTGCTTTTGTGGCAGACAGAATCGACATAGAGTCAATACCTCTTGATGATGATGAAACATATGAGCTGCTATCCAAGGGTAATACAGACGGAGTGTATATGATGGAATCCAATTGGGACAAATATGATTTGCTTCAAATAAAGCCGCAGAATTTTGAAGAGCTTGTTGCCTGTGTTGCATTCAGTCATAGTCTTCTGCTTAATCCCTATATCTATACATATCTGAAGATGACAGAGGTTCGCCCTCTTACTTACCCTATATATGCTAAAATAGAGTATGTTGAATCTGTCCTTAAAGAAACACGTGGGTTATTGGTTTACCAGCATCAGGCAACGTTAATAAACGATTATATCAAGAATATGAGTGTCGAGGACAAAGAGAGCTATAGGCTTGCCATAAGGATAATAAAGACTGAAATTGAACGTCGGAAACACACATTGGCAGATTATTCTTTCTTCTATAAGAGAGCATTGTTATGTTATCGCATAGCATATATCAAAGCTAATTTAACTGAGGTTTTTGAACTTTTTTGGAAGAGAAGTAACAAACGCCCTCTAATGCACACTAATAAACGCTAACGCCTACAAAAAGCGACAGAAAATCCTACAAAAATAGACGAATAAATCCCGAAAGTTAGACTCGACTTTCGGGATTTTTTTATGCTTTAATGTCTTCAACAAAAATATCTCGCTAAGTTTGCAATGGAGTGCAATGAGGCGCAATGAGTTGCAACGAGCTACAATAACAGGGCGAAGAGAATTGTACTTTCAATAATGGTATGCATATCATTGAGAAAATCATTTATAAAGAGCTTGCCTTAAAATAATTATTTGTATATTTGGCAAAGAAATAAAACGAGAAAACTATGATACCTAGATTTGACAATTTCTTTCTTCCGTGCCTTAAATGTTTAAGTGATGGCAAAATATATACGCAAGAGCTATTGCGTACGTATGTCATCAACTATTTCAAATTGTCTGCAGAGGATGCCAATGCATTAATTAAAAGTGGGAAAAAGACAATGGTTTCCGACAGAGTGTCGTGGACGGTGTCATATTTTCTACAAGCAGGGCTTATCAATGCACCCAAACGAGGTACATATGTTATCAATGATTTTGGTAAGAAGTTTTTGTTGGAACATGAAGATGGTTTTGATAAAACAGATTTGCTGCAAATCCCATCGTTTGCATCGTTTGCAACAAGAAGAACCGATAAACCAACAACAGATGTAAAGCCTATAAATAATTCAAACAATCAAGTAGAAGAGAGTACTCCCACAGACTTGATTGATGATGCTTTTAGGCAAATAAATAGTGCCCTCGCACAAGATTTATTGACAAAAATATTGGAAATGTCTCCGTCGTTTTTCGAGAAGTTAGTACTTGAGTTGCTCGTAAAAATGGGATATGGTGGTAGTTTTGAGGATGCGGCCAGCGTAACCCAATATTCACACGACGAGGGAATAGACGGTGTAATCAAAGAGGATAAATTAGGCCTTGATACTATTTATATACAAGCAAAACGATGGGAAAAGGGAACTGTTGGGCGAAAAGAAATACAGGCTTTTGTTGGTGCCATAAATATGAAACATGCATCAAAAGGTGTATTCATCACAACATCAACTTTTACTGACGAAGCAAAGAAGTGTGCTAAAGAGGTTCAATCAAAGATCGTGTTAATTGATGGTGAACAACTATGCAAATATATGATAGAGTATAATCTCGGCGTATCATCTCGTCAGGTGTATGAGATCAAACAAATAGATAGTGATTATTTTGAGGAATAGGGTGTATATAACTCAAAACAACAATGTTCATATATCTGGATAACAATGTTATAATCAATATAGAAGAGGGTAAAATTAAACTTCCAACAAAGGATTCAATTATATACCCTTTTTCTTATGTTCATATTGAGGAACTATTGGAGTCTGGGGATAGACTTGCGGAATTAAAAGATAATAGGTTGAATATATTGTCACGATTATCAAAAGATAGTTATATAATAAATAATAATAATCGCGAGTTGTCTATTATCGAACGAAGTCCTTTTGCAGTATTCCAAGACTTTAGCAATCCTTTTATTGCAGCTTTAAAGCAGATGGAGAAAAATAGCTGTGGTAAAATGGTCTATAAAAATGAAATAATAGAACATTTTAAGATTGATAGAAGAATAATCAATAATTACACCCCTGAACAACTTCTCGCAAATCATTTAGATTTCATAGAACAATATATTGTATCATCTTGCAACAATCGACAAGAAGCCTTCAATTCATTTTTTAATGCAATGGATATGTTAGGATTTTGGCAAGATAAACTAACCACAAGATCAACACTTGCAAGATTATACGACGCCAATCACGCATACCACGCAACATTCTGTGATTATTTTGTGACAGACGATAAGCGAACACAAAATAAGGCAAACGTACTCTATGCTTATTATAAGTATAAAACCAAGGCTATTTCAACAACTCAATTATTAGAACTAATAAACAAATAATAAAGGATTATTATCCTATTAACCCCAAGCAGAGGCAATACCTCTGCTTTTTTTGTGCCGTTGTCCGACCTCTTTGGGCAGATATTCCTATGCTTTTAGCAGACAATCGCAAAAAATGACCTTGTTACAAACCTTCCCATCAACTCCCTCCTATCCTTAATATGAATTCACTTAAAAACAATAACAAAATGGAAGCTAAAGTTGTATCATTTGAGCAGATGCCGGAGCTCATTCAAAATCTGGTAGAGAGAATTGAAGCACTTGAAAAGACAGTTCGCGAGAAGCAACAGCTACAGCCACTCGAAGGAGAGCTGATGAGCGTGGAGGATGTTTGCAAGCTACTTGGCAAATCCAAATCTGCGGTGTATCGCACGGTGAGGTGCCACGACATCCCGTTTATCCGTCAGGGTAATAGGTTGTACTTTGATCGACCTACCATCAAGAAATGGCTCGAGAAGAAACAAAATATCGAGTGCATCACCAACATGGAGGAGTTCGAGAAGTTTATGACTCCCGACCCATGGCGCTACCGAAATCGACGATAGTAAAGAGGGTTGATGGATTATGCAAAGATTGAAAAGGCGGATTTAGTCCGCCTTTTCTAATTAATATGATATTGAATAGATTCTATAAAGCTCTTCTTCGCTGAATGTCGTTGATGAAATTTGCAAGGTCATCGCAACCTATATGGTTCTTATGTATAACCCGGTGACAATTAGGACAAACAGGGAGTAGATTTTCAAGAGCTCTTGCTACTTGTTGTTCGAAGGAATTATCTAGATACTGAAATATAGGTTTTTTGTGATGTATTTCTATACAATTCTTTCCATAGGCATCACCATAGTAGGTCGGAAAATTAAATCCACAACAGTTGCAATGTATCTC